>SHYP01000018.1 GCA_009692725.1 Dehalococcoidia bacterium
TGGCGGAGGGGGTGGGATTCGAACCCACGGGGGCTTGCGCCTCTACGGTGTTCAAGACCGTTCCGTTCAACCGCTCCGGCACCCCTCCCGCGCCAGATGGTAAGCCAACGCCGCGCTCGAACCACGCGGCGCCGAGCACATCCGAGGCGCGGCGCGTGAAACCGGCGTCGTGCCCGCCCGCTACGCGCTGAGGCTGTAGCCTACGCCGTGCACCGTGCGCAGCATCCCGCCGGCCCCTGCCGCGCGCAGCTTGCGGCGAAGCGCGCTGATGTGGCCTTTCAGCAGTGTGTTGCCGGCGAGGTTCGGGTAGTTCCACACCCGCGCGTTCAGGAACGCGTGCGGCAGCGGCTGGCCCGGAAGCGCCGCCATGTGCCCAAGGATCGCGAACTCGAGCGGCGTGCAGCGCAGGTCGACGCCGTTCACGTAGGCCCGCCCGCGCGGGGCGCGTCGAGCACCAGCCCGCGCTCGACGCGCCCCGCGCCTGCGAAGTCCGGCTCCGCACGCGCGGAGCAGCGGCGAGCGAGCGACCGCACACGCGCGACAAGCTCCGCCGGGTAGAACGGCTGCGCGAGACAGTCGTCGGCGCCCGCAGCGAACGCCGCCAGCACGTCGGCGCACCCCGCGGGGCTCCCGAGGCAGATGATCGCGCTGCCCGACGGCGTGACGCTGCCATGATGAGCGCCACGTTGTTAAGGAGGCATGTTCGTTGCATGTCGGATCGCGCAACGTTCGTCGGCCGGGCACGTGGAGACGCTGTTGGGGCTCCACCGCCCCACGACGGCTCCCCCCGCCCGCCGCGCGCCGAGCTTGTCCCTCCCGCAGGCCGCGACCACACTTGACGCGAAGGTCGGAAGCGCCGATGCGCGCGCGCGGCTCGAGGCTGGGTCGTCACACCGTCCGACCGCGGCCTGCGCGGGGCCGGCGCGCGGGCGCTTGCCCTCGCGGCCGCAGCCGCGCTGCTCGCGCAGGCGGTGCTGCTGGCCAGCGGCGCCGAGCTCGCCGCGTTCGCCCCGGAGCACCGGCACGCCGCGTGGGCGCCTGTCGGCGCACACACGCACCCCGCCGCCGCCAACGCAGCCGCCGCGACCGCGCCACACTGCGATACCGGTCCCGTCCACACGCACGCGCATCCGCAGGCGGAGAGCGTGAGCTGCACGCCCGGCCACACGGCCCGCGCGTCCGTGGCCGCCGACGCCATCGGCGCGACGGGCCCGACGCTGCCAGCCGCGGGCGCGTGGACCGCGCTCGGCGCACCGCCCGCCGCCGCCACCCGCGCGCACGTCGCCGCACTCGAGAGCCGCCACCGCAGCGCGGATGAGCTGCCGTCACGCGTCACGTGGTGTCGAAGAAGGGACGATGCTTGATGCGTCTGAGTCACGTGCTGCGCGCACTCGCGCTGGTGGGCTGCGCGTCGATCCTGGTACCGGCGGTCGCGAGCGCACACGAGCGCCGCACCGTCGGCAAGTACGAGCTCGTCGTCGGGTTCTTCGTTGAGCCCGTATACGTCGGCCAGATGAACGGGGTCAGCCTGCGCGTGCAGCTCCCGGGCGCGCCCGCGACACCTGTCGAGGGCCTCGAGAAGACGCTGCAGGTCGAGATCACGCACATGGGTTCCGGCACTCGGAAGACTGTGCCGCTGCGCACCGTCTTCCGCGAGCCCGGCCACTACACCGCCGACTTGCTGCCGACGGTGACGGGCCAGTACCGCTTCCGCTTCTTCGGCACGATCGAAGGCACGACGGTGAACGAGCAGTTCACGTCCGGCGCGAACTTCGATAGCGTCGAAGGGGCGGGCGAGATCGAGTTCCCCGAGCGCGTGGCGCAAGTGCGCGAGGTGCAGGGGCTGGCGAGCGCGGCGCGCGACCAGGCGGACGACGCCGACAGCGCGGCCTCGACGGCGCGCCTGCTCGCGATCGCCGCGCTCGCCGTCGCGGTGCTGTCCGGCGGGCCCGCGCTCGCGCTCACGCTGCGGTGGCGGTAGGCGCCGCGATGGCCTGGCTGCGCGCCCGTGTCGGGCGTCGCCGGATGACGAGCGCGGCGCGCGCCACGCTCGTCACGGCCCTGGCGCTCATGCTCGCGTTGGCGCTGCCCGCGCCCGCCGTGCAGGCGCACGCGGCGTTCGACCGCGCGACACCGGCTCCCGGCTCGTCGACCACGAGCGCGCCGCCCGATGTGACCATCTGGTTCAGCGAGCCCGTCACCCGCTCGCTCTCCGCGATCGAGGTCTTCGACGCGACGCGCCAGCGCATCGACCGCAACGACCTGACCGTCGACGGCGCGCGCATGACCGTGACGCTGCGCGGCGGCCTGGCGGCGGGCGTGTACACCGTGTCGTGGCGCAACGTCTCAGAGGTCGATGGCCACGCGCTGCAGGGCTCGTACGTGTTCGGCGTGGGCGACGTGGCGGTGGGCGGCGCGCTGCTGGCCGCGCCGGGAGCGCTCGAGCCGCCGCTGCTCGCTTCGCGCGGCGAGCCCTTCGTGCGCTTCCTCGTCGTGCTCGGCGGGGTGCTCGCGCTCGGCGCGCTGCTGTTCGGTCCGGCCGCCGGCATTCCCGCGCTCGCCGCGCTCAGCGAGCGCGACGCGCGGCGGCTGAGCGAGGCGCTGATGCAGCCGCTCGGCCGCATCGTCGTCGGTGGCGCGGCCGTGTTCCTCCTCGCGTCCGGCGCGCAGCTCGTCGTGCACGCGGCGTCCGCCACCTTCGCGCCGGGCACCGATCAGCTGACGGAGCTCAAGACAGTCGTCGACTCGGCGTGGGGCAGGCGCTGGGTGTGGCGCGTGGCCCTCGGCAGCACAGCGCTCGCGGCCTTCAGCGCGCTCAGCATGATCTCGGGATGGCTCGAGGACCGCCATCCGGCCGTTCGCTCGCTGCACTGGATGACGGGCGCAACGCTCGCCGGCGCGCTGCTCACCGTCAGCCTGACGAGCCACGGCGCCGCCGTGAGCGGGCTGGCGGTGCCCGGCACGCTCGCGGACGCGCTGCACCTCGCCGCCGCGGCCGCGTGGTCGGGCGGGCTCGTCGCGCTGTGGCTCGCGCTGCGCGCCGCCGCGCGCGTGCTGTCCGCGCACGACCAGCGCGCGTATGTCGCGGAGCTCGTGCCGCGCTTCTCGACGATCGCGCTGCTGTCGGTCGCGACGCTCACGCTCAGCGGCGCGTACGCGACGTGGCTGCAGGTGACGGCGCTGCGCGCCTTCAGCACGCCGTACGGCGTCGTGCTGCTCGCGAAGCTCGGGCTGACGGCGCTGCTGCTCGCGCTGGGCGCGGTGAACCTGTGGTGGCTGCGGCCGCGGCTGCGGCACAACCTCGCTGCGGCGGCCTCACTGCGGCGGAGCGTCGCGGCGGAGATCGTGCTGGTGGTGCTGGTGATCGCGGCCGCCGGCCTGCTCACGAGCATCGAGCCGGCGCGCCAGGTGCAGACGCGCGAGGAGCTGGCGCGCGGGCTGGTCGTCGAGCACCGCGCCGACGGCGTGCGCACGCGCGCCGCGCTGCAACCGGGGGCGGCGGGCGCGAACCGCGTGACGGTCGCGCTCGACGACGAACGCAGCGGCCCGATCCGCGCCGCCACCAACGTGCGCGTGCGTGTGCAGCCGGCCGACACCGACGTGACCGCCACGCCGCAGACGGCGCGCGCGTTGGGCGACGGCCGCTACGTCGTGGACGCGATGCAGCTGCCGAGCGCGGGTGTGTGGCAGATCACGGTGGAAGCCACGCGCCCGGACGGGCTCGACGTGCACACGCGGCTGGAGGCCGCGCTACCCGCGCGCGCCCCCGACAGCAGCACGGCCGGCATCGCCCCGGACCCCGACCGCGGGCGGCTGCTGTGGGCCGGCGTGGTGGCGGCGCTCGGGCTCACCGTGCTGGCCGTGCTGCCGTTCGCGTGGCGATGGCGCGCGGCGCGTGCGCGCGCTACCACGCTGGGGGCCACGCTCGCGCTGGCCGGCGTCGTGCTGTTCTACGGCGCGCAGGCGCAGGAGGACGCGCCCGCCGCGCAGCGCAACAACCCCGTGCCGTTCTCCACGGCCTCGATCGCCGACGGACGCGAGCTGTTCGCAGCGCGCTGCGCCGAGTGCCACGGCGCGACCGGCCGCGGCGACGGCCCGCGCGCTGCCTCGCTCACACCGCCGCCCGCGGCCCTGAGCGTGCACGTGCCACTGCACCTGGAGGGCCAGCTGTTCACGTTCATCGCGCGCGGCGTCGCGGGCACGGCGATGCCCGCGTTCCAGGGCGAGCTGCGCGACGAGCAGATCTGGGCGCTCGTGAACTACCTGCAGACGCTCGGCCAGCCCAGCGTCGAGCGTTAGCGCCGACGCGCCCCGCCCGCGAGGTCAGCCGCCGCCGACTCGGCTGCCCAGCCTACGTCGTCGCCGCTAAGCGCACGCCGCCAACGAATGCGCCACCGGAGCCGCCCGTCACGGCGAGTGACCGAGTGACCTAGTTCGGGGCCTCGATCTTGATGTCCTTGTTGTAGTCCGTGAAGACCACGGTGGTCTTGCCGGCCGCGCTCTCCGTCACCACGCGCAGCGGCAGACCGTCGGCCACGCACGCCTCCGAGGTCGCACCGTTCACCGCGGGCGACTTGAACACGTCGCAGCGCTTGCCGTTCACGGTATCGGTGCCAGACGCCACGACGCCGGGGCCGGTGAGGCCGCTGATCGTCCCGGCGACGTCGGGGGCCTGGAATGCGCCGAAGCCGGTCCCGGTCTGCTTGGTCCACGTCGGGCCGGCCTTGATCCAGCTGTCCTTACCGATGCTGATGATCTCGAGGCCGAGAATGGTGACGTGCAGCCTGTCGGGCTGCACCGACTCGATCGTGCCTTCCTGCTTCTGGCCGCCCGCCTCGATGGCGATCGTGGCGCGGAAGCTCTTCACCTTCGAGAACTGGTCGTTCACCGCCGCCAGTGGGGAGCCCGCGCCACCCGCGGCAGTGCCGGAGCCGGCTGCGCGCGTGGCCGCGGCCGTAGACACCGGCCCCGTCGACGCGGTGGTCGCGGTCGCAGCGGTCTTGCCCGCGTCGTCCTTCTCGTCGTCACCGCCGCAGGCGCTGCTCAGCAGCCCGAAGGCGATCAGTGCCGCGGCGGCCGCCCTCAGCAGAAGTTCGATCGGCGCATGGTGTGATCCTCTCGCAAGCCGTCCGGGGGAGCGCCATGCGCGCGGGTAAGCGCGGCGGTGGCTGGAGCCGCGGTGGGCGGCGGGGCAGCCCCGTTGTAGCATCGGCGGCGGCCCGGCGCCAGCGCGCCGGAGAGCGGGGAGGAATCGCGATGCGTGACGGTCGGATGGGCGTGGGAATCATCGGCGCGAACGTGCAGTACGGCTGGGGGACGCGAGCGCACCTGCCCGCGCTGGCGGCGATCACGGAGTATGAGCTGATCGCCGTCGCCACGACGCGCATCGAGACCGCGCGTGAGACGGCGGAGCGCTTCGGCATCGAACGCGCCTACGGGAGCGCCGAGGAGCTGTGCGCCGACCCTGACATCGACCTCGTGATCGTGTGCGTGCGCGTCCCGTCACACTTCGCGCTGACCAAGCTCGCGCTGGAAGCCGGCAAGGCCGTCTTCACCGAATGGCCGCTGGGCGCGAACACCGCCGAGGCGCGCGAGCTCGCCGCGCTAGCCGCCACGCAGAACGTGCGCAACATGGTGGGCCTGCAGGCGCGCGTCGCGCCCGAGTTCATGCGCATGCGCGAGCTCGTCAACGAGGGCTACGTCGGCGACGTGCTGCACGTGTCGCTGCACCAGACGCTGCACGGCGGCGGCGCGCGCGGGCAGGCGTTCGCCTGGGCGGCCGACGCAACGAAGGGCGCGACCACGCTCAGCATCGCGACAGGCCACGTGCTCGACGGCGTACTGTCGGTCGTCGGGGAGCTCGAGCGGGTGAGCGCGGTGGTCGCGACGCGCATGCCGACCGCGACGATCGTGGAGACAGGCGAGACGATTGCGGTGACGTCGCCGGACACCGTGGTGATCGCCGGCACGCTCGCCAGCGGCGCGCCGCTCTCGGCCACCGTCACCAGCGTGCCGACGGTGGGCAGCGGGCTGCGGCTGGAGGTGCAGGGCACCGCGGGCGTGCTGAGCATCACCTCCGACGGCATGTCGCAGATCGCGGCGCTCGAGCTGCGCGGCGGGCAGGCCGGCGACCGCGAGCTGTCGCCCGTGGCGCTGAGCTCGCGCAGTCGCTGGGCGCCCATGGAGCTGACCGGCCCCTCGCTGAACGTCGGGCAGCTGCTGCGGCGCATGGGCGACGGCATCCGCATGCGCCGCGCGGTGGAGCCGGACTTCGCGCTGGCAGTGCGGCGGCACGAGCTGCTCGACGCGATCCAGCGCGCCTCGGACACCGGCCAGGCGCAGCAGGTCAGCTGATCGCGGGCGGCGCCCGCTCGCCGACGCTCCGCGGGCGAGCTCGATAGACGCCCGCGGGCGCTGCGGCTAGGATCGCCGACGCAGGCCCGTCCCGGGCGGGCGCGAGCGTGCTCGCGACAGCGTGCTTGTGATGGCATCCTCGCGATGGCAGAGTCGCGGGCGTGAGGAGCGCAGGATGACGTTCGTCATCACTCAGCCGTGCATCGACACGAAGGACCAGTCCTGCGTCGAGGTCTGCCCGGTCGACTGCATCCATTTCGACGGCGATGCGGACCGCATCCTCTACATCAACCCCGCCGAGTGCATCGACTGCGGTGCGTGCCTGCCGGCGTGCCCCGTGAGCGCGATCTTTACCGACGCCGATGTCCCGCCCGAGTCGGCGGCCTTCACGCTCATCAACGCGCTCTGGTACGACGACCCGGCCGCCGCGCGCGCGCAGGTGGAAGCCGCCGGCGGCGGCGGCGCCGGCGCGCCCGCTCCCGCCCCGACGGCCACGCCCGCAGCGAGCGCTGCCGCGACCGCACCCGCCGAGGCTGCGACAGCAGCCGCAGCGCCCCCCGCCCCAAGCGCGGCCGCAGCCAGCGCCGCCGCCGCCACGCCCGCCGTGGCTGCCGTCGCGCGGCAGGTCCCCGCCACGGCAGCCGCGCACCTCGGGGGCGTGGTGGTGTCGCAGTACCGCCTGCCGTCGCCCACGGGCCTCGTCGGCGCGATCGGGTTGGGCGTTGCCTTCGCGCTGATGTGGATGGCGCCCGGGCCGAACTGGCTCAAGATCGCCGGCGTGCCAATTAGCGCGACGGTGGTGGTCCTGCTGCCGATCGCCACGCTGTTCGCGGTGCTGTTCCTGAGCGGGGAGTTCCGCACGCTCGGGCTGTTCGCCGCGCGCAGCGGCCGCACCTCCGCCAGTTGGCGCGAGGGCCGCACCAACTGGGGCCGCAGCGAGGAGTCGCGCCGCATCGACCAGGAGCGGGCGGTCGCCACGCTCGCCGGCGACCGCTTCGCGTTCCCGAGCCCGCAGCACCCGGACTACCGCACGCACGTGAACCTTCCCACCCCCTCACTCGCGCTAGAGTTCGGTGGCGGAGGCGGCGAGAAGCTGTTCCCGGACATCCTCGTCGTGCGCTACCCCGGCAACTACCCCGTGATGGTCGCGCAGGTCGAGACGCGCGAGACGGTGACGCGCGAGCAGGCCGTACGCGTGTGGGCCCCGCTCGAAACCAGCGAGGCGCCGTTGTACATCTACGTCCCGTCCGGCCTCGGCGCGATCGCGAAGGACTACGCGCGCTCCGCCGGCATTCGCCACGCCAGGATCCGCACGTGGCGTCGCCAGCCCGGCGGCATGATCGTCGCCGAGGTCTAAACCCAACCTCACCCTCCGTCGAGGGCTTGACGTGATAGCACGGCTGTTCTATCTTCACTCGTGCGTACGAATGTTCGCATGACGGAGGTGGGCCGTGCTGTTTGCACTCGTGCTTGGCGTATTCGTCGGCGTGGCCGCAGCGGCGCTGATCGGCCAGTGGCGCACGGACGCCTTCGGCGGCCGCGAGGAGCGCCTCCGGCTGCTCACACCGGCCGGGCCCGTGATCCGCGCGCGCAACCGCCGCCGCGCCGCCTGAGTCACTCGCCGTGACGGGCAAGGGTCGCAACTGCTTGTCCTCGCGCCACTGACGACGGCGACCCGCGCGCGGGCTAATCGGCCGGCTGCCAGCGGCCGGCTGACCTCGACGCGGTGACTGAGGGACTGAGCGGCGGCAGCCGGTACACTGCGTCCGGTGCGCATCCTCGCGATCGACGTCGGCACGGGCACGCAGGACATCCTGCTCTTCGACGCGGGCGGGCCGGTGGAGAACTCCCCGAAGCTCGTCGTGCCGTCGCCGACGACCATCGCGGCGGCGCGCATCCGCCGCGCCACCGCCGCCGGTCGCGCGCTCGTCATCGACGGGACGATCGCGGGCGGCGGCCCCTGCTGGTGGGCGATCGAGGATCACCTGCGCGCCGGCCTCCCCGCGCACGCCACCCCCTCGGCCGCGCTGACCTTCGACGACGACCTCGATCGCGTGCGCGCGAGCGGCGTGCACGTGCTTACCGGCGACGCGTCGGCGGCTGACGCCGCCGCGCGCCTGGATGCCGTGCGCGTCACCTTCGGCGACATCGACCTCGCCGCGATCGGGGCCGCGCTCGGCGCGTTCGACCTCGACGCGCGCTACGACGGCATCGCGGTCGGCGTCTTCGATCACGGCGCAGCGCCGCCCGGCGTCTCGGACCGGCGCTTCCGCTTCGACTACCTCGCGCGCACGCTCGCCGCCGATCCCGATGCGCGCGCCTTCGCCGCCACGGCCGAGACGCTGCCCGCAGAGCTGACGCGCGCGCGCGCCGCGCTCGCCACCGCGCCCGGCGGCGTGCCCGCGGTGTTCATGGACAACGGCCCGGCGGCGGCACTGGGCGCGCTGCACGACCCGGTCGTGGCGCGCACCCGCCGCCGCTGCGTCCTGAACGTCGGCAACATGCACGTGCTCTGCTTCCTGCTCGACGGCACGCGTGTCGTCGGGCTGTTCGAGCACCACACCGGCGAACTGCCACCCGAGCGCCTCGCGGACTTCGTCGAGGCGCTGCTCGCGGGCACGCTCGAGACCGACGCGGTGTTCGATTCGATGGGCCACGGCGCCCTCTACACAGGGCTGTACACGCGGCGCGGCCGGTTCGCCCCGGAGGTGCTGGCGGTGACCGGCCCGCGCCGCGAGCGCGCCATCGCCGTGCTCGCCGAGCGCGGCCTGCGCCCGCACGCGGCGGCGCCCCACGGCGACATGATGATCAGCGGCTGCTTTGGACTGCTGGACGGCTTCGCCTACCGCGTCCCCGGCGCGCGCGAGGCCGTCGCGCAGCTGCACGACGCCGGCGCGCCGGCGTGAGCGAACCGCGCCCCGCCATCGTCGCGCTGCTGCTCGACGCGTTCGAGGCGTGCTGCGCGGTCGCCGACGCGCTGCCCGCGCCCGCGCGCGGCCCGGCGCTCGGACGCGTGAACTCGGGCGGCTGGATCGTCGCGCACCTCGCCGCGCAGATCGACGCGTGGTGGAACGCCGGCGCGCAACAACTGCCGCCCGATGCCTGGCTCGCCGAGCACGCCGCCGCCTTCGCGAGCGGCGCAGCGCCGTCCGCGCCGCGCTTCGTCGACGCCCGCGCCGCGCTCGACCGCGCGATCGCGAGCGCACGCCGCTACATCGACGCCGTCGACGCCGACACGCTCGACCGCCCGGCGCCGTGGCGCGACGGGCAGACGGTCGGCGCGCTCGTTGCGCGAGGGTGCGCGCACGCGTTCGTGCACGCCGGGGAGCTCGCGGCGATCGGGGCGCTCGTCGGCGCGCCGGACGCACAGCTGCCCGGCCCCCTGCGCTACTCGAGCGGCCACTCGAGCGGCCACTGAACGGCGAGGCGTAGCCGGACAGCGTAGGGACGGCCCGCGCTAGACTCGGAGTCATGTGGACGGCCGTACTGGCGTGCCTGATCGCGGCCGCGATGTGCCTGATGGCCGTCATCTATCTCGACGCGGCCGGCCGCGATCTGCCCGGCGTGCGCGACCTCGCGTTCCGCGGCGTGTTCGTCTCCGTGCTGCTCGCGCTGGGCATCGGCTCCACCGGCGCGCTGATCGCGGTGTTGCAGCCGGCCGGCAGCGACGACGGCGAAGCGGAGGACGGTGCGGTCGTGCTCGCGCACATCCAGTCGCAGGCGGCCCGGCGCGCCGCGCGCGAGGCGCTGTCCAGCCGGCTCCATGAGAGCGCGCAGCTCGCCAGCATGCAGCTCGAGGGCGCGGACGAGGTGCGCTTATGGCGCAACCGCGTGCAGAGCTGGTACGACGGCACGTACCTGCTGCTGCGCGGGCGCGTCTCCTCGCAGGCCGCCGAGCGCTTCTCGCGCGCGCCCGCGCGGGAGCGTCGCTTCGCACGCGCGGCCACGGCGGAGCATCGCGAGTGGCTCGGCAAGCTGCACGGCTGGCGCGACCAGCTCGGCCAGATCGCACGGCGCCTGTAAGGGCCGCCGCCCCTCCTCATGCCGAGCGGGTGACGAGCGCGCGCGCCTCATCGACCCGCGCGGCCACATCGAGTCCAATGCGGTCCGCCCCGGCGGCGCGTCAACGCACGCTGGAGCTGCCGGTCACGGCGAGTGACCCGCCGAGGTACGGGCGCAGCACCGCCGGCACCTCCACCGACCCATCGTCGCGCGCATACTGCTCCAGCAGCGTCGCCAGCGTGCGCGGCAGCGCGAGGCCGGAGCCGTTGAGCGTGTGCAGCAGCCGCATGCGGCCGTCACCATCGCGGTAGCGCAAGTTCGCGCGGCGCGCCTGGAAGTCCAGGTAGTTCGAGCACGACGACACCTCGAGCCACTCGCCGGAGCCCGGCGCCCACACCTCGATGTCGTACGTCATCGCCGACGCGAACGTGACGTCGGCGGACGCGAGCCGCAGCACGCGATAGCGGAAGCCGAGCCCGCGCACGATCGCCAGCGCGTCCTCCAGCAGCGCCTCCAGCGCGTCCCACGACGCACCTTCCTCCACGAACTGCACCATCTCCACCTTGTCGAACTGGTGGCCACGCTTGATGCCGCGCACATCGCGGCCCGCGCTCATGCGCTCGCGGCGGAAGCACGGCGTGTACGCGACATGGCGCAGCGGCAGCGCGGCCGCGGCGATGATCTCGTCGCGGTACATGTTCGTGACGGGCACCTCGGCGGTCGGCACCAGCCAGAGGTCGTCCTCCACGTCGTGGTACATCGTGTCGGCGTACTTCGGGAGCTGCGCGGTGCCGACGAGCATCTCGCCCTTGACGACGAAGGGTACGTACACCTCGTCGTAGCCCTGCTCGCGGTGCACGTCGAGCATCCACGTGATCAGCGCACGCTGCAGCCGCGCGCCGTCGCCGTGCAGCAGATAGAAGCGCGAGCCCGCGATCTTCGCGCCGCGCTCGAAGTCGATGATGCCGAGGCGCTCGCCGATCTCCCAGTGCGGCGCGCTCGCGGGCACGTCCGGCGGCGCATCGTCGGCGGCGCGGCGCGGCGGGTCGACGCGACGCTCGATGCCCGTCGCGCCGTCGCCCTCCAGCACCACGACGGCGTCGTCCTCGCCACCCTCCGGGACGCGCGCGTCGAGCAGGTTCGGCAGCTCGAGCAGCTGGCGATCGAGGATCGATTGCGTCTGGCGCAGCTGCGCCTCGAGCTGGTCGAGCTGCGTGCCCGCTTCGCGCTGCTCGGCGATGCGCCGCGCGCGCTCGTCGGCGTCGCGCACCGCGCCGATCGCCTTGCTCGCGACATTGCGCTCGGCGCGCAGCCGTTCGACCTCGACCAGTAGCGCGCGATGCTCGGTGTCGAGCGCGAGCACAGCGTCCAGCGGCAGCTCCATCCGGCGCAGCTTCGCCAGCGCGCGGATGCGCTCCGGCTGCTCCCGGATCACCTGCGGCGGCAGCATCAGCGCGCCCCGGCAGCCGGCGCGCGTGACAGGAGCGGCGCGGCGCGCGCGGCAGCGATCGCCGCGAGGCCGAGCCGGCGCACGTCGTCCGGCACCACCGTCGTACCGGTGCCGTCCGGGCGCGGCAGAGGCGCCGCCGCCGCGAGCTCCGCTTCGCTCACCCAGCGCCAGCCGAGCTCGTCGTCCGGCAGCTCAGCCGTGCCCGTGCCAAGCGGACGCGTGAAGTACACGAAGTCGATGTGCTGGTGCGGCGTCACGTCGGCGATGTCGTACACGCCAATCGTCACCGGCGGCGGCAGCTGGCGCGGCAGCGCAGGCAACGCGACCGCGCTCCCCGTCGGCAGCACCTCCACGTCGAGGCCGGTCTCCTCGCGCACCTCGCGCAGCACGGCTTCGATGGGGTCCTCGTCCGGCTCGATGTGCCCGCCCGCCGGCAGCCAGAGGCCGAGCCGGTGCCAGTGCAGCGCCGTGCGACCATCCCGGCTCACGAAGCCGCTCACCGTGAAGTGTCGCTCCACCGCGCCCCCTGCGCCCCGCGCGCAGGCCGGAGCCTAGCAGCAGCGCCGAGGCCGGGCAACGCGCGCCGCGCCGTCCAGCCAGCCGAGGTCGAACGCGCGCAGCGACGCGATCATCGCGAACACGCCCGGCTGCCGCTCGACCGCCGTGCTCGCCTGCTGCGACTGTACGACCGCCATGCCTGCCGCCACCGCCGCGGCGACACCCGGGATCGAGTCCTCGATGGCGAGACAGCGGGCCGCCGGCACGCCGAGCAGCGCCGCCGCGTGCACGTAGATGTCGGGCGCGGGCTTCGCGCGCGCTACGGCGTCTGCGGCCACCACCACGTCGAACGCGGCCGCGAGGCCCGCGCTCGCGAGCGTCAGCTCGACCCATCGCGGCAGCGACTGCGACGCCACCGCGAGCGGCAGGCCGCGCGCGCGCAGGGCCGCCAGCAGCGCGTGCGCGCCGTCGAACGCAGGCAGCCGTTGCGATTCCAGTTCGGCGCTGACGAGCGTGTCGTAGCGCGCCGCGATCGCCTCGGGCGGCTCGCTCAGCGCGTAGCGCTCGCGCAGCCACACGGCGAACGCACCGATCGACGCGCCGATGAACGCCGCGTACTCCGCGTCCGTGAGCACGTGCGGCGCAACGAGCCGGCGCGACGCGGCGCGGTGCACCGGCTCCGCGTCGACGAGCACGCCGTCGAGGTCGACGATCACGGCCGCGATCGGTTCACGAAACGGTGGTTCGCGGAGTGGCGGTTCGCGCGCGGGCCGGCTCAGCGCGCACCCTCGGCGATCAGCTTGAGCCGCCACAGCGAGTCACGCAGCGCCTGTCGCCGGTGCGGCCGGTGCAGCACCTCCTCCAGCAGCCAGCCGAGCGGGCCGCTGGCAGGCGTGTAGCCGGCTTCCATGCTCACGTGCACCTCGGCGGGGCCCTCCGCGCGCAGCACCCACGTGACGGCGCCCACCGCCGTGGGTACCCCGTTCGCTGCGTACGTCAGCAGCCGTGGCGCCTCGTCCGCCGCCAGCACGAGCTGCGCACGCTCGCTGCGCAGCGGCAGCGGCAGCCGGAACACGAGCGCGTCGCCGGCCTGCGCGAGCTCCGCCACCGCGGGGCCGAACCAGCGCGCGCGATGCTCCGGCTCGCGCACGAGCGTGTACACGGCGTCCGCCGCCGCGTGCACGTGCACGTCCTCGCGCAGCAGCCGCATCATCCACCGCGCTCGCGCAGCGCGGGGAAGAGAATCACCTCGCGGATCGACTGTTCGCCGGTGACGAGCATCACGAGCCGCTCCACGCCGATGCCGAGGCCGCCCGCCGGCGGCATCCCGTACTCCAGCGCCAGCAGGAAGTCCTCGTCGGCCAGCTCGACCTCGTCGTCGCCGCTGGCCTGCTTCGCGGCCTGCTCCAGCATGCGCTCGCGCTGCTCCACGGGATCGTTCTGCTCTGAGTACGCGTTCGCGAGCTCGTAGCCGAGCGTGAACAGCTCGAAGCGCTCGGCGAGCGTCGGGTCGTCCGCCTTGCGCTTGGCCAGCGGCGAGAACTCCGCGGGATAGTCGAAGATGAACGTCGGCTGGATCAGCTTCGGCTCGACGAGCGCCGACATCAGCGCGTCGAGCGTGGTGCCCCACGACGCGTGCTCGTCCACCGGCACGCTGCGCTCGCGCGCCAGCGCGCGCAGGTCACCGACGTCCGTGTGCTCGGTGTAGTCGATGCCGGTATGCTCCCGCAGCAGCGCGCGGTACGTCGTGCGCGCCCACGGCTGCGCGAGATTGATCGCGTGCTCCCCATGCGTCAGCTGTAGCGAGCCCGTCACGTCGAGCGCGACGTGCTTGATCAGCGCCTCGACGTTGCGCGCCACGTCCTCGTAGTCCGCGTACGCCTCGTACGACTCGAGCAGCGTGAACTCGGGGTTGTGGCGGCGCGAGATGCCCTCGTTGCGAAACACGCGCCCGAGCTCGAACACCCTGTCGAAGCCGCCGACCAGCAGCCGCTTGAGGTGCAGCTCCAGCGAGATGCGCAGGTAGAGATCGCGGTCCAGCGCGTGGTGGTGCGTCACGAAGGGTCGCGCCGCCGCGCCGCCCGCGTGCTCCTGCAGCACCGGCGTCTCCACCTCGATGTAGTCGTGCGCCTGGTGCCACGCGCGGATCGCCGCGAGCACGGCGGCGCGCCGCCGCGCCACCTCGCGCGCCCGCTCGTTGGCGATCAGGTCGAGGTAGCGCTGGCGGTAGCGCGTCTCCACGTCGGTGATACCATGCCACTTCTCCGGCAGCGGCCGCAGCGCCTTCGTGATGATGCGCCAGCGCTCGACTGCGACCGTCACCTCGCCCGTGCGCGTGCGGAACAGCGGCCCGCCCGCCTCCACGAAATCGCCCACATCGAGCAGGTCGAGCGCGTCGAACGCCTCGCCCAGGATGTCGCGGCGCAGGTTGAGCTGGATGCGGCCGGAGCCATCGCGCAGGTCCAGGAAGGCGGCGCGCCCCATCACCCGCTGCGCGGTCACGCGGCCTGCCACCGCCACCTGCGGCGGGACCGGCTCACCCGCGCCCTCGGACGCCGCGAAGGCTGCCGCCGCGGCCGCCGCGGTGTGTGTGCGCTCGACGCGTGCGGGGTAGGCCGGAAGGGAAGCGCCAGGCTGCATCAGCCGCGCGCGCTTGTCGAGCCGCTGGGCGCGGAGCTCGTCCTCGGTCGGCATGGTGTGGCCTCGCTGCCTGGGCCGGTCGCCGCGCGGCGCAGCCCGCGCGGGACCGCTACGCCACGGACACGACCGACATCGCGACCTGGCCGCTGGGGGCGGTCACCACGACTTTGTCACCGCGCTTCTTGCCGAGCAATGCCCGGCCTACCGGCGACTCGAGGCTGATGCGCCCCTCGCCCGGCGCCGCCTCCGCGGGGCCCACGAGCTGGTACGTGAAGCGCCGCCCATCGAGGTTGCGGATCGTCACCGTCGAACCGACCCGCACCTCTTTCGACTGGTGCGCTGCCTCCTCGTCGATCAGCTGCGCGAGCTCGAGCATCTTCTCGACCTCGCGGATGCGCCCCTCGAGGAACGCCTGCTGGTTCTTCGCGTCCTCGTACTGGCCGTCGATCTGGGCCATGCCCAGCTCCTGCGCCTCGCGGATGGCGGCGGCCACCTCGGCGCGACGGACGGTGCGCAGCTCCAGCAGCTCCGCCTCCAGCCGCTCGAGGCCGGCCTTGGTCAGCAGCACCGGTTCCTCAGACATCGAACCCACCCCCCGGTGGTACCGGCAGAAATAGTTCTGTCCAGTGATCAATTGGGGACGCGGGATAGCCGGGTGCCAGCTCCCGCCGCTCCGGCCTCGCGGCCGCGCGACTCACATCGTAGGGGATGGCGCTCCGCCTTCGCAAGGCGCGGACGGCGGGCTCGGTCCGCGGAGCGGCCCGGGAGGAGCTACCGACGTCCGGTGATAGGATCGGCGCGGGCGGGGTGCATGCGGGCCGGCCCGGGCCCGAGGGGAGCGCTGCGCCATTCGCCGGATCGCCGCCCTGCTGCTCGACACCGTACTGCTCGTCGGCCTCGCGGGCGCCGCAGGCGGCATCGTCGGCGCGCGCCTCGCCGACGACAGCCCGGACACCGCCGCCGCAGCGCCCAGCAGCGACAGCGCCGACACGCAGGCGCGCATCCGCGCCGCCGTCGATCGCGTGCTCCCGAACGTCGTGCTCGTGGTCGCAGACCTCCCGCCTCAGCGGGACGAGCAGGGCCGCATCGTCAAGCGCCGCAACATCGGCTCGGGCGTCGTCGTCAGCCAGTCCGGCCACATCCTGACGAACGCCCACGTCGTCGACGGCGCCGCGACGCTCAGCGTGGTGCTCGCGACGGGCGAGCAGCGCCCGGCGCAGCTCGTCGGCGACGACTGGCCCTTCACGGACCTCGCGCTGCTCACGGTGCCGCCGCAGGGGCTGCGCCAGATCGCCTTCGGCACGTCCGCGGACCTCCGCCCCGGTGACCTCGTACTCGCGGTGTCCGGCGGCTCGGGCGCGTTCGGCGGCGGCAACGCCGTCGCCATCGGCGTCGTCTCCGGCACCGACCGCGCGCTGCCCCGCAGCGGCTACACGCTGGAAGATCTCGTGCAGACGGATACCGCCATCAACAGCGGCGACTCCGGCGGCGCGCTCGTGAACCTGCGCGGCGAGTTCGTCGGGCTGCTCACCACCGTCGTGCGCTCCACGGTGACCGGCGTGCACGTGGAGGGTGTCGCCTTTGCGCAGTCATCCGACTCGTTGCGTCCGATCGTCGCCAACCTCGTGCGCAGCGGCCGCCACCCGCGCCCGCGCCTCGGCATCGAGCGCCCCGATCGGCAGCACCTGGAGGTGACGCCGGAGCTCGCAGCCGAGCGGCGGCTGCCCGTCACGGCGGGCGCGCTCGTCACCGCGCCGCAGCCGAACAGCCCGGCCGCGCTGGCCGGCGTGCAGGCGGGCGACATCGTGGTGGGCGTCAACGGCGCCGAGGTGACCCTGGACGAGCCCTTCGTGAACCTGCTGAAGCGCGTGCCACGCGGCTCGCGCGTGGAGCTCGCGGTGCTGCGCGGTGGGCGCGTCACCATCGTCCCGATCACGCCGGAGGAGTAGCCGATGCCCGACGAACGCGATCCCTACCCCATCCGCCCCGACCGCGCCCCGCCCGACGACGCCGGCGACGATGACGCGGCGGACGCGCGCGCACCGGACGTCCTCGAGCCAGACGACTACCTCGAGGACCCCTTCGGCGAGGCCGACGACGACGACGTTGACGACGACGAGGCCGACGACGACGACGAGGCCGACGACGACGACGACGACGACGACGAGGCCGAAGCGCCCGGCGACCGCAAACGCGGCTACGCCGCTGCCTACAGCGACAGCAGCGAGGGCTACGACGATGCGGACGACGACGACGAGTACGCCGACGACGCGGCGGAGGAGCGCGCGTACGCGGCCGCACGGCCCCCCTTCGCGGTGGGCCGCGACTCCGGCGCGCGCGGACGCTTCGCGCGCGTGGCCGTGCTGATGGCCGGGCTCACAGCCGTGATCGCGGTGCTGATCGCCCCGCCCATCTCCATCCTCGACCGCGGCGGCGACAAGACCGTGACCGCGGACGGCATCGTGATCCGCGCCCGCGGATCGCTGCCCGGTCTGCCGAAGGGCCTCGAGGCGGCGAGCGCGCTTTACGATATCGAGGCGCCCGCAGACTTCGCCGGCCCCGCGAACCTGACCGTGCGGCTGAGCGAACCGACGGACGACGCGCGCGCGCTGGCCTTCTACACGCACGACCAGGGCCAGTGGCGACGGCTGGGCCGCGTCACCCCCGCCGACGCCGGCCGCTACGCGAAGGGCGAGCTCGGCGCCGTGCCCGGGAACATCGCCGTACTGCGCCGCACCGCCTACGCGCACCCCCTGGCGCTCATCCTCGCGCCCGGCGAGACCCCCGACCCCGGCTCCGGCGCACCCTCCGTCGTCAGCGTGCTCGGCGCGACGCCCAGCGCGAACGACGACGGGCTACAGCTGTCCGACGCCGTCTCCGCCGGGCTCGACGGCCGCTACCTGGGCATCACGACCAGCAGCAGCGCCGATGCCGCCGCGGTTAACCGCATCTTCGGCGACCCGAGTAGCATCCGCCGCCACGTCGATGCCATCGCCGCGGCCGCGACCGCCACGCGCGCGAAGGGCGTGCACATCGACTACGCGGCCGTGGAGCCGTCACGGCGGGCCGCGCTCAGCTCGTTCGTCGTGCAGCTCGCACCGCGGCTGCGCGTCGACGGTCGCGGCCTCGTAGTAACCGTGCCGACGCCCGCAGGCTCCGACCCGGGCGCGTACGATTGGCCCGCGCTGATCGCGGCCGCCGACGCCATCTGGCTGCGCGGCCCGTCCGACCCCGCCGTTTACCACGACCAGCTGGAGACCGCGCTGCGCGTGCGCCGCGACGCCGGCATCGAGCTCGCAAAAGTGTCGCTCGTGATCGACCGCCGCTCCCGCGAGCGGGCGGGCAACAGCGTGCAGCCGCTCTCGCTGTACGACGCGCTCGCGCTCGCCAGCACGCTGCGCCTGCGCCAGGAGCAGGGCATCTTCGCGGGCGACGCCGTCACCGTGAGCGGCGTGAACATCGACGAAGACGCGGGCAACAGCGGCCTGCGCTGGGACGAGCGCGCGCGCGCCGTGAGCTTCGCGTACGCGGGCCGCGGCGGGCCGCGCACTGTCTGGGTCGAGAACCGCTTCTCCACCGCCTTCCGTCTGGACCTCGCGCGGCGCTATGGCCTCGGCGTCGTCGTCGAGGCCGCGAGCGCGGAACCCGCGCTGCCCGATATCTGGAACGCCGTGCTGGGCTACGCCGAGGACGGCAGCGTGCACCTCGAGCTGCCCTACGGCCCCTACCTGCGCCCGACTTTCCGCGCCGCGCAGGGCACGATCGAGGCCGGCGAGCGCGGTGCCGCCGTTTGGCGCGCCCCGACGCAGCCGGGCCTGTACGACGTGACGCTCGTGGTCTCGGACGGCGTCGTGTTCATCGGCCAGCAGCTCGGCCTGCGCGTCGCCGTGGGCACGCCGACGCCGACGGCGACGACCGTGCCGACCGCGACGCCGACCGCGCGGCCGGCCGCGCCGGCGACGGGCGGCACCAACACGCCCGGGGGCGCCACGGCGCCGCCGTCGAACGCGACGCCACGGCCGATCGTCACGACCACCGCGATCCCGCCGCAGCCGAGCCCGGGCGCGCCCACCGCCACGCCGACAGTCCGCTGAGGCCGCACGCGTGCCGCTGCGTGTGATCGCCGGCGACGCCCGCGGCGTCGTGCTCGTGCAGCCACCCGGCGCCGCCACGCGCCCGACCTCGGCGCGGCTGCGCGAGGCGCTGTTCGGCATGCTGGAGGCCGCTGGCGCGGACCTGGGCGCGGTGCTGGACCTCTACGCGGGCACTGGCGCGCTGGGCATCGAGGCGCTGTCCCGCGGCGATGGCCACTGCACCTTCGTGGACGCGGACGCGCGCGCCGCCGACACCATCCGCACGAACCTCGAGCGCACCGGGCTGACTGTGCGCGGCGTCGTGGCCCGCGCACCGGTCGGCCGCTGGCGTCCTCCGGCCGGCGCCGCGTACGCGCTCGTGCTGGCCGATCCACCGTATAATGACGCGAACGCGTGGGCGGCCATCGAGCGCACGGTCGCCGGCGCGCTCGCTCCGCACGCGATGCTCGCAGTGGAACACGCCGCGCGCGCGCCCGCGCCGGCACAGCTCGCCGGACTCCCGCTCTGGCGCGACCGCCGCCACGGCGACGCCGCCGTCGCGGTCTACCGAGCGCCCGCCGTCGGCGGCGCACCTGCAGCCACCAACGAGGCCAACGAGAAAGGACCCGCATGACCGTCGCGATGTACCCCGGCCGCTTCGACCCCGTCACGAACGGCCACCTCGACATCGTGCGCCGCGCGTCCCTCATCTACGAACAGGTCGTGGTGGCGGTCGCCAACAGCTCCTCGACGCTGTTCACTACCGACGAACGCGTCGCGCTGTTCCGCGACGCCGTGGCAGAGATGGCGAACGTGCGCGTCACGCGCATGGACGGCCTGACGGTGAACACCGCGCGCCAAGAGGGCGCCCAGGTGCTCGTCAAGGGCCTGCGCGCGATCACGGACTTCAACGCGGAGTTCGACATGGCGCTCATGAACCGCAAGATGGCGCCCGAGGTGGAGTCGACGTTCCTCATGACGTCGCTCGAGTACCTGTTCATCAGCGCCTCGCGCATCCGCGAGCTTGCAGGCTTCGGCATCGATATCACCGAGCACGTGCCGCCCGGCGTCGCCGCCGCGCTGCGCACGAAGTTCGCGCGCTGAGCGGAGCCGCCATGAACCTCCTGCACCTCGTCGATCGGCTGGAGGAGCTCGTCGGCAGCGCGCAAAAGATGCCCATCGGCAACCGCGCCATGGTGGACCGCCGCCGCCTGCTCGACCTCATCGACCAGATGCGCATCGCCATCCCGCAGGAGGTACGCGACGCGCAAGAGCTGCTCGCGCAACGCGCCGAGCGCAACCGCGACGCCGAGGAAGAGGCGCGGCTGATCGTCGCGCGCGCCGAGGAACGCGCGGCGCAGCTCGTCGAGCAGCACGAGCTCACGCTCGCCGCCCGCCACCGCGCCGACGACCTCGCGCGCCAGGCCGAGGTGCGCATCGAGGAGCGCATCCAGCGCGCCAACGCCGACATCGAAGGCCGCATCGATGAGTCGCGCGGCCTCGCCGAGCAGCAGATGGACGCCGCCGACGACTACGCGCGCGAGCTGCTGCAGCGCCTCGACCGCCAGCTGCAGGCGTTCCTGCGCTCCGTGCAGAGCGGCCTTGCCCAGCTTGCACGACCGGAGCCGCAGCCCACGTACCAGCCGGCGAGCGAATCCGCGAGCGACCCGCTGGGGCCTGAGCACGTGGACACGCGCGCCGCGCTCCAGCGCCTGTCTGAGTGGCGCGACTCGCAGCTGCCGCCCGCGCCGGTCGTCGACGATGACCCCCCGCGGGACGTCGACCTGCCGCCCCAGCAGCAGCCCGCGCGCGAAACGACGGCGGATCGACTCGCGAGCGGCCCCGTACCGCCCGCGCAGCGGGACGTCGTCGATGGGCCGCGCGTCATCGACGACTTCGCGATGCCCTCGCTGGACGACGAGCCGGCGGGCGGCGGTCACGCGGGCGGCAACTCCAGCCCGAGCACGGACCGGCCGCGCCCCGGACGCTCCCCCGGCAGCTAGCCCGCCGCGTCCCCCAGCACGAAGTTTACCAGCCGCCCCGGCACGTAGATCACGCGCGCCACCTGCCGCCCGGCCAGCTGCTCCGCGATGCGCGGCCGCGCCTCCACGAGCGCGCGCACCTCGGCCTCCGCGGCGCCCGCCGGCACCTCCACGCGGTCGCGCAGGCGGCCGTTCACCTGCACGGGCAGATCCACCGTCGTGCGCTCCAGCAGCGCGGGGTCGGGCTGCGGCCACGCCTGCTCGTGCACGGAGTACGCGCCGCCGCGCCGCGCCCACAGCTCCTCCGCCAGGTGCGGGCACGCCGGCGCGACCATCAGCGTCGCGAGGCGCAGCGCCTCGTCCCACGCCTCGCGGTCCACCGACCCGCCCTCGCGCGCGCGGTGCAGCGCGTTCGTCAGCTCCATCAGCGCCGAGATGTACGTGTTCATGCGGTAACGCCCGAGGTCGTCCGTCACGCGCGCGAGCGTGCGGTGCGCGACTGCGCGCAGCTCGCGCGCCGCGTCGGCGTCCATGCCCCCCGACCCGGGCGCACCGAACGCCGGCGCTTCGACCGCCACGTTCCACAGCCGGTGCAGCCAGCGCGACACCCCGACGATGCCGTCCACGTCGTACGGGCCACCCTGCTCCCACGGCCCAAGGAACATCAGGTACGCGCGGAACACGTCCGCGCCCCAGCGCTCCACCTGCCCGTCCGGCGCGACCACGTTGCCGCGCGACTTCGACATGCGCCGCCCGTCCGGCCCGAGGATCTGCCCCTGCGCGAAGTAGCGCACGAAGGGCTCGTCGCCCGGCACCAGGCCCGCGTCGCGCGCCGCCTTGTAGAAGAAGCGCGCGTACAGCAGGTGCATCGTCGCGTGCTCCGCGCCGCCCGTGTACTGGTCGACGGGCAGCCACGCGTCGGCGGCGGGCCGCGCGATCGCCGCCTCGGCGTTCGCGGCGTCCGGGTAGCGCATGAAGTACCACGACGAGCACATGAACGTGTCCATCGTGTCCGTCTCGCGCCGCGCCGCCGCGCCGCACTGCGGGCACGCCACGTGCACGAACGCGTCGGACAGCGCGAGCGGGGACTGGCCCGTCGGCAAGAACTCCACGGCGTACGGCAGTCGCACGGGCAGCTCGGCCTCAGGCACCGGCACGATGCCACACGCGTCGCAGTACACGATCGGGATCGGCGCGCCCCAGTAGCGCTGCCGCGAGATCAGCCAGTCGCGCAGGCGGTAGACCACGCTGCCGCCGCCCCACCCCTGCGCCGCGAGGTGCGCCGTGATCGCGCGCTTCGCCTCCTCGTTCGGCATGCCGTCGAACTGCGCCGACGCCACGAGCGTCCCCGGCTCGACGTACGCGGCCGCGAGCGGCGCACCGTCGTAGCCATCGGGCGCGATCACCACCGGCGCCGGCAACCCGTAGCGTGCCGCGAACTCGAAGTCGCGCTGGTCATGCGCCGGCACGGCCATCACCGCGCCCGTGCCGTACGTGGCGAGCACGTAGTCCGCGATCCAGATCGGCACGCGCGCGCCGTTCAGCCGATTCACGCAATACGCGCCCGTGAACACCCCCGTCTTCACGCGCTCCGTCGACTGCCGCTCGATCTCCGTCGCGCGCGCCGCCGCGTCGACGTACGCCGCGACGGCCGCGCCCTGCTCCGCCGTCGTCAGCGCCTCGACCAGCGGGTGCTCTGGCGCGAGCACCATGAACGTCAC
>SHYP01000005.1 GCA_009692725.1 Dehalococcoidia bacterium
AGGTGGACCGCCTGCTCCTCGTCCGTCGAGGGGTACTCGTCGCGCAGCAGCAGCGCATACGCGCCGACCCGGGAGCTGAAGCGGCTGAGCTGCAGATTCCAGTCGTACCACCAGCGCGGATACTTCTGGCGGAACACCAGCATCAGCACCAACGGCAAAAACGTCAGCCCCCCCGCGGCGAACACCAGGCCGGGGCCGTTGCCATCGTCGCCGAGGTTTTGCGGCTCCAGCAGCGCGAGCACGATCACGATCGGGATCACCATCAACAGCCGCAGCAGCACCGACAGGCGATCCCGCTGCTCGGGGTAATCGACATCGAAGCTCAATGGATACGACACGTTCGACGCAGCCATCGGAACCCTCCGCGTCTCCGCCGCCGCCCGAGCTTAGCAGGTCCGCACGCTCGTGCTCAGCGCAGCAGCTCGATGCTCACGCCGGCAGGCCGACGCTCGCCAGCACCGACTGCCAGATCGCGTTGCCGTCCTCCCCGCCCAGCAGCGCGTCGCACGCCCGCTCCGGGTGCGGCATCATCCCGAGCACGTTGCGCCCCGCCGACAGCACGCCGGCGATGTTGCGCAGCGACCCGTTCGGGTTCGCCTCCGCTGTCGCGCGCCCCTGTACGTCGCAGTAGCGGAAGGCCACGAGTCCCTCGCGCTCGAGGAGGTCGAGCGACACCGCGTCCGCGTAATAGTTACCCTCGCCGTGCGAGATCGGCACGGCGAGCACGCGCCCCGGCGCGATGCTACGCGTGAACGCCGACTCATGCTCCGCCGCGACCAGTAGCGTCGGCGCGCAGCGGAACTGCAGCGAGGCGTTGCGCATCAGCGCGCCGGGCAGCAGCCCCGCCTCGCACAGGATCTGGAAGCCGTTGCAGATGCCGATCACTAGCCCGCCTGCGTCCGCGTGCGCACGCACGGACTGCATCACCGGCGAGAACCGCGCGATTGCCCCGCAGCGCAGGTAGTCGCCGTACGAGAAGCCGCCCGGCAGCACGACGAGCTCGTCGCGCGCGAACGCCGGCGTCTCGCGATGCCACACCCGCCGCGCCTCGATGCCCACCCGCCCGAGCGCGTACATGCAGTCGCGATCGCTCCACGTCCCCGGAAACACCACCACCGCAGCGCGCATGCCACCTCCCGCAAAGGTCCGAGGGCTAGTCTACGGCGACCGGCGCAACGCGCCCCACCCCCGCCGCGCGGTCCCCTCGCCCTTCCCGAGGCGTGACGAACGGCCGCGAGCGCTCCGAGCGACCGGCGAGCACCCACCCCCAACGACGAACCTCAACCCATGCCCGTCACGGCAAGTGACCCCGGCACAGCGAGTGACACCTAGGGCGTGTCCTCCGACAGCTCCTCGCCCGCCGCCGCGTCGCGCGCCCCTGGCTCGCCCGCCTGCGCCTGCGCGCGGCTGCGACGCAACCCGCGCGCGCCCTGCCGCAGGCCCGCCTCCGCACCCGCCGGCTCCCCCCACTCGGGCACGCGCTCGACGCGCCGCTCCGCGAGCTCACGCTCCGTCGGCTCCGGGTACTGCACGCGCGGGTGATACACCGCGGTCAGCGTCGCCGTGTAAGACTCCGCCACCACGCGCAGGTCGCGCAACGAGATCTCGCACTCGTCGAACTGCCCCTCCGCCAGCTGCTCGCGGATCAACCCATCGACAAGCGCGCGGATGCGCTCCGCCGATCGGTCGGCGCTCGCGCGCACCGTCGCCTCGGCGCTGTCCGCGAGCATTACCAGCGCCGTCTCGCGCGATTGCGGCCGCGGCCCCGGGTAACGGAAGAACGCCGGGTCAACGTCCGGGTCCAGTTCCGCCGCCCGGCGGTAGAAAAAGCTCACCAGCCGCGTCCCGTGATGCTGCGGGATGAACTGCACCACCGCCTCCGGCAGCCCCTCGTCCCGCGCGATCTCCATGCCACGCGTCACGTGCTGCAAGATCACCCGCGCGCTCTGCTGCGGGTCCAGCGTGCGATGCGGCGTCGCCTCACCACTGTTCTCGATGAAGAACGGCGGCGCCGTCAGCTTGCCGATGTCGTGGTAGTACGCGCCGATGCGCACCAGCAACGCGTTCGCGCCGATGCGCTCCGCCGCGCGCTCCGCCAGGTTGCCGACGACGATCGAGTGCTGGAACGTCCCCGGCGCCTCGTCCTGCAGCCGCCGCAGCAGCGGGTGGTTCAGCTGCGTCAGCTCCATCAGCTCCACCCGTGTCACGATGCCGAACGGCCGCGCGAACAGCACGAAGCTGCCCACCGCGATCACCGCCGCGAGCACGCCCCCAGTCGCCGAGGCACCCGCGCCCCACACGAGGTCCAGCGCGCGCCGGTCCGCGTCCACCGCCCAGATCGCCAGCAGCGACGCCGCCCCCGCCGCCCCCGCCAGCGCGCCCGCCAGCAAGAACCGATGCAGCCGCTCCGCGCGTGCGACCGCGAAGCTCCCGGCCGTCGCCGACGCGAGCACCATGAGCCACACCCGCGACACCTCCAGCGACCCGCCACCCGCCGCGTTCGCGAGTGGCAACGCCACCGCCACGAACCCGGCGATCGCCGCCAGCAGCGTCGCCAGCACCAGCGCCGTACCCAGCTCCAGCAGCACCGCCGCAGCCATCGGCGCGGCCGCCAGCGGCAGCGCATACGCCAGGAAGTGGCGGTCGTGATCCGGCAGCAGCAGCGGCAGCGCCGTCTTCGCCGCCAGTGCCGGCAGCACCAGCAACAACACCAGCAGCGCGTGCCGCCGCACGCCCGCCAGCGACGGCGGGTCGATGAGCGTCACGTACGCACCCAGGGCGCCCGCCACCAACAGCGCTACCAGCGCGCCCGCAGCGATATCCATCGCGCGGGGGCCCGCCGTGCGCAGCCCTGCCGCGGCCAGCAGCTCCACGTCCGCCGCCGTCAACGACTGCCCCGTCGACGCCAGCCGCTCGCCCCGCGCGTGGCTCACGCGCACCGGCGACTGGTTGCGGCGCGCCTCGTCGCGCAACACCGCCGTGCGCTCCCCGTCGACGACGAGCGTCGGCACCACCAGCGGCGCGATCAGGTCCGCGACAGCCTGCTGCTGATCCGGCGTGAGCGCCGCGGTCACCAGCCCCACCGCGCGCTGCCGCGCCGCCGGCAGCTCCCCCTCGCGCACCGTTCCGGACAGCGTGCGACCCAGCGCGCTACGCGCCTCGCTCGACAGCAGCTCCCACTCCGCAGCGCTCGCCGCGCCCAGCGTCGCCGCGGCGCGCGGCGACAGCAGCGTGCCCCCGGTCGCGCGGATCGCCGTCTCGCGCGTCGACCCCGCGAGCCCCGCCTCGGCGCGTGCGCGCGTGATGCCCGCGAGCTGCAGGTCCAGCCCCGCGAGCTGGCGCTCGCGCACCCGCGGGTCCAGCACCAGCACGTCCGTGACGGCTGCAGCCGCCTCCGCGCGCGCCTGAGCGGTGCGCACCTCCGAGTCGAACGAGACATCGCGCGGCGCGATCAGCGCGAACGGCGCCTGGTCGCCCTCGCCGATCGCCGTGCCGCCTGGGTACCACGGAAACAGCACCACCAGCAGCAGCGCGAACACCACCCCCGCCAGTGCAAGCCCCGCGAACGGCCGCCGCGGCGCGCGGGTATCGGGTCCCCCCCGGCGCCCCCGCGGCACCGCTCGACCCGCTATCCGGACGCGGTGAGCAGCTCGCGCACCAGCGCGCTCACCCGTCCGCCCTCGGCCCGGCCCGCCACGCGCTGCATCAGCGGCCCCATCACCCGTCCGATGTCGGCCGCCGAGCCCGCGCCCACCAACGCGATCACCGCCTCCGCCTGCGCGCGCAGCTCCACGTCATCGAGCTCCGCCGGCAGGTACGCCGCGATCACTTCCAGCTCGTCCTCCTCGGCGCGCGCCAGGTCATCGCGGCCGCCCGCCCGGTACTGCTCGATCGAGTCGCGCCGCTGCTTCGCCTCGCGCTGCAGCGCCACCACACTCTCGGCATCCGACAGCTCGTGCCGCGCCGCGATGCGCGCGTTGTCGAGCGCCGCGATCAGCAGCCGCAGGATGTCGCGCCGCCGCGTGTCGCCCCCGCGCACCGCGGCCGTGAGCTCGTCGCGCAACGAATCGTGCAGCGTCATGCGCCCACCTCAGCCCTCACCCGGCCCGCGCGACACCGACGCGACCGATAGCACAAACCCCGGCGCAAGCGCCGGGGTTTGCAGTAGTGTCCGGCGCTAGCGCCGGGATTCGCAACAGAGCTCGCGTCCACGTCGGGTTCGACCGGCAGAGTTGCACGCTTCGGGCCTCGCGCCGCACACTGGCCCGCGCCGGTGCCGCACCCGCGCCCGGCCACGCGCTAGGGCTGACGAGCGGCCTGCGTGCGCAGCGCCTTCCGCAGTTTGCGGATGCGCGCCGCCTCCTTCTTCTTGCGGCGCACGGACGGCTTCTCGTAGAACTCGTGCCGCCGCGCGTCCGCCAGGATGCCGTCCGCCTGCACGCGCTTGTTAAAGCGCTTCAGCGCCGACTCCAGCGATTCCGTGTCGCCAACCTGAACTTCGCTCACCGCGTGCTCGCCATCTCCGGCCGCGACCGGCATCCGCGCCGCCCGGCCGCCCCGATCCTAGGAGCACGCCCGCGGCACGTCAAACCACGCTCCTGAACGGGTGGTGCCTCGCGCCTAGTCCGCGGATGGAAGCACCTTCGGCTGCAGCTCCTCGAGCCCGCGCCCGTCAACGTTGAGGGCGCAGTTCCCGGGCTTGATGCAGAGCACCTCCACGCCGGAGTTCTCGTCCTTGTACCGCTTACCCAGTGCGACCGCCATGCGGAGCCTCCTACAGCTGCTGGAGCGCCGTGTTGTTGCAGCCGCGGAGCTCGCCGTCACCGCCACGAGTGACGATGAACTCGGCGCCGCACTCCGCGCACTTGTACCGCTTACCCGTCGCCACCGGCATCGCACACCCCCTCCGCCCGACCGGGCGTCACCGCTTCCCGAAGCTACTCCACCGTGAACCCGACACGCATCCCGGACTGGTAGTGCGCCGGCACGTTGCAGATCAGCACGTACTTGCCGGCTTGCAGATTCCCGCCCACGTTCGCCGACCGTCCAGCCGCAAGGTCGGCCGACTTCGCCACCACCTGCACGGCCCCCTCGTTCACGCGCCCGCCCGAGACCGGCAACTGCGCGATCGCGAGGTCCGACTTGATGATGTAGAAGTTGTGCGCGACCTGCCCCTTGTTTTGCACCCGGAAGCTCACGTCGCCCGCGGGCGCCCGCTCCGCCGCAACGACGAGCTTGAACTCGCTCAGCTCCGCGCCGAGCGCGCCCGCCGCGGCCCCGCCGCCACCATCCCCGCCCCCGCTCGGCGCCTGCGTCGGCGAGGCGACCGTCGGCGGCGGCGTCGCGCTCAGCGGGTCGCGATTGCGCACGTCGGCGCCGGTCTCTGACGTGAACTGCCCGCAGTTCCTCGTCACAGCCGACAACAGCGCCGGGGTCTGCTCGAGGATCTGCTTACTTACCTTCTCCTTGACGTCGGCCGGAACCTCGCCCGCCGCGATGCGCGCGATGCGCGCGTGCTCCGACAAGCCTGGCAGCGCGCCCTTGTACGTGTCCTTGAACTGCGCGTAGTCGTGCTCCGCGCCGATCTCCTTCACGAGATCCCAGCGGCCCTCCGTGATCATCGTCACCAACTGCTTCACCTGCGTGTCCGAGAGCGAACCGCCGAAGCGCTGCGCCCACGTGGGCATGAACGTCCCCGTGCGCCCGCACGAGATCGTGTTGAACAAGAAGTTGTGCACGAGCTCCACTTCGCCCTGCGACGTCGGCAGCGCCCCGTACTGGTTCTCCTCGCCGAGGATCAAGAACGCCTTCACGTTCAGCGGCGGCCCGACATGGCCCTCGCCCTCCATGCCGTGGCAGTTCCGGCAGTTGTTCACGAACAGGCGCGCGCCCCGCTCGGCGACGCGCTCCGTGATTTCCGTGCGCGCCTCCGCCTGGCGATTGCCCTCATTGAGCATGTACGCGCCAAACATGAGCACAGACAGCCCGAGCACGCCGATCATGATATTGACCTGTTTGCTCGTGTTCATCGGGCCACCATTCGGGAAGTCGCCGAGGTCACCACCACGCCCGCGCGCCTAGCTCGGCAGCTGCGGGTGCTTGATCGCCCGTTTCGCGTTGTCGGTCCCACCCGGCGTACGGTCGCCCGTCTGCACGACGACGTTGCCCGACGCGTCGATGTCGATCGCCATCGTGTCCATCGACCGCGGCGCCGGGCCGTACACGCGCACGCCTGACTTCGTGTACGTTGAACCGTGGCACGGGCAGCGGAACCAGCCCTGATCGCCCTCGTAGTTGAAATCGCCGCGCCACGGCACCGTGCAGCCTAGGTGCGGGCACTTGTGCCACAGCGCCAGCAGCCCGGCCGCCCCGCCCGAACCGCCCGGCCGCGTTTCCGCCGGATCGAGGTTCACCAGCCAGAACTGGCCATCCGCGAAGTGCTTCGGCGCCGCGCCCTTCGCGTAATCCGTGACCTTCCCCGCCGCCACCGGACCGCCGAAGCCCTTCACGCCGCGCGGGTAGAGGAAGTCCAGCAAGAAGCCAACCGAGCCCAGCAGCGCCACGCCCAGCCCGCCGAAGAACGACGCACGAATGAACTGCCGGCGCGACGCATCGACGTCCGGTCGCGACGCCTGCGCACCGGGAACGCGCGCCCCCGGCGCTTCCGCCGTCTTGCGCGTGGCGATCGCCTGGTTCCAGGCGTCGCCGCTCACGCCCGCCGCCGGCGAGCTGCCAATCTCCGGAGTCTCCCGCGTCTCGGTCGCCATCGAGGTTCTCCTCAGGTGTCGTTCAGCGGCCGTCCGGCCGCGCTCACCCTGTGCTGCGCCCGCGCCGCGGAACTCCGCCACGGCCGCACCGCGCGCTATCCATTATGACACGGGCGGCACCACATCCTGCGGCCACAGCAGCTCCATGCCCTGCCCGCGGAACGCCGTACCGATGAGCGTCAGCACCACGTACACCGCGATGAAGCCGGAGAACTGCGCGATCATGTGGTCGCGCTTCGTCCGCGCGATCCCGCGCCGATGCAACACCAGCGACATCAGGATCGGCAGCCCGATCATCATCGTCACTGGCAGCACCTGCTCGACCAGCAACGCGGGCAGGTTCACGTTCAGATCGATGCGCGGCAGCCCCAGTAGGTCCGTGCGCAACACCTTCGAACCGAGCGGGATCGTCGTCAGCTCAGACGGCCAGTTGATGTCGTCCTGCAACGCGCGGGCGTTCTTCAGCCAGTTCAGGTTGGTCGGCCACTCCTTGACGTTGTTCCCGGTCAGCCGCGCCCACAGCACCACGTGCTTCGAGCTGTCCCAGACGATCAGCAGCAACGTGCCCACGGTGCCGACGACCGCGCCGATGATCATGTTCAGCTTCGCGCGCGGCGTCGCGAACCACTCGCCCTGCCCGTCGTGCGAGCGGTCGAAGTACGGGATCGCGCCCAGCGCGATCAGCGCCACCGTCGGCACGATCACGCCCGCCAGCGCCGGGTGCATGTGCAGCAGCAGCTCCTGCAGGTTCAGGAAGTACCACGGCGCCTTCGAGGGGTTCGGCGTCACGCCCGCATTCGCGCGGTCGAGCAGCGGCGCGTTGATGAGGATCGACAGCGCCGTCATCGACAGCGTGAACACCACCGCCGCGATGAACTCCACGAAGACGAGGTCCGGCCAGACCAGCAGCTCCTCGTCCCGCTGCCGGCGCGCGCGTGCGCGCACGGCGGGGGAGGCGGCGGTCTCTTGCGTCGTGGCAACCATGCTCGTGCTCCTCGCCTACAGCGGCCGGGCGAGGCCGCCGTCGCGGCGGATGCGCCAGAAGTGCACGGCCATGAAGATCGCCGCCAGCAGCGGCAGCCCGATCACGTGCAGCGTATAGAAGCGGATCAGCGCGGCCGGCCCCACCACGAACCCACCGATCAGCGCGAAGCGGTTCGGCTCGCCGAGGATCGGCGCGGACCCCACCATGTTCGTGCCCACCGTGATCGCCCAGAACGCCAGCTGGTCCCACGGCAGCAGGTAGCCCGTGAACGACAGCAGCAACGTGAGCACCAGCAGCACCACGCCGACCACCCAGTTGAACTCGCGCGGCGGCTTGTACGCGCCCGTGTAGAAGACCCGCATCATGTGCAGTAGCACCATGATCACCATGCCGTGCGCCATCCAGCGATGCATGTTGCGCATCAGGATGCCGAACCGCACGTCCGTCTCCAGCGCCAGGATGTCCTCGTACGCACGTTCCACGGACGGCACGTAGTAGAACATCAGCAGCACGCCGGTAATCGTCAGCCCCAGAAACAGGAAGAACGACAGCCCCCCGAGGCAGTACGTGTGCGTGATCTTGACGTGCGTGCGGTGGATGCGCGTCGGGTGGAGGTGCAGGAACACGTTCGTGGCCACCACGAGCATCTGGTTGCGCGGCGTGTTCGGGTACCCGGAGCGAAAGATCGACTGCCACACATAATTGTGGAACAGCATGTCATACACCCGGTCGCCGAGGCTCCGTCCCTCAGGACGCTCCGTGCTCGCCATCAGCGCACTCCCCGCCCATGCCCACCGCGCCCGCGGCCGCCCGCCACGACGACCGTCACCGCACGCGCCACTCGCCGGGCCGACGACCGCGCTCGCAGCGCCGGCCCCGACCTCCGCGTCAACCCGCGCTTCAGCCTACGTCTCCCAGAACTTGCCGAGCATGACCATCACGAACAGCGACGCGAACACGGTGACGACCACGCCCAGCAGCTCTTTCGCCTCACCGACTTCGCCGAAAATCATCGCGAGCATCCCCTCGGCCAGTGCCTCGTCGACCCCTCCGCGACCCTCGGGCGTGCGTGGCGCACGCGTGCCGCGCACCCGCCCGTGCCAGAGTTCACAAGCGGGGCGATACTAGCCAGCGCCCTGAGTAGCGTCAAGAAAACGGCCCGCCCAGACACTCCGGCCTCGCTCTCCCGACAATGCGCGCCCACACAAGCCGCTCCGTCTATCGCGCACGTTCCTCGACACGGCTCGCCGCGCGCGCCACCCGCGGCACGCCACCGCGACGCAGCCGCCAGATGCCCCGCAGATCCTCGAACGCCGTGCTCACGATATGCACGCGCGTGTCCGTGTCCTCGTCCCAGCGCACCGGCACCTCGCGGAGGCGATAGCCGTTCTCCTGCGCTATCAGCAGCAGCTCCGAATCGAAGAACCAGCGCGTGTCCCGCACCAGCGGCACCACCGCGCGCGCTACGTCCCGCCGGATCGCCTTGAACCCGCACTGCGCATCCGACACCCGTAACCCGGCGGCGAGCCGCAAGATCAGTACGTACGTTCGCGAGATGAGCTCCCGCTTCAGCGAGCGCTGCGTCTGCGACAGCCGGTGCAGCCGCGTCCCGTAGCTCACGTCCGCCTCGTCCGCGACCAGCGGGTCGACGAGCGCCGACACGTGCGCGAGGTCCGTCGAGAGGTCGACGTCCATGTACGCCGATACGTCCGCATCGGACGTGAGCCACGCCACCCGCAGCGCGATGCCGCGGCCCTTCACCGGCACGTCGAGCGCCACCACCCGCCCCGGGTGGGCCGCCTCGAGCCCTCGCGCGATCGCCAGCGTGCCGTCCGTCGAGGCGTTGTTCGCCACCACCACGCGCCAGCGATGCTCCGGGTGCGCGTCGCACCACGCGAGCACCCGCGCGACGCTCGTCGCCAGGACGTGCTCTTCGTTGTACACGGGGATGACGAGATCGACGAGCGCCATGCGCGCTCCATCCTAGGCCAGTCGCGCGCTCAGGTCACCCCGCCCGCCACGCCCGCGACCCGCGCAATCCGCGCTAGTGCCGAAAGTGCCGCACGCCCGTGGTGCACAGCGCCAGCCCGTGCGCGTCCGCCACCTGTACCGACTCCGCGTCGCGCATCGACCCGCCGGGATGGATCGCCGCCGTCACACCCGCCGCCGCCGCGACCTCGATCGTGTCCGGGAACGGGAAGAACGCGTCCGACGCCAGCACCGCCCCGCGCGCACGCTCACCCGCCGCGCGCACGGCCAGCCGCGCGCTCTCCACCCGATTCGGCTGCCCCGCGCCCATGCCCACCAGCACCCCGTCCCGCACCAGCACGATCGCGTTCGATTTGACGTGCTTGCACACCGTCCACGCCACCCGCAGGTCCGCGAGCTCCCGCGCCGTCGGCGCGCGCAGCGCGCTCGACACAGGCGCACGGCCGTCGCCATCGTCCCCGGCGTCGACGTCCTGCACAAGGACGCCACCGCGCACCGAGCGCAGCTCCTGCCGCGCCGCCCCCGGCTCGCCGAGCGGCGCCTCGAGGATACGCAGGTCCGCCGACTTGCGTTGCAGGTGCGCCAGCGCCCCGTCCGCGAACCCCGGCGCGATCACGATCTCGAAGAACATGCGCACGCTCGCCACCGGGCTCAGCCGCTCCCGCAGCGCGCTCGCCAGCGCCATGTCCAGCGGCCGGTTCACCGCCACGATGCCGCCGTACGCCGACACCGCGTCGCCCTGCGTGAGCGCCCGCTCGTACAGCTCAGCAAGCGGCAGCGTGCCCGTCGCGAAGCAGCACGGGTTCGTGTGCTTGATGATCGCCAGCGCCGGCTCGGCGCACTCCGCGACCAGCGCGAACGCCGCGTCCGCGTCCAGCACGTTCGTGTACGACATGCCCTTACCGTGGTGCTGCACCGCCGCACCGATGCCCGCCGCCACCTCGCGCAGCGAGTCACGCCGGTAGAACGCCGCCCGCTGGTGCGGGTTCTCGCCGTAGCGCAGCGCGTCGCCCGCGCGCGTCAACGCCACCGTCAGCTGCTCCGGGAACGGCTCCTCGCCTCCCCGCAGGTACTCCGCGACCAGCGTGTCGTAGTGCGCGACGTGCTGGAACGCCTTCGCCGCCAGCGCGCGCCGCCGCGCCTGGTCCAGCGCCCCCGCGCGCAGCGCCTCAAGCACCGGCGTGTAGTCCGTCGGGTCGACGAGCGGCACCACCCACGGGTGGTTCTTCGCGGCCGCGCGGATCATCGCCGGCCCGCCGATGTCGATCTCCTCGAGCGCACGCTCCAGCGGCAGCTCCGCATCCCCGCGCACCGTCTCCGCGAACGGGTACAGGTTTGCCACGACCATCTCGATCGCGTCGATGCCGTGCTCCCGCGCCTCCGCCTCGTCACCCGCGTGCCCGCGCCGGAACAACAGCCCCCCGTGCACCTTCGGATGCAGCGTCTTCACGCGCCCGCCGAAGACTTCCGGATGCCCGGTCAGCTCCGCCACCGCGCGCGCCGGCACGCCGCCCGCGACGAGCACGCGCTGCGTGTTGCCCGTCGAGTACAGCTCCCAGCCGAGCGCGTGCAGCCCCGCCCCCAGCTCGACGATGCCCGCCTTGTCGTACACCGCGAGCAGTGCCCGCATCACGCGCCTCCTTCGCTCGCCCGGCCCGCCAGCGGCGCCGCCCAACGCTCGCCCCGCCTTACTCGGGCCCGCGGCGCTGCGCACGCGCTTCCTGACCCGTGCCCGTCACGGCGAGTGACCTCAGGCGAGCGGTAGGCCGCGCACCCCCGGTGCGCCCACGCCGCGGGCCTCCACCGCCCCCAGCGCCCACGCCTCGGGCAACGCAGCCAGCACGCCGGGCGCGTCCTCCGCGGCCACCGCGAGGATCGCGCCCACCCCCATGTTGAACGTCCGATACATCTCGCCGTCCGCCACGCGCCCCTGCCGCTGGATCACCTCGAACAGCGGCGGCGTTCGCCACGACCCGCCGTCGATGAACGCGCCCAGGCCGTCCGGCAGGATGCGCGGCAGGTTGCCCGGGATGCCGCCCCCGGTAATGTGCGCCCAGCCACTGATGCGCGGCAGCAGCGGCTGCAGCACGCCGAGGTACGAGCGGTGCACCGCCAGCAGCGCGTCGCCCAGCGTCCCGCCCAGCTCGTCGTACGCCGTCTCCAGCACCGCGCGGTCGTGCGCCGCGCCCTTGCCCTTCGCCAGCCCGAACGCCGCGCGCACCAGCGAGTAGCCGTTCGTGTGCAGCCCGCTCGACGGCAGCGCCACCAGCACGTCGCCCGCGCGGATGCGCGAGCCGTCGATCACGGCGTCGCGCTCTACCGCCCCCACGATGAACCCCGCGATATCGTAGTCGCCCGACCGGTACAGGTCCGGCAGGTCCGCCGTCTCCCCGCCGATCAGCGCCACGCCGTTCTCCTCGCACGCCCGCCCGATCCCCGCGACGATCTCCACCCGCTGCGCCTGCGGCAGGTCCGCCGTCGCCAGGTAGTCGAGGAAAAACAGCGGCTCCGCGCCCGTCGTCAGGATGTCGTTCACGCAGTGATTGACCAGGTCCTGGCCCACCGTGTCGAAGCGCCCCGCGGCCGCGGCCACCAGCACCTTCGTCCCCACGCTGTCCGTGCTGCTCGCCAGCACCGGGTCGCGGTACCCCTGCAGCCGGAACAGCCCCGCGAACGACCCGATGCCCCCCAGCACCTCCGGCCGCTGCGTCCGCCCTGCGATCTCGCGGTAACGCGCCACCGTCGTCTCCGCCGCGTCGATGTCGACGCCGGCGTCGGCGTAGCGCAGCGGCTGCTCGCGAGGGATGGTCATTGAATCCGTCACCCTAGGCTCGCGTGCTACAGCGCGGTAAGCCCCCGACCGCGTGGCCGCCGTCGAGTATCACCTGAAGTCGCACCAAGCGCCTCACCTGCCCACTGACGGCCGCGTCGAGCTCGTCCTTCACCCTTCGCGGCAGCATCAGTTCCGAAAAACGCCGCTGCTCGAGGTCCACGAGCAACTCGTCGGCCGTCCTTCCGGTGGCCTTCGCGAGTATCCACCTCCGCACGCCTCTCGGTGGACGCTCGCGCAACCGCCGCTGCACAGCCTCGTCGGCGTGAAACCCCCAGCGATCGAGCCGCTCAACAACCTTTCCGCCGCGCCACCACGTCACCGTAACACGACTTCCGGCATCCCCTTCCTCGATACGCACATCGAACCGTTCGATGCTATCGCTCCCGCCATCGGAGTCCGCGGTCCGCTCCTCCCAGGCGATTCGCCACGGCCGTGCGAGCGCTGTGATCTCGCAGCGCGCCACCCGACTGCGCTCCCACAGCCGGGCCCCGTGGAGCAGTGCGTACCACCAGCCCGCAGGCGCCAGATTGGCATAGACCTTCGTGAACGTCGCGCCGATTCCCGCCCTGAAATCGTCGGCGTGGCGGACCTCCGCCAGATCAGGCGCCCACTCCATGTGATGCCGAACGTCCAGCAAGTAGTCGTGTACAACCTGCGGTGACGCGCTCGTTGACCAGCCAAATTCCCAGCCGAGCGATCCCAGCGCCCTCGAGGTGACAGCCACTGCCTGCCCTCTACCTGCCCAACGGCACCCAGCGCACCGCCACGAGCCGAGCAGCCGCCACTACGGGCCTAGCGCCCCGAGGGCGGAGCCGCCGCTGCCGCCGGAACAGCGTGCCGGTCCCGTGCCCCCGGCTGCTCCAGCACAAACTTGTCCAGCTGCAGCGGCACCTCGCGCGGGTACTGACCCGTGAAGCACGCCGTGCACAGCGTCTCCTCCGGCTGCCGCGTCGCCGCCGCCGTCGCCTCGATCGAGAGGTAGCCGAGCGTGTCCGCGCCAATGTGCTGCCGGATCGCGTCCACCCCTTGGTGCGCCGCGATCAGCTCGCCCCGCGTCGCCATGTCCACCCCGTAGAAGCACGGATGCTCGATCGGGGGCGAAGTGATGCGCATGTGCACCTCGCGCGCTCCCGCCTTGCGCAGCATCGCCACCACGCGCGGCGTCGTCGTCCCGCGCACGATCGTGTCGTCCACCACCACCACCCGGCGCCCCTCCAGCAGCTCCGGCAGCGGGTTGAACTTCAGCTGCACGCCGCGGTCCCGCAGCCGCTGGTCCGGCTGGATGAACGTGCGCCCCACGTAGCGGTTCTTCACCAGCGCCTCGACGTACGGAATCCCCGACCCGCGCGCGTAGCCGATCGCCGCCGCCGTCGCCGAGTCCGGGATGCCGATCACGATGTCCGCGTCCGCCGGGTGCTCGATCGCCAGTTGCTCCCCCATGCGCATCCGCGCCTGGTACAGCAGCTGCCCGCGCATCCGCGAGTCCGGCCGCGCGAAGTAGATGTACTCCAGCAGGCACAGCGCCGGCCGCAGCGGCTCCGCCACCCGCCACGACGTGATCCCGTACTGGTCGATGCGCACCACCTCGCCCGGCTCCACCTCGCGCACGAACGTCGCGCCCAGGTGGTCCAGCGCGCACGTCTCCGACGCGAACACGTACCCCGTGTGCCCCGCGTCCAGCTTGCCGATGCACAACGGGCGGATGCCGTTCGGGTCGCGCACGCCGAAGATCGCGTCGCGCGTCAGCACCGTCAGCGAGTACGCACCGTTCGCGCGCCGCATCAGCGTCGCGAAACGCGCCTCCCAGGTCGCCCCGGGCGCCGTCGCCAGCAGCTGCGCCAGCACCTCGGAGTCCGTCGTCGTCTCGAACTCGACACCCTGCGATTCGAGGTCCGCACGCAGCACATCCGCGTTCACGATGTTGCCGTTGTGTGCCAGCGCCAGCTGCCGCGGCTGACCGTCGATCAGCGGCAGATAGCCCGCGCGGTCCTCCACCAGCAGCGGCTGCACGTTGCACGCCACGTTCCCGCCGGTCGTCGAGTAGCGCGTGTGCCCGATCGCCGCAATGCCCTGCAGCCCCTCGAGCGCCGGCTCGTCGAACACCTGCGAGACCAGCCCCATCTGCGCGTAGAGCGAGATGCGCTCCCCGTCGCTCGAGGCGATCCCCGCCGATTCCTGCCCACGATGCTGCAAGGCATGCAGCCCGAAGAAGGTGAGCCGAGCCACGTCTTCGCCCGGAGCGAAGACACCAAACACGCCGCATTTCTCGTCAATCGTCGAGATACGCCGCCGCCTTTCGGCTCGCCCTGGCACGGGCGGAAGTGTACCACCTCCGCCCGTGCCGCTCCCGCGCTCCCACGGCCGCCCCGAAGGGCGGAGGCTCACACCTCGTACAGGATGCTGATCGTGGTCGACACCGCGGTCACCACGCCCGCCTGCATCGCCCGGACGAGTAGGTCCTGGTCGCCCGCAGCCGTGCTCCTCGCGATATACGCGTCGATCGCCGCCATGCTCTCGTTCGTCGCGCTGCGCAGCAGCTGCCCCGTCGCCGGACCAGCCGCGGCCAGTTGGGAGTTCAGCACCCGCAGCCCCAGCCTCTCGCTGCGCTCGCGCGCCGCCTCCAGCGCCGCGATCGCCTCCGCCCGGCTCGCCTCCGCGGTCTGGAAAATGCGCGCCACCAGGACCGTTCGGCGGCGGAGCCGGCGGCTCGGACGCGCGGGCCCCAACCCCGTTCAAGAACGACCGGCGCAGCAGCGTCGCCGGCGGGCTCGCCACCCCCATCGCCTTCACCATCGGGTTATTCGCACGGTCCGCCAGTATCTTGTCCAGCGCCGCCGCCCGCGCCGCCGTATCCGTGTGCAAGGTCACCATCAAGACTTGGCCGGCCGCCTCACCGCCGTACAGCGTCTGCCGGAAGTGCGTCTCACCCCCGAAGGTATCCAGGTAGCGCTTATACGCGCCCGCCAGGCTCCGGAACTCCTCGCCCTTGCCCGCCGCGATCCGGTACACCGTCACGCTCGAGGCAACCACAGCTGTCTCCCTCTCACCTCACGACCAGTAAGCCCCCCTCCTAGTCCTTCTCGGCCCGTCGGGTCAACATCGTGCATACGGGCGCACGCACAATCGCGCGCACGCTTTTCGTCCGCCCACCCCGCGTCAGCGAACCTGGCCTGGTCACGCAACGGTCAGCGCCTGCGCGGCAGTTTCCCGAGCGCGAAAGAAGCGCCGAGCTGCTTCGGCGCAGCGCTCCCGGCCTAAGCCCGCACCAGCACGTCCAGCCGGTGCCGCGCCAGCTCCGCCTTGATGCGCTCCTGCGCCGCCTCCGACGCGCGCACTAGCGGCAGCCGCGGGTCGCCCACGCCGAAGCCGAGGTGGCCCAGCGCCCACTTCACCGGGATCGGGTTCGTCTCCACAAAGCACACGTTGAAGAGCGGCATCAGCCGCGCCTCCTCCCCGCGCGCCTCGTCCCAGCGTCCCGCCGCCGCCAGGTCCACCATCGCGTGGATCTGCGCCCCCACGAGGTGCGCCGCCACCGAGACCACGCCCCAGCCGCCATGCTGCATCACGTCCAGCGTCGCGCTGTCGTCCCCAGACCACACGCGGAAGCCCGCCGGCGCGCCCGCGACGATCGCGTCCACCTGCGCCAGATCGCCTGCCGCCTCCTTGATGCCCACGATGTTCGGCACCTCGCGCGCCAGCCGCAGCGTGGTCTCGGCCGTCATGTTGAGCGAGGTGCGGCTCGGGATGTTGTAGAGGATGCACGGCAGCGGCGTCGCCTCCGCCAGCGTGCGGAAGTGGCGGTACAGCCCCTCCTGCGGCGGCTTGTTGTAGTACGGCACGGTGAACATCAGCGCGTTCATGCCCGCACCGGCGCCCTCACGCACCATCTCCAGCGACTCCGCCGTCGAGTTCGTCGACGCCCCCGCGACCAGCACCGCCTCCGGCCCGACCGCCCGGCGCACCGCCCGCCATACCTCCACCTGCTCGGCGATGGAGAGCGTCGGCGTCTCGCCCGTCGTCCCCGTGAGCACGAGCCCGTCCGACCCGGACCCCAGCAGCGCGCGCGCCAGCTCCCCGCACGCCGCGTAGTCCACCGACCCGTCCGGCGCGAACGCCGTGACCATCGCCGTCATCACGCGACCCAACTCGATGCGCCCAGGCTCGACGGCCATCACCCACCTCCGCGCTGCGCCCTCGCAAGCCCGCCCATTCTAACGAGTCGCGTCGAGCGTCAGCAGAAGCGCACTACACGCGTCACGCTACCGATTCGAGCCGCGACCAATGACGCTCCGCACATCGGCTGCGACACAACCGGGAGCGCGAGGGCGCAACCGCTCGCACAGGAACGGGCGGGCGGGCCTCCGGCCCAGGGGCCGTTCCAATCTCTGGGCCGCTATCACGCGGCGGGCGAAGCCCGCCTGCGCCGGGAGCGCGAGTGGCGGCATGCCCGCATCGCGGGGAGCGCGAGGGCGCAGCCCTCGCAGGAGAAGAGGGCGGGGGGGTCCCCCACCGCGGAGCGGGGTCGATAGCTCCGGCCGCGACAGCGTTAGAGCTTGCCTCGGCGGATCAGCTCCTCCGCGATCTGGATTGCGTTCGTCGCCGCGCCCTTGCGCAAGTTGTCCGTCACGCACCAGAGCGCCACCCCGTGCTCGACCGAGGGGTCGAGCCGCAGCCGGCCGACGAACGCGCGGTCGTCCCCGGCCGTGTTCAGCGGCGTCGGGTACACCGAGCGTGCCGGGTTGTCCCGCAGCGCGAGCCCCGCCTGCGCCTCGATTGCGGCGCGCAGCGCGGCCAGCGGGGCCGGCCCGTCGAACTCCACGTGCACCGCCTCCGCGTGCCCGATGATCGTCGGCACGCGCACGCACGTCGCCGAGAACGGCAGCTCCGGCAGGTGCAGGATCTTGCGCGTCTCGTTGCGCATCTTCGCCTCTTCGGCCGTGTAGCCGTCCTCGCCGAACACGTCGACCTGCGGCATCACATTTAGCGCGATCTGGTGCGGGTACACCTGAGGCGCCGGCAGCGGCTCGCCGCGCCCGTACGCGGACAGCTGCGCCTGCAGCTCGGCGACGGCCGACGCGCCCGTGCCGGACACCGCCTGGTACGTCGCCACCACCACGCGCCGCAGCGGCGCCACCTGCCGCAGCGCGTGCAGCGCCATCACCAGCGGCGTCGTCGTGCAGTTCGGAATCGAGAGGATGCCCTCGTGCCAGTCGACGTCGTCGCCGTTCACCTCGGGCACCACCAGCGGCACGTTCGCCTGCATGCGGAACGCCGAGCCATCGTCGATCATCACCGCGCCGAGCTTCGTGATCTCCGGCGCCCACTCGCGCGAAGCCGCCGACGTCGCCGAGCAGAACACGAGGTCCGCCCCGCGTAGCGCCTCGAGCGTGGTCTCTTCCACGGTCAGCGCGTCACCGCGGAAGCGCATCGTCTTGCCCGCCGAGCGCTTCGTCGCCAGCAGCTTGAGCTGACCGATGGGGAACTGGCGCTCCTCGGCGACGCGGAGGAACACCTCCCCCACCGCCCCCGAGGCGCCGATCACGGCGACGTTTGGCTGCTGCCTGGCCATGCTCGCACGCTCCTTCGCGTCCGCTCGCGGACAGCTATGATACGGGCGCGACGCGTCAGCTACGCAGCCCGATTAGCGCATCGAGCCCCTCGACCAGCGCCTCCCGCTGCATCACCTCGCGCACCGCCAGCAGCACCCCCGGCATGAACGACTCGCGGCCGGTCGAGTCGTGGCGCAACGTCAGTGTCTGCCCGAGTCCGCCGAAGATCACCTCCTGCGAGGCCACGAAGCCCGGCAGCCGCACCGAGTGCAGCCCCACGCCCCCCTCGACGGCACCCCGCGCCCCCGGCACATGCTCGAGCTCGGACGTCTGGTGCGCGAAGTCGGCGCCACGCACCGCGCGCATCAGCCGCGCGGTCGCGAGCGCCGTCCCAGACGGGCTGTCCACCTTGCGGTCGTGGTGCAGCTCGATCACCTCGGCCGCGTCGAAGTAGCGCGCAGCGATCTGCGCCAGGTGCATCAGCACTACCGCCCCCAGCGCGAAGTTCGCCGCTACCACGCCGCCGAGGCGGCGCTCCGCGCAGCCGACGCGCAGCGCATCGACGGCGGTGATCGGCACGCCCGACGTGCCGATCACCGGCCGCACGCCCGCCGCCAGCGCCGCCTCCGCGAGCCGCGGCGTCCACGCGGCATTCGTGAAGTCGACGACCACGTCCGGGTGCACCGTCGCGAAGAGCGTCGCAGGGTCCGCGTGGATGCCGTAGACGGCGCCGCCCGTCGCCGGCGCGCCGCCCCCCTGCAGCGGCTCGAGCACACCCACGACCTCCATGTCGTCCTGCGCCTCGACCGCCGCCACCACCGTGCGACCCATCTGCCCGTAGCCGCTGACCACCACGCGAATCATCGCCCACTCCCGCCGCGCTCGCCCGGACGCGGAGCACCCCTCGACCGCTCCGGAACGCCCCGGGACAGCACTGCGCCCCGGATGTCCGGGGCGCAGTCTACTGCATCGCGATCGCGCTACCGCGGCGCGGCGGCCGCTACCAGCGGCGCCCACCCTGCGGGCGCGAGGGAGGCGGAGGCGCCGAGCGCTCGCTATCGCCACCGCCGCCACCAGAGGCGCCGCCGCTACCAGCGCCGCCCCCGGAGTCGCCGCCCGAGCCGCCACCGGCCGGCCGGCCCCGGCCACCGCCGTAGCCGCCGCCGCTGCCAAAGCCACCACCACCACCGCCACTCGAGCTGCCGCCGCCACCGCCCTGGCCGCCCTGACTACCCTGGCCGCCGTCGGCCGGGCGCCGGCCGTAGCCGCCACCACCACCGCCGCCGCCACCGGGCCCGCGACTGCCACCACCGCCACCGCCACGACTGCCACCACCACCGCCCGGCGCGCCACGACCGCGGCCGCCGAAGCCACCGCCGCCCGGCCGCACACCGCCGCTCCCGCCCGTGCCAGCGGTCACCGAGCGCGGCGCCGTGCCCGGCGCGGGCCGCCGCGGGATCGCGTCCTCATCGAACTCTTCCTCGTCCTGGTCGGGCGGCGGCGGCGGCCCGTCGGCCTCGCCACCGTCATCGGAGCCGTCGAGCAGCGCTCGCCGCGACAGATTCACGCGGCCCAGGTTGTCGATCTCGATCACCACCACCTTGACGCGGTCTCCGAGGTTGACCACGTCCTCCACGCGGTTCACGCGCTCGGCGGCCAGCTCCGAGATGTGGACCAGCCCCTCCTTGCCCGGCAGCAGCTCCACGAACGCGCCGAAGGTCATGATCCGCGTCACCGGACCCTCGTACTGCTCGCCGATCTGCACCTCCCGCGTCAGCCCGCGAATCATCTCGATCGCGCGGCGCACGCCGTCCGGGTCCACCCCGCCGACGCGGATCGTGCCGTCGTCCTCGACGTCGATCGTCGCGCCCGTCTCCTCCACCATGCCGCGGATAATGCGTCCGCCTGGCCCGATCACCGCGCCGATCTTCTCGCGGTCGATCTTGATGACCTCCGTCCGCGGCGCGTACGGCGACAACTCGTCGCGCGGCGCCGCGATCGCCTCGGCCATCGAAGCCAGCACCTGCAGCCGCGCCACCCGCGCCTGCTCCAGCGCCGTCGCGAACAGCCCGGCCGGCAGCCGCTGCAGCTTGATGTCCATCTGCACCGCGGTGATGCCCTCCGCGGTCCCGGCGACCTTGAAATCCATGTCGCCGTACGCGTCCTCGATGCCGGCGATGTCCGTCAGCACGCGGTAGTTATCGCTGCCCTCGTCCGTGATCAGCCCCATCGCGATGCCACCGACCGGCGCGCTGATCGGCACGCCCGCGTCCATCAGCGCCAGCGTCGAGCCGCACACCGACGCCATCGAGCTCGACCCGTTCGACATCAGCACGTCGGACACGCAGCGGATCGCGTACGGGAAGTCCTCCGCGCTCGGCAGCACCGGCAGCAGCGCGCGCTCCGCCAGCAGCCCATGCCCGATCTCCCGCCGCCCGGCGCCGCGCAACGGCCGCGCCTCGCCCACCGAGAACGGCGGGAAGTTGTAGTGATGCATGTACCGCTTGAACTGCACCGGCGCGATCGAGTCCAGCCGCTGTCGGTCCGCGATCGGCCCCAGCGTCGCCGCCGTCAGCACCTGCGTCTGTCCGCGCCGGAACAGCCCGGACCCGTGCGTGCGCGGCAGCAGCCCCACCATCGAGCTCAGCTCGCGGATCTCGTCGTGCGCCCGGCCGTCCGGCCGCAGCCCCAGCTCCAGCACCCGGCGCCGCACGAACGGCTTCGTCACGCTCTCGATGATCGGCATCACGGCGCGCCGGTCGAGCGTCGCGTCGCCGATCTCCGCCAGCACCTCCACCGCGAGCGTGTCGAGCCCGCGCGACCCCTCCTCCGTGACCGCGTCGAGCATCTGCTGCTCACGCGCACCGAGGATCTCGCGCACCCGCGCGGCCAGCGCCGCGTCGGGCGCGGCCGGCGGGTCGAACGCCAGCTTCGGACGGTTGATCACCGCGAAGACCTCGCGCTGCAGCGCGTTCAGCTCCGCGATCACGCCCTGTGCGTACTCGAGCGCCTCCAGCACGTCCGCCTCGGGCACCCCGGACGCACCCGCCTCCACCATCACGATCGAGTGCTCCGTGCCCGCCACGATCAGGTCGAGGTCGGACTCGTCGAGCTCCTCGTACGTCGGGAACGCCTTCCACTGCCCCTCGACGCGCGCCACGCGCACCGACGAGACCGGCCCGGTGAACGGGATCTGCGACATCCCCAGCACCAGCGACGCACCCGTCGTACCCAGCACGTCCGCCGGGTTCGAGCGGTCCGAGGACAGCAGCGTGAGCACCACCTGCACCTCGCGGCGGTAGCCCTTCGGGAACAGCGGCCGGATCGGCCGGTCCGTCATGCGCGCCGCCAGCGTCGCCTCGTTCCCCGGCCGCCCCTCGCGGCGGAAGAACGACCCCGGGATCTTGCCGATCGCGTACATCCGCTCCTCGAAGTCCACGGTGAGCGGGAAGAAGTCGATGCCCGGCCGTGGGTCGCCGTCGCAGACCGTGGCCAGCACCACGGTCTCGCCGTAGCGGATCGTGCATGAGGCGTCCGCGTTCAGGGCCAGCAGGCCGGTGCCGACCTCAAACGTGAGGCCCTCGATCTCGCGGGTGAACGTGCGGGGCTGAATGTTCAAGGACAGGTAGCCTTCCTCGCCGCGCCCGCAGGCGTGGCGCCGAACCGCAACGCGGCTCGATTGCTGGGCGCGTAATTGCTGGGCGCGTGATGGCGGTAGCTGCGGTGAGGCGCACACGCAGCGGCGCTGGTCGGCGCAAGCTCTGGTTCAACGAACGGACGATCGGTCAGACGTCAGTCCTGACGGTCACCGCCCCAGGCAGCCCTCGCAGGTGCTGCCCCGGCGGGCGCCTCGCGGTATGGCCCGCGGTTAGCGGCGAAGCCCGAGCCGCGTGAGCAGGGAGTGGTACCGATCCACGTCGGTGCGGCTCAGGTACCGCAACTGCCGCCGGCGCTGCCCCACCAGCATCAGCAGCCCCCGACGCGTGTCGAAGTCATGCCGATGCTGCCGCAGGTGGTCGGTGAGGCTCCGGATGCGATCGGTGAGCAGCGCGACCTGTACCTCGGGCGAACCAGTGTCGCCCGGGAACCGCTCGAACTCGCCGATGATTTCGCTCTTGCGCTCTGTCGTCTGCATCCGTGTCTCAGCCGGCCCGACCAGCGGCGCGTGCGCCGTGGCCGTGCTGCCGGGTCCTATGCGGGCCACGCCCGCTCGCCGTCCCTGGGGATCACTCCTGAGAACGCCAACGTTGAACCAGTGCTGCTCAATCTCCCACACACTCGGGAGAGCCAGCTGCGCGCATCCGCGCCACACCTGACCCCGCGCTCTCGTCGCTGTGCTTCGCCGCGATCCCGATGAGCGTGCGTCGTACGCTAGCACAGCACCCCGCCCCCGGCAATCGCGCCCGGACCGCGAACCACGCTCACTCTTCGACGGCCACGCCCCCCCACGCCGCCAGCCGCCGCCGCAACAGCGGGTACCCCGTCGCCTGCAGCCACAGCGCGACTACCAGCGCGACCACGCACACCGCCACCCCCACGACGCCATCGATGACGAAGTGGTTGCCCGTGGCCACCACCGCCACCGACTGCGCCACGAGCACCAGCAGCGATCCGCCCCGCGCCGCCGCGCTCCCCGTCGCGCGGAACACAGCGACCACCAGCAGCAACGCCCAGCCCACGTGCAGCGAGGGCAGCGCCGCGTACGGGTTCACGAACGGCTGCATCGACTGCGCCTGGTACGACAGCTGTGCGAACTGCTGCAGCGTGTCGACGATGCCCAGCTCAGGCACCAGCCGCGGGGGCGCCACCGGGATCAGCGCGTACATCACCAGCGCCATGCCCCCGGAGATCAGGCACGCGTCGCGCAGGAACGTGTAGCAGCCCCGCCGTGTGACGAACATCACCACGCCCACGCCGACGATCAGCGGGAAGTCGCACCAGAAGTAGACGAAGTTCGCCGTGCGCCACAAGAGCTCGTTGCCCAGCGCCCAGCGCTGCACGTCTCCCACGACGAAGATCCCCAGTGCCTGCTCCAGGTCGACGATCGCCCGCGCGTTCGCCAGCGCCTCGTCCGCGCGATCGACGACCGCCCCGCGCACGAGGAAATAGAGCAGGAACGCGAACGCGGCGAGCGCGAACTCGGACAGGTCCCACCACGATCCCCCGCGGCGCTGCGGGTCAGTGGCGGCCACCACCCACGCCGCCACCGCGCGCGAGCGCCGCGGGGGTACTGTCCTGGAGGTCGCCTGGCGCATAGGTCGATCAGTGTAGCCTGCACCCCGTGCACTGCAGCCGGCGCGGCGTTGCCGCGCTCCGCGCGCCGGGCCTATGCTCGCGCTCGCCGCGACAGCGCTACCCGGAGCGCGCCGGTGACAGGAACGGAGCGCCGCGATGGACCCGATCGACGTGCAAACCGCCGGCGGCGGCATCGCCCAACAGCTGGCGGACTGCCTCGTCGTCGAGCTCGCCGAGGACGCGCGCCGGCTCACCGGCGCCGCGGCGCAGGTCGACACCGCATTGCGCGGCGCCATCGCCGCCATGCTGCGCGACGGCCTGATCACCGGCCGCGCCGGCGAGGTGGTGTCGGTGCCCACGGGGGGGCGAGTACCGGCGAAACGCGTCGTCGTGCACGGCACCGGCAAGGACGCCCGCACCATCGACCAGCTCCGCCGCCAGGCGGGCAACCTCGCGCGCGCACTCCGCGGCCTGAACGCCGGTCGCGTCGCGCTGAGCACCGAGGCCGCAACCGACCGCCTCGACCCCGAGGACGCGGCGCGCGCATTGACCGAAGGCTTCGCGCTGGGCCTCTACCGCTTCGACCGCCATCACACCCGAGCCGAGGACCGCCCGCGCGGCGCCGTCAGCGCGCTCACGCTCGTGGAGCCCGCACCGCGCAAGCTCGCCGCCGTGCGTCGCGGCGTCAAGGTCGGCCGCGTGCTCGCCGAAGCCACCAACCTCACGCGCGACCTCGCGAACGAGCCCGCGAACCTGATGACCCCCACGATCGTCGCCGAACGCGCCCAGGCCGTCGCCGCCGCCGGCGGCCTCGAATGCACCATCATCGAGCGCGCCGAGGCCGAGCGTCTCGGCATGGGCTCGTACCTCTCCGTGGCGAACGGCTCCTCGCAGCCCCCGAAGTTCATCGTGCTGCGCTACCGCGGCGCCGGCCGCACCCGCCCGCTCGGCCTCATCGGCAAGGGCATCACCTTCGACACCGGCGGCATCTCGCTCAAGCCGGGCGCCGGCATGGAGCGCATGAAGGGCGACATGACCGGCGCCGCCGCGGTCATCGGCGCGATGCAGGCAATCGCCGCGCTCGCCCCGGCCGTGAACGTGCTCGCCGTCGCCCCCTGCACCGAGAACATGCCCAGCGGCAGCGCCACCAAGCCCGGCGACGTCGTCTACGCTATGGACGGCCAGTCCATCGAGGTCCTGAACACCGACGCCGAGGGCCGCCTCGTGCTCGCCGACGGCCTCGCCTACGCCCGCCGCCAGGGCTGCACCGCGCTCGTCGACGTCGCCACGCTCACCGGCGCCATGTCCATCGCGCTCGGCAACGTGCGCATCGGCACCTTCGCGAACAACGACCGCCTCTACCAGGACCTCGAGCGCGCCGCCGCCGCCTGCGGCGAGCGCCTCTGGCGCATGCCGCTCGACCCAGAGTACGGCGAGCTCATCAAGTCGGACGTCGCCGACATCAAGAACACCGCCGGCCCCGCCGCCGGCTCCATCACCGCCGCCAAGTTCCTGGAGCGCTTCGCCGGCGACACCCCGTGGGCGCACCTCGACATCGCCGGCGTCATGGATTCGACCAGCGACACGGGCGTGCTCGTGAAGGGCAACTCCGGCTCCCCTGTGCGCACGCTCGTGCACCTCGCGCTCGCCCGCGCCCGCGCGTAACGCATCGCGAACCCTAGGAATTCATCCTCTTCTTGGTAGCGCGGGGCGGGCGGAACCGCGCGCTCCAGCGTGATCCTGACACGCTCCGCGCTCGCGGCCTCGACACGGAACCAGATGAGGGACTCGGCGACGCCGAGGTAGCCCGGCTCAGTACCAAGCGCTCCCTGAGGCCCGCTGCCGATCAGCAAGCTCCGCCATTCGCGCTGCAGGCGCCACTCGATCGCGTCACGCACGAAGTAGAAGCGTTGCGTCGGGTCCGGAACGAACTCCGCAAGTGAGGCATCGAACCCCGGCCGAAACCGATCTCGGGCTGGTCGGGTTCGTGCTCACACCGATTCGGGGGCTCGCGCGTCACCGAACCGCTCTACACGAGCTCGCGTGGCAACGGCCGGCGGTCAGAGAGATACACCGTCTCGTACGGAATCGGCTCGCGATTGCGCGCGATTTGCCAGCCGACCTCGAGGTGCGACAGCGCGGAGACCTGCGCGGCGTTCAGATATCGCAACTCATCGAGTACCCCTCGGACGATCTCGATCTCAGACCCGGTGAATAGCCCCGGGTCCGCGCGCCGCAGAGCGCGGACGCGTCGCTGCTTCAGGTGAAAGTACGCGCGCTCCTCCACCGCCACGTCGCCCGCATCCTCCAGCTCGCGCAGCGTAGCGAGCACCTCGCGAGGCGCCGGCCCGTAGTCGAGCCGCTGGTAGGTGGCGCCCGTGATCGGTGCCCCGAACAGGCCGAACGCGTGGAAGTCCGAGAAGTACAGCTCCTTGTTCAGCTTCGTCATGCCGAACCGCGGGTCGTCTTCCGACTCCTGCGCGATGAACAGGACGCAGCTTACGTCGGTCGAGCTGGAAATCAGCCATCGCTCTCGCCTCCGTTACCGGCAGCGTAACACCAATAGAACGCCTGCTCTACAGCCCGCCCCCTAGCCCCGCACCCGCAGCAATGGCACGACGCGGTCGAGCAGCCGCTGCCCCACCTCGTACTTCGAGAGCAGCGGCAGCTCGTCGCTGCCCCCGTACGCGTCGAGGATCGTCACGCGGTTCGTGTCGACGCCGAACCCGGCGTCGGGCGCGGTCACGTCGTTCGCCACCATCAGCTGCGCGCCTTTGGCGACGAGCTTCTTGCGGGCGTTCGCCAGCAGGTCGTCCGTCTCCGCCGCGAACGCGACCTTCACGAAGTCCCCGCTCACGCTCGCCACGATGTCGGGGTTCTGCACCAGCTCCACGCTGCGCGCGTCCACCCCGGCCCGCTTGATTTTGCGCGCCGCCACCTCGGCCGGCCGATAATCCGCCACCGCCGCCGCCATGATCAGCGCATCCGCTTGCGCGCATTCCGCCTGCACCGCGCCAAGCATGTCCCGCGCAGACTCCACCGCCACCATCCGCACGCCACCCGGCGCCGGCAGCGCCGACGACGAGATCAGCACTACCGAAGCGCCCCGATCACGCGCAGCTTCCGCGATTGCGTAGCCCATCTTTCCGCTCGAATGATTGCCCACAAAACGCACCGGATCGATCGCCTCTCGCGTGCCGCCCGCACTCACCACGATCACGCGCCCCGCGAGGTCGCCGTGCTCGCGTCCCAGCCGCGCCTTCACCAGATCGACGATCGCCGCAGGCTCGATCATGCGGCCCGCGCCCACGCGCCCTGACGCGAGCCGCCCGCTCGCCGGTCCCAGGAACTGCACGCCGCGCTCCGCAAGCAACGCGCGGTTCGCCTGCGTCGCCGCGTGCGCCCACATCTGGCTGTCCATCGCCGGCGCCACCAGCACCGGCGCCTGCGTCGCCAGCGCCGTCAGCGATACCGCGTCGTCCGCGAGCCCGTGCGCGAGCCGTGCCAGCGTCGAAGCGCTCGCCGGCGCGATCAGCAGCAGCTCCGCGCGCCGCGCCAGCTCGACGTGCGCCTCTCCCTCCGCGCCGTCGCGAAACATGTCGACGTACGGCGCGCGCCCGGTCAGCGCGCGGAACGTCAGCGGCGTGATGAACTCCGTCGCCGCACGCGTCAGCGCCACCTCCACCCGCGCGCCCGCCTGCACCAGCCGGCTCGCGATCTCCGCCGCCTTGTACGAAGCGATCGACCCGCTGACGCCCAACACCACCGTCCGACCGTCCAGCGGCCCGCTCATCGATTCACCTCCCACACCCGCCGCAGCCCCTCGAGGTTCAGCTGCTCCTCCACAGCGTCGAAGCAATCGACCTCCACCGCCAGGATCGACGCGTAGCCACCCGTGGCGATCACCGTCGCATCCTCGCCGATCTCCGCTTTGAAGCGCCGTACCATACCCTGCACCATCTCCACGTACCCGTAGAAGATGCCGGACTGCATCGCGTGCACCGTGTTGTGACCGATCACCCCGTCCGGACGCTCGATGCTCACGCGCCGCAACATCGCCGCGCGCGCGAACAACGCCTGCGACGCAATGCCGATGCCCGGCGCGATCGCGCCACCCAGATAGTCCCCCTCGCGTGACACGATGTCGAACACCAGCGCCGTGCCGATGTCCACCACGATGATCGGCGGCGGGTACTTCGCCAGCGCCGCCACGGCGTGCAGGATGCGGTCCGCGCCCACCTCGCGCGGATTGTCGACGCGCACGCGCACGCCCGTGCGCACACCCGTCCCCACGACGAGCGGCTCGACGTGAAAGTACATGCGCGCGACCTCGACGAACGTCGGCACGAGCGCCGGCACCGTTGATGACAACGCGACCGCGGTGATCGCCAGCGGATCGATCTCCCGCGAGCGCAGCAGCGACAGCAGCAACATCGCGTACTCGTCCGGCAGGTTCTCCTGGTCGGTCGCGATGCGCAGCGTCGCGACCAGCACCTCACCGTCGTACACGCCGGCGGCGATGCTCGTGTTCCCGATGTCGATCGCCAACAGCAACGCGCGCGCGGGCATGAGTCCTGTTTCCGTGTCTCTTCCGTGTACCATCGCGTACAGTTACACTGCGCAGCGCGGCGTCACAGGCGCGCCGAGTATAACGCGGCGGCGTGATCCGCCCGCCGAACGTTACAACTCGAGGAACATCGCAACAGACTCCACATAAGCTCCTTGATCCGCCCGAACCACCACTGCTATGTTCCGGCTTGGTCGTTCGTCAGCTGGCAGCAGCGGGGGCAGCGGCAGTCTGACGGACGGGGAGCAAGGAAGCATTACACCCACTGGGCGCCTCTCTTCGGCGTCCGCGGCAAGCGTCTCGGTCGGGCCACCTACCCACTGATTGTGCACCACTGTTGAATTCGTCACTTCAGCAGCGGCGCACGGTCGTGTCGGCGTCCCCGAACGCACTTCCCGCTGGAGGGGCACCCGTTTGCCAAGCAGTCATACGACCGGGGGCTCGGCCACCGATGATGCGTCCGAGCTCTGGCAACAGGCGCTCCGCCATCTCGCCCAGCTCGTCTCGCCGCAGAACTACGAGACCTGGCTCGCGGGCACCGAAGGCCTGCGCCGCTCGGAGTACCTGCTCGTCGTCGGCACCCGCTCCGAGTTCATCACGGAGTGGCTCCAGAAGCGCCTGCGCCCGCTGATCGTGCGCACCCTCACCGAGCTTGCCCAGGAACCGCTCGACGTCCGCTTCGAGCCGCTGCGCTCTGCCGGCGAGAGCGGCCCCGCGTTGCGCGGCCTCGAGGCCGAGCACGACTCCCGCCCGCCGCGCCCGCGCCTGCGCGAGCGCTACACCTTCGACCATTTCATCATCGGCCCCAGCAACCGCCTTGCCTTCGCCGCCTCGGAGGGCGTCGCCGGCGCGCCTGGGCACCTCTACAACCCGCTCTTCCTCTACGGCGGCGTCGGCCTCGGCAAGACGCACCTGCTCCAGGCGATCGGCCACCACACCGCCGACGCCGAGCTGAGCGTGGTCTTCCTCTCCGCCGAGCAGTTCACCAACCAGCTCATCACCGCCATCCAGCAGCGCAAGCAGGAAGAGTTCCGCCGCCGCTACCGCTCCGCCGACGTGCTGCTGATCGATGACATCCAGTTCATCGCCGGCAAGGAGCAGACGCAGCAGGAGTTCTTCCACACCTTCAACGAGCTCCACGAGGACGGCCGCCAGATCGTCATCACCTCGGACAAGAGCCCCGCGCTCATTCCCCAGCTCGAGGAACGCCTGCGCACCCGCTTCGAGTGGGGCATGATCGCCGACATCCAGCCGCCCGACATCGAGACGCGCGTCGCCATCCTCCACGCCAAGGCCGAAGAGCAACACGCCCGCGTCCCGGACGAGGTCCTGCACGCCATCGCCGCCCGCTTCACCAGCAACATCCGCGAGCTCGAAGGCTCGCTCACCCGCGTGCTGGCCTTCCAGCGGCTGACCGGCGACCCGCTCAACGCAGAGCTCGTGCAGTCCGCGCTCGCCTCGCTCCAACCGGACGAGCCCCGCCTCCCCCCTACCCCAGACTTGATCATCGCGGTCGTCTGCCGCTACTTCGGCATCGACCGCGTTGACCTGCTCTCACAGAGCCGCGAGAAGCGCGTCGCCTACCCGCGCCAGCTCACGATGTACTTCATGCGCGAACTGGCTCAGCGCTCCCTCGTCGAGATCGGCGTCGCGCTCGGCGGCCGCGACCACTCCACCGTCCACCACGGCTGGAGCAAGATGCAGCGCTCGCTCGTGATCGACCCGGACACCAAGCGCGACGTCGCCAGCCTCCGCGAACTCATCGAGCGCGCCCGCCTCGTCGCCTGAGGCTCAGGCGCTCGAGCCCCGGCAGCCAGCCGCCACGAAACCATCCACGCCGCACGCCGCACGCCGCATAGCTATCTATGCCCTTGTTGGGACGTGCGCTGCGCTGTGGATATACCAGGGGGGTCTGCCCACAACCCGGTACCCATCGTTGACAAACGCCGGATACATTAACCGCTGAAGTGAATATTCAATTACTGCGAGCCAGTCCATCCACACCTGCAAGCACGCCATCCACACCCTGCACTGCCCGCTCGCCCTGCCTGCCACTCATTTCCTCCCTATCCACGCTCCTACGACTACGATGAATACGTTGCACCTCAATCCAGCTCGCTCGGCACCTTCCACCGCACACCCATCCACTTGCGGGGATAGATGATCGATCACCTGCGCATCGAAGTTGCCGCCGGTCGCGGCGGGGACGGTGCCGCGTCCTTCCGGCGCGAGCGCTTCGTGCCGCGCGGCGGCCCCGACGGTGGCGACGGTGGCCGTGGTGGTGACGTGGTGCTGGTGGCTGACCGCTCGCTCTCGACGCTGCGAGGCTATCGCGACGGTGAGCGGCGCGCTGCCGCCGCCGGCGCGCGCGGCGGCCCGAACCAGCGGCGCGGCGGCGCCGGTGCCACGCTGGAGCTGCGCCTGCCGGTCGGCAGCGTGATCTCGCTCGATGCACCCGACGACAGCTCCGATGACGGCGATGCGCAGCCGCTCGCCGACCTCACCGTCGACGGTCAGCGTGTGGTGATCGCGCGCGGCGGCCGAGGCGGCTGGGGCAACCGCCGTTTCGCCACCGCCACCCGCAAAGCCCCGCACTTCGCACAGCGCGGCGCCGACGGCGATCATCTGCGCCTGCGTATCGAGCTCAAGCTGCTCGCCGACGTTGGGCTGATCGGTCTCCCGAACGCGGGCAAATCGACGCTGTTACGCGCCTGGTCCGCCGCCCGCCCCAAGGTCGCGGCCTACCCCTTCACCACGCTCGAGCCGGAGCTCGGCGTGGTGAACCTCGGCTACGACAGCTTCGTCGCCGCCGACATGCCCGGGCTCATCGAGGGCGCGAGCGCTGGCGTCGGCCTCGGCCACGAGTTCCTGCGCCACATCGAGCGCACTCGCGTGCTCGTCCACCTCGTCGATGCGAGCCGTGACGACCCGCTCGCCGACCGCGCGCTCATCGACGCGGAGATCGCCGCGTTTGGGCACGGGCTCGCCGAGAAGCCGCACGTTGTCGCCCTCAACAAGATCGACGCCCCCGAAGCCCACGAGCGAGCCGTTGCGCTGCAGGTGGAGCTCGCCGAGGCGGGCGTGGAGGCGCTGCTCATCTCCGGCCTCACCGGCGAAGGCACGGTCGAGCTGGCGCGGCGCGCCTTCGTGCTGCTGCAGGCCGAGCGCGCACGCGCCGCCCTCGAGACGCCACCCCCGTTGGTCTACGCGCGCATCCGCCGGCCGCGCGCCGAGGCGGCCCGTGCATTCGACGGCGTCGCCGTGGTGCGCGGCCCCACAGCCGAATGGCTCGCCGCGACCTTCGACCTGCAAGACGAAGACGCGCGACAGGAGCTGCTGGACCGCCTGCGCCGCCTTGGCGTCGCGCGTGCGCTGCAACGCATCGGCGTGCGCTCTGGCGAACGCGTACGCATCGGTACGGTGGAGCTCACCTGGGAGGGCCGCTAGCGGTGCGCACGGGCGTGCTGGGTGGCACCTTCGACCCGCCACACCTCGCGCACCTCGTGCTCGGCGCCGCCGCGTGGCGGGCGCTGCAGCTGGACCGCGTGCTGTTCGTGCCGGCAGGCGAGCCGTGGCGCAAGACCGAACGCAGCGTGACGCCCTCCGCCCTCCGCCTCGAGCTCGTGCGGGCCGCTGTCGCACCGCTGCCGTGGGCCGAGGTCAGCACCATCGAGGTCGACCGCAGCGGGCCGACGTACACGGCCGACACGTTGCGCGAGCTCGCGGGTGCAGGCGGCGACTGGTGGTTCCTGCTGGGCGCCGACGCCCTCGCCGACCTGCCTCGCTGGCACGAGCCCACCGCGATCATCGCGCTGGCAAGGCTGGGCCTTGCCTCCCGCGCGCTGGACGCCTCGACAGCGGGGGGGCCCTCTGCGGCGGCCGAAGCGCAACTGCCCGGCCTCGCGCAGCGCATCGCCGAACGCATCGACGTAGTGCCGATGCCGCCGCTCGAGATCGCCGCGACCGACCTGCGCGCGCGCATTCGCGACGGCCGCCCGACGCGTTACCTGCTCCCGGAGGCGGTACGTGCGCTCATCGACCAGCACGCCCTCTACCGCGACTAGCCCGTCGGGGCAGCGGGTGTTTCACGTGAAACATCAGTTCGCTCCGGCGCGGCCCCGGCGTGCCAGCCTTCCGGGGCACGGCCCAGCAACACTGAGGCGCGCGGGATCGGCGGCAGCAGGAACGGTCGCAGTCGCGCCGGGCGCACCAGCTCGAACCCGGCAGCGCGCCCGGCCGCGACGAGTGCACCCGTCGAGCGCAGCCGTGGCGCCCGCACCGCCGGCGAGAGCCAGCGCTCGTTCCAGCGATCGAGGCGCGCGCTGCCGGACGGCGCGAACTCCCACAGCAGCGCCAGCCCGCCCGGTGCGAGCACCCGCCGCACCTCCCCCAGCGTCGTGACGAGCTCGCTGTCGTCGAGGTGCTTGAGCACGTAGCCCGCGGTCACCACCTCGAAGCTGCCGCTGGCGAACGGCAGCGCCGTCGCGCTCGCTCGCGCCAGGCTCACGCGCCGGGCGACCTGCGCCAGGTTGTTCAGAAGGTCGCGTCGCGCGAAGCTCAGCGCCGCCCCCGAGAAGTCCACGCCGACCGGCGGCTGCACGAAGCGCACCCGGTCCGCCACGAGCCGCAGCAGCCCCGCGCGCCCGCAGCCGATATCGAGCCAGCGCTGCTCGGGCTGTACGCGCAGCTCCTCCGGCAGGCGCAGCAGCGGGGTGTTCACCAGCCACTGCCCGGTGCCGCTCATCGCCCAGCGGATCGCCGCGCCGCTCAGGCTGCCCCCGCGCAACCAGCGCTCGTACTCACGTCCCCGCTCGGCTTCAGCTGGCATCGCGGGCGATCCTAGCAGCCCGCTCAGTCGAGGCGGAACGTGAGACGGACGCGCGCGCCGTGCTCGGCGGCCCAGACGCTCATCGCGGCGAGCTCGTCGAGGCGGTCCCCTAGCGTGTCGTAGCCCTCGACGAGCTCGCGCAGCTCGGCGTCGTCGGAGCGGAGCGCCGCAGCGGCAGCCGTGCACGCCGCGGCGAGCGGCAGCGCGTCCTGCCACGCGTGGTCGAGCTGGTGGCGGTCGTCGTCGTCCTCGACGTCACGGTCGGCATACGTCGTCAGCGGGCGCATGTCGACCTTGTGCCGGCGCTGGAGGTGCAGCGCCGCGCGCGCGAGCTCATGCGTGCCGCCCAAGCGCACCGAGTACGCCCAGGACATGAAGGAGAGCAGCACGGTGGGGTCGCCGGCGAAGCCGAGCGGACACGGCTCGCCGGCGTCGAACTCGACGTGGAGGCCGTGACTCGGGGTGAATAGAGGCATCCAGAGTCCTGTTAGTTGGTGTACGCGGAACCCGCAGCCGATGCCCATATGAGGAGGAACCAGAGCGGTAGGGCTCCGAAGCCGATTCCAACCAGGGTGCTGGTCCAGCGCACCGAGCGAACGAACGGCGCGGCGGCGAACGCGAATGGTGTGGCGGCACAGCAGACGTGGAACGTGATCATGAACATGGCGGAAACACGTTCAGTCGCGCCGAACCAGCTCGCCGCAGCACCCAAGATCGCCAAGAGCAGCGCCGCAGTGGAGGCAGTGACCTTCCACGCGCGCATCGGTGTTAGACGTCGAGCGTGGCGTCGAGGGCGTGCGCCATGATGAAGGCCTTGCGCGGCGGCACCTCGTCGCCCATCAGGCGCGTGAACAGGTCGTCGGCGGCCTCGGCGTCGTGCACCTCCACGCGCAGCAGCGAGCGGCGCGCCGGGTCCATCGTCGTCGTCCACAGCTGGTCCGGGTTCATCTCGCCCAGGCCCTTGTAGCGCTGGATCGTCACGTTCTTGCGCTCGCCCCCCGCGAAGAAGGCTTCGCGCTCGACGTCCGAGAACAGCCAGGTCACGTTGCGCCCCTGTTGCGCGCTGTAGAGCGGCGGCTGCGCGATGTACAGGTAGCCCGCGTCGATGAGCTGCGGCATGAAGCGGTAGAAGAACGTGAGCAGCAGCGTGCGGATGTGCGCGCCGTCCACGTCTGCGTCGGTCATGATGATCACCTTGTGGTAGCGGAGCTTCTTGAGGTCGAAGTCGTCGCCGAACGAGGTGCCGAGCGCCGTGATCACGATGCGGATTTCCTCGTGCGCCAGCATCTTGTCCAGGCGCGCCTTCTCGACGTTCAGGATCTTGCCGCGCAGCGGCAGGATCGCCTGCGTGCGGCGGTCGCGCGCGCTCTTTGCCGAGCCGCCGGCGGAGTCGCCCTCGACGAGGTAGATCTCGGAGCGCCCGGGGTCGCTCTCGGAGCAGTCCGCGAGCTTGCCGGGCAGCATGGAGCCCTCGAGCACGCCCTTGCGCTGCACCAGGTCGCGCGCCTTACGCGCCGCCTCGCGTGCACGAGACGCGGTGAGCGCCTTGTCGATGATGCGGCGCCCGACCGACGGGTTCTCGTCGAGGTACTGGCCGAGTACCGACGCGACCACCGAGTCCACGAAGCCCTTCACCTCGGGGTTCCCGAGGCGCGTCTTGGTCTGGCCCTCGAACTGCGGCTCGGCGAGCTTCACGGAGATCACGGCGGAGAGGCCTTCGCGCACGTCGTCGCCGGAGAGGTTGGGGTCCTCATCCTTGAGCAGCTTCGCGCGGCGCGCGTACTCGTTGAGCGCGCGCGTGAGCGCGGAGCGGAAGCCGGTCATGTGGCTGCCGCCGTCGATCGTGTTGATCGTGTTCGCGAACGAGTGCACGGACTCCGTGAAGGTGCTGTTGTACTGCAGCGCCACCTCCACCGCGATGTTCTCGCGCTCCGCGTTCACCACGATCGGGTCGGCGTGCAACGGGCCACGACCGCGGTTGATGTGGCGCACGTACGCCTCGATGCCGGAGTCGAAGTAGAAGGACTGCTCCTGGCCGTCGCCGCGCAGGTCCACGAACTTGATCCACAGGCCCTTGGTCAGGTACGCCATCTCGCGGAAGCGCGCCGCCAGCGTCGCGAAGTCGTAGTCGAGCGTCTCGAAGACCTCGGGGTCGGGTCGGAAGGTGATGGTTGTGCCGTTATGGTCGGGGTGGGCGCCGCGCACCTTCTCCAGCGGCGCGGTCGGAGCGCCGCGCGAGTACGCCTGCCGGTAGAGCGCGCCGTCGAGCGCGACCTCTGCCATCAGCTCGACGGACAGCGCATTGACCACCGAGGCGCCGACGCCGTGCAGCCCGCCCGAGACCTTGTATCCGCCGCCCCCGAACTTGCCGCCCGCGTGCAGCACCGTGAGTACCGTCTCCAGCGCCGAGAGCCCCGTCTTCTCGTGGCGGTCGACGGGGATGCCGCGCCCGTTGTCGACGATGGTGACCTGGCCGTCGGGGTCGATCGTGACGTCGATGTGGTCGCAGAAGCCCGCCATCGCCTCGTCGACGGCGTTGTCGACGATCTCGTAGACGAGGTGGTGCAGGCCGCGCTGATCTGTGGAGCCGATGTACATGCCGGGGCGGCGGCGCACGGCCTCCAGCCCCTCGAGCACCTGGATGTTGGCGGCGGTGTACTGCGGCGCGGGCGAGGCACCGCGAGCCGTGCGACGTGTCGTACTGGTCATGCGTCCTCGCTCATCACTGCTACGCCGTTTCACGCGCCGCTGCTGCCCCCGCCGGGCGCGCGCGCGCGAGTCGCGTGGTGGATGGCGCGTGCACTGCTCGGGCGGGCCTCGCCCGCCGTCCGTCGCGGCGCTGAAGCTGACTCGTACGCCGGCGGAAACTGATCGGCGACGCGCACAGTTTACCACGTCTGGCGGTAGCTGGAACCGCCCGCGCTGCCGCCGCTGCCCCTGCGTGGCCTGCCCGCCGCACTATCATCGGCGGCATGCACGGAATCACGCTTGCGCCGATCGGCGCCGTCGAGGGCGCGGGCGACGACGTCGCGCGGCAGGACTGGTCGCGCGTACGCAGCGCCATCCGCCTGCGCTCCAACCTGGCCGAGGCGCTGCTCGGCCTCGGCGGCTACTCACACGTGATCGTCATCGCCTGGCTCGACCGCATCCCCGCGGAGCTGCGCGAGCGGCGCCAAGCCTACCCTGCTGGCGACGAGCGCCTACCGCTGCAGGGCGCCCTCGCGCTGCGTGGCGGCGCGCGCCCGAACCCGCTCGCCGTGACCGTCTGCCGCCTGCTCGCGGTCGAGGGCGAGCTGCTGCGCCTCGAAGGCCTCGACCTCGTCGACGGCACGCCGGTGCTGGACGTGAAGCCGTACATCCCGCACTACGACGCGGTGGGGAAGGCGACGATTCCGCGCTGGGCGCGATAACGCGCTGGTGCCAGCGCCCCGGGGCTTGCTGAGGTCGCTGTCCGGGTCACTACGCTGGCCGCCGGCCCCGGGCGATGACTTGAAGCGGTCCCCACCAGCGGAGCTCCGGGTTGTCGTACACGGAGAGCGCGGATTCGACTTCGGCGGCATCGAGCTCACCGGCCGCAGCCATCGGAACGAGCGACGCGGCGGCGGTGCGCCGCCAGAACGTCGCCCAGTCGGTCGCGCCGCGGAGGAAGAGCTGGTAGGAGTCAATGTCGACGTCGCTGAGACCGCGGCTGAGGAGCATGCATGGGAGGCGAGTGGCCAACGTGAGGTCCTGGCCCGCCCGCAGCTCGGCCACCCTGCGGTGCCTCACGACCCATTCGAACCGCTCCGCAAGTTCAGGAGGCGTGCTCTCGTCGGGCACTTCGCGCCGGAAATCGGCGCTGTGGACCACGGCCCAGCTGCCGGGCCTGAGCGAGCCGACGAGCGCGTCCAGCACGGCCTCTCGTTCCGGGATGTGAATGAGCACCGCGCGCGAACACGATGTCGAACGCGTCGTGCTCGAGATCGTGCGCGACGATATCGACCTTGCGCACTTCGAGGTTGGGGTGGCCCAGACGCTCGACGTTCTGCGTGTCGAGGTCGATCGCGACTACCCGACCCGTTGGTCCCACGCTCCGGCACAACCAGTCCGTCATCGACCCGCCGCCGGCGCCGAGGTCCAGGCACGCCCAGCGCTCGGCGATGCCGAGGCGCTCGATCACCGCGATGTGGTGCTCGTCGTTGGCAGCGAGCTGGCGCAGGCGCGCCTGCCCGGCTTCGCCCTGGTCGAGGTAGTAGTTTCCGGTCGTCACGGCGGCAGTGTAGCGCCGCCTGCCGACAGACCGCGCAGCTCGGCCAGTCTGCTTGCCCCGCCACGTCCCCGCACCGAGACTAACCCCATGGACCTTGGCATCATCGGGCTCACACGCGCAGGCAAGACGTCGTTCTTCAACGCGGTGACGCGGGGGGAGGCGCAGGTCGGGGCGTTCAGCGCGCAGACCGAGCCGAACGTCGGCGTCGCGCGCGTGCCCGACGCGCGCGTCGACGCGCTCGCTCGCGTCTACGCGCCCAAGAAGACCACGTACGCCGAGATCCGCTGGGTGGACTACCCCGTGGGCGGATTCGGCGCTGAGGGGCCAGGCGCACGCTTCGTTGCCGAGATCGCGGGCCTCGATGCGCTCGTGCACGTGGTGCGCGCGTTCGACGACGAGGCGGTGCCACACCCGCTCGTCACCATCGACCCCGCGCGCGACATCGAGTCGCTCGACCTGGAGCTCGCGTTCGCGGACCTCGCGCTGATCGAGCGGCGGCTCGGACGCATCGAGGCGGAGCTGCGCTCGGTGAAGGCGGGCGAGCGGGGGCGCCTCGAGGCGGACCGCGCGCTGCTCGTGCGCCTGCAAGGGGAGCTCGAGGCGGGGCGGGCCGTGCGCGGCGTGACGCTCAACGAGGCCGAGCGCAGGCAGCTCGCGATGTACCAGTTCGTGACGCGGCTGCCGGTGCTGCTGGTCGTGAACATCGGCGAGGGCCAGCTTGCGGACGCGGCGGCGATCGAGGCGGAGTACGCGGCGCGCTTCGGCGGGCCGGGCGTCGCGGTGGCGGCTCTGTGCGCGAAGCTCGAGGCGGAGCTCGCGCTGCTCGACGCGGGCGAGGCGGCGGAGTTCAGGCGCGACCTCGGCCTGCCGGCGGAGTCACCGCTGGACCGCGCGATCCAGGCGGCGTACGCGCTGCTCGGGCTGCACTCCTTCCTGACCGCGGGCGAGGACGAGTGCCGCGCCTGGCCCGTGCGGCGCGGCGCGACCGCGCCCGAGGCCGCCGGCCGCATCCACTCGGACCTCGAGCGCGGCTTCATCCGCGCGGAGGTGGCGGCCTGGGACGAGCTGGTCGCCGCGGGCTCGATCGCGGAGCTGAAGAAGCGCGGCCGGCTGCGCACCGAGGGCAAGAGCTACGAGGTGCACGACGGTGACGTGCTGAACATCCTCTTCAACTTGTAGGGAGGACCCCCCACCCACCCTTGAGAACGGGGGCTGCGCCCCCGGGCCCGCCGAACAGCTGAGCCTTGGCGCCGCCGATGCACGCAAGCGGGGGGTGGTTCAGCCGCGACGCAGTCAAGCCGAGAGCGCGCCCGCCGACCGACGCATGCTATCCCGGCCCTGGCAAGTGACGAGGTGCTGGTAGCGCCGAAGCCGGAGCCGCCCGTCACGGCGAGTGACTGACCTATCATGCTTGGGTGGCGGGCGCGGGAGGCAGGGCATGACGGAGTCGTGGGTGGGGGCCGGCGGCTCTGCGCTGGGCGCGATCATGACCGAGGTCGAGCGCGCGCTCGGCGGTGGCGCGGCCGTCGTAGTCGCGACCGTAGTGCACGCGGGCGTGGCCGAGCTGCAGGTGGGCGGCAAACTGCTCGTGCGGCGCGACGGCACGAGCATCGGTGCGATCGACCCGGCCATCGACGGCCCGGTGCAGGAGGCGGCGCTCGCGGCCTTCGACGCGTTCCCCCGCGTGATGGCGCAGACGCTCTACGTGGGCGCCGACGGGCGCAGCACGCTGCGCCGCTCGCAGGCGCGCGCCGACGACGCGCAGCTGCTGTTCGAGCTCTACATGGCGCCCTCGAAGCTCGTGATCGTCGGCGGCGGCCACGTGGGCCTGGCGATCGCGCGGCTCGGCGAGCTCGTCGGCTTCACGATCGCGGTGCTCGACGACCGCGAGGAGTTCGCGAACAGCGAGCGCTTCGCGATGGCCGACGAGGTCGTGCGCGGCGAGATCGGCCCGTCGCTCGACGCGATGCGCATCGACGACAGCTGCTACGTGGTGCTCGTCTCTCGCGGCCACATGCAGGATGCGATCGCGCTGCGCCACGTGGCGGAGCGCAGCGCCGCGTACGTCGGCATGATCGGCAGCCGGCGGCGCACCGCGACGGTGCTGGAGCAGCTGGCCGCCGAGGGCGTATCGAGCGCTGCGCTTGAGCGCGTGCACACCCCGATCGGCCTCGACATCGGCGCGGAGACGCCGGAGGAGATCGCGCTGGCGATCCTCGCGGAGATGGTGCTCGTGCGGAATGGCGGCAGCGGACGCCAGCTCTCGAAATTGCCGAACCGGCGCGCGGCGGAGCGCGGCGACTAGCCGTGGCGCTTCAGGGGCACTAGCGCGGCGATGGTACTATCTGCGCAGTCCGAGCGGCCTGCGACGGTCGGCGCGGACTGCGTACGCCAGCCCCTTCCGAGTCGGGAGTCGTCCCTCTCGGGGGTATCCCTCTGGGGCAGGGAGGCCGAGCAATCGGCCTTCGTGCTATCCGCTCACAAATCGCACGACTGGCGCTGCCCGTGAACGTGAAACGCGCCGGAAGGCCGAGGCCGCACCGGCGCGCCTACCCCCCTCGTGGGGGTATCCCTCTACAGCGAGTACGGCAGCGGTCGCGCCGAGGATTCAACCCCCTGCGTCGAGTCCCCCGAGCCCGGGCGGACGCGCGCGCAGTATACTCGGGGCCACAGATGGAGGCAGAGCGCGATGTCGCGAGAGCTGTTCACGGAGATTCTGCAGGCGCGTGAGAGCGGTGAGGCCCGCGTGCTGGCGACGGTCGCCTCGGCGCGCGGCTCGACGCCGCGCGGGCCCGGCGCGCACCTGCTGCTGCGCCCGGACGGCAGCTTCGCCGGCACCATCGGCGGCGGCTGCGGCGAGGCAGAGGTGTGGCAGGAGGCGATGGAGACGATGGCCGACGGCCGCCCGCGCATCGTCGTGGTCGACCTCACCGAGCCCGTCGATGGCGAGGACAAGATCTGCGGCGGCGTGATGGAAGTCTTCATCGAGCGCGTCTCGGGCTAGCGAGCAGCATCCGCGCGACGCGCGGCGCGCGTACCACCGCCACCGGCGCACGTAGCCGGCGGGCCGCAGCGCTGCCACGAGGGGTGTAGGATCGATCAGCGCGCGGCGACCGCCCCAGGCTCGGGCCCGTGATGCGGGCGCCGGATGCGGAAGAAGGTGGCAGATGTTCGGTAGTCTCGGCTGGCAAGAACTGCTCATCGTCTTGGTGATCCTCGCGCTCGTGTTCGGCGCGTCGCGCGTCGCAGACCTCGGCGGGGCGCTCGGGCGCGGCATCCGCGAATTCCGTTCCGAGGCAGTCAGCAAGGGCGACGACGACGATGGCAAGAAGGCCGGCACCGGCACGACCGCCGCGGGCGAGACGCCACGCGACAAGTCTGGCTAACGGCTCCGCCCCCGTCATCATCACTCGACGCGCGGGCATCCCGCGCGTCGTTGTTTCCCGCCGCTCCGGCGCGCGCCGCGGCGGCTGCACCGCGAGCCGCGGCGATCGGCGGCGGGGCGTCCCGCCCCTCGTCCCGCTGGAGCTGGCCCGATGACGGTCGGTGGCGCATGGCGGCGGCGCGGCGCCTTGCTCGCGGGCCGGGCGGCGGGCGGCGCGGCGCGCAGCCTCGGGCGCGGCGGAGGCACGGCGCTGCCGGGCCTGGTCGCGGGCGCGATCGCCCCCGACCTGCTCGAGAGTGTGCTCGCGCAGCTCGGGCACGGCGTGCTCACCGTCACCGGCACGAACGGCAAGACGACCACCACGCACCTGCTGGCGGCGATCGCGCGCGCGAGCGGCCTGCGCGCGCTCACCAACCGCTCCGGCTCCAACCTCGAACGCGGCCTCGTGAGCGCTTGCATCGACGCGACGGACGGGCGTGGCATGCTCACGCAGCCCGCCGAGCGCGTCGGCCTGCTCGAGGTGGACGAGGCGGCCTGGCCCGTGCTGCTGCCGCGGCTCCGTCCCGGCGCGGCGGTGTTCCTGAACCTCTTCCGCGACCAGCTCGACCGTTACGGCGAAGTCGACTCGGTCGCCGAGGGGTGGTGGCGCGCGCTCGCGGCGTACGCACGGCCGCTCACGCTCGTGCTCAACGCCGACGACCCCGCCGTCGCGCAGCTGGCCGAGGCGGCGCGCGGGCGGGTGATCGCGTTCGGCGTCGACGACGACGCGGTGGCGCTAGCGGGGGCTGAGCACGCCGCAGACGCGCGCTTCTGCGGCTGCGGGGCGGCGTTCACGTACGAGGCCATCTACATGGGGCACGTCGGGCGCTGGCGCTGCCCCGGCTGCGGCCGCGCGCGGCCCCCGCTGGACGTATGCGCGCGCCACGTCGAGCTCGGCGCGGAGCAGACGCGCTTCGAGCTGCACGCGCAGGGCCGGGTGCTGCACGTGCAGCTCGCGCTCGCGGGCCTCTACTCCGTCTACGACGCGCTCGCGGCCGCGGCGGGCGCGCTCGCGCTCGGGCTGCCGCTCGAGGCGGTCGGCCGCGCGCTGGACGAGGTGGGCCCCGCCTTCGGGCGGCAGGAGCGCTTCACGCTCGCGCACTGCAGCGCGCGGCTGTTGCTCGCCAAGAATCCGACCGGCCTCAACGAAGTTGTGCGTACGCTCGCGGCGACCGCCGAGCCGGTGACGCTGCTGCTGATGCTGAACGATGGCATCCAGGACGGCCGCGACGTGTCCTGGATCTACGACGCCGACCTCGAGCGGCTGCGCGGCCGCGTGCGCACGCTCGTCGTGGGCGGCACGCGCGCCGACGACATGGCGCTGCGCTGCGCGCTTGCGGGTGTGGAGCCCGCGGCGGTGGTGCCCGCTAGCGCGGGCGCGCTCGACGAGGCGCTGGCGCGCACACCGGCCGGCGGGCGGCTGGACATCGTCGCCACCTACACCGCCATGCTGGACGTGCGGGCGGAGCTCGCGCTGCGCGCGCGCGCGCGCGCGTACTGGGAGGAGCGCGCGTGAACGGTCACGCGGAGCGGGCGCCTGCGCGCGAGCTGCGCATCGTCACGCTGTACCCCGAGGTGATGGCCGTCTACGCCGACCGCGGCAACCTGATCGCGCTGGTGGCACGCTGTCGCGCGCGCGGGCTCGGCACGAGCGTTACGGCGGTGAGCATCGGCGAGCCGCTGCCGGCCGCGGCCGACCTGGTGCTCATCGGTGGCGGCCAGGACAGCGAGCAGCGACGCATCGCCCCCGACCTCGTGACGAAAGGCGCGCAGCTGCGCGCGTGGGCCGACGCGGGCGTCGCGTTTCTCGCCGTGTGCGGCGGCTTCCAGCTGTTCGGCCACAGCTACCGCACGGCTGACGGCGAGGAGCTGCCGGGCGTCGGGCTGTTCGATGTGACCACGGTGGCCCCGCCGCCGGGCGGGCCGCGCTGCATCGGCGACGTGCTCGCCGTGGCGGAGGACGCGGCGCTCGGCGAGCTCGTGGGCTTCGAGAACCACGGCGGGCGCACGTACCTCGGCGCGCGTGCGCGCCCGCTGGCGCGTGTGCGCTACGGCTTCGGCAACAACGGCGATGACGGCACCGAGGGCGCGCTACAACACGCAGCGATCGGCACGTACCTGCACGGCTCGCTGCTGCCGAAGAATCCCGCGGTCACCGATCGGCTGATCGCCAGCGCGCTCGCGCACCGCTACGGCGCGCAGCCCGCCCTCCCCCCGCTCGCCGACGCCTTCGCTGAGCGCGCGCACGTGGCAGCCGCGGCCGTCGCGCAGCGCCGCGGGCGGCGCGCCTGACGGCGCTGCGCAGTGGCCGGCGCGTTTGACGGTGCCGATCGCGCTCCCGATGCTGGGCCGGTGACGATCAACAGGCGCCGCTTCCTCGTCGTGGCAGGCAGAGCAGCGCTCGCCGCGCCGCTGCCCTTCGCGCTCGCGGCGTGCGGCGGCGGCGACGAGCCGCCGGTCGTCGCGACCGCCGCAAGCACGTCGCGAGCGACGGCGACCGCGACCCGAGCCGGCGAGCCGACCGTGCTGGCGACCACTGCCGCTGCGGCGACCGTGCTCCCGCGCGTGAGCGGCCCGCCGCGCCCGTCGACGGCGCCGTGCGGCCCGGAGCTCGACCCGACCGACCTGTGCGGCTTCGCGTTCCCGATCGCGGGCGCGTGCATGGTCGAGAGTGAGCTGCTGATGCCGAACGCACCCCGCACATACCGCAACGGCGTGCACGAAGGCATCGACTTCTACCCCGGGCTGGCTTGCGCGACCGTGCGACTCGGCACGCCGGTGCTCGCGATGCGCGCGGGGACCGTCGCGCGCGCTGACCTCGGCTATCACGACCTGACCGTCGAGGAGCTGCGCGCGCTGCGCGCGCAGACGACGCGCCTCGGCTACAGCGACGAGGAGACGCTCGACATGTACCGCGGGCGCCAGATGTGGGTCGACCATGGGCGCGGTATCGTGACGCGTTACGCGCACCTGTCCAGCATCGCGCCGGGCATCCAGAGCGGCGTCGCCGTGAGCGCCGGACAGGTGCTCGGCGGCGTCGGCGAGTCCGGCACGCCCGAGGCGATCGAGGCGCCGGGCACGGAGCTGCACCTGCACATGGAGCTGCGCATCGGGCGCTCGTTCCTCGGCGCCGGGCTGCCTGCGGGCACCGTGCGCGCGCTCTACCAGCGCGTCTTCGGCGTGGCATAGGTCACTCGCAGTGACGAGCACGGGGTGAGGGAGCATCGATGCTGACTGCGTGGCTGGTGATCGAGATCCCCTGGAGCCCGAACATCGTCACAATCGGCAGCTTCCTGCTGACCTGGCACGGCCTGTTCACGGCGATCGGCATCCTCGCGGGGGTGCAGCTCTCGCTGCGCATGGCGCGCGTCACCGGCTTCGGGGTGGACGAGGCGTACAACGCGGCGCTCATCGGCGTGCCTGCGGGCATCGTCGGCGCGCGGCTGCTGTTCGTGGGCGAGCACTGGGACTTCTACGGCGCGCACCCCTGGGAGATACTCGCGATCAACGAGGGCGGCATCTCGATCTGGGGCGCGGTGCTGGGCGGCGTCGCGGGCGGCGTCGCGTTCGCGCGCTGGCGCGGCTACCAGATCGGCCGCGGCCTGGACACGACCGCGTTCGGGCTGATCCTCGGTATGGCGATCGGGCGGCTTGGCGACCTCGTGAACGGCGAGCACCTCGCGCGCGCGAGCAACCTGCCGTGGGCAGTGCTGTACACGAACCCGGAGTCGCCGGCGTTCGCGCACTCTCTGGTCGTCGGGCCGCACCACCCCGCGACCACGTACGAGCTGATCGGCGACCTCGTCATCCTCGGCGTGCTGTTCTGGGCGCTCAGGCGGCCGTTCCGCGACCGGCCGGGGCTGACGTTCTTCGTGTTCTTCGTCGGCTACGCCGTGATGCGCTTCTTCCTCACCTACCTGCGCGTGGACTCGGACGAGGCGCTGGGGCTGCGCATACCCCAGCTCGTGTCGATCGCCGTCGTCGTGGGGTCGTTGCCGGCGATCGCCTACTTCGCTCGCCAGTCGCGCACTCGGGACGGCAGTGCGGGCGGTGCGCCGCCGCCGCCGCCCGCACCGCCGCCGGGCGCACGCGTGCCCGTGCGGCGTCGCTAGCCCGCGACGCGCCGTGACCGAGCTCGTGTTGTACGGGGCCGCGGGCTGCACGCTGTGCGCCGAGGCGGCCGCGCAGCTCGCGCCGCTGCGGCGGGTCTACAGCGTCGAGTACCGCGAGGTGGACATCCACAGCGACGCCGCGCTGGCGCGGCGCTACTTGATCGAGGTCCCCGTCGTCACCGTGAACGGCGTCGTCGCGAGCGCAGGCTCCCTCGACCTCGACGCAGTGCGCGCGGCACTCCGGCTGGCCGGCGCGCCTGCTTCGTAGCGGGCGGCGCTAGCGGATCAGGTAGACGTTCGTCAGGTCGGCGATCTGCTGGAACGCAGAAGTGAGGCCTGCGGCATCGGGCGAGTAGAGGTAAATGCCGTCGCCGGTGTCGGCGATCGCCTGCAACAGCGAGTGATTGACGCCGGTGCCCATGCCGATGACGTGGATCACGATACCGGCGTCGTGCGCTTGCTGGGCTTGGCCGAGAGTGAACGCGTTGCACGCGGATCCGGAGCAGGTGACCCAGCCGGTTGACACCGTCCAGGGGAGACGCCGCAGCTGCTGAGGCTGCCAGTGTTCCTGATATTGGGCACACCGTCGGTGAGCAGTACGATCACGCGGACGGCGTCCGGGCGGGAGCGCGCGGAAAGCAGCTCGCAGCGCGCCTGGTAGAGGGTGTAGCCGATGTTGGTGGTGTTCTGGGGCTTGAGCCCCATGATCGCGGCGTTGTACGGCGTGCCGGGGCCGAAGTTGTGCGTGAGCGGCTGATCGAGGGTAGACGTGGTGGCGTACGAGGTGAGGCCGAGCTGGTCGTACTGGGGGGCGAAGAGGTTCGCGAAGTTTACGGCGGCGTTTTGCACGGAAGTGAAGGGCTGCCAGGGCCCGGTCGAGTTGCCGCCGCCGCCGCCGCCGCCCGCGTCGTTGCACATCGAGCCGGAGCGGTCGAGCGCCAGTACCACGTCGCGCGGCGAGCTGCGCGCCTCCGCCTCGCGCCGCACCGTCACGCCGGAGACGCCGAAGAGCTTACCGAAGGTGCTCGGGATGACGGCGACCGCCTCGATGTGCACGCGCGCGTCTGTGCCGGGCGGGAACGTGACGTCGATGCAGGTCGACTCACCAGGCGGGCAGTCGTTGATCTCGCCGGAAGCGATCCGCAGCTTGTTGAGATCGAAATACTCGTAAGCGGTCGCCTGCGCCACGCCGATGTCCGGCAGCCGCTGGGCGCTCGCGTGCGCCGCGGCGTCGGCGGCGTTCTGCAGCTCGCGCTGCAGCGTGAAGAAGCGCGTCACGTCGACGGTCAGCGCCGTCATGCCGAGCATCGCCGTCATCAGCATCGTGGTGAGGATGATGGCGATGCCGTGTTCCTCGGCCGCCAGCCGCCGAAGGAGACCGCGAAGACCGCGCATGCTGCTGCTCCCTGCCACCCGGGCCCACCGGCGGGCCCGTCCTGCTGCGATCTGTGTACAGGGGAATGGCGGCAGGATTCATCGGGGGTCCCCCTAGGCGCCGGAATCCGGCTCGGCTCGCGCGAGGTTTGACAGGTCGCCGAGCGGGACCTAGCCTCGCTGTACGCACCCCGTCGAGGCGGTCCGGAGCCGCCGACGGCCCAATGTGCGGTTCATCGAGAGTGGTGGAGGGCTCGGCCCCGCGAAGCCACGGCAACCTGCCCTCCCTGCCACGCGGCCGGGACGGCGACGGTGCCAAATCCGCCCCGACGCCTGAGCTGGCGCGGGAGAGATGAACTGGGAGCAACGATGGCGCAGCGGCACCGCCCTTATCTCCACCGTTATGTGCTGGCTCGCGCCCGGCGGCCGATGGCGATGCCCACGCCCGCTCGCGCCTGACCGCGAGCGGGCGTCACTCCCCGCAGCGCGGTCCGGAGCCGCGCGACCAGCACATACTGACCCCCGCCATCCACGCCGATGCCGGCGAGCCGGAGCGAAGTGCGACCATGACGTTTGAAACGGCCCTGCGCTGCAGGGAATGCGGGCGCGAGTACGCGCTCACCCCGATCTACTCCTGCGAGTTCTGCTTCGGGCCGCTCGAGGTGGCCTACGACTACGACGCCATCCGCGAGGCGATGTCCCGCGATCGCGTGGCGGCTGGCCCGGCCACGCTCTGGCGCTACGCCGAGCTGCTGCCGTGCGACCCCGCCTACAAGGTCGACCTCGGCACGGGCTTCACCCCGCTGCTCCGGGCGGATCGCCTCGCGAAGGCGGTGGGCCTCGACACGCTCTGGCTGAAGAACGACACGGTGAACCCGACATGGTCGTTCAAGGACCGCGTGGTGTCCGTGGCGATCGCGCGGGCGCGCGAGTTTGGCTTCGAGGCGATGGCCTGCGCCAGCACTGGCAACCTCGCCAACTCCGTGGCGGCGCACGCGGCGCGGGCGGGCATGGCCGCCTACGTCTTCATCCCGCAGGACCTCGAAGCGGGCAAAGTCGTGGGCAGCGCCATCTACGGCCCCACGCTCGTGATGGTGGAGGGCTCCTACGACGACGTGAACCGGCTGTGCTCGGAGGTCGCGGGCACCCATCCGTGGGCGTTTGTGAACATCAACGTGCGCCCGTACTACGCCGAGGGCTCGCGCACGCTCGCCTTCGAGGTCGCGGAGCAGCTCGGCTGGCGCGCGCCGCAGCACTGCGTGGCGCCGATGGCCTCCGGCTCGCTCTTCACGAAGATCTGGAAGGGCCTCCAGGAGCTGCACAAGGTCGGGCTGACCGATGAAGCGCCGCGGACGCGCATGTCGGGCGCGCAGGCCGCGGGCTCGTCGCCGATCGCGACGGCGTTCAAGCACGGCACCTTCAACTTCGTGCCGCAGAAGCCGAACACGATCGCGCGCTCGCTGGCGATCGGCAATCCGGCGGACGGCTACTATGCGCTGAAGGTGATGGAAGAGACGGGTGGCGGCGCGGAGCTCGCCACCGACGACGAGATCGTCGCGGGCATGCGTCTGCTCGCCGAGACCGAGGGCATCTTCGCGGAGACGGCGGGCGGCGTGACCGTGGCGTGCCTCCAGCGGCTTGTGGCGAGCGGCGCGATCCGCCGCGACGAGGAGACCGTGGCGTTCATCACCGGCGGCGGCCTGAAGACGATCGAGGCGGTGCAGGGCAAGCTCGCGCCCGCGGTGCGGGTGCCGGCGAACGCGGCCGCGTTCGAGCTCGCGCTGGAGGCGCACCGCACCCGCGCGGCCGTGGGCGCGGCGGGAGGTGCGTGATGGCGAATCGCAGGGTGCGCTTCACGTTCGAGCCGAAGCTCATCAAGGAGCCGGTGATCTACCGTCTCGGCCAGGAGTTCCGGCTGGTCACGAACATCCGCATGGCGGACGTGGACGAGGACGTCGGCTGGGTGGTGCTGGAGCTCGAGGGCGATCCTGGCGAGATCGACCGCGGCATCGCGTGGGCGGAGCAACAGGGTGTGCGCGTCGACCCCGCGCTGGGCGACGTCGTCGAGGGGTAGGGTCGAGGGGTAAGGGCATGGCCATCAACGTGAAGATCCCCACGCCGCTGCGCGGCCTGACCGGCGACGCCGATACCGTCGCGGCTGACGCGGCGACGCTCGGCGAGCTTGTCGGCGCGCTCGAACGCGGCTACCCCGGCATGCGCGAGCGGCTGTGCGACGAGACCGGCTCGCTGCGGCGCTTCGTGAACGTCTACATCAACGGCGAAGACGTGCGCTTCCTCGCAGGCCTCGACAGCGCGCTCAAGTCCGGTGACGAGGTCTCGATCGTGCCGGCCGTGGCGGGGGGGTAGCAGCAGCGCCGATCGCGGGCTGCGGCCGCAGACCGTTTCGCCACCGGCGCGCGACTGCGCGCTGATCAGGTTGTGCAGCGCGAGCGCGACCTTCTTGGCTGGCGGGCGACGAAGCGAGGGACACTACGAAGCCAGCCAGTCATCCTTACTGGACGGCCGCCGACTTTTAGCCCCCGTCCAAGAGTCAAAGCAGCCTGATGCCGCCAGCGGTTGGCACACAAGCCAACCCAGCTCGCCCGCCGCCATGCGTGGCAACTATACAACGGCCGCTATCACTCAGCTCCGTCCGAGCACCCGGCCCGCACCATGGTATGATGTTGACCAACTTGGTCGAGAATTCGGGCGGTGCTGTATGCACATCGGGACGAAGGGCGACTACGGCGTGCGCGCGCTCATCGATCTCGCGCTCTACGGCGGGGATCGCCCGGTGCAGCGCGCGGAGATCGCACGGCGCCAGCACATCCCGGAGTCGTACCTCGATCACCTGCTGGGGCAGCTGCGGCGGGACGGCTTCATCCGCTCCACGCGCGGCCCGGGCGGGGGGCACCAGCTGACCCGCCCTGCCGAGGAGTTCTGCCTGCTGCACATCCTCGAGAGCCTGGAGGGGTCGCTCGCCCCATTGCCCTGCCTCGAGGACGACGAGGTGGGCGAGCCGCACTCGGTGTGCGCGCAGCAGTGGGTGTGGCGCGAGATCTACGACGATATGCGCGAGCGGCTCGCGGCCGTGTCGCTGGCGGACCTCGCCGCCCGCGAGCGCGAGCGGCTGCGCACCGCCGCGCTCAGCTACGCGATCTAGGGCGATACATGGCGACGACCGAACACGAAGCGTTGAGCGGTGAGGGCATCGTCGATTCCGTGCTCGAGCTGATCGGCGCGACGCCGCTCGTGCGGCTCGCGCGCGTGACGCCGGAGGGCTCCGCGGAGGTGCTCGGCAAGCTCGAGGCGCGCAACCCGGCTGGCTCCGTCAAGGATCGCATCGCGCTCTCGATGGTCGAGGCGGCCGAGCGCGAGGGGCGGCTGCTTCCCGGCGCGACGCTCGTCGAGCCGACCTCTGGCAACACCGGCATCGGGCTCGCGATGGTGTGCGCGCGCAAGGGCTACCGGCTCGTGCTGACGATGCCGGAGGACTACAGCGTGGAGCGGCGGCGGCTGCTGGAGCGCTTCGGCGCGGAGCTGCAGCTGACCCCGGCGATCGAGGGCATGACCGGCGCGGTGTTCGCCGCCCAGGAGCTCGTGGAGCAGCGCGGATACTGCATGCTGCAGCAGTTCGACAACCCCGCTAACCCGGAGGTGCATCGCCGCACCACCGGCCCCGAGATATTGCGCGCGACCGCGGGGCGGCTCGACGCCTTCGTGGCGGGGGTGGGCACCGGCGGCACGATCACGGGCGTCGGCGAGGCGCTACGCTCGGCGGGCGTCGCGGCGCGCGTGGTAGCCGTGGAGCCGGCGCGCTCGCCGGTGCTGCAGGGCGGCCGGGCGGGGCTGCACGGTATCCAGGGCATCGGCGCCTCGTTCGTGCCGGGCGTGCTGAACCCCGACATCTACGACGAGGTCATCAGCGTGCGTGACGAGGATGCGTACGCGATGACGAAGCGGCTCACGCGGGAGGAAGGGCTGCTGGTGGGCATCTCCTCCGGTGCGAACGTGTGGGCGGCGCTGCAGGTGGCCGCGGAGCTGGGCCCCGGCCGCCGCGTGGTGACGATGTTGTGCGATACAGGCGAGCGCTACCTGAGCGTGGCGCTGTGACGGTACGAACGCAGCTACAGCGGAGGGACGGCACCCCATGCCCATAAGCGTCTACATCCCGTCGCCGTTCCGGCGGCTCACCCAGAACCGCGAGTACGTGTCCGTCGAGGGCGCCACGGTCGCGGAGGTGCTGGACGCCGTGAACGCGCGCTACCCCGGCTTCGAGATGCTCGTGTACGACCGCGAGCGTTCGATCCCGGCGCACATCAACATCTACGTGAACAATCTCGAGATCCACGAGCTCGGCGGCACCGCCACCGCGCTCCAGGACGGCGACCAGCTCGCGGTGATCCCGGCGGTCGCCGGCGGCGCAGACGTGCCTGCCGGAGCGCCGGGCAACGGCGCGACGCCGGCTGCCGGCTCGGCGCTCAGCCCCGATGAGGTGATGCGCTACTCGCGGCACATCATCATGAACCAGGTGGGGCCCGGCGGGCAGCGCAAGCTGCGCAACGCGAAGGTGCTCGTGGTCGGCGCGGGCGGGCTCGGCTCGCCGGTGGCGATCTACCTCGCGCTCGCGGGCGTCGGCACGATCGGCATCGTCGAGTTCGATACCGTCGACCTCTCGAACCTGCAACGGCAGCTGCTGCACCAGACCGGCGACGTCGGCAAGTCCAAGCTGCTGTCTGCGCGCGAGACGCTCGCGTCGTACAACCCGCATGTCACGGTCGTCGGGCACGAGGCGCCGCTGACCTCGGATAACGCGTTCGAGATCATCCCGCAGTACGACATCATCGTGAACGGCGCGGACAACTTCGCGACGCGCTACCTCGTGAACGACGCGGCGTACCTGTCCGGCAAGACGCTCGTCGACGGCTCGATCCTGCTGTTCGACGGGCAGGCGACGGTGTTCAAGCCGGGCTTCGGCTGCTACCGCTGCCTTTACCCCGCCCCACCGCCGCCCGGCCTCGTGCCGTCGTGCGCGGAGGCGGGCGTGCTGGGCGCGATCACCGGCATCGTCGGCTCCATCCAGGCGACCGAGGTGTTCAAGCAGGTGCTCGGCATCGGCGAGCCGCTCGTCGGGCGGCTGCTGCTGGTGGACGCGTTGACGATGGAGTTCCGTGCGATGAAGCTGCGCCGCGACCCGGAGTGCCCGCTCTGCGGCGATCACCCCACGGTCACCGAGCTCATCGACTACGACCAGTTCTGCGGCTCGCCGCCGCTGGTCGCGCCGGAGCCGGCCATGCTGTCCGCTGGGGCGACGGTCGCCGGGGACAGCTAGCCGGGTCGGTCCAACAGCAGGCACGGGCGGAGGGGGCACGCGTTGGCGGTGCAGGTACAGGTCACGTCGGTAATCCAGCGGGTCGTGGACGGCCAGCGGCAGCTTGCCGCCGAAGGGGTGAACGTCGCCGAGATCATCGACGATATCGAGCGGCGCTACCCCGGCTTCCGTGCGCAGCTGATGGACGAGCACGGGCAGCTGCACCGCTTCGTGAACATCTACCTCAACGACGAGGACATCCGCTTCTTGCAGGGCGCGGCCACCGCGCTCGCCGACGGCGACCGGGTGTCGATCCTGCCCGCCCTCGCCGGCGGGTGTCACCTGCCGTGACGGGGTCACTCGCCGTGACGGGCACGGACTTGCAGCCGACCGCGCTGAGCAGGGCGGACGACGCGGGATCGCGGCGGGGCGCTTCGGGGCGGTCGAGCTAGGCGCCGGCGGACAAGGGGCTCGGCACTACGATGCGCTACACGAGCATGCTCGAACTCGTCGGCAACACGCCGCTCGTGGAGATCGCCGCGCTCTCGCCCAAGCCATCCGTGCACCTGTGGGCCAAGCTGGAGGGTCAGAACCCCACCGGCTCCGTGAAGGACCGCATCGCCAAGTTCATGGTCGAGGCCGCTGAGCGCAACGGCACGCTGCGGCCCGGCCAGCGCATCCTCGAGCCGACCTCCGGCAACACCGGCATCGCGCTCGCGATGATCGGGCGGCTGCGCGGCTACCCGGTGACGGTGGTGATGCCCGATGCGGTGAGCGCCGAGCGCATCGAGATCCTGCGCGCGTTCGGCGCGGAGATCATCTTCTCGCCCGGCGACCTTGGCACGAACGGCTCCGTGGCGATGGCGCGCGAGGTCGCGGCGCAGCACCCCGACTGGTTCATGCCCTTCCAGTACGAGAACGCCGAGAACCCGCGCGCCCACTACGAGACCACGGCGCCCGAGATCATCCGCGACCTGCCGGAGGTCGACGTGTTCGTCGCCGGGCTGGGCACGGGCGGCACGCTGACCGGCGTCGGGCGGCGGCTGAAGGAGCACAACCCCGCGGTGCGCATCGTGGCAGCGGCGCCGCACCCCGGCGACCTCGTGCAGGGGCTGCGCGCGCTCGAGGACGGCTATATCCCGCCCGTGTTCGACGAGACCGTGCTCGACGGGCGCATCGTGGTGGACTCGCAGAGCTCGTTCCGCGCGACGCGCGACCTGACGGTGCGCACCGGCATCTTCGCCGGCGTCTCCAGCGGCGCCGTCGTGCGCGCCGCGCAGAAGGTGGCCGAACGCATGGACGGCGGCCACGTGGTCTGCCTGCTCGCCGACGGTGGCTGGAAGTACCTCTCCTCCGGCCTGTGGACGCAGGACTACGACGCGATCGAGGAGCGGGTGGGCTCGCAGCTCTGGTGGTAGCCTGCGCCGCGGCGGGCTCCGGCACGGCGCTTGACCTTCGAGTGGCTTGAATCGATAAGGTCGTCGCGTGGGCGAGACAGTCAGCATCGGGGTCGCGGCACGGGAGAGCGGGCTGGCGCCGTCCGCGATCCGGTACTACGAAGCTGCCGGTGTGCTGCCGCCCGCCGCGCGTGGCGACTCGGGGTACCGGCTGTACGCGGCGGACGACCTGCGGCGGCTCAGCTTCGCGCAGAAGGCGCGGGCGCTCGGGCTGCCGCTGGCGGACGTGCGCGCGCTCGTCGCGCTCGCCTTCGACGGCGACTGCGGCGAGTACGTCGACGACCTCACCGAGCGGCTACGCGCGCGGCGCAACGACGTAGAGCAACAGCTCGCGGCGCTCGACGCGCTGCGGCTGGAGCTCACACGGCTCGAGGAGCGCGCGCGGGCAGCGCAGTGCGACGACGGCGTCGCTACGCACTGCGCGCCGGACGGCGACTGCTGTCTCGGCAGCCCCTGTGGCGCGAGTCGAGCGCCAGCACGCGGGGAGGAGGAAACGCCATGCAACCAGGTTGCGAATGCGACTGCGGCCAGTGCGACTGCGACAGCTGCTGCTAGCATCGCGCTAGCGATCGACCGGCGGCCGGGCATGCACGGCCCGCCGGGCGCTCCTCCACGATGCAGCGGCAGCACCAATAGCGGCGCGGCGTGATCGCGCAGCGCGATACGAAGGGGGAGGCACCATGGTCGATAAGCTGGTGACGGCGGACTGGGTGGCGCAGCACGGCAACGACGCCGGCGTGCGCCTCGTCGAGGTGGACGTCGACACCACGGCGTACGGCGAGCAGCACATCGCGGGCGCCGCCGGCTGGAACTGGACGACGCAACTCCAGGACCAGCAGCGCCGCGACATCATCTCGAAGGAGGGGCTCGAACAGCTGCTCTCGGCCTCCGGCATCGCGAACGACACCCACGTGGTGCTCTACGGCGACAACAACAACTGGTTCGCGGCGTACGCGCTGTGGCTGCTGGAGCTGTACGGCCACGAACGCGTCTCGCTGATGGACGGCGGCCGCGTGAAGTGGCTCGCCGACAGCCGCCCGACGACCGCCGACGTGCCGGGCGCGACCCCAACCACCTACCGCGCGCAGCCCGCGAACGCCGCCCTCCGCGCGAAGCGCGACGACGTGCTCGGCGTGGTCACGGGCGGTGTCGCGCAGCTCGTGGACGTGCGCAGCCCCGCCGAGTTCAGCGGCGAGATTATCGCGCCGCCCGGCATGAGCGAGACCGCGCAGCGCGGCGGCCACATCCCCGGCGCGAAGAGCATCCCGTGGGCGCGTGCTGTGAACGAGGACGGCACCTTCAAGGCACCCGACGAGCTCCGCGCGCTCTACGGCGGCGCGGGCGTGGAGGCAGGCACGCCGACGATCGCGTACTGCCGCATTGGCGAGCGCTCCTCGCACACCTGGTTCGTGCTCAAGCACATCCTCGGCTACGCCAACGTGCGCAACTACGATGGCTCATGGACCGAATACGGCTCGCTCATCGACGTCCCGATCGAGCGCTAGCGTGACGGCAGACTCGACAGCGGCGCAGGCGCCGGGCGGCGTCGCGGACAGCGCGGCGACGCGCGCGCTGCAGCAGTTGCTGCTGCGGCGTGCGCTCGCCGCGGGCGAGCCCGGGCGGCTGCACGTGCGCTTCGATGCGCGCGTGCTGGACCGCTACCGCGAGCGCGGCGCGCAACTGCTGCGCACGCGCACCGTCGGGCGGGTCGCGATCCCCGGCGCATGGTCGCTCGACGTCGGCATCGCGGCGGAAGGCCGCGAGCTACACGTACCGTTCGACGACCTGCGCCAGCGGCTGCCGGAGGCCGAGCGCGAGCACTGGCTCGCGCACCTGCTCGACGTGCCGCTCTCCGCAGCCTTCCTGCAGATGCGCCTGACACCCGGCGCCTGCATCGACGACGGCGAGACGGAGGCGTGGGGCTAAATGGTGCACATCGCCCAGCCGGTGCTCGACGAGCTGTGGGCGCACGCGAACGAGGACCGCGAGCGCGAGGTGTGCGGCTTCATCCACGCGCTTGATGGCCGGCTCACCGTGCACCGCGTGCGCAACGCCGCCGCGGACGGCGCCGGCAAGTGGCGCTACTTGATGGACTCGCAGGAGCAGTACGCGGTCGAGAAGGAGCGGGAGCGCTCCGGCGCGCAAGTCTTCGCGATCTACCATTCGCACGTGCAGTCGGTCGCGCAGCCCTCGGAAACGGACGTGCGCATGGCGATCTGGGAGCTGCCGGAGCCGATCGGGCGGGCGGCGGTGTACCCGGACGCCTACTACATCGTCGTCTCGCTCACGCACGAGCCGCGCATCCGCGCCTGGCGCATCCCGCTCGACGGCGTGCCGGTCGAGGAGCCGATCGAGGTCGCGTGACTCAGCCCGAGCCCGGCGCCCCGCCCGCGGCGACCGCGATCGGCCGCCACCGGTTCGTGTGGGGCACGCGCACGTACGTCATGGGCATCGTGAACGCGACGCCGGACTCCTTCTCCGGAGACGGCGTGCTGGACCCCGCGGCGGCCGCCGCGCAGGCGCGGCGCATGGTCGCCGACGGCGCGGACCTGCTCGACATCGGGGCGGAGTCGACGCGGCCCGGGCACGTCCCGCTCTCCGTGGACGTGGAGTGGGCGCGGCTGGCGCCGGTGCTGCACGCGGTCCGCGCGGCGGTCGCCGTGCCGCTCTCCGTGGACACCGCGAAGGCGGCCGTGGCCGCGCGCGCCTTCGCGGCCGGCGCCGACGCGCTCAACGACATCCACGGCCTGCGCGCCGACCCCGCGTTCGGCCCCTTGCTGGCGCGCACGGGCGGCGCGGCCGTGCTCATGCACAACCAGCGCGGGCGCCGCTTCTCCGGCGACGTCATCGCCGACGTCCGTGCCGGCCTGCGCGCCAGTCTGCAGCTCGCGCGCGACGCTGGCGTCGATGAGCGGCGCGTGATCCTCGACCCGGGGTTCGGCTTCGGCTGGGAGCCGGCGCAGAACCTCGAGCTACTGCGGCGGCTAGGCGAGCTGCGCGACCTCGGGCGGCCGCTGCTCGTGGGCACGTCGCGCAAGTCGACCATCGGGCACGTGCTCGAGCGCGCCGAGGGTGAGCGCGCGTGGGGCACGGCCGCGACGGTGGCGCTGGCGATCGCTGCGGGGGCGGACATCGTGCGCGTCCACGACGTGCGTGAGATGGCGGAGGTCGCGCGCGTGGCGGACGCGGTCGTGCGCGGCTGGCCGCCCGCGGAGCGGCGCGTCTGGCTCGGCCTCGGCGGCAACCTGGGCGACCGCCTTGCCGTGTTCCGGCGCGCGCTCGCCGGGCTCGAGGCGGGCGGCGTGGCGGTGCAGCTCGTGTCGGCGGCCTACGAGACGCCGCCATGGGGCGTCGTGGACCAGCCCCGCTTCGCGAACGCCGCGCTCCAGGGGCGCACCGCGCTCGCGCCGCACGCCCTGCTCGCGCTCGCCAAGCGGCTCGAAGCGGAGGCCGGACGCGACTTCGCCGCGCCGCGCAACAGCGCGCGGCCGCTCGACATCGACCTGTTGCTCATCGAGGGCGTGCAGCTCGACGAGTCGCAGCTCACGGTGCCGCACACCCATCTGCACGAGCGGGCGTTCGTGCTGGTGCCGCTCGCGGAGATCGCGCCGGCGCTGCGCCACCCGCGCCTCGGGCGGACGATGCGCGAACTGGCTGCCACCGTCGCCGCGGATGGGATCGAGTCGCTGGCGGACGCCGGCTGGTGGCTCCCTCCCGGCGACGGCCGCGCGTCGTAAGCATCCCCTCCGAGGTGCGACAGCGCTGTGACGGCGTTTGTGACAGTGCGTACCGCCGTTCGCCGAACGGGCGTCAGAGGCCACCGCAGGTGGTACAACATACGTGTTGAACAAAGTGACGGGACGCGCGTGAGGCAGGTGCAGGGAGGCGAGTCGCATGAGCTGGTGGCGAATCGGCCGCAACAAGCAGGCGGAAGCAGCGGGCACCACGACGGCGGCGCCGTGCTCGCATATGGCGCTCGTGCCGCACTGGGACCGGGTGCAGGACATGGGCCGCGACGAGCTCGCGACGTCGTTCCGTTGCGAGTCCTGCCATACGCAGTTCGCGCCCGCCGAGGCCGCCGCGCTGCGGGCTGCCGAGGCGGAGCGCCTGCGTCGGCTGACGGAGTAGCGTTGGCGAGCGCCCGCCGCGGGCGTCGCTGTCGCGTCGGGGCGAAGCGCTAGCTGCTGCCGAGCTCCGGCTCGAGCGGCACCTCGGGCTCCAGCTCGTCGTCATCCCACTTCGACACGGCCATCGTGTAGCCCACCCAGAAGGCGAGCGCGGACACGACGCCGATGCCGATGAACACGGGGATCGCCAGCGTCGCGTACGAACGTCGCGCGGCGCCCACCGCGAAGAGCAGCAGCTGCACCACCGACAGCGCCATCAAGCCCTGCCCGAGCTGGCGGGAGCGTTCCGGAGTCACGTCGTGACTTCCGCGTCTAGCGCCCGGCGCAGCTCCGGCGGCAGCAAGTTCGGAATCCCATCCTGGATCGGATAGCGTTCGTCGCAAGCGGAACAGTGCAGCGCGCCGCTCATCACCTCGTCGCCCTCGACGCTTGCGATGGTGAGCGTGAGCGGGCCCTTGCAAACGGGACATGCGAGGATCTCCATCAGGTCCTGCAGCACACGCACCCCCGTACATCGATGATAGTGATGTGCGCGCGCGCGACGCAACTGCGTCCCGCGCTGTGCCGCACATGATGAGGAGCATCTTGCCCGAGCGCATCGCCCTGCAGCGGTCGGTGGCGACGATCGGCGAGGCGTCGATCGTCGTGCAGCCGTCGCGCGCGCAGCTCGGCGGGGCGCTCACGGAGCTCGCGATCGCGGGCGGCGCGATCGTGCTGATCGTCGCGCTGTTCGACCGCCTGCCGCTCGTCGTGCTGGTCGCGCTGCTGCTGCTCGCCGTCGTGATCGGGCCGGTCGGCATGCTGGGAGTCGTCTACAACGTGGCCGGCACGAGCTTCCTGCTCGATCGCGTGAAGCGCAGCGCGCGCTGGCAGCAGGGCTTCCTCGGCATGGGCATCGGCACGACCGAGTTCGTGCCGTTCGACCGTATCGCGCGCATCGAGGTGCGCGGCGACGCCGCGGAACGGCTCGCGTCCGGCGAGCGCCAGGACGTCGCGCAGTGGACCGTGCTGCTGGTGAAGGACAACGGCCGCGAGCTCACCATCGGCACGGTCGTCGCGCCGGGCGCGCTCGCGGCAGAAGGCCTGGACCGCGCGAACCACCTCGCGGGCGCGATCGCGGCGATGGCCGGCGCGACCGTGCAGCTCGCCGCGCTGCCCGCGCCAGAGGGGGAGCGAGCGGCCGCGACCACGCCCGCCGGGCGCAGGCGGCGGAGGCGGCGTGTGCCACGCGCGGCGCCGCCTCCGCCTGCGCCCGGCACGTAGCACGCGCCGCTGCCTAGCCCCGCTCCGTCAGCCACGCCGCCCACTGCGCCAGCAGCCGCTGGCGTGCGCGCTCGTAGCCGAGGCGGTCGCCGTAGTAGCCGCCGACGACCCCGGCGAGCACGCGCCCGCCCACAAGCAGGATCAGCGCGTACACGATCGTCGCTGGCAGCAGGTGCGCGCGCAGGTATGGCACGCCGAGCACCACCGCCAGCCCACCCACGATGGCGATGATCAGCCCGAGGTACGCGAACGAGTTGACGATCGTGCGCTCCGTGCCGCGTTGTGCGCGCAGCATCGCCACCACCGGCTCCGGGATCTGCTCCACCGGCGCGCGTGCGCCCACCGCCGTCGCGCAGTGCGGGCAGGCCACCGAATCCGGGCCCAGCGGCGTGTAGCAGTGCCCGCAGAAGCGCCCGCGGTTCGGCAGCTCGCCGCGCGTGTACGCCACGATGTGCTCCTCCAACCGCTCGCTGAAGAGCGGGCAGCCGTCGTCCGGCCGGTAGCGCCGCTCGACGCTCACGCGCTCGCCGCGCCCGCCGCGCGATCGGCGGCGTCGAGCCAGCTCGCGAGCTCGCCCAGCACGCGCTGTACCTGCGGCCGGTACGCGGCCGCACGCCCGGAGGTCGAGGGCATGAGCCACACCGCCGCGCCGGACAGCGCCGCTGCGGGCACGGACGGCTGGTGCCCCCAGCTGCCGGACGCGCCGCCGCCGGGGAAGCACGCGCGGAAGCCGCGGGTGGTCGCGAAGCAGACGGCCCGCGGGCGCGCGTAGGCGATGCGCGCGCGGAACGCCGGCAGCGCCGCGCGCAGCTCCGCGTCCGTGACGCGGAGCGAGTCCGTCTCGACGCGCTTCACCACGTCGGTGAAGCCGATACCGGCGCGCGCGGGCATCGCGCGGTCGTCTTCAGGGCGCAGCGCGGCCCCGCGCGCGCCGCTCGCGGGGCCGGCGAGGCCGCTCGCCGCGAGCGCCGGCCAGAAGCTGTTGCCGGGATGCGCGTAGTAGTGCCGCTGCCGCGCGGACTCGACCCCCGGGTTGATGCCCACGAACACCACGCGCAGGCCCGGGCGCAATAGGTCCGGAAGCGTGCGCAGGCTGGGCACGAGCTGCTCCCCGCCGCGCGCCGTCAGGACGGCTGCAGCGAGTACGCGTGGTGGCCGAGCGTCGCCCCGAGGACCAGCAGCGCGATCGAGACGAGCAGCAGCATCGTCGAGAACAGGAACGACGCCTTGCGCGCCTGCTCGAGCGCCGCGGGCGCGGCCTCCCCGCGCTCGACCGCCTCGGACACGCGGCGGACGAGCCGCCCGAACACCGCCCCGTGCACCCCGATTAGCGCGACCAGCACCACCAGCAGCGTCATCTTCGTCATGAAGATGAGCCCCCAGCGGTAGTCCGCCATCGAGTCCTGGACCGGCTGCGGGACGATCGCGTCGTTGTAGAACTGGTACAGCCCAGTCACGAGCAGCCCGACGAGCGCCACCACCGTCATCGTGCCGAAGCGGCGCGTGACCACCATCGTCACACGCCGGCGCAGCGCCTCGTCTTCGATCAGCCATGTCGAGGGCACCACCGCGTAGAAGAGCAGCAGCTGCGGCCCGACGAGCGTCGCCGCGAGCAGCACATGGAGCGAGAGCGAGATCGTGTCCAGCGTCGAATCCCTTCGTGCTAAAGCGAGCCACCGAAGATGTCGCGCGTGACGATCGCCTGCTCGCGCTCCGGCCCCACCGAGATCATGTCGACCGGCACGCCGAGCAGCTCCTCCACCCGCTGCACGTAGCGGCGCGCCGCCGGGGGCAGGTCGCCGAACGTGCGCACGTGCGAGATCTCCTCGCGCCACCCCGGCAGCTCCTCGTAGATCGGCTCGAGCGCCGTCATCTCCGTGAGCGCCCCGGGCAGCGTGTCCACGCGCTGCCCGCCGAGCTCGTAGCCCGTGCAAATCTTCACGCGGTCGAACTGCGCGAGCACGTCGAGCCGCGTCAGCACCACCGAGCTCACGCCGTTCAGGCGCGCCGTGTAGCGCGCCAGCACACCATCGAACCAGCCGCAGCGGCGCGGCCGTCCCGTAGTCGTGCCGTACTCCCCCGTGCCCTGCGCGCGGCCGTGCTCGCGCAGCGCGTCGCCATCGGCGTCGAACAGCTCCGTCGGCATCGGCCCGTGGCCGACGCGCGTCTGGTACGCCTTGTACACGCCCACCACCCGCGCGACGGCGCGCGGGCCCAGCCCCACGCCGATGCACGCGCCGGCCGCGATCGAGGCCGGCACGGACGAGGTCACGTACGGGTACGTGCCGCTGTCCAGGTCCAGCAGCGCGCCCTGCGCGCCCTCTAGTAGCAGCTGCTCGCCACGCTCCTCGGCGTCCTGCACCACCGCCGCGGTGTCCGCGATGTACGGGCGCAGCAGCTCGCCGAACGTACGACACTCGTCGCGCACCGCCTCGTAGCGCAGCGGCTCGCCGCCGTAGAGCTTCGTGATCACCGCGTTCTTGTAGTCCAGCACGAAGCGCAGCTTCTGCTCCAGCGCCTCCGGCGTGACCAGGTCGATGGTGCGGATGCCGAGCCGGCCGACCTTGTCCACGAACGCTGGGCCGGTGCCCGTGCCCGTCGTGCCGATGGCGTGTTCGCCGCGCAGCTGCTCGTCCAGCCGGTCGATCACCGGGTGCCACGGCATCACCACGTGCGCGCGATTGCTGACCAGCAGCTGCGAGGTGTCCACCCCGCGCTCCTCCAGCATCGTGATCTCGTTGACCAGCGCCTGCGGGTGGATCACCATCCCGTTGCCGATGATGCAGATCTTCTGCCCGTAGAAGATGCCCGCCGGCACCAGGTGCAGCGCGAACCGCCCACGCTCGTTGACGATGGTGTGCCCCGCGTTGCTGCCCGCCGAGTAGCGCGCGATCACGGAGCAGTCGCGCGCGAAGAAGTCCACGACGCGGCCCTTGCCTTCGTCGCCCCATTGCCCGCCTATGACTACGGTTGCAGGCATTGTCGCTCCCCGTCGCCCCGCGTTGCGCCCCCGGCGCGGCGCGTCCAGCGCTTGCCCACGGCGCACATCGTCGCAGCATGCGTGGCCACCGGCCCGGGCCCGCGCGATCATACCGTAGGGCCTCGCGAAGCACCCGCACGCGGGCTGGCCGACGCAGCACCGGTTCGCCAGAGTGCGGAGGGCCGCCCGCTCGCCCGGTTCGCAGCCACCCCGCCCGGTGCGGAGCCGGGCGGGCAGAACGAGGCTGGCCCCGCCCGGTGCGGAGCTGCGCGGACAGACACCCGCCCGGTCCGGAGCCGGGCGGATAGAAAGCGACAGGAGCACGCATGACGCTCAGGCGACCGTGGGGTGTGTGCGCGCGCGGCGCGGCGGCGAGCGCCGCCGCGCTGCTTGCGCTGCTCGCCGCCTGCGGCGCGCTCGCGCCGCCGCCGCGCAACCCGCTCGGCGCGTCCGAGCAGCTGGCGACGCCGCCGTCGACGGCGTCGCCCCTGCCCACGCAGCCCGCCACTGTCGCGAGCACCGCGCCGGCCGCCATCACCCCAGCGGCCGCTCCCGCCGCCGCCGCCGAGGCTGCCGTCGCGCGCGCGCTGGAGCAGCTCGCGGAATGGCTCGCGCTCCCCGCGCGCGACCTCGCGCTCGTCGCCGTCGAGCCCGCCACGTGGCCGGACGCGTGCCTCGGCGTCGCCAAGCCAGGTGAGACGTGCGCCCAGGTGTCCACCCCCGGCCTGCGCGTGGTGCTCCGCGACGCGCTGGGCGGCGCGCACACGTTGCACGCCGACAGCGGCGGCCGGCGCACGCGCTGGGCCGGCGAGCAGCGCGCGCGCGGCACCGTCACCGCCATCGACACACGCGCCCAGCGGCTCACGCTGGATGTCGACGGGCACGCGCTGGTGCTGCGGCTCGTCCCCGGCTCGAGCAGCCCGCTCGACGGTGGCACGCTCGGCCGCCGCGCCGTCGTGGCGTTCGACCCCGGCGGCGGCGACGGCCGCCCGCCCGCGCTCGCCTGGCTCGCGCTCGAGCCAGGGCCGTGACGCGCGCCGTCCCCATCGTCCCGATCGTCGAGGTGAAGCGCCGCCTCGACGGCTCCGAGGCGCGCTTCGGCTGCGAGCTCGTCGCGCGCACCGCGAGCGCGCTCGTGGTGCGCTACCGCTTCCGCGACGCCGGTGGCCCGGTGGACTCGTATGGCTGGTTCTGGCCCCGTCGCCCCTACCTCTGCTACTACATGGTCCGCCCACGCACCGGCCGCCTAGTGGCCGTTCGCTTCGACGTGGTGCGTGATGTCGAGCTCGGCGCGCCGGGCGAGGTGCGCTACAGGGACCTGCTGCTGGACCTCTGGGTGCGCGACGGCGTTGCGACATGGGAGGACGACGACGAGTTGGCCGCGGCCACGGCCGCCGGCCTGCTCACCTTCGCCGACCGCGCGCGCATCGAGCGCGCCCGCCGCACGCTCGCACGCGGGCACGTCCGCATTGCCGCCGACCTGCGCCGCGCGCTCGTCGCGCTGGGTTGCCTCGCCGGCGCCCCCGCGCGCGGCGCGGCAGCCAGCGCTCGACACCACAGGGAGGGTGACGCGAGCCAATCGATCGCTCAACGTGAGCTCCTCCGGCAATCGCGAACGTAGTCGCCTGACCGCCGCGCGAACATGGGGTGTGTATGCCTGACGCGAACTATGCCGAGCAGCTCGAAGGACTGGAAGAGGCGGTCGAGGCGATCACGGAGGCGCTCGGGGAAGTCAAGGAAGGCGTCGAGCAAGCCGAGGAGCTCACCGAGCAGCTCGACGGGCTGACCCAGCGTATCAAGGACGCGCAGCAGAACCCGGACTCGCTCAACGCGGACACCTACGCGGATCTGGCGCTGGACCTGATCATGGTGATCCCGGACAACCTGCCGCTGCCGGACAGGGCCAAGAAGGCGCTCCGGGCGGTGGGGGCCGTCCTGGCCGCGTTTATCCAGGGCGCGACGGGGCTGGTGCTCGTCCTCGTAGGCCGTAGTTCCGGGGGCACCTGCAAGGGGGCCAGACTCCGGAGGAAGCGGCCAAGCTCGCCAGCGTCGACCCGCTCACGCAGCGCTGGCTCCTCGCGCAGCACAAGCTGGGCCTGCTCACCGAGGAGGGCGACAAGCGCGACACGAAGATGCCCTGGGAGTGGCTCTGGGACAAACTCGGAGACTTGCTCGGAAGCATGTTCGGCTTCCTTCCAGCTACGCTGCGCGATCCTCTCGCCGGCTGGCGGTCGCGGCGGTGCTCGTCGCACTGCTGGCGGCAGTGGCCGTGGGGATCGGCATGCAGGGGGGTGATGACGGCCAGAGCGTGTCTGAGCTAGGCGCCGCAACGGCTACCGCTACGTTGACCGCGGCCGCGGTGGTGGTGCGCCCAATCGTCTCCGTCGCGGGGCAAGTCGTGACCGAGTACGCAGTCGAGGTCGAGGGGGCGCTGCCGCGCGAGACCATCAGCTACACGTGGTCCGGCGCGACATGCGGGACGGCCACGCCGAATCGCAGCCGCTACGCCTGGGACCACCGCGAACAGGTGGTTGGCGTTACCGGTGGACTGGGAAACAGGGAGCTCGGACGCAGCGGCGACTGCAATCACCGGGCAGACCCGGCGCACGGCAACCCGCTCATCGCCGTAGATATCACGGGCGAATCGTTCACGGCGCGTTGCACGTTCCAGGGGGCGGGGAGCGGCACTGGCCCGGCCTGCTCGCTCAGCTCCAGGGCTGGCGCCCGCTGAGCCGGCCCGCGCGCGGCCGCCCCCACCAGCCGTAGCCTGTCCCGTCTGGCCACCTGCCCTCCGCGGCCGGCTCGTAGGGGTTCCCCCGAGCGCGAGCGGATGCCTCCCCGATACGATGGGTGCGCGCCGCTCCCCGGAGCCGCCGCGTGCGCCGGAGGGAGCCGCGCCGTGCGCCTTGCGCTTCGTCAACAGTTCGTCATCGCAGCGCTGCTCGCCGTGGTCGCGGTCGTGGTGGCCGCCGGCTTGCTCTACGCCGACCGCCGCGGTGCCGAAGCCACCGAGTTTTCGGCCGCCCGGCTCGTGCCCGCCGACGCGCCGCTCTTCGTCGGCCTCGATACGGACTTCACGCACCCGCAGTGGGTCGCGGCCTTCAACCACGCCCGCGCGCTCGGCGAAGCCGACCCCGAGGCGCGCCTGCGCTCGCTCGTGCGCGAGGAGGGCGACCTCGACTGGGAGCGCGACGTTGCGCCGTTCCTCGGCGGCGACGCTGCCCTGTACCTGCGCAGCTTCGACGTGGCCGGCGGCGAGCCGGGCCTCGCCGTCATCGCTCGCTGCGCCGACGTCGCGCGCGCGCTCGCCGTCGTGGAGAAGCGCTCGCACTACACCTTCGCCGTGGAGCGCCCACGAGGGCGTCGAGTACCGCGTGAGCGACGACGGTTCGCTCTTCCTCGCGCGTATCGACGTCTACCTCGTCGCCGCCAGCGACCGCGAGACGCTGGTGGCCGTGCTGGACGTCGACGCCGGCCGCCGCCCGTCGCTCGCCGACGCGCCCGAGTACACCAAGCTGCGCAAGGCGCTCGCCTCGGACCTGCTGGTCTACACGTACATGCACGCCGGCCGCCTCGCGGAGATCGGCATGGACGCGCTCGCCGGATCGGGCCTCGCGTTCGGGCGGCCCGGCGCCGGCCTGACCGAGGCAGGCGCGGCGGCTGTCGGCTTCACCGCGCGCAAGGGCGCGTTCGAGCTGCGCGCGGTCGGCCCGCCGGTCACCGGCGCCGCCGCCGAGCCGCTCGCCGCCCGCGCCTCCCGCTTCGTGCAAATGGTGCCCGCCGGCACGATGGTCTTCGCCACCACGCACGGCATCGACGGCAGCGCGCTCGACTCCATTAACGCGCTCGAGGATCTCGGCCTCGGCGGCGGCGTCGATGGCCCGCTCGCGGGGCTCGACCTGCCCGTCGCGCCGGACGACCTGCGCGCGTTGCTCGCCCTCACGCGCGGCGAGCTCGCCGTCGCCGCCAGCGCGGACGCTGGCCTCGAGAAGGCCCAGGCGGTGCTGCTCGCGGAGGTGCGCGACGAGCCGGCCGCCCGGCGGCTGCTCGACCGCATCGTCCCCGCCGCGGCCGGGTCGCGTCCGCGCGCGCAGACCGTGAACGGCGTGCCGATGTACGTCGTCGACTCGCCCGCGGGTGAGCTCGCGTACGCGGTGACGGCCGGCTTCTTCGCCGTCGGCACGCAGGACAGCGTGCGCTCCGCGCTCGCGCCCGATCGCAAGCTCGGGGACAGCGCCGTGTACCAGCGCGCGCTGCTCGAGATCGACACGTCGCTCGGCAGCTACCTCTACGTGGACGTGCAAGCGCTGCTCAAGGCGTTCGAGGACCAGCTCTCGCCCGCGGGGCGCACGGCTATGCGCGCGGCCCGCAGCCTGGTGATCAACGTCGTGCAGGAAGGCGGCGTGAGCCGCGTGATCGCGGCCTTCGTCGTGCAGGAGTAGGCGTGCGCGTCAGCTCGCTGCGGCGTGGCCTCGTGGCGCTCGTGCGCATCGCGCCCGGCGCGCTGTTCCTGGCGGCGTTCGCACTGCCACTGCCCGCCGTGCACGGCACTGGCCCGCTGTCCGGCCGCGAGTTCAGCCCGCTTGACCTCGTGCACGTCGTGCCGGGGCTGGCGTCGACGCGCGATGCCGCGTGGCAGGCGGTCGCACTGCGGCTCGCCGCGCCGTTCGCCGTCAGCGTGGGCGTGGCGGCTGCGTGGCACCTGCTGCTGGCGCTGCTGCAACCCCCCCCACCCGCTGCGCGCCGCGGCGGGCGTCTACCTGTGCGCGGCCGCGCTCACCCTCGCTGGCATCGAGCTCGCGCGTGGCTACGCCTGGCCGCTCGCCGGCGTGTACGTGTGGCTGTGCGCCGCCGCGCTGCTCGCCGCGCCGCTGCTCGCGCGCCTCGCTCGAGCGGCACGGCGTCCCGCCCCGGCGCACGCCATCGCGCTGACCGAGCTCCCCGCTCAGCGCGACTGAGCGCCTTCGCGCAGCGCGATCGCAGCGGCTGCGGCCACGAGCGCGGCGGCGCGGCGCGCGGCGCGCGCATCGATCACCACGCCGTCGACCAGCACCTCGGGCGCGTGCGCGCGGCGCCGCTCCCACGCCGCCACGACGCGCTGCGCTGCCGTGACGCGCGCTGGGTCCGGCGCGAACAGCGCGTTGAAGCCCGCGGCTTCGCCCTCGAGTTCGACGACAACGCCGCTCGCGCCCGCCTCGCGCGCAAGCGTCGCGAGTGCGGCGCGCGCGCCGCCTGTCAGGCCCGGCGTCGCCACGAGCCACGGCAGCTCGGCGGCCGCCGCCGCGCGGCCGCACGCTGCCAGCGCCTCGCGCAGCGCACCCGCGTGCACATCCGGCAGCCCGAGGTCCGCCGCGAACGCCACCGCGTCCAGCAGGATCGCGCCGTGCCGGTCAATCGCCGCGAGCTGCTCGTCGAGCGCGCGCAGCCCTGCCGCCGACGCGATCTCCGCGACCAGCCGCACGCTGCCCGGCTCCACGCTGGCGCGCACCTCCTGGCGACGGATCGCCACATCGGCCGTGCGCGCGTCCTGCGGCTCCGTGCTGCGCGCCAGCACGACAGCGCCAACGCCCGCGGCCACGCCCCGCGTCAGCACCGCCTCGAGGTCCGCCGTGAGCTCGCCCGAGCGCGCGGCGGACGCCCGCACGAGCACGCCGCAGCCCGCGCCCGCCGCTGCGGCGGCCAGCGCACGCGCGGCGCGGCGTGCTCCCGCCCGGTCGCCGAAGGCCTGCGCGCCGGCGAGGTCCAGCAGCACCGCGTCGGCCGCGCTCGCGCGCACCGCACGCGCGGTCGCCGCGTCGAGCGGCTGCAGCTGCAACACGCTGCGTAATGCGATCACTGAAGTGCGATCACGGCGCTAGCGCGTCAGCTCGCCGGACACCGGCTCGCCGGCGTCCACGTCGGCCAGGAACTGCAGCACTGCGTCGGTCCAGTCCTTCGGCCGCTGCGCGGACGTGCCGTGGAAGCAGCCGGTCATGCGCACCATGCGCCGCTGCGGCAGCCCGTCCGCAAGCCGGTGCACCTTGTCCGCGATCAGCTCGTCCCAGTCGCCGTAGATCACCAGCGCCGGCATCGTCAGCGCCGGCAGCTGCGGCGTGAGATCGGCGCGCGCCTGCATGCCGACGTACGCACCCGCGAGCCCGGGGCTGTGCGCGAACTGCGCCGGGATCTGCGTCATCTCGACGTCCGGCCGCGCGCCGCGCGTGGTCGTGTCGGAGAGCACGAGCGCGCGCGTGGCGTCCGGGTAGTCGACGGCGTACTGAAGCGCGATCTGCCCGCCGAACGATATCCCGCCGATCACGCAGCCGCCCGCCGCGCCCGCCGCCTCCAGCACCGCGCGCAGGTCCGCGGCCAGCTCCGGCATCGAGTACTGCGCGGGGTGCGCGGGCGCGCTCGAACCGCCGTGCCCGCGCGCGTCCCAGAGGATCAGCCGCCGCCCCGCGGCGAGATACGGCCGCTGCCACGCCCACATCTCGAGCGACGCGCCGAAGCCGTGCGCGAGCACGAGCGGCGGCCCGTCCCCGGCCACCTCGTAGTGGATGCGCACGCCGCCCGGCCGCAGCGCCTCCGGCATCGCTAGCTCGCGAGGATCGCGTCGAGGCGATCCGCCGGCGCCGACGGTCCCACGACCGCCAGCGCGAACTGCCCCGGCCCGATCACGCGCTTCGCGACGCGTTGCACGTCCGCCGCGGTCACCGCGCGCAGCGCCGCCACCGTCTCGTCCACGGACTCGATGCGCCCGTCCTGTAGCAGCTGGTCGCCGTAGCGCTGCCCGTACGACATCGCGGTCTCGATGGACAGGCGGAACGTGCCTGCGGCGTAATCGATCGCGCGGCGCAGCTCGTCCTCCGGCACCGGGTCCGCGACGATGCGCCGCAGCTCCGCGACGATCACCTGCAGCGCCTCTTCCTGCTGCGCCCGCGTCACACCCGCCGCCACCGTGAACGCGCCGATGTCGCGGAAGCGCGACACGCGTGAGCCGACCGAGTACGCGAGCCCGCGGCGCTCTCGCACCTCCTCGAACAGCCGCGACGACATCCCGCGCCCGAGGATCGTGTGCAGGATCTCCAGCGCGTAGCGGTCGGGGTCGTTGCGCGCCAGCGCCTGCGCGGACAGCGCGATCTGCGTCTGCTCCGTCTCCCGCTGCTCCACGATCACGCGCTCTGCGGGCAGCCCCGCGCGCGCGGGTGGCGCTGTTGTCGCTTCGCCCGCGGGCAAGTCGCGGAACAGCCGCTCCGCCGCCGCGACGACGACCTCATGCTCGACGTTGCCCGCGACCGAGAACACGGCGTTGCGCGCGGTGTAGAAGCGCTCCATGTGCGCGGTGAAGTCCGTGCGCGCCAGCGCACCCACGGTCTCCAGCGAGCCCGCCACCGGCCAGCCCACCGGCTGGTCCCCGAACGTCGCCCGCCCCAGCAGCTCGCCCACCCAGGACGCCGGCGTGTCGTGGCTGCGCCGGATCTCCTGCTGCACCACCGTGCGCTCCCGGTCGATCTCCTCCGTCGGCAGCAGCGAGTGCTGGATCATGTCCGCGACCACGTCGATGCCCGCCGCCGCCGCCTCGAACGGGACGTTGTTCCAGTAGCAGGTGAGCTCGTGCGTCGTGTAGGCGTTCAGCGTGCCGCCCGCGCCCTCGATCGCCTGCGCGATCTGCTGCGCCGTCGGCCGCGCCGTCGTGCCCTTGAACAGCATGTGCTCGAGGTAATGCGACAGCCCGTTCGTGCGCGCGTCCTCGCCGCGCGACCCGACGCCGGCGAAAAACGCGACCGCCGCCGCCTGCGCCGCCGGCAGCGTCGCCGTGATCACGCGCAGCCCATTCGGCAGCTCGGAGATGCGCGGCACTACCGCCACTCGGTCCTCCTCAACGGCTCGCTCGCCTGCTGCGCTGCGGACCGCGGGCAGCGTACGGCGGCGGCGGACGGCGCGGCAAGGCGCGTCGCCGCCTGGGCTTCAGCGGTGGACATTCCGGGCGCGCCAACGGCGGGCTCCGGTGCGCCCCAGAGGGAAGCCCGCCGCCACGACCGCGGCAACCGCTACGTAGAAGCCGAAAGCGACGGCTACCGCGAGTCCCGCAGGCCGGTGGTTGCCCGCGGCGCTGTCGTCGACCGTCACCCAGAGGAAGAGCGGGAACATCAGCGCGACGCCAATTGCAGCAGCTATCCCAAGGCACCCGCTGAGACAGGCGCCAGCGCCTGTGCTGTAACTCGCGATGAGCCCAAGCAGGATTCCCACAGCGAACGGAGTGCCGATGAGAGCCAGAGCAAACACCACATCCGCAAGGCCGCCACGCTCTTGCAGCGCCAAGTAGCTGCATCCGGCGAGGGTAACCACGCCTACGACCATGGCGGGGAGCCAGCGGATCGCCACAGACGGCTCCTCGCGTCCCGGCCCCTGCTGCCGAGCTCGCGCATTGACGCCACGCGCCCTCACGCTAGCATGAGAGGTGTCCCCCAGTTCCCTCCCCACTTGCGCACTTCCCCCGAGGCTGAGGCCCCGAGTCTGCGGGCGACCATGCGTCGCGTGAGGCGGTACTGATTTGCCGAAATACGTCTTCGTGACCGGCGGCGTGGTGAGCTCTGTCGGCAAGGGCATCGTCACTGCCTCGCTCGGCCGCCTCCTCAAGTCGCGCGGGCTGCGCGTCTCCATCCTCAAGCTCGACCCCTACATCAACGTCGACCCCGGCACCATGTCGCCCTACCAGCACGGCGAGGTCTACGTCACCGACGATGGCGCCGAGACCGACCTCGACCTCGGCCACTACGAGCGCTTCCTCGACCAGCCGCTCACCCGCGTGAACTCCACCTCCACCGGCCAGGTCTACGAAGAGGTGATCCGCAAGGAGCGCCGCGGCGACTTCCTCGGCGGCACGATCCAGCCGATCCCCCACATCACCAATGAGATCAAGCGGCGCATCCGCCTCGCCGGCCAGGCGCTCGACGCCGAGGTCGTGCTCGTCGAGGTCGGCGGCACGGTCGGCGACATGGAGGGCCAGCCCTTCCTCGAGGCGATCAGCCAGCTCCGCCACGCGCTCGGCCCCCAGGAGACGCTGTCGATCCACGTCACGCTGCTCCCTTACATCGGCGCGACGCACGAGCTGAAGACGAAGCCCACCCAGCACTCCGTCCGCGAGCTGCGCACCTTCGGCATCCAGCCCGACGTGATCGTCGCGCGCTCTGACCTGCCCGTCCCCCAGGCCCTGCGCGAGAAGATCTCGCTGTTCTGCAACGTGGACACCGAGGCCGTGATCGCGCTGGAGACCGCCGACTCCATTTACGAGGTGCCGCTCTACCTCGAGGCCGCCGGCCTCGGCGAGCTCGTGGCGAAGCAGCTCGAACTGCCACCCGCCGCGCCCGACCTCACCGACTGGCGCTCCTTCGTGGAGCGGCTGCGCAACCCCCAGGCGACCGTGCGCGTCGCCGTCGTCGGCAAGTACGTCGAGCTGCACGACGCCTACCTCTCGATCAAGGAGGCGCTCATCCACGCCGGCGTGCACCACAACGCTCGCGTCGACCTGCGCTGGGTGCACTCCGAGGACCTGGAGGCGCGGCCCGCCGTTGAGGTGATCGGCGACGTCGACGGCATCCTGCTCTGCCCGGGCTTCGGCGATCGCGGCCTCGAAGGCAAGATCGCCGCCGTCCAGTACGCGCGCGAGGGACGCATCCCCTACCTCGGCGACTGCCTCGGCATGCAGATGCTCGTCTGCGAGTTCGCGCGCAACGTCGCCGGGATGCCCGGCGCCAACACCACCGAGGCCGACCCGCACACGCCGTTCCCCGTGATTGCGCTGCTGTCGGAGCAGCGCGCCGTCGACGAGCTCGGCGGCACGATGCGCCTCGGCGGCTACGATTGCCGGCTCGTGCCGGGCACGCGCGCCTACGCGGCCTACGGCACCGCGCTCATCCGCGAGCGCCACCGCCACCGCTATGAAGTGAACAACGCGCTGCTGCCCGCGCTGGAGGCGCACGGCCTCGTCGCCTCCGGCTGGTCGCCGGACGGCCAGCTCGTCGAGATCGTCGAGCTGCGCGATCACCCGTGGATGGTCGGCGCGCAGTTCCACCCGGAGTTCACGTCACGCCCCAACCGCCCGCAGCCGCTCTTCCGCGACTTCCTCGGTGCGGCGCTCGACCGCGCGCGGGAGCGCCACGCCACCAGCATGGCGCGCGCGTGACGCTGCGCCTGCTGCACACGCTTGCGCTGTTCTGGCTCGCGGGCGGGCTCGGCGCCGTCGCCGTGCCCGTCTGGCGCGCCTGGCGCACCGCCGACCTGCCGGAGCGCACGCTGTTGCTGTCCGAGGCGCAGCGCAACGAGACCGCCTGGCTGCTCCCCGGCTTCATCGCCGTGGGCGTCAGCGGCATCGCCTGGGCCGCCGGCGCGGACTGGAACCTCGTCACGACGGGCTGGCTGCTCGCCCTCGAGATCGTCTACATGCTGGACGTCTTCGTGGCGCTGCCGCTGCTCGGCGTGGGGCTGCGCCGCGTGCGCTACCTCGCGCTCCAGGCAAACAAGCGCGGTGAGATCACGCCCGAGCTGGCCGCCGCGCTCGCCGACAACGTGCCGATCGTATTCGCTACGATACTGGTGGCGACGTTGCCGCTGATGGCCTGGCTCGCTGTCTTCAAACCGTTCTAGCAGCGCCGTAATGCGCGCGCGGAGGGCTCGACGATGCGCCTGTTCCTGGACACCGCGAATATCGACGAGATTCGCCGCGCCGCCGCCATGGGCGTGATCTCCGGCGTCACCACCAACCCCACGCTCGTGGCCCGCGAGGGCGTGGACTACCGCACGCGCGTGCTCGAGATCTGCGAGGTCGTCGACGGCCCGATCTCCGCCGAGTGCATCTCCACCGGCACCGACGACATCGTGGCGGAGGGCCGCCGCGTCGCCGCGTGGCACCCCAACGTCGTCGTCAAGGTGCCGCTCACCGAGCCGGGGCTGGCCGCGATCCGCCGGCTCTCCGCCGAAGGCATCCGCATCAACACCACGCTCATCTTCTCCGCTAACCAGGCGCTGCTCGCCGCGCTCGCCGGCGCCACGTACGTCTCGCCCTTCGTCGGCCGCCTGGACGACGCCGGCGAGGACGGCATGACGATGGTCGGCGAGGCCGTGCGCATCTTCGAGCTCTACCACCTGCCGACGCAGGTGCTGGCCGCCAGTATCCGCAGCCCGCGCCACGTCACACAGGCCGCCCTCGTCGGCGCGCACGTGGCCACGCTCCCGGCGAACGTGCTGTTCCAGATGGTGCGGCACCCGCTCACGGACGCCGGCATCGAGCGCTTCCTGGCGGATGCCGCCTCGTACGCCCCGGTATAGCGGGTGCGCGCCGGTCTCGCGTGTACACGGACCGCTTGTCGAAACGCCGGTGACGCCTCTAGACTGAGTACAGCCACTGGCCGCCCGGCACGCATCCACGCCTCGGAGCGCGACACGCGCGGCGGCCCTCGATAGGCGTTCTGGCTCTCCGGCACGCGGCGGCAACCACCTCGCCCCCGCACCAGCCACAAAAGGCACTGACTACATGGCACGAGGCCCCTCCCGCGGGCGCGCCGCGAGCGCGTCTGGCGAACCGCAGAACGAGCCGATGGCGGACATGCCGCTCGACACGGACGAAGAGCACGAGGACCGTCCGCCTCGCCCGGACCGCGCGGAGCGCCAGGATCGGCCGGAGCGCCGCAACGGCGACGCGTCGCTCAACGTCAACATCTCGGAGCTCGAGCGCCGCTCGCGCGAGGACCTGATCGCCTTCGCCCAGTCCTTGCAGGTGGAGAACGCGCCCTCGCTGCCCAAGCAAGAGCTGATGTTCCGCATCCTCCAGCACCAGGCCGTGCGCCACGGCAACATCTTCTCCGGCGGCGTGCTCTCGGTCGTCGACGACGGCTTCGGCTTCCTCCGCGGCGAGCGGCTGATCCCCGGTCCCAACGACGTCTACGTGTCGCAGTCCCAGATCCGCCGCTTCAGCCTGCGCAACGGCGACTACGTTACCGGCCAGGTGCGCCAGCCCAAGGACTCCGAGAAGTACTACGGCCTGCTGCGCGTGGACGCCGTCAACGGCGTGGACCCGGACATCGCCCGCCGCCGCCC
>SHYP01000001.1 GCA_009692725.1 Dehalococcoidia bacterium
CCCCCGCCCACCAGGCCGGCGTGCGAGATCGTGTGGTGCGGCGCGCGAAACGGCCGCTCCGTCGCCAGCGGCCGCCCCCGCCCCAGCATCCCCGCCACCGAGTACACCTTCGTCACCTCGAGCGCCTCGCCAGGCGTCAGCGGCGGCAGGGCGCCGGACCGCACGCGCGCCAGCGCCAAAGCATCGCCTTCCTGCCACTCGCGCGACGCGCGCCGCACGCGGGCGCACCGCACCCGCTGCACGAGCCCACGCGCGACGTTCGGCGCGGCGACAATACCACCCGCGCGCCTGCGCCTAAGGCTCGGCCGACCGCTCGTGCCCCTCGCGCGCCGCCTTGACCGGTGCTGGCATACTCCGCGTGCAAGCAGGCACCTCGAAGGGCGGCACCGTGGCTCAGGACTGGCAGGCGCTGAACCGGCAGCTCATGAGCGCGCTCGGCTCCGACATCCCCCCGATCGCCATCACCTTCCACGACACCCCACCTGCCGGGGTGCGCCCGTTCGACGACCCGATGCCCGCCCCCCACGAGGTCGACGGCCGCACGGGCCGCGTCTCCGCCGGCTGCGTGTTCTGGATGAAGTCCACGGACCGCACCTTCAGCACCGTCGCCGAGGACCACGCGAACTGCTCCGTCGGCTCCGTGACGCACGGCTTCAAGACCCTCGCTGAAGTCGGAGGCAACGCCGACGTCGCCGCACTCTTGGAGTCCGGCTGGGTGACCATGGACGTCGTGCCGCAGATTCCCGTCGTGACGCAAAAGCCCGCCGCGGTCACCTACGGCCCGCTCGCCGAGTGCAGCACTGACCCCGACGTCGTGCTGTGCCGCATCTCCGCGCGCCAGTTCATGGTGGTGATGGACGCGCTGCCCGGCGTGCGCGTCGAGGGCAAGCCCCAGTGCCACATCATCGCCATCGCCAAAGAGCAGGGCGAGGTCGCCGTCTCCGCCGGCTGCCAGCTCAGCCGCGTGCGCACCGGCATGCCCAACAGCGAGATGACGCTCGCGATTCCGACCGCCCAGCTCGCCAGCGTGATCGAGCGCATCGAGGCGACCGCCGCCTGCGACAACGCCGTCGCCCGCTACGCCGCCGACGACATGCGCCGCTTCGCCGCGACTTAGCCCCGGCCGACTGCCGGCTTCCTCGCCTCCGCTTCCGCAAGGGGGAATGAGGTCGCCTCCCCTCCGGTTCCCTCCCCACCTGCCGATGATTGGCTGGTAGGGCACAGGGGACCGCTCAATGTCACGTTACCTGGACTCGAGACTCGCTCGACACGCCGCGCTGGCGCTTGCCGCGGCCTGCAGCGGCGGCGCTCGCCCCGAGCCGCCCGCGGCGAGCTACGCGGCCGCGACACCGGTGCTCGCCGCCACGATGCCCGCGCTGCCGCAGGCAGTCGCCCGCACGGACGGTGACGACCTCACCGCCAGCGTCACGCACTTCACCCTGGCGCTCGTGGTCGGCGACGCGGCGATACTGCTCCCCTACTTCGCGCCCGAGGGCCTAGCCCAGGCCGTCGCACTCCAGGCGCAGCCGGCTGCCGCCACGCTGGAGTCCGCCCAGCTGCGCTCGCTCGTGCTGGACGCCGACACCGGCGCCGAGGCCACCATCGCGCTGCGACAGGGTGGCGCCGAAGCGCTGCTGCTGGTCAGTTGGCGCCGCATCGCGGCGACGTGGCTCGTCGTGAACCTCACCCCGCTCGCGCCGCGAGCGAGCCGGTGACACGCGCCGGTCTCGTCGTCGCAGCCGCATTCGTCGGCGTGGCGCTCGCGCTCGGCGGGATGGCCGCCCACACCGTGGGCGCGTGGCGCGCCGAGGTACACCAGCTCGAGACACTCGACGACACGATCGCCACGTCCGCGAGCTACGACCACGCCGTCGATGGCGTGAACTCGCTCACGCTCGAATCGCTCGCGTTCGTCACCGGACCGACCCCGCAGCGGCGCGCGCGCTTCGACGCGAGCCTCGCCGCCGTCCTCGCGGATTTCGATGCGATCGAAGCCCGCGGCACGCCGGCCGACCGTGCGCTCGTGCAATCGCTGCGCGCCAGCGTGCTGCCGCAATTGGCCACCGCGCAGGCGTTCTTCGATGCGCTGCTCGCCGGCACACCGTACGTCGGCCCGGTTCCGGACCAGCGCATCACGGAGAGCATACGCGCCGTGCTCACCACCCCCGCCGCTGATCACCACCAGGAGATGCAGGAACAGATCGAGCAACGGATCGCGGAAGAACGTGCGCAGCTCGCCGTCTCGCTCGCCACGTACAGCGCCGCGCTCGCACTGCTGCTGGTGTTCCTGCTCGCCCTGCGCCATCACGAGCTCCGCCTGCTCCGCGTGCGCGCGCAGACGGAGCTCGAGCAGCTGCGTCGCGCCGCCTTCACCGACGTAATCACCGAGCTCTTCAACTTCCGCTCGTTCATCGCCGCACTCGACTACGCCGCTGCCGGCGCGGGCTCCCGCAACGCGCCCGTCACACTCGCATTGCTGGACATCGACGAGTTCCACTTGCTGAGCGAGGCCGAAGGCGCCGAGCGTGCCGACGACTTGCTCCGCGAGCTCGCCGCCGTACTGCGCGAGGACTGCCCCGGCGGCGCCTTCCGCGTCGGCCACGACCGCTTCGCGCTGCTGCTCGAAGCAGACCGCGAACAGGCGCTGGCCCGTCTCGACAGGTTGCGCGCCGTCGCCGCGGAGCGGCTGCCGATGCTCACCATGAGCGTCGGCGTCAGCGCGCTGGATGGCGCAGCCGTCGACGCCGCCATGCTGCGCGAGCAAGCGGAGGCCGCGCTCCACGCGGCACAGCGCCGCGGCCGCGACACCATCGTGTTCTTCCAGGATGCCGGCGCGGTCGTCGACCCCGCGTCCACCGGCGCCAAGACCGCCGCCGTCCACCGCGCCATCAGCGAACGACGCATGAACGCCGCCTTCCAACCGATCTTCGACCTGCACAGCGGTGAGCTACGTGCCTTCGAAGCCCTCGCCCGCACCCCGGCGGACCTCGGCCTCAGCGGCCCCCAGGAAGCGTTCGACATCGCCGATCGCACCGGCCACACCCACGAGCTGGACTCCATTTGCCGAGCCGCCGCGTTCGCGGGCGCCGAAGCGCTGCCACCCGGCGTGCGGCTCTTCCTCAACATCGCACCGTGGGCGTTGCTTCATCGCGACTTCTCGCCCGACGCGCTCGCCGCCGAGGCGCGCGCCGCAGGCCTCGACCCCGCGCGCATCGTCGTCGAAGTCACCGAGCGTGCCGGCGTGCCCGCCGCGACGCTCGCTTTGCACGGCGCACACCTGCGCGCGGCCGGCTTCGGCCTCGCCCTCGACGACGTCGGCGCGGGCAACGCGGGGCTCGAGACGCTGCGCCACATGACCGTCGACGTGATCAAGATCGACCGCATGGTGATCGCGAACGCCGCCACCGACCGCGCCAGCCGCGCCGTGCTCTACGCCAGCGTCGACTTCGGCGCCGAGTCCGGTGCCGAAGTCGACGCTGAGGGCATCGAGACCGCCGCTGAGCTCGCGCTCATCCGCTCCGTCGCCGGTCCGAGCACCCTCGGCGGCGCGCCCCGCATCCACCTCGTGCAGGGCTATCTATTCGGCCGCCGCAGGCTACCATCGCCGACGGCCACGCACAGCTCGCCGCCTGACGCGCGCTCAGGCCGCCGCATTCGATCCGCACGCCGCTGCTATGCGTATTACTGGTCGGCGCCGATAATGGCAGCATCCACTCGTACGAAAGGACACACCCATGGGCATTGACGAACAGGCCCGGCAGCTCGCCCACACACTCGACCGGCGCACCGTGCTGCGCACCGGCGCGCTCGCGGCCGGCGGCCTCGCGGCGGCGGCGCTCATCGGCTGCGGCAGCGACGAGGAGGAAGCGGCCCCGGCGCCGGCCGGCGCCTCGGGGGCGGGCGGCGGCGCGGCGACTGGGCCGGGCAAGCTCGTCAAGGACGCGGACCTGCCGTACCCGTACGAGTATCCGGACGTGGCGGGCACGCCGAAGAAGGGCGGTACGTTCGTCCACGCCTCGAACTTCACGTTCACGCCGGCGGACCCGACCGTAAACAACACCGGCGGCACGCTAATCCAGTTCGCGCCGGTGTACGACCGCCTGCTCGGCTACAAGATGGGCCCCACGGCCGACAGCACAAAGGTGGAGGTCGTGCCCGGCCTCGCCGAGACGTGGGAGCGCTCGCCGGACGGACTGACGATCACGTTCAAGCTGCGCGGCAACGTGAAGTGGCAGAACAAGGCACCGCTCAACGGCCGCGCGTTCACTGCGGCCGATGTGAAGTTCGCGTACGACCGCATGCGCGACAAGGGCGCCGCGGCCCCGTTCTTCGCGGGCGTGTCCAACATCGAAGCGCCGGACGCGCGCACGCTCAAGGTGACGCTCGGCAAGCCGCTGGTGGACTGGCTCACGGTCACGCCGCCGCGGCGTGAGGCGCCGATCTTCCCGAAGGAGACGGTCGACGACGGTTCAATCGCCAAGACGATCATCGGCACGGGCGCGTTCATGGTCGACAAGCAGGAGTCGGAGCGGATGTCGTTCGTCCGCAACCCGGACTACTGGGGCACGGCGCCCTACCTCGACGGCGGAGAGGTGCGCGTGATGGTGGACGTGGCCGCGCGTGTGGCGGCGCTGCGCGCGGGGCAGGTGGACCACGCGGGCAACACGCTGAGCTCCGCACGTGAGGCGAAGACGCTGCTCGACTCGATTCCCGGCGGCCAGATGCAAATGAACCGCGTCTACGCGGGCGGCAACGGCTTCCTGATGAACACGGAGAACCCGAAGTTCAAGGACGAGCGCGTGCGTCGCGCGCTGTCGCTGGGGATGAACCGCGACGAGATGATCAAGATCGTCTTCGACGGGTTCGCGCGGACGCACGGCTTCATCCCATGGCCGTTCATCTTCGACAGCGAGCCCAAGGGCGACCAGCTCGGCAAGTACCTCAAGTACGATCCCGCGGAGGCGAAAAAGCTGCTGGAGGCGGCCGGCGCGAAGGACCTCGTCATCAACGAGGTGCACTACGACTATCTGTCCACGTGGAAGGCGCAGGGCGAGACGCTGGTCAACCAGTACAAGCAGATCGGCGTCACGCTCAACACGAAGACAGACGACTACACCGCGTACACGTCGATGCTGACGGGTCGCAAGATCCCGGAGGCGACGATCACCGGTTGGGGTGTGAGCGGCGTCACGCCGGACCCGTATGTGTACGATAACCTGCACTCCAAGTCGCCGCAGAACCGCTGGCTGATCAACGACCCGAAGATCGACGAGCTCGCCGACAAGCAGCGCGTGGAGCTCAATCCGCAGGCGCGGCGCGAGCTGATCAAGCAAGTCTACGACCGTGACCTCGATATGGTGTACCGCTTCCCCTTCGTCGGCGGGAACAGCTTCTCCTTCCTGCAGCCGTGGGTCCGCGGCATGCGGCTGATCGGGGCGTTCAACAGCAGCGCCGAGGTATGGGACACCGGCATCCAGATGCGGTCGACCTGGATCGACAAGTAGGCGTACCGCGAGGGTGGTGACGAGGCAGCTGCCTCGTCACCACCCTCGCGGCTCCGGCGGTCGAGCGAGCTGCGGGGGCGCTCCATCGAGTGCACGCGCTCCGCAGGGCTCGCAATCGAACGGCACGGCGATGTGCTGGTGGTTGCGTTCAACCGCCAGGAGTGGCTGAACGCGTTCACGCCGCGGGGCCACAGGGAGCCATCGACGCTCTTCTCCGACATCGCCGTCGATGACGCGACGCGCGCTGTCGTGCTCACGGGCCGCGGCTCAGCGTGCTCGTCCGGCGCGGACGAGCACGCTGAGCACGCCGAGCAGCGTACGGCCAACTTCGGCGGAGGCTCGCGGCGTCGCAACCGGAGTCCGAGGAGGCAACGATGACTACCGACGCGGGCTTGCCGGCGGTGCTGCGGTTTGAGCAGCTCGACGCGAACCGCTACCGCTTCGGCAGCATCGACGCGGAGGGCCGCGACGTGGTGTTCGGGGGGCAGCTGCTCGCGCAGATGCTGATCACTGCTGGCGCCCGTCACGCGGGGAAGACCGCGCAGACGATCCACGCGGTGTTCGCGCGCGCGGCGAGCATCGAGCGTCCGCTCGAGTTCGTCGCGGAGACTGCGCACAGCGGACGCTCGTTCTCCAGTGAGCTGGTGACGGTGTCGCAGGACGACCGGTTGCGCGCACGCGGCATGGTGCTCATGCACGCGCCGGACCCCGACCTGATTCGACACGCCGCGCCTGCGCCGGCGCTGCGCGGGCCGGCCGAGTCGACGCCGGTGGCCGCCGGCATGGTCTTCCCGGGCGCCGAGCTGCGCGTGGTCGGTGACGCCGAGGTGCTGCGCGGCGCTGCGGGGCCGCCGTCGCTGGCGTTCTGGATGCGCTGGCCCGCGGCGCCCGGCGATCCGATCGCGCACCAGGCGGCGCTCGCGTGGGCGCTCAACGGCTACTTGATCAGCACGGCGCTGCGCCCGCATCGCGAGGTGGCGCTCGACCAGGCGCACGTGTCGATCTCGACGGGGGTGATCAGCAACACTGTCACGTTCCATGACGCGGTGGACATCGCCGGCTGGCACCTCTTCGCGCACGAGAGCCCGTACGCGGGCCACGGACGCGCGTACGGCCGCATCCAGGTGTTCACGGAGGACGGCCGGCTCGTCGCGTCGTCCGTGCAGGACAGCATGGTGCGGGGCGTGCCCGCCGGTCAGCAGTTCGAGGGGCAGGGCCGCACCGCGATGTAGGCGCCGCTGCGCCGCACGCGCCTGCTCAATCACGCCGCCGAACAGTACGCGCACGCGCGAAGGAGCTCCCCCCATGCCCACATCCGAGATCGGCGCGCTGTTTCACGTGGTGCACGTCGCGCCGAGCCTGGGCCAGCTCATCCCGTGGTACCGCGAGCTCTTCGGTGCGCAGTGCTTCATGGAGCCGAGCTACAGCGAGACGGAGCAACGCGAAGCATCGCTCGAGCTGATCGGCGACGACTACGTGATCGAGCCGATGACGCCGCCCCACACGCCCGGCGGCGACCAGACAAACATCGGCCGCTTCCTCGGGCGGTACGGCAGCCATTTGCACTCGATCGCGTGGTACGCGCAGGACATCGGCGGGCTGTACGAGCGGCTGACGGCGCAGGGCGTGCGCGTGAACGGGGGCGGCGGCGTGCCGCTGACGGCCGCGCCGACGGGGCAGTTCGCCGCGATTTATGCGCATCCGCGCGACGCGCACTGCCAGCTCGAGTTCCTGTCCGTCGGCGACGAGGGGTACATGCGCACCGACCCCCGGCACGCGCCCGGCTTCTCCGCACGCTACTGGCGGGAGGAGCAGCCGCTGGGCATCCAGCGCACGTCGCACATCACCATCGTCGTGCGCGACCTCGAGCATCCGACGCAGCTGTACGAGCAGGCGCTGGGCACGCCGCGCATCCACGAGGGCGGCAGCGAGCAGTACGGCACGCAGAGCGTGTTTTTCGCGGTGGGGCCGCAGTCCGTCGTCGAGTTTGCGCGCCCCGTCGCGGCGGGGCTCGCGCAGCAGGACCTGGAGGCGCACGGCGAGATCGTGCACGCGGTGACGTTCCGGGTGCGCGATCTCGACCGGGCACTCGCGCACGTGCGACACCTCGGCATCCGCACCATCGAGGAGACCGCAGTCGCGTTCACGCTCGACCCCGAGGACGCGTTCGGCGCGGTCTATCGGTTTACCACCGCCGACGTGCCGGGTGATCCGCGCGCGTGAGCAACGCCGGCGCGGGTGCTAGCGCGACTGCGCGTAGTTGCTCGCGCCGTGCCAGTCGATGATGACGGCGGGGGTGTCGCCGACGACCCACGCGTCGTGGCCTGCCGGCAGCGTGAGCACATCGCCGGGGCGGGCGTCGAACTCCGCGCCCTCGGAGGTGCGCACGCGCAGCGTGCCGGACACGTGGTACTGGAAGTGCGGCGCCTCGCACCACTCGGTGCCCGCGACCGGCTTCACGTGCGTCGACCAGCGCCAGCCCGGCTGTAGGGTGAGGCGGCCCACGACGCCGCCGCCGATGTTCAGCAGGTCCAACTGGCCCCGCTCGAACGTACGTGTCTCATCCGGGTTCGCGAACGCCTTCTGCTCGATCACCGCGTGCTCGGTCGTGGTCACGGCGGATTCCTCCCTCTGCCTCGCGGCGGCACCGCGGGGCTGTCGGCGCTGCGTGCTGCGTGTCTACGATTCAGTAGATAGACTGTCAACTAGTAGGACGACGCCGAGGCTGATACTCTGACGTTATGACGCTATCGTCGGCCCCCACGACTGCCGACCGTATCCTCGACATCGCCGAGCGGCTCGCGCAGACGCGCGGCTTCAACGGCTTCAGCTACGCGGACATCGCCGCCGAGGTCGGCGTCACGAAGGCGAGCCTGCACTACCACTTCCCGACCAAGGCCGAGCTTGGGCGGGCGCTCGTCGTGCGATACGCCGGGCGGTTCCAAGCGGCGATCGAGGCGATCGCCGCATCCGGCGACGACGCCTACGCGAAGCTCGATCGCTATGTGCGCATCTATCAGCAGGTGCTGGGCGCCGATCGGATGTGCCTGTGCGGCATGCTCGCCGCGGAGTATGCGACGCTGCCCGAGCCGATCCAGCAGGAGCTGCGCCACCACTTCGACGCCAACGAGCGCTGGCTCGTGGGCGTGCTGGAGGCGGGGCAGCGGGACGGCAGCCTGCGCTTCGAGGGCAACGCCCGCGACGTCGCGGGACTGCTCACGAGCGCGCTCGAGGGCGCGATGCTGCTCGCGCGCTCGTACCGTGACGACGCCCGCTTCGGCGCTGCGGCCGAGCAGCTGCTCGGGACGCTCGCGGGCCACGCGCGGGCCGCGCCGGGCGGCGCTTGCCCACCCTCGACCCGCCGGTAAGTGCTACCGTGGCGCGGTGGCACAGCTGATCTTCGTGAACCTGCCGGTGATCGACCTGCAGCGAGCCACGTCCTTCTACACACAGCTCGGCTTTGCGACGAACCACGAGTTCAGCGGGCAGTTCGCGACGTGCATCGTGATCAGCGACACGATCTTCGTGATGCTGCTGACCGCGCGCTTCTTCGCGACGTTTACGATGCGTCCGGTGGCCGACGCGAGCGAGCTGACGGAGTCGATCCACGCGCTCTCCGCGGGCAGCCGCGACGAAGTGGATCGGCTGTTCGCGCGCGCGATCGCGGCGGGCGGGCAGGAGGCACGGCCGGCGGAGGATCACGCGCTGATGTACACGCGCAGCTTCCACGACCCGGACGGGCACCTCTGGGAGCTGCTGTACATGGATCCGCGCGGCGTCGCACGCGAGTAGTCGCTGCGTCAGCGCGGAGCGCGAGGCCGCGCGGTCAGTCGCGCACCTCGACGGGCACCGCGGGATGGCGCCGGGCTCCCCGCTCAATGAGCGCGAACACGAGCCGCCACGCCGCGAGCAGCAGCAGCGGTATGCAGAACGCGACGATGTAGAAGGTCCACGGGCTGGCGCGCCCGAGCAGCAGCGCACGCCCCAGCGCCGCGAGCGGGAACGCCGCGATCCACGCGAGCAGCACGCGCGTCGCCATCGCGCGCGGTGTCGCGGTGCTGCTCGAGCGCAGCGCTTCGAGCGCCGCGGCCGCGACCAGCCACGCGGCGACGAAGGGCGCCGCCGTGCCGGCGATGCCGCCGGTGGCCGCCCATCCGCCCGCGGCGCCGTGCGCGTCCCGGCCCGTGAGCACGAACAGCACGAGCGCCAGCACATCGCCGCTCGCGAGCGCGAGCGCGCGCAGCGGCAACGCTCGACGCGCGCGAGGCGCCGGTGGCGTCACCGCTCGCCTGCCCGCAGGCGAGCGACACGGCCGATGCGCCCAGGGGGCCAGTAGCGCAGCCGCGCGACGCCCTCGATGCGCGCGGCGAGCACCGGGCCGAACTGACGACTGTCCGTCGATGCATCGAGGCAGTCGCCGAGTACGAAGTACTCGTCGGTGCCCAGCACGCCGTTGTCCGACAGGTCGTTGTCCGGCACGTCGTTGTCCAGCACATCGCTGCGCAGCGCAGTGTCGCTGAGCGGGTACGCATCGCCGGGCGCGGCCGCGATGCGCTTCACGAGCATGCGGCCGTCAGGCGCGCGCAGGCAGACGACGCGCCCCACTGCACGCCGGTCGCGCGACATTGGGCGTCGACGCACAACGAGCCAGTCGCCGGGCGCGAGCGCGGGCCACATGCTGCGTCCCTCGACGGCGACCGTAAAGTGCGCCCGGTGCGCCCACCACACGGCGACACCGCCTGCGAGCGCCGCGGCCGAGAGCACGACACGCGCGCGTCGACGGCGAGCAGCCGCGCGCGCGTCGCACGCGTCGTGAGCGCGAGCCCCGTGCGCGCTAGGCGCGCTTCGTCTCCCAGAAGATCGTGTCGATCTGGGCGATCGCATCGAGCAGCCGCTGCCCCTGCGCGGGGTCCTGTGATTTCTTCGCCGCGCCCGCTTCCTTGGTGGCGGTCCAGAACAGCTGGTGCAGGTTGGGGTGCTTCTCAAGGTGCGCCGGCGTGAAGTAGTCGGTCCAGAGCACCCACAGGTGGTGCTTCACCATGTCGGCGCGCTGCTCCTTGATGGTGAGCGCGCGGCCGCGGTAGTCCTCCGGCGTCTGGTTCGCGCCGTGGAAGTTCGCGACGTTCTGGTAGCGCTCCTGGATCGCCTTCACGGACTCGGCCTCGATGCGCGCCTGCGCGGGGTCGTAGACGCCGCAGGGCAGGTCGCAGTGGGCGTAGGCCACGATGCTGGGGCGCGCGAGGCGCGCGACGAACGACCGGATGCGCACGGTTTCCTCCTTGGTGTGCCGCTGCTGGGTACGGATCACCGTCTTCATTACGGCTTCCGCGGCCGGCCCGCAACTAGGCTCGGCCGCGGCGCACGCGCAGCGCCGTCACGCTCACCGGGCGAAGCTGTGCCGGAGCTGGTGCGTGTACACGTTGCCGAGCCCAGCCTGGGCGGCACGGTCGCGCACAACCTGGTAGACGCCGCTGTCGGTCATCGGTCCGCCGTGTCCCAGCCACAACGTCCTGCTCGCCTGAGCGTCACGGTGCTGCCCACGCGCCCGCAGGTAGCGGTCCAGCGCGAGCACCGTCTTGCGGCCAAACGGACAACTGCGCGACCTCCGCCCCTTGCCCATGACGACCGCGACATTGCTCTCAAAGTCCAGGCCTTCGACCTTGAGCCCGGCGCCTTCAGCTCGCCGCATGCCGCTGTCCAGCAACAGGCGAATGATGGCGGTGTCGCGCCGCTGCTCGAACCCACGCCCCTCGCACGCGCGTAGGAGTCGCCGCAGCGCGTCCTCGTCAAGCACCGCGGGCGGCTCCTCCGGGACGATTAGAGGCTTCATACGCGCCATCGGCGAGGCTGCGATCTCGCCTTCCTCAACCGCCCACTTGAAGAACTGCTGCAACGCCCGAAAGCGTGCGCTGGCCGTCGCCGGCCGAGCGGGCGCTCCGCCTCGCCCGCCGTGCTCCAGAAGGTCGGTGATAAACGCCTCGATATGCTCGCGACGCAGGTGCGCCACATGCTAGGGCATCCCCCATGCGGCGAGGAATCGGCCGCACTGGTCGATCGCATCCATATACGTGATGACGGTCTTCGGCGCCTTGTTGCCGGCAAGCAGTGATCGCCGAAACGATTCGGCCAAGGCACGATAATTTTCAGTAGAGTGACTTCTGCCGTCTGGTAAGCAGCGATGCGAGCAGGCATTGGACCCCTCCGTGGGACTGTCCAGTTGTCAGCTCGTCAAGCGCAGTGGTCAATCGCGACACCGCGCCGACATCAGTTAGCAGGTGCTCCTAGATTCAGAAGCGGGCGTTGGAGCGGCGGACGAGTCTCGAACTCGTGACCTGCTGCTTGGAAGGCAGCCGCTCTACCAACTGAGCTACCGCCGCTCGTGCGGATTCGCGCGGAGCGCCCGTGCGCGATGCGGCACGCGAGTCCCGCGGCCAGTGTACCGACTCGGGACTCGCCGGGGGGCTACGCGCCCTTCGCCGCGGCCACGGCGTGACAGATCGCGGTGAACGCGGAGGCGTCGAGCGATGCGCCGCCGACGAGCACGCCATCGATGTCCGGCTCGGCCGCGAGGGTGGCGACGTTGTCCACGGTGACCGAGCCGCCGTACAGCACGCGGCAGGTCTCGGCGGTTGCGGCATCGAAGCGCTCCTCGACGATCGCGCGCACGTGCGCACAGGCGTCCTGCGCCATCGCCGGCGTCGCGGTGAGCCCGGTGCCGATCGCCCACACCGGCTCGTAGGCGATGATGCTCCCGGCGGGCAGGCGGTCGAGGCCTTCCCACGCCGCGAGCAGCTGGCGGCGCAGCACCGTCGCCGTCTCGCCGGCCTCGCGTTGCTCGCGCAGTTCGCCGATGGCGAGCATCGGCTGCATGCCGAGCTCGATCACCGCGCGCAGCTTGCGCGCGGTGTCCTCGTCGCGTTCGCCGAAGCGGTGGCGTCGCTCCGAATGGCCGATGATGACGTACTGCACGATGCCGGCGAGCATCGCCGCGCTCACCTCGCCCGTGAAGGCGCCGTGCGGCTCCCAGTACACGTGCTGCACGCCGAGGCGCAGCGGGGAGCCGGCGAGCAGATCATGGGCGTCCGCGAGCCACGGCGCGGGCGGACACAGCACGGCCTCGACGCCGCGCAGGCCGCCCAGCGCATCACGCAGCGCGGTGACCAGCTCGCGCGCGGGGGCGCGCCCCAGGTGCATCTTCCAGTTGCCGGCGACGATGGGTGTGCGGACGGGCACGGCTACGCCCCGAACTTCGCGAGCCTGCGCGCGTGCGCGAACGCGATCGGCAGCACTTCGCACGCGGGGAGCGTGCCCAGCGCGCCGTGCGCGCACGCCTGCTCCGTGAAGCGCGTCGAGTCGTCGCTGCGCATGTAATCGCCGTGCATCAGCAGCGGCACCGGGTGCCAGGAGTGCCCCGCCATCACGGCGGGCGTGGAATGGTCGCCGGTGATCACGAGCACGTTGGGCGCGAGCGCCAGCAGCGACGGCAGGCACGCATCGAAGTCACGGATCGCCTGCTGTTTGCGCTGGAAGTCGCCGTCCTCGCCGGCGGTGTCGGTCGGCTTGTAGTGCAGGAAGAAGAAGTCGTACTCGTCCCAGTGGCGGCGCAATGCCTCGACCTGTGTTGCGAGCGTGGTCCCGGCGTCGAGCACGTCCATGCCGACGAGACGCGCGAGCCCGCGATACATGGGGTACAGCGCCACGGCCGCGGCGCGCAGCTTCCACAGCTCGGGGAGCTGCGGCAGGTCCGGGCGCATGGCCCAGCCGCGCAGCGTCAGCCCGTTCGCGCGATCGCGCCCGCCGATGATCGCGCGCGCCTGCACGACGAAGCTGTTGACTAACGCCGCGGTGGTCGCGGCCGCGGGCTCCCGCGGCTCGGCGGGCAACGGCGCCACGCCCTCGCGCTGCGGGTCGGTGTCGGTCAGCGCGTCGTGCAGCGCGTGGCCGCGCAGCACGAGCACGAAGCGGTGCTCCCGCACCGGGCGCACGAACAGCTCGACGCCCGGCAAGCGCACGCCCGCCTCGAGCTCGGCGCAGATCTCGGCGGTCACCTCGGTGGGCACGCGCCCGGCGCGGCGATCGATGATGCGGCCCTCAGCGTCCAGCGTGCAGAAGTTGCCGCGCGCGGCGACGTCGGACGCCGTGAGCGGGAAGTCGATGCCGGTCGCCTCGATCACGCCTCGGCCGACCTCGAAGCGCAGCGGGTCGTAGCCGAAGAGCGCCAGGTGGCCCGGACCGGAGCCCGGGGTGATGCCGTAGCCCACGGGCAGCGTCTGCCCGAGCGTGCCTTGCTCGACGAGCCGGTCGAGGTGCTGGGGGTACGCCTCCTCCAGCTCCGTGCGGCCGCGCGGGCCCGGCAGACCGCCCAGCCCATCGAGCACGCAGAGCAGCACCTTGGTATCGGAGGGAACGGACAGCCGTCGGATGAGGTCGAATTCCATGGCCCTATGCTAGCCGGAGCCAGCGCGTGGGCGCGAACGAGACCCACGAGTCGGTCCGCGGAGCTAGGCGTCCAGGAGCACCTCGACGGCGGGCAGCGGCTTGCCCTGGAGCATCGCGAGCGACGCGCCGCCGCCGGTGGAGACGTGCGAGATGCGGTCCGCGACGCCCGCGCGACGCAGCGCCGCCACGGTCTCGCCGCCGCCGACGACCGTCGTGGCCTGCAGCTCGGCGAGGATGCGCGCGACGGCGAGCGAGCCGCGGTCGAACGGTTCGCGCTCGAACAGGCCCATCGGGCCGTTCCACACTACGGTGCGCATCGGCTGCAGCGCGGCTGCGAAGTTCTGCACGGTGCCCAGGCCGATGTCGAGGATGCGCCAGTTGACCGGCACCTGCGCGACGGAAACCGTGCGCACGTGCCCCGGCCCGGCCTCGCCGAACGCAGCCACGACGTCCGAGGGCAGCACGATATCCGGGCCGCCGCGATGCTCGGCGGCGGCCATGATGTAGCGCGCCGCGGCCAGCCCGTCGCTGTCGACGAGCGAGTCCGCGACGTCGATGCCGCGCGCCTTGAGGAACGTGTTGGCGATCGCACCGCCGATGCAGATCAGGTCGGCGTGCTCCGCCAGGTGCTCCAGGATGCCGATCTTGTCCGACACTTTCGCGCCGCCGAGCACGATCGCGAACGGCCGCGCCGGGTGGTCGCTGACGCGCGACAGGTAATCGACCTCCCGCTCGAGCAGCAGCCCCGCGACGGCAGGCAGGTACTTCGCGATCGCGTGCGTGGAAGCGTGCGCGCGGTGCGCCGTGCCGAACGCATCGTTCACGTAGATGTCGGCGAGGCGCGCGAGTTGCTGCGCAAACGCGTCGTCGTTCGCCTCCTCTTCGGGGTGAAAGCGCACGTTCTCGAGCAGCAGGATCTCGCCGGGCTGCAGCGCGAGCGTCATGCGCTCGACGTCCGGGCCGACGCAGTCGTCGGCCATGCGCACGGGCACGCCGAGCAGTTGCGTGAGGTGCGCCGCGACCGGCGCGTTGCGCAGCGTCTTGTCCACGCCGCCGCGCGGCCGCCCGCGGTGCGAGCAGATGATGATGCACGCGCCCGCGTCGCGCAGGGCGCGGATCGTGGGCAGCGACTCGCGCACGCGCATGTCGTCGACGACCTGGCCGTCCTCGACGAGCACGTTGTAGTCCACGCGCAGCAGGACGCGCTTCCCGCGGGCGTCGATGTCGCGGATCGTCTGCTTCTTCACCGCCGTGTCCGTTCTGTGCGCAGCGCCGTGCCATGCGCGCCAGCGTTCAGCGTCGCTCCCAGGCAACCACGATCGTTGAGCGCGGTTGACTTCGGGTCAAGGCAGAGGCGCGGAGCGAAGCGCGGCGACGGCGGGGCGCACTCCCGTAACGGTCTTCAGAGGTGCTTAGAAGGTGCGCTCGACGGCACGCGTCGCCAGCTCGCGACAGAGCGCGACGCCCGCGGCGTCGAACCCAGCGCGATCGAGCGCCGCGAAGCTCGCCGCGAGCTGCTCGCGCGCGAACGCGTCGGCAGCGGCGCGGCCGCCCCCGGCCTCGACGAGGCGCGCGAGCGCCGCGATGTCGTCCGCGGGGGTCGCCGGGCGGCTGTACGCGGCCGCCAGCGCGGCTGCAGCCGGTCCGCCGGCCTCCAGCGCCGCGATCACGGGCAGCGTCATCTTGCGCGTGCGCAGGTCGTCGCCGGCGGGCTTGCCGGTCACGGCGGGGTCGCCCCAGATGCCCAGTACGTCGTCGATCGCCTGGAACGCCATGCCGAGGTGCTGCCCGAATTCGCGCAGCGCGTGCACCCCGGCGGCGCCGGCGCCGCCGGCGACCGCGCCGACTGCGGCGGAGGCCGCGATCAGCGCCCCGGTCTTGCCCCCGGCCATCGCGAGGTACTCCGCGCGGGCGACGCGCGCCTGCCGCTCGAACGCGAGGTCGAGGTGCTGCCCCTCGACCAGCCGCACGCACGCCTCGTCGAGCTCGCGCATCGCGTCGAGCACGCGCGCGGGCTCGACGCCGGCCGCGCCCAGCCGGTGCAACGCGAGCCGCGCGAGCGCGTGCATGCCGTCCCCGGCGTTGATCGCCTGCGCGACGCCCGCCAGCGTCCACACGGTGGGCCGGCCGCGCCGCTCCGCGCTCGCGTCCTCGATGTCGTCGTGGAGCAGCGAGAAGTTGTGCACGAGCTCGATCGCAGCGGCGGCCGGCGCTGCCTGCGTCGCGTCGCCACCGCACAGCTCGGCGACGAGCAGCAGCAGCGTCGAGCGCAGCTGCTTGCCGGGCGAGGCTGCTGCTGGGGCCCCGCCAGCGTCGGTCCAGCCGAGGTGGTAGCGCATCAGCCCGTAGAGCGCCGCCGGATCGTCGCCGACGACGGCGCGCAGCTCCGCGTCGACGAGCGCGCGGTAGCGCGCGCTGCGCACCTCGAGCGCCTCGCTCACTCGCTCGGTCATGCGGGATCGAGCCACAGCAGGTGCTCGCGCTGCGCCGCCACGGCTGCGCGTGTGTAGAGCAGCGGGCGGTGCCGGCCGCCCAGGAACTCATCGATCGCGTCGTCATAGCGTGGGTGGCCCGGGATGCCGGAGTTGCCCGTGGCCAGCTGGAACAACGAGCGGTCGGGGTCCGCCAGGTCGATCACCTGGCGGTAGCTCGGCAGCACCGCGACCGATGCCGGCCCGCGCAGCAGGCTGAAGCCGCCCTGCAGCAGCGTGTTGGTGTCGCCGGGGAACGGGAACGGCCCTCGCGACACGAGCCGCTTGAGCAGCGGCACTGCGGCCAGCGGATGCGGCGGCGACCAGCGGTGCAGATCGCCCCAGCGCCAGCGCTGCGCCACGGGGCCGAGCTCCACGCGCAGCCGCGCGAGCGCGCGCTCCGCAGCCGCGCGCAGCACGCGGTCGCGATCGGCCTCGCCCGTGCACCACGGCGGCGCAGCCGACTCGAGCGCGTGCAGCACCCAGCCCTGTAGCCGCATCGAGAACGAGGAGCCGGCGAACGCCACGCCAAGCCCCGCGCCGAGCGGCGTGCGCGCGGACGCGCCGGCCATGCGCACCGTGAGCGCCTGCGCCGCCTCGCCGAGCACCGTCTCCACGATCGCCGCGGCGGCGCTCGTCGCGCGCAGGTGGCCGTCCCAGGCGGCGAGTAGCGCGCGCACGGTGGGGTCCGCGACGAGCTCGCGCGCGAGGAGCAGCGCGGCGAGCCGCCGCATCGGCTCCGACTGCGCATCGAGCTGCATCGCGGCGAACGAGGCAACGGAGTGGCGCTCGGTGGCCCCGAGCAGCGCCTCGATGCGTTCGGCGCGCCAGCGCTCGCACCAGTCCTCGCCCAGCTCGGCCTCGCCGCCCGGCGCCTGGTTCGCCGAGACCATCGCGACCGGCCCCGCGGAGCGCCGAGCGTGGGGCATGCGTTCCGGCGGCAGCGGCGCGGGCGGCGGCTCCGGCGCGGTGGCGCCGTCGGCGGGCAGCAGCCCCGCGCCGTGCGCGCGCTCCGGCACGGCGCCGGCGAGCCGGTAGCCGATAGCGCCGTCGCTGCCGGCGTACACGTAGTTGAACGGCGCGCCGCCCATGCGCACCGCCGCAGCGTCGAACGCGGTGGTGTCGGCGGCGCGGCAGAGCGCGGCGAGCGCGCCGAACGCGTCGCCGGGATCGAGCGCGCTCGAGCGCAGCGCGATCGCGCGCTGCTCGCCCGGCACTGCGGGGCCGATCACGGGCCCGTGGCGCGTCTCCAGCACGTGCTCCTCGACGGTCGCGCCGTCGCGCACGGCGAAGCGCTCGATGCGCGTCGCGCCGGTGGCCCAACCGCCGGGCGTGCGGTAGCGATTCGGCGCGTCGGGGTCGAGCGTCTCGATGTAGCAGTCGGCGGCGTCGGCGAGGCCGGCGGTGAGCCCCCAGGCGACGCGCCCGTTGTGCCCCATCAACACCAGCGGCACGCCCGGCACGGTCGCGCCGACGACATCGATGCCTCCCCCGCGCACATGCGCGACGTGCAGCAGGCCCGGCAGGCGCGAGGCCATGTGCGGATCGCTCGCGAGCAGCGGCGCGCCGCTCACCGTGCGCTCGCCCGTCACCGCCCACGCGTTGGAGGCGGCGCCGGCGGGCAGCCCCGCCTGCACGGCGTCCCGGTACGCAGCGAGCACGCGCGCGGCCGCGGGCGCGTAGGGCGCGCCGGTCACGGTGTGCCCACCATCCGGGTAGGCGGGGTCGACGGCGGCCGCGCGCTCCGGCCCCACCTCATGCAGCAGCTGCTCGCGCAGCAGTTCGGTGTCCCAGTTCGCGGTGAACACGAACTGCATCAGCCGGCCGACCACGAGCGAATGCTCGGCATGCCACGGCTCCGGATGCATGTCGAGTAGCGCGTACTCGGGTGGGAGCACGCGCAGGGAGCGGATGCCCGCGTTTACGCCGGCGGCGTACGCGAGCAGCAGCGCGCGGTCGGCCGCACCGGCATGCGCGAGGTCGCGCCCGCCGATGCCGGCGAGGCCGAGCCGCCGCACGAAGCGATCCCCGTCGAGCGCGCGGCGGCCGGTCCATTCGGCGGTGCGCCCGAGCGCCGTCATGCGCAGCGAGTCCATCTGGAACAGCCGGTCCTGCGCGTGCACGAAGCCCTGCCCGAAGCAGGCATCGGCCTCGCTGTCTGCGAAGACGTGCGGCACGCCGAAGCGGTCGCGATCGATGGCGACCGGCGCCGCGCATCCTGCAACCGCGACGCGGCCGTCGACGACGGGGTGCGCGCGCCCGCTCGCGATGAGCGCGGCCGCGCCCGCGGCGCGCCGCGCGAGCGACGCGAGGCGGCCTGCGCTCGCCAGCCGCGTGCGCATGCGGCTAATCGGGATGGTCGATCGCGCGGATCTTGTCGAGGCGCTGCTGGTGCCGCCCGCCCGCGAAGGTCGCGTCGCGGAACGCGCGCAGCACGTCGGACGCGACCCCGCGGCCGATCGACCAGGCGCCGAGGCAGAGCACGTTCGCGTCGGTGTGCTCGCGCGCGCGCCGCGCAGCGAAGGTGTCGTGGCACAGCGCCGCACGCACGCCCGGCACCTTGTTCGCCGCGATGGACGGCCCAACGCCGTTCGAGCAGATCAGCACGCCGAAGTCATGCTCGCCCGCGGCCACGGAGCGCGCGAGCGGGATCGCGACGTCCGGATAGTCCATGGACTGCTCGGAGTCCGTGCCGAAGTCCGTCACCTCATCACCCAGCGCTGCGAGCTCGGCGCGCAGGATCTCCTTCAGGGCGAACCCGGCGTGGTCGGCGCCGATGGCGATACGCATGGTGTTCCTCGCGTGACGGCCTCGACACCCATCGTAGCGGCCGCGTGCGCGACGGCCTAGCGGCCCGCTGTCAGGGCGCCAGCCCGAGCGCGGCAGCCGTCAGCGGCCCCTCGCGCAGCATGAGCGGCGGCTCGACCGTGAGGTCAACGACCGTCGAGGCGACGCCCTCACGCGGGCCGCCGTCGAGGATGAGCAGGTCGGGCCCGAAGCGTGCGGCGATCGCGGCGGCGGTGGTCAGCGGGGGCTCGCCGCTGCGGTTCGCGCTCGTCACTGCGAGCACGCCGCCGCAGGCGCGAATCAGGGCCAGCGCCAGCGCGTCGTCCGGCTGGCGCACGCCGACGCCACCGCCGGGCCCGACGAGCCGCGGGGCGAGCCCCGCCCCTGGCCGCGCCCGCACCACGAGCGTGAGCGGCCCCGGCCAGCGGGCAGCGAGCGCCGCGAACGCGGCGGGCGCCTCGACGAGCGCCTCCGCGCGGGCTGCCGAGTCGATGAGCAGGGCGATCGGCTGCGCCGGGTCGCGGCCCTTGAGGTCGTACAGCCGCTCGACGGCGCCCGCGTGCCCGGGAAGGGCCGCGAGCCCGTAGACGGTGTCGGTGGGCAGCGCGGCGACCTCGCCGGCCGCGAGCGCGGCGACGATGCGGCCGACTGCGGAGGCGCCGAGCACGGGCAACGGCCACCTCCTGCGGCGTCGCGGGCCGCTTACGTTGACCGGACTATAGGCCGCCGATACGATCCGCCCCTAGCGGACTCCCCCCGAAACTAGGGCACCATGGTCGACAGCACCGAGGCAGCCGCCGCGCCGCCACGGATTCGCACTTCCGACGACCGCGAAGTGGGCGCGTACCTCGAGATCGCCGAGGCACGCGAGCCCGGGCACGTCTTCCACCCCGCCCCCAACGCGCCCGAGGCGGTGGTCGTGCTGGACTACGGCGGGCAGTACGCAATGTTGATCGCGCGCCGCATCCGTGACGCGGGCGTGTACTCGGAGCTCGTGCCGTGGAACACGCCGCCCGAGCGGCTCGACCACCTGCGCATCAAGGCGTTCATCCTCTCCGGTGGCCCGGCCTCGGTCTACGAGCCCGGCGCGCCGACGCTGCCCGACTACGTGATCGCGTCGGGGCTGCCGGTACTGGGCATCTGCTACGGCATGCAGCTGCTCGCGCATACGCTCGGGGGGCGCGTCGCGCCGACGAAGACGCGCGAGTACGGGCACGCGGTGATCCGCGTCGCGGACGCCACCAGCCCACTGCTGCGCGGGCTGCCATCGACGCTGCCGGTGTGGATGTCGCACGGCGATCACGTGGTGGAGCTGCCGCCGGGCTTCCGCGCGATCGCGCAATCGGACAGCTCGCCCGTGTCGGTGATGGCGGACGCCGCGGGGCACCTCGGCATCCAGTTCCACCCGGAGGTCGTGCACACGCCGCAGGGCGGGCAGTTGCTGCGCAACTTCCTGTTCGAGGTGGCGGGCTGCGCCGGCGACTGGACCGCGACGAACTTCATCGAGGAGTCGATTCGCACGATCCGGGAGCGCGTGGGCGCAGGCCGAGTCATCTGCGCGCTGTCCGGCGGCGTCGATTCGGCCGTCGCGGCCACGCTCGTGCACCGCGCGATCGGCGACCAGCTCACGTGCATCTTTGTCGACAACGGCTTGCTGCGCGCCGAGGAGCCGGAGCGCGTGGTCGCCACGTTCAGCCAGCACATGGCGATGAACCTGCTGCACGTCGACGCGACGGAGCGCTTCCTCGCCACGCTCGTCGGCGTGACGAACCCGGAGGAGAAGCGGCGGCGCATCGGCACGACGTTCATTCGGGTGTTCGAGGAGGAGGCGCGCACGCTCGGCCGCGTCGACTTCATCTGCCAGGGCACGACGTACCCGGACGTGATCGAGTCCGCGTCCGCCGATGGCAGCGCGGCCGCGAAGATCAAGACGCACCACAACGTCGGCGGGCTGCCACCCGACATGCAGTTCACGCTGATCGAGCCGTTGCGCCACCTCTTCAAGGACGAGGTGCGCCGCGTCGGCCGGGAGCTCGGGCTGCCGGACGAGATGGTCTACCGCCAACCGTTCCCCGGCCCGGGCCTGGCCATCCGCGTGATCGGCGAGGTGACGCGCGACAAGCTCGCGGTGCTGCGCGCCGCCGACTGGATCGTCATGGACGAGATCAAGCAGGCGGCGCTCTACTACGAGCTCTGGCAGTCGTTTGCGGTGCTCACGGACACGCGCACGGTGGGCGTGCAGGGCGACTTCCGCACGTACGGTTACTGCGTCGCGCTGCGCTGCGTGACGGCCGAGGACGCGATGACCGCAGACTGGGCGCGCATCCCGTACGACCTGCTCGCGCGCATCTCCACGCGCGTGGTCAACGAGGTGCCCGAGGTGAACCGCGTGGTGTACGACATCACCTCGAAGCCGCCCGGCACGATCGAGTGGGAATAGGCGAGTGGGAGTAGCCGCGTGACGGACACCAGCCCGCTGCTACCGGCGATGCACGAGGCGCTGGAGCGCTACGACGCCGCGCACCGGCTGAAGGTGCACTGGCTCGACGGCCTCGCGACGCGCGGCCTCGACGACGCGGGCGCGCGCACGTACTGCCAGCTGTGCGTCGAGGAGGAGACCGCGCGCGCCGGCTGGGTGCAGGCCTCCGCCGGCTATGTCGCCGCGCTCGCCGGCGCGCAGCTCCGATGAGCGGAGTGCGATGAGCGCGCGGCGCGTGCTGCTGCTCGGCGGCGGTGGGCGTGAGCACGCGATCGCGTGGAAGCTCGCGCAGTCGCCGCAGCTCGGCGTGCTGTGGACCGCGCCGGGCAACGCCGGCACTGCGCAGTACGGCCCGAACGTGCCGCTCGCCATCACCGATCCAGCGGCTGTCGTCGCGCGCGCCGAGCAACTCCGCGCCGATCTGGTGATCGTCGGCCCGGACGACCCGCTCGCGACCGGCGTTACCGATGCCCTCTCCGCAGCCGGCATCCCCGTCTTCGGCCCGAGCCGTGCGGCCGATGAGATCGAGGCCTCGAAGGCGTACGCGAAGCAACTGATGCGCGACGCCGGCATCCGCACCGCCCGCGCCGAGGCCTTCACAGAACGGGTGGCCGCCGCGGAATTCGCCCGCTCGCTCGGCGGCCCCTGCGTCATCAAGGCCGATGGCCTCGCTGCCGGTAAGGGCGTCGTCGTCTGCGATGATTTCGCTCAGGCCGCCGCCGCCATCGATCGTATGCTCGTCGCCCGCGAGTTCGGCGCCGCTGGCGCGCGCGTGCTCGTCGAGGAGCGCCTCTACGGGCCGGAGACGTCGGCGCACGCGTTCACGGACGGCGTGACCGTCGCGCACATGCCGTTCTCGTGCGACCACAAGCCGGTGTTCGACGGCGACCGCGGCCCCAACACCGGCGGCATGGGCGTGTACTCGCCGCCGGACTGGCTCGACGCCGCGACGGCGCGCGGCATCGAGCGCGACGTGACCGAGCGGACCGTGGCGGCGCTGCGCGCGGCGGGGCGCCCGTACCGCGGCGTGCTGTACCCCGGCATGATGCTGACGGCGGACGGCCCGCGCGTGATCGAGTTCAACGCGCGCTTCGGCGACCCGGAGACCGAGGCGCTGCTGCCGCGGCTGCGCTCGGACCTGCTCGCCATCTGCGAGGCCGTGGCCGCGGGCCAGCTCGCCGACGTGCCGGTCGAGTGGGATGAGTCGGCGACCGTCGGCGTCGTGATGGCGGCGGGCGGCTACCCCGGCGAGTACGCGAGCGGCGCGCCGATCACGGGCCTCGATGCAGTCGACGCCGACGTGCAGGTGTTCCTCGCGGGCGCGCAGCGGGGGGCAGACGGCACGGTGCGCACGGCGGGCGGGCGTGTGCTGTGCGTTGTCGCTCGCGGCGCGAGCGTCGAGGAAGCGCGCGCGCGCGCGTACGACAACGTGCGGCGCATCCACTTCGAGGGCGCGCACTACCGCACCGATATCGCGGCGCGCGCCGCTGCGCCCGTCGACGTGCGCAGGTGAGCAGCCGATGAGCAGCCGCCGATGAGAGAAGTGCGCTGCCCCATGAGCGAGTGCCGCCGCCGCATCGAGCTCGATACGCTGCCGCCGCTGCCGGAGCGGCCCGCGCCCGCACCGTGCCTGCACTACATCGCCGCGTGGGGACCGGGGCGCGGCTCGTTCGCGCACGAGGTGCTGTGGGGGCTCGAGGGTAACCGCGAGCTGGTGATTCGCAATCTGCGCCCGGCCGAAGTGCCCGCTGCCGTCCTCGACGCGCAGGCCGAAGCGCTGCTCGCGGGCGCGCGGCAGTTCGCGCACGTCGTCGACGACACCGCGCTCTTCGGCGACCCGCACGAGCGCGACGCGGTGAGCCGCACGTGGGCGCAGCTGATCCTCGGGCCGGACCCGATGGTCGCCCGGGTCAGCGCGTGAGCCGGCGATGATCCCGCGCTACAGCCGCCCGGAGATCGCCGCCATCTGGAGCGACGAGACGAAGTTCGAGCGCTGGCTCGCCGTCGAGATCGCGGTCGTGCAGGCGTGGGCCGACGCGGGCGTGGTGCCGCGCACGGACGCCGAGCGCATCGCCGGGGCGCGCATCGACCTCGCGGCGATCGAGCGCTATCTGGCGGAGACGCACCACGACATGACGGCCTTCCTGCGCTCCGTCGCGGACTCGCTCGGCCCGGAGTCGCGCTGGGTGCACTACGGCCTGACCACGAGCGACGTGTGGGACACGGCGACGAGCCTGCAACTGTGCGCGGCGGCCGATGTGCTGGCGGCGCAGCTCGTCACGCTGCGCGAGGTGGTCGCGCGGCGCGCGCTCGAGCACAAGGACACGATCTGCATCGGGCGCACGCACGGCGTGCACGCCGAGCCGACGACGTTCGGACTCAAGCTCGCAGTGTGGGTGGACGAGCTCGCGCGCCACGAAGCGCGGCTCGCCGACGCGCGGCGCACGGTCGCCGTCGGCAAGTTCGCGGGCCCGGTGGGCACGCACGCCACGGTCCCGCCCACCGTCGAAGAAGCGGCGTGCCTCCGGCTCGGCGTCGCGGTCGCGCCGGTGGCCACGCAGGTGCTGCAACGCGATCGCCACGCGTTCTACCTCGCGGTGCTCGCCGGGATCGGCGCGTCGCTGGAGAAGTTCGCCACCGAGGTGCGCGGGTTGCAGCGCACGGAGATTCTCGAGGTCGAGGAGCCGTTCACGGCCGGCCAGACAGGCTCGTCGTCGATGCCGCACAAGCGCAACCCGGAGCTGTGCGAGCGCGTGTGCGGGCTCGCGCGCACGCTGCGCGGCTACGCGCTCACCGGCTTCGAGGACGTCGCGCTGTGGCACGAACGCGACATCTCGCACTCGAGCGCCGAGCGCATCGTGTTCCCGGACGCGACGGGACTGCTCGCGTACATGTTGCACATCTTTACGGGCGTCATGGACGGCCTCGTCGTCTACCCACAGCGCATGCGCACGAACCTCGAGCGCACGCAGGGGCTCGTGTTCTCGCAGAAGGTGTTGCTCGCGTTGATCGACCGCGGACTCGGCCGCGAGGCCGCGTACCACATCGTCCAGCGCCACGCACTCGACGCGTGGGAGCACGGCACGCCGTTCCGCGCGCTGCTCGACGCCGACGCCGAGGTGCGCACGCTGCTCGACGCCGCGGCGCTCGACGCGATCTTCGACTACGCGCCCTACCTCGTGCACATCGACACGTCGTTCCGCCGGCTCGGCCTGCTCCAGTGAGCGGCGAGCCCACGCGGGATGGCGTACTGCTGGTCACGGATCGCCCGGGGCTCGTCCACCGTGGCAAGGTGCGTGACAGCTATGCGCTCGGCGACGATCGCCTGTTGCTGGTGGCGACGGACCGCATCTCGGCGTTCGACATTGTGCTGCCGAACGGCATCCCGCGCAAGGGGGAAGTGCTGACGCGGCTCGCGGCGTGGTGGTTCATGCGCACGCGCGAGGTGGTGCCGAACCACTTCGTCGCGGTGCTGGACGCCGATAACGCCGCACAGCTCGGCATCGACGCCGACCCCGCGTGGTACGGCCGCGCGACGATCGCGCGACGCGCCGAGCCGCTGCCGGTGGAGTGCGTCGTGCGGGGTTATCTCGCAGGCTCGGGCTGGGCCGACTACCAGCGCAGCGGCGCCATCAGCGGCATCGCGCTGCCGCCCGGCCTGCGGCAGTGCGAGCGGCTGTTCGAGCCGATCTTCACGCCGACGTCGAAGGCGGCGGCGGGGCACGACGAGCCGCTGACGTACGCGGAGGTCGAGGCGCTAGTGGGGCCGGAGCGCGCGCACGTGATGCGCCTGCGCGCGCTCGCGCTGTACCGCTACGCGGCGGACGTGGCGCTCGAGCGCGGTCTCATCATCGCCGACACGAAGTTCGAGTTCGGGATGCTCGACGGGGAGGTGACGCTGATCGACGAGGCGCTCACGCCGGACTCGTCGCGCTTCTGGCCGCTCGACGCGTACGACCCCGGCCACGACCAGCCCTCGTTCGACAAGCAGTACGTGCGCGACTGGCTTGCCGCGTCCGGCTGGAACCGCGAGCCGCCGCCGCCGCCGCTCCCGCCCGAGGTGGTGCGCGCGACGAGCGAGCGCTACCTCGAGGCGTACCGCCGCCTGACCGGCGCGCCGCTGCCCGACCCGCCCGCCGAGGAGCACGAGGAGCGCTGATGCCCGACTACCTCGCACGCATCGACGTGATGCTCAAGCCACTGGTGAACGACCCGCAGGGGCTCGCGGTGCGCGACGGGCTGCACACGCTCGGCTTCGCGGGTGTCGCCGCGGTGCGGGTCGGCAAGCACATCGAGCTGCGCGTCGCGGCCGCGGACGCCGCCGCGGCCGAGCAAGCGGTGCGCGCGATGTGCGCACAACTGCTCGCGAACCCCGTGATCGAGCAGTTCAGCTTCGCCGTGACGGACGCCGTGACCGCGAGCTAGCCGCGCAGCGCGCGCAGCACCGTCTCGTGCAGCAGGCCGTTGGTGGTGATGCAGTGGCCGGCGTCGAGGCGCGGCCGGCCGTCGATGTCCGTGAGCGCGCCGCCCGCTTCCTCGACGATCACCTGCACGGCCGCGATGTCCCACGGCGCGATCTCGCCCTCGAGCATGACCTCGGCGGCGCCTTCGGCGACGAGGCAGTGGCCCCAGAAGTCGCCGAAGCCGCGCTGCCGCCAGGCGCCGCGCAGCAGCGCATCGGCGCGGCCGCCCCATGCGTCCAGCGTGAGCCGGTACGAGCCGTACGCGACCTGCGCATCATCGAGGCGCGCGACGCGGGAGACGGCGATGCGCTCGCCGGCGCCGCCGCCGCTCGCGCGCAGCTCGCCGCGGTAGGCGCCCAGGCCGCGCCCCGCCCACCAGCGCGTGCCCAGCGCCGGCGCCGAGGCCACCCCGACCTCGACGCGGCCGGCGCGCTCGCAGGCGATCAGCGTGGCCCACACGGGGATGCCGCGCACGAAGTTGTGGGTGCCGTCCACCGGGTCGACGATCCAGCGCGGCGGCGGCGGCGCGCCAGGCTCCCCCTGCAACGACATGGGCGCGCGCGTCTCGCCCTCCTCTTCGCCCAGCACGCTGTGGCCGGCGTAGCGGTCGCCAATGCGCGCGCGCAGCAGCGATTCCGTTTCCGTGTCGGCGAGCGTGACGTAGCTCGCGTCCGCCTTGCGCCACGCCGCGCCGCCGCCGCGGTAGTGGCGCAGCGTCACGGCGTCCGCAGCGTCTGCGAGCGCGAGCGCGAAGGCAAGCAGCTCGGCGGTCGTGGGCTCGGTCATGCGTCGAGGCTAGGCGCGCGCGCAGCGAGGGGCAAACGGCGAGCCGCACAACGCGCGTCCCAGTGCGGGTCGCTTGCGACACCGCAGGGGGACCGCTATAGAACGTGAAGAGCCGACAGGAGCGCCATGCCGACCATCGAGGAGAATCAGCTCGTCTGGGACAACGCGTACGACTGGAGCGCCGCGGGGGACGAGTGGTCCGGCGCGTGGGGCACTCCCGAGATGCAGTGGTACTCGACGTTGCTGCCGAGGATTCATGCGTTCCTGCCGGCTCCGACGATCCTCGAGATCGCGCCGGGGTTCGGCCGCTGGACGCACTTCCTGAAAGACCGCTGCGACCGGCTGGTCGTCGTCGACCTCTCCGAGCGCTGCATCGAGGCGTGCAAGGAGCGCTTCCGCACCGACACGCACATCACGTACCACGTCAACGACGGCAGATCGCTCGCTATGGTCGAGGACCATTCGATCGACTTCGCGTTCAGCTTCGATTCGCTCGTGCACGCGGACGCGAGCGTGCTCCAGGCGTACCTGGAGCAGCTGGCGACGAAGCTGACACCAGACGGCGTCGCCGTGCTCCACCACTCGAACTCGGGCGAGTACGCGAGGAGCGCGCCGCTGCTGCGCAAGCTGCCCGGCAGCGGCAAGGCCGGCTCGCTCGGGCTGCTGGGTGCCTACGTGCGCTACGCGCCAAGGCTCCGCAAGGTGCCGGTCGGACGGCAGTTGCTCGCCGGGCTGCACCGACTCGGCCTCGTCGACCTGTACTGGCGCGACCGCACGGTCAGCGCGGCGACGTTCCGCGCGCAGGCCGAGGCGGCCGGACTGCGCTGCGCGAGCCAGGAGCTGATCGGCTGGCTACGCACGCGCCGGTTGATCGACTGCATCAGCGTCGTGACGCCCGCCGGGTCGCGCTGGGCACGCCCTACGGTCGTGGTGCGGAACCCGCGCTTCATGCGGGAGGCGGAGCAGGCGCACGCTATCGCGCCCGCCTATTCTGTAACGCGCGCACCGGGTGCGGACGACGGGCGCGCGGCGGCCAGCCACGCGCAGACAGCCACCGAGGCCCGCCGCTAGGCCGACAGCGTCCCCTTCGTGCTTGCGACCTCGCCCAGCAGCCGCTCGTCCGGGCGCGTGGCCGCATCGAGCGCGCGGCCGAGCGCCTTCATCGTCGCCTCAGCGATGTGGTGGTCGTTCGCGCCCGCGAGCTGCCTGGCGTGCAACGTCAGCCGCGCGCCCGTCGCGAAGGAACGCAGCACGTGCGGCACCATCTCCGTCGGCGCCTCGCCCACACGCTCGCCGACGAACGCGAAGTGCGTCGCCGCGTACGGCCGCCCCGACAGGTCGATCGCGACCTGCACCAGCGCTTCGTCGAGCGGGACGGTCGCGTCGCCCATGCGCACGATGCCCGCACGCTCGCCGAGTGCCGCGTCGAACGCCGCGCCCAGCGCCAGCGCGCTGTCCTCCAGCGTGTGGTGCGCGTCCACGTGCAGGTCGCCGTCGCACGTCAGGGTGACGTCGAAGCGGCCGTGACGCGCGAACGCCTCCAGCATGTGGTCGAAGAAGCCGACGCCGGTGCGTACGTCCGCCCGCCCGCTGCCGTCGACGTGCAGCTCCACGTGGATGCGCGTCTCGCTCGTGACGCGGTCGATCACCGCGCGTCGCCCCGGGCCCATGTTCACGAGCGCGCCTCGCCTTCCGTCGCCAGCTCGCCGGCGATCGCCGTGAGCGCTTCAAGCAGCCGTGTCGAGTCTGCTGCGGTACCGACCGAGATGCGGACGTGGCGGCGCAGGCGCGAGTGGTCGAACGCGCGCACGAACACGCCATGACGCCGCAGCGCCTCGCGCACACTCACCGCGTCGCCTCGATCCAGCCGCACGAGCAGGAAGTTTGCCTCCGACGGCGCCGGGTGCAGCCAGCCGAGCCCGGCCAGCTGGGCCGCGAGGCGGTCGCGTTCGCCCGTGAGCGCGCACGCGCGCTCGTCGAGCAACGCGCGGTCCTCGAGCGATGCGAGCGCCGCGACTTCCGCCGCGACGTTGACGCCGTACGGTTGCTTGACCTGCATCAGCACGCGCGCCATCGGCGCGGGCAGCACGCCATAGCCCACGCGGAGGCCGGCCAGCCCGGCCCACTTCGAGAACGTGCGCAGCACGACGAGCGGCTCGCCCGCGGCCGCACGCTCCACGAGCGACGGCGCGTGCGCGAACTCGATGTACGCCTCGTCGACGACGAGCAGCGCCCCGCTGTCCAGCAGCCGCTCCACGAGCGCCGGCGGCAGCGTGCCGCCGGTGGGGTTGTTGGGCGAGGGGATGAAAACGATGCGCGCCGAGGCAGCCGCGGCGACGAGCGCGTCGGCGTCGGGCGCCCAGTCATCGCGCAGCGGCACGTCGACGACCTCCGCGTCGTGCAGCTCGGCGTCGAACGCGTACATGCCGAACGTCGGCGACGCGATCACCACGTGGTCGCGCGGGCGCACGTACGTGCGGAACAGCAGGTCGATCAGCTCGTCCGAGCCGGCGCCCGCGACGATGCACTCGGCCGGGACGCCGTGGCGCGCCGCGAGCGCTTCGCGCAGCCGGCGCTGGTCCGGGTCGGGGTAGCGATGCGCCGCGTACGGCGCCGCCAGCACGGCAAGCGCGCGCGGCGAGGGGCCGTACGGGTTCTCGTTGCCGTCGAGCTTGACGATGCGCTCCGGGGGCACGCCGTAGCGCATCGCGACGACCTCAGGCGGTGCGATCGGCTCGTAGCCGCGCAGCGCGCGCAGCGCGGGGCGCAACGAAGCGTCGTGATTGAAACGCATCAGCGGCCCTCCAGACGGAGCTCGATCGATCGCGCGTGAGCCGTCAGCCCCTCCGCGCGCGCGAGCGCGGCCGCGGCGGGTCCAAGGTGCCGCAGATCGGCGGCGGACAGCGCCACCGTCGAGATCACTTTCAGGAAGTCGAACACGGTCAGCGGCGACGCGTAGCGCGCCGACCCGCCCGTCGGCATCACGTGGCTCGGGCCGGCGACGTAGTCGCCGAGCACTTCGGGCGAGGTCTCGCCGACGAAGACGCCGCCCGCGTTCGTGATGCGCGACACGAGCGCCTCCGGCTCCCGTGTGAGCAGGCACAGGTGCTCCGGCGCGAACTCGTTCGCGAGCGCGACAGCCTCGTCCAGGCTCGCCACGACGGCGGCGCCGCCACGCGCGATCGCCGCGCGCGCGATCGCGCCACGCGCGAGGTCGACGAGCTGCACCTCGACGGCATCCGCAACGGCGCGCGCGAGCGCCTCGCTCGTCGTCAGCAGCACGGGTCGCGCGAGCTCGTCGTGCTCCGCCTGCGCGAGCAGGTCTGCCGCGCACAGCTCGGCGTCCGCGCTCTCGTCGGCGATCACCAGCGTCTCCGTCGGCCCGTAGAGCGCGTCGATGCCCACATGCCCATACAGCTGCTGCTTCGCGAGCGTCACGAACAGGTTGCCGGGCCCGAACAGCTTGTCAACGCGCGGGATCGTCTCCGTGCCGAACGCGAGCGCCGCCATCGCCTGCGCGCCCGAGGCGCGGAAGATGCGATGCACGCCGGCGCGCTCCGCGGCGACGAGCTTGAGCGGGTGCACCGAGCCGTCGCTGCGCGCCGCAGTGACGCCGATGATCTCCGGGACACCCGCGACGGTCGCAGGGACCGCCACGTGCACAATCGACGACGGCAGCACCGCGACGCTGCCCGTCATGTACACGCCCGCGCGCGCGATCGGCCGCACGATCATGCCCAGTCCGTGCTCCGCAAACCCGCGCGGACCGTGCTCGCGCTGGTACTCGTGGAACGTGCGCACGCGGTCAACCGCGAACGCGATCGCCTCCACGAGCTCGTCGGGCACGAGGGCGTGCGCGGCCGCGCGCTCCTCGACGGTCACCTCCATGGGCGCGTCCGCCGAGCCGTCGAAGCGCTGCGAGTAGCGCCGCACCGCAGCGTCGCCCTCGCGGCGCACGTCGGCGATGATGCGCGCGACGACCTCGGAAGCGCCGAGCGGCGCGCCGAACGTGTCGAGGATGGTCGCCTGCACCGCGGGCGGCAGCGGCGGGTCGAGCGCCGCGTCGCGGCGCAGCACGGTAGCGCGCGCCTCGGCGGCCCCGTGCACGATGCGCAACGCGCCGCTCACGCCAGGTACTCCCGTAGCCGCGCGGTGGCCTGGTCGACGGCCGCCGCCATGAACTCCTCGACGCGCGCCTCGGTGACGTGGTCCAGCGTCTCCTGCAGCACGGCGGGCAGGTCGCGGTAGAACTGCTCGATTGCCTCGTCCGTGTCGAGGCCGGCCGAGTGCAGGTGGCGGCTCGCGAGGCGCTTGAAGCGCTCCCAGTCGGGGGGCTGCGCGGCGATGTCGGTCGCCACGTCGCGCCAGCGCGCGAGCGTCTCCTGTTCGATGAAGCGCACGTCGGCGGTGCTGTCGCAGTTCGCCAGTGCCTCGCGGATCTCGGCCATCGCGTCCCCGGCTTCGCGCTGGCGGCGGTCCAGCTCGTACTGGAGGACGCGGTCCAGCACGTTGCCGCGCGGATCGTCGCCGAACGCGGAGCCGCTGCCGAAGAACTCGCGATAGATGCGCTCGATGTAGAGCTGGTCCATCAGCAAGTGCGTCAGGTAGCCGGCCATGAACGCACGCGTGGGCGTGTCCAGCGCCCTGGCGTCGCGCAAATGCGGGTGGGTCGAGAACAGTCGCGCGACCGAGTCCTGGTTCGCGAGCTCGTCGAGCGTGAAGAAGTGGGTGTGCTCGCGATCGCCGCGCGTCAGCACGCGGATGTCGGGCGCCGTCGCGCCGAGGTAGAACGAGCCGCGATCGGCGTCGATCTCCGGGCGCGCGACGCGCTCCGCGAGCAGCCGCGCCAGCGAGAGGTGCGACCCGAGCGAAGGCACTGCTACGCCTCCACCGTCGCGGCGCCGCGCGCGAGCCGCTCGACGAGCTCGTCGCGCAACGCGCCTCGCACCCCGCCCGGGTGCACCGCCGCACCGATCGCGCAGTTAGTCGACTCCATCAGTACGTCGATCATACGCAGCCGGTTGGCGCGCAGGGTGGCGCCGGTCTCCGAGCCTTCGATGAGGATCTCCGCGTCGTCCGGCACGAAGCCCTCGGAGGCGCCCGCGATGGGGATGACGCGATAGCGCCCGAGCCGCCGCTCGCGGGCGTAGTGGTCGGCGAGCGCGGCGTACTCGGAGGCGACGCGGATCGGCCGCGCCGGGTCGTCGCGACGCCAGTACGCCAGCGCGTCGGCGATGCACGTCGCGGGCACGTCCTCGCTCACCACGGCGCCGAGCGCGTAGCGGCTGCGCCGCAGGTCGGCCAGCTCGACGACGGGCGCGGCGGGGAACGCCGCCTGGTGCGCGGCCAGCCAGTCGCGGCCCGTCAGCGCGAGGTCGTAGCCGCCGAGCGCCACCGCGCGCGGCATGTCCTGCGGGCGCAGCACCTTCACCTCGACGGGCAGCACGGCCCCGAGGCGGGCCAGCGGGCGGCGCGCGGTGCGCTCCGCGTCGTAGCCGGCGAAGGCGAGGCCCGCAGCGGCGAGCGCGGCGACGGTGTGGCGCTGCGCGTGGCCGTCCGGCACCGCGATGCGGAAGCTCGCGCGCGCTGCCACCGGCGCGCTGACGCCGCCCGGCCGCGACTGCGCGAGGACGTCGACGAGCGCGGCGCGCGCTGTCGGGACCATGCCTGCGCCCGGCGGGCCGGCCGGCAACCGCAGCAGCGCGTCGAGCGCCGGCGTGAGATCGCGCTCGGCGAGCGCGCGGCGGTTCGCGATCAGCCAGGCGGGCCCCTCGTGCACCGTCGCGAGCGTGCGCAGCCCTTCTGCGGCGGCGGCGGGCCCGGGCACGACGGCGATATCGGCGTCCTCGGGCGGCCACGCCTCGGCCTCGCCCCAGACGTCGAACAGCTGGTAGCGCACCGCGCCGAGCCCGTGCAGCCAGCGCGCGGCGATGTGCGGGTACTCCGTAGCGACGCGTAGCGACCGGCCCGCGGCCGATCCCACGGCTCCGCCGCCCGCGGGCGCGGCCACGACGAGGCGCTCCCCGCCGAGGTCGAGTGCGCGTAGCGCCACGATCGTGTCGTGGCCGAAACGGGCGCGCAGCTCCTCGACGCACGCCGCGCGCGTGATGCCGAGCGCGTATTGGCCGAGCGCGACCTGGATCGGGATGTCGCGGTCCGTGAACACGCGCACCGCAACGGCGGGCCGGTCGGTCACCGCGAAGCGGTACGCGCGCGAGCCCTCGCCGTAGCCTGGCACGCGGAAGCCGGCGGCGTCGAGGCGAGCGGCGAGCGGCTCGCGCAGCTCCCCGCGTGGCAGCGCGACGCGCACGAGCGCGGCCGGTGCGGCGGTCACGGCTGCACCGCCGCGCTCGCCGCGGCGAGCTGCAGCACGTCCGCGCCGAAGCCGCACGCGGGCGCACGGCGCTGCCCCAGCGCCTCGCCGAGCCCGTCGTAGCGACCGCCGCGCGCGCATTCGGCGTCGCCCGCGAACACGCGGAAGGTCAGGCCCGAGTAGTACTCGAGGCTTCCCGCCGTGCCCCACGTCACGCCGCACGCGATGCCCGCGTCGGCGAGCAGGCGCCCGGCGGCCTCGAGCTCCGCGAGCGCTGGGACCGCCGCAGGCGCCACGAGCGCGAGCGCCGCGCGCAAGTTGGCGAGGTACGCGGCGAGCTGCGGTGCGTCGCCCCCCACCTCGAACAGCAGCCGCAGCGCCGGCTCGAGCGCCGGCGCGCGCAGCGCGAGCTCCGCGGTGATGCCGACGTCGCTCGCGAGCAGGCGGTCGTACGCCGCACCCTGCTCGGCCGGCGCGAGTCCCGCCGCGGCGAGCGTCGCGCGCACGACGCCCGCGTGCCCCAGCTCCGCCCGCAATTCGCGCAGCCCGAGCGCGTGCAGGAAGTCCGCCACGGCGGTCAGCAGCTCGCGATCGCCCTCGGGAGCAGCCAGCCCGAACAGCTCCGCGCCGCACTGCCACTGCTCGCGCGCCCCGTCGGGCACGAAGCGGAACACCGGCTGCACGTAGCACAGCCGCGCCGGCTCCGCCGACTGCCAGCGCTGCTCGTACCAGCGCGCGGCGGGCACGGTCGCGTCCGGCCGCAGCACCACCCGCTCGCCGCTCCAGCCGTCCCAGTCGAGGAAGGAGTACACGCGGTCCAGGAGCTGCGGGGAGAGCGCGCCCGTCGCCGTGTACAGGTGCAGGGGCTCGATGGTAGGGGTACGAATCTCAGCGTATCCGCGGGCGGCGAGCGCCTCGAGGAAGCAGCGCTCCACACGACGGAACGCCTGCATCTCCGCCGGGCCGAGGTCGCTCATGCCGCGGCTGCGCCAGCCGTCGTCCGTCGCCGCGGGTGGGGTCGATCGATCGCTCACGGGGTCCACCTTCTCCGCCTGCGCGAGCAGGCACAAGCACACACGCGCCGCGGGAGCGTGTCGCCGCGGCGTAACGTGCGAGCCGTGCTGTGCGAGCTAGCGGCGCGACATACTCCGCGGCGACAGACGCCCGGCGGTATGGCAGGGATGCGCACGACGGGCGCCCTGCGGCGGCGATGCCTGGAGGCGGCAGCGGTATGTCACGATCCGAGCCTAGGGCGGGCGCTCGGCGCCGGTCAAGCGCGCTCAGGCAGCCGCCGGCGTAGGATGCGGCATCGATCTGTAACGCGAACCCGGGAGCCCGTATGCGCCGCGTCCGCCGTCTGCTCCTCCGTGCGGCCGTGCTGACGGCCCTGTTCGCCGCCATCCGCTCGCTGGCGCGCGCGGTGCGAGCGCCGGCCGGGGCGCTGCCGCCCGACGTCGAGGCTGCGATCGCCGGCGAGCGGCCCGCGCTCGCGCAGCAGCGCGGCAGCTACCGCGTCGCCCAGCTCGTGGCGAGCGACGGCCGCCTCGTGCATACGGCGCCGGCCGCGGCAACGCCGGACGGCGGGCCGCTCGTCGTGTACTCGAGCTGGCACGAGCGGCTGAGCGGCGACCGCGGCCTCGGCGGGCCCGAGGACGGCGCGAACCCCTCGCTCCTGGCCGCCGAGGCCTACGCGCGCGCCTTTGCCGCCGCGCAGCAGGCCGCCGGCGACGGGGAGGCGCACGAGCTGTGGCGGGGCTGGGAGCACATCGACGGCCGCGCCGTCGGCGCGGTCGAGCTGGCCGTCGGCGAGCCCCAGGCCGAGCAGGCCTAGCGGAGCGAGACGTCGCCGGCGGCGTGCCGGGTGACGGCACCGTCGGCGTCGCGCAGCAGCAGCTCGCCCAGCGGCGACACGTCCACCGCCTCACCCTCGACGACCGTCCCGCCCGGCGCGACGAGCCGCACCCGGCGGCCGAGCGTGCTCAGCCGCGCGCGCCACGCCTCGACGAGCGCGGCCGGGTCGCACGCGAGCGCGTCGGTCCACTGCTCGAGCGCGGCGGAGAGCGCCGCGAGCATCGCCTCGACCGACGGGGCAGCGCCGCCCGCGAGCGCTTCGATGTTCGCCGCGAGCGCCGCCACGTCGGGCGGCAGCGCGCCGGGCCGCAGGTTCACGCCGATGCCGAGCAGCACGTCGAGTTCGCCGGGTGCGTGCGCCGCGGGCAGCGACTCGGCCAGCACACCCGCGAGCTTGCGGCCGTCCGCGAGCACGTCGTTCGGCCATTTCAGCGTGGTCTCGAGGCCGGCGATCGCGCGCACGGCGTCGGCGACCGCGAGCGCGCCCGCGGCCGAGTGCAGCGGCGCGCGCGCCGGGTCGGCGGTGCGCACGTGGTAGGTCACGTAGAGACCGGCCCCCGGCGTCGACACCCAGGCGCGGCCGAGCCGACCGCGCCCCGCCGTCTGCGCGCCGGCGAGGTACGCGGTGCCGGGCGCCCCTTCGGCCACGCTCGCCCCCCGGCGCGCGTCCTCCATCGTCGAGGCGGTCGTCTCGCGGTACTCGACGCGCGCGCCGATGCGGCGCGCCGTGCGCAGCTCGTCATAGCGAGTCAGGTCGAACGGCATGGCACCGCCTCGGGGGGCTCGCGGACTCGGGCGCTCGGGCGCTCGGGCGCTCGGGGAAATAAGACGCCCCGGCGGGTGCCGGGGCGTCTTGTGTGAAGTCACGTACCACGGGCCTAGCCCGAACTGGCCTCCGAACCGATGCCGCGGGCTAGGCCCATGCGCTTATGACTGTCATCGAACATTGGCATCACCTCCCTTCTCGTCGTCGAGGGTAGGACGCGCGCGGAGCATCGTCAATGCGCGGGTGCCCTGTGCTCGACGCCGTTTACCGCGCCGTCACCGCACCGATGGCCTCCGCGAGCGCCGCGACGATCGTATCGACTTCCGCCGCGTCCACCACGAGCGGTGGAGCGAGCACGATCTGGTCGCCGACGAAACGCGTGATCACGCCGCCCTGCTCTCGCAGGTGCCGCGCGACCTCCCGCCCGACGAACTGCGCGGGCGCGTAGGCCGTGCCGCGCTCGGCGTCCGCGACGAGCGACAACCCCGCGATCAGCCCGAGCTGGCGAATGTTCGCGACGTGCGGGTGGTCCCCGAGCGCGGCGCGCAGCCCCACGCCGAGCCGGTCCCCCATCGTCTGCGCGCGCTCCACGAGGTGCTCCTCCTCGATGATGCGCAGGTTGCGCAGCCCCACCGCGGCGGCCGTCGGGTGCGCGCTGTTGGTGTACGCGTGCATGAAGCGCGCGTCGGGCGGCAGCTGCTGCAGCACGTCCATGATCGGCGTGCTGACGATGAACGCGCCAAGCGGCACGTAGCCCGAAGTGATCGCCTTCGCGATCGTCAGGATGTCCGGCTGCACGCCCCAGCGTTCGAGCGCGAACCAGCGGCCCGTGCGCCCGAAGCCCGTGATCACCTCGTCCGCGATCAGCAGCACCTCGTAGCGGTCGCAGATCTCGCGGACCTGCTGGAAGTACGCCTCGGACGGGGTCCACACACCGCCCGCGCCCTTGACGGGCTCGCAGATTACGGCTGCGACCGACTCCGCGCCCTCGCGCACGATCGCCGCCTCGATCCAGTGCGCGCACTCACCGTCGGCGTTCGGCGCGCACGCGCACTCGAGGTTGTCTGGGCGGCGAGTGTGCACGATCTCGGGCAGCATCGGCCCGAAATGCTGCCAGAACACCGGCAGCCCCGTCATCGCCGTCGTCGCCAGCGTGCCGCCGTGATACGACCGCTCGCGCGCGATCAGCTTCACCTTCTGCGGCCGCCCCTGCAGGTTCCAGTAGAAGCGCGCGACCTTGTACGCGCCCTCGTTCGATTCGGAGCCCGAGTTCGTGAAGAACACGCCGGCCATGTTGCCGTACGCGAGCTCGGCGACCTTCGCGGCGAGCTCGATGGCCGGGACGTTCGAGAAGCCGTTGTAGCCGTTGGCGAACGCGAGCGTGCGCATCTGCGTCGCTGCCGCGTCCGCGAGTTCGCCGCGCCCGTGCCCGACCGCGACGTTCCACAGCGACGACAGCGCATCGATGTAGCGGCGTCCGCGCACATCGGTCAGCCACACGCCTTCGCCGCTCGCGAAGATGACGGGTGACTCGTGCTCGGGCGCGTAGTACTGCGGGTGGAGCAGGTGCGCGCGATCGTCGCGTACAAGCGCCGCGATCGCCTGCTCGTCAAGATTCGCCATGTTGCGCCCCCTGTGCTGCACGCGCGCCGAAGCGCGTTGCGATGGCGTCGCGCGCGACGCCGCGGTCGTCCCACGGCTCGGCGTGGTCGGCCCATTCGATGCTCGTTTCGTGGCCCTTGCCGGCGATCAGTACGAGGTCCCCCGGCGTCGCGAGCGCCAGCGCGCGCGCGATCGCCGCGCCGCGCGGGCGCACGAGCTCGTAGTCCACGCCCGCGCGCGCGCCGGCCGCGTCCATCGCCGCCGCGATCTCGCCGAGGATCGCGTCGGGTGGTTCGGAGCGCGGGTCCTCGTCGGTCAGCAGCGCGATATCCGCGAGCTGCGCTGCGACGCGCCCGATGCCGCTGCGACGCTCACGCGCTCGCTCGCCTGCGCAGCCGACGACGACGATCAGCCGGCCGGGCACGAGCGCGCGCAGCATACCGAGCACCTGCGCGAGCGCGTCCGGCGTATGCGCATAGTCGACTACCACCTCGAACGGCGCGCCGCCGATGCGTTCCATGCGCCCCGGCACCCCCGCGCACGCCGCGATGCCCGCGGTCGCGGCCTCGAGGTCGAGCCCGAGCGCGGCGCACACGGCAAGCGCCGCCGCCGCATTCGCGACGTTGAAGCGCCCGGGCAGCGACACCGCCGCCGCGAGATGCAGGCCGCCGGCGTGCGCGGTGAAGCGCGAGCCGTCCGCGCGCGCCTCGATCGCGTCGATGCGCAGGTCTGCGTCCGTGGCGTCAAGCGCGTACGTGAACGCGGGCGCGCGCGTCGCCGCCGCGAAGTCGCGCCACGCGGGGTCATCGGCGTTGAGCACGGCGCGGCGCGGTCCGCGCTTCGTCGTCGGCGCGTCGAGCAGCGCGAACAGCCGCGCCTTCGCGGCGCGATACGCCTCCTGCGAGCCATGGAAGTCGAGGTGGTCACTGCCCAGGTTGGTGAGCACCGCCACGTCGAACGCGCAGTCGTCGAGCCGGTGCAGCGCGAGCCCGTGCGACGTCGCCTCGACGACGGCGTGCGTGCAGCCCGCGTCGACGAAGTCGGCGAGGCGCGCCTGCACGAGCGGCGCTTCCTGCGTCGTGAGCCGTGTCGGGTTGGGCACGCGCCGCCCCGCGACGCGCGACTCGATGGTGCTGAGCAGGCCGGCGCGCAGCCCGCACGCCTCGAGCGCCGCGAGCACGAGGAACGCCGTCGTCGACTTGCCGTCGGTGCCGGTCACGCCGATCACGGTCAGCCGCTCGGCGGGCGCGCCCTCGTGCGCCGCGGCGATCGCGGAGAGCGCGCGTCGCGCATCGGCGACGCGCAGCACCGGTACGCCCAGCGTCTCGAGCTCCGGCGCGCGGCCGCGCTCCGCGACCAGCGCGACGGCGCCCGCCGCCACCGCCTGCGCGGCGAACGCGTGCCCGTCCGCGCGCTCCCCCCGTACGCACACGAACAGGTCGCCCGGCCCGACGGCGCGCGAGTCGAAACGCACGGCGCGCACCGGCGGCAGCGCCGCGTTGCGCTGCGCCGGATCGAGCCCCGTCCGCCAGTCCCCTCGCGCCACGTGCGCCATCGTAGCCCGGGCGGGCTACGATGGCGCACGCCGCGCGCGGCCAGCCGAGGAGCACCGGGTCCGGGTACACGCGCTGGAACCACGCCTGGTCGATGTCAAGCGCGAAGACGTGGGCAGGTATCGACGGGTCGACCTCGGGGATGCGCGCGCGGGCCGCGGCGAAGTACTCCGCGCGCCACGCTGCATCGTCGATGTCGCGGGCGCGGCCGTACAGCTTGAACTCGCCGTCCGCGCCGGAGGCGTCGGCGGGCGCGCTGTGCAGCAGGCAGCGGGGGTCGCGCAGCAGGTCGAGCGCCTTCATCGAGCGCCACATCATGCCGAGCAGCAGCTCCCCGCGCACGATGAACGGCGCCTCCAGCGGCGAGATGCGCGGCGTGCCGTCGCGGCGGATGCTGCCGAGCAGCACGACGCCGCGCCCCTCGAAGAGCGTCCGCCCGCGACCGGCGAGCTCCGGCGCGCCTGCCTCGAAGTCCGCCCAGCTCGCCACCGCCGCCCTCCCCTGCCCACCGCCACCGCCGCGCGCTACGCTGCCCTGACCGAGCGGGTCCGGGGGAGGTGAACGTGACGCTACAGCTGTCCGATGAGTGGAAGCAGTCCATCGACGGTGCGCTCGCCGACGGGGCGCCGATCGTGGTCGCATGCGTCGACGCGAGCGGGCAGCCGCTGCTCAGCTTCCGCGGCTCCACGCAGGTGCACAGCGACGACCAGCTCGCGATCTGGGTGCGCAACCCGGACGGTGGCATCCTGCGCCACGTCCAGACGAACCCACACCTCGCGTTCATGTATCGCAACCCGGAGAAGCGGCTGGTGTTCCAGCTCCATGGCCGCGCGACGCGTGTGACGGACGCCGCGCTGCGCCAGCTGGTGTACAACCGCTCGCCCGAGGTGGAGCGCAACGCCGACCCGGAGGTGAAGGGCGTCGCGCTGCTCGTCGATCTCGACCGCGCGATCCAGCGCGGCGCGGTCGTGATGTCGCGCGACTGAGCTCGCGCCGTCGCGTGCCGCCGACGGTAGTTGCCAGGGGGCCTGTAAGCCGAATTCTGTACCGCCCCGAGGGGCGGCGACGGCCATCCATCTAGGGCGGCGGTTACCCGCCGCCTCGAGCAGGCTACCCGGGAGCGGGGCCGGACACCCCATGCGCTCCCCTATTCGCCCTTGCTTCGGGTGGGGTTTGCACGGCCGCCCTGTTACCAGGACGCCGGTGCGCTCTTACCGCACCATTTCACCCTTGCCGCGGGCCGAAGCCCGGGCGGTATGTTTCTGTTGCGCTATCCGTCGGCTCACGCCGCCCGGCCGTTAGCCGGCACCCTGTCCGGGGAAGTTCGGACTTTCCTCCCGCGTCGTGCGTTGCCGCACGCCGCCGGCGGCCGTCCAGCCCCCTGGCACGCGCGATCGTAGCACGCGCCCGCGCGACGCCCCGCGCCTAGGTCGCGAGCTCGAGGCGGATCGCGTCGTCGGTCACCACCACGCCCGTCATCACGCGGCGCAACAGGTCGCGCTGCTCCGCGAACGGCAGCCGCGACCAGTCCCGCACGAGCTTGCGCCGAGCGGCCGCCAGCTCGCCGTGACGCCGCGCCTGGTCCACCGGGGTGTCGCGCGCCTCGAGCTGCGCCTGCTCCTCCTCCGCCTGGAGGTCGAGCAGCGCAAGCGTGCTCCCCTCCTCACGCAGCCGCGCGGCGGTCCACTCGCCGGAGGCGTGGCGCTCGAGCAGCCCGTCGAGCTGGCGCCGCAGCGACCGCCGCCGTGCGCGCACCCGCTCGATGGCCTCTTCGGGCGGCGCGGGGGTCGCGCCCGCGAAGTCTGCCGGCGGGCTCGCGAGCCGCAGGAACGCGCGCACGCGCCGCTCGAGCTCATCGGCGCGGCGCGTGTGGTAGTCGCAGCGGCTCTGGTTCGTGCGCGACTCGCACTGGTAGTAGGTGTAGACTTGCGGCTCGTCCGCCCCCGCCATCCGGCGCGACCGCCGCACGCCGATGAGGTGGTTGCCGCAGTACCCGCAGCGCGCCAGCCCCGCGAGCAAGTACTCGCCACGGTGCTGCGGCGCGAAGCTCGTGCGGCGGGCGGCCATCCGCTCCTGCACGGCCTGAAACTGCTCACGCGTGACCAGCGCCTCGTGCTCCGTCGGCACGACGATGCCGAGGCGACGATACGTGCCGGTGTAGACGGGGTTCCGCAGCAGCCCGCGCACGCTGACCATGCTCCACGGCCCGCCGCGCCGCGTGCGCAGCGTCCCCGCGTTCAGCGCCTGCGCGATGCGCCGCACGCCCTCGCCGTCCTCGATGTAGCTGCGGAAGACCTCGCGCACGACCACGGCTTCGTCTGGGTCGGCCACGAGGTGACGCCCGCTCACGCGGTAGCCGTACGGCGCGCGGCCCAGCACCTCGCCACGGAGCGCCCGCTGCCGCATGCCCTGGCGCACCTGCTCGCGACGGCGTTCGGACGGGTCGCGCTCGTCCCACGCGGCGAGCAGCGCGGCCGCCGGGTCGGTCCCGTCGGCGATCGCGAGCGGGATCGAGAGCGCGGTGAGCTGTAGATAGCGGCGCGCCTGCTCGCGCGCGGTGCCACCGAGCACCGCCAGCGCGGCGATCACCACCTCGGTGTCCGGCCGCGGCTCCGCCGCGAGCTCGCGCAACATGCGCCGCAGCTCCCCGCTGGCGCCGGGGGCGCTGGCGTCGTCGACGTATTCGCCGCCCGCGCTGTGCTGAACGCGCGCGCAGTACGCGTGGAACGCGGCACGCTGCGCGTCCAGCGCCTCGTCCGGCAGGGCCCGGAGGTAGCAGACGGCCTGCACCAGGCGCCCCTTCCTCGCGGTCGTCGCGGCGTCGAGCTCGTGGCGTCGACGCTGACCGGTCGACGCCACGAGTATACGTGCCCGGGCTCGGCGTACGGCCGGGTGTACGATCAGGGCACCGCGCAGGAGACCCACGAATGCCCCAGTTCAACGTCGCCACGCTGCTCCAGGAGCCCGTCGGCGCGACGCGACGGGCGACGCTGGACGACGAGCCACTGGCGGTGCCCGCCACGGGCTACGCGGCCCGCGCCACCGGCTCCGTGGAGCTCATCCGCACCGGGCGGGGCGTGCTCGTTCGCGCGCGCCTGCGCGTGCGCCCCCAGCTCGAATGCGCGCGCTGCCTCTCCCCGTGCAGCGTCGACCTGCCGCTCACCATCGCCGAGGAGTTCGTGCCGCTGCGCGACCCGGTTAGCGGCGCGACGGTGCCCGCGGACCCCGACGAGTTCCGCATCGACACCCAGCACCAACTCGACCTCAGCGAGGCGGTCCGGCAGTATGAGCAGGCGGCGCTCCCACTGCGGCCCCTCTGCCGCGAGGACTGCGCTGGCCTCTGCTCGGTCTGCGGGCAGAACCTGAATGTGCGACGCTGTGAGCACGAGGCGGAGCCGGCCGAGCCTTGGCACGGGCTTGCCGCGCTGGCCGAGCGCCTGCGATCGGAGGAGAGCGATGGCGGTCCCCAAGCGTAGGACGCCCCCGGCCAAGCAGGGGCGGCGGCGGAGCCACCAGGCGCTGGTGCCGATCCAGCTCGCGCGCTGCCCGCAGTGCCGCACCATGCGGCCCAACCACCGTGTGTGCCCGGTATGCGGCATGTACAACGGCCGGCAGGTGCTCGGCCCCGCGGGCGAAACGCGCTAGACTCCCGCACTGCCGAGCCCGTCGCACGAGCGCGCCCGGTCGCGCTCGTCGCTTTGTACCTTCGTGCACTCCGAACAAGGAGGAGGCGCCCGTGCCCGACGTGCTGATCCCGGACCTGCCCGCCTCTGCCACCTCGGCCTGGCTGTTCCCGGGCCAGGGCGCCCAGCAGGTCGGCATGGGGCGCGACCTCTACGAGCAGATGCCCGCGGCCCGCGCTGTCTTCGAGGCGGCCGACGCGACGCTGGGCTTCGCGCTGTCCACGCTGTGCTTCGAGGGGCCTGAGGACGAGCTGACGCGCACGGTAAACACGCAGCCCGCGCTGGTCACGCACGCGATCGCCGCGCTCGTCGCCGCTATCGACGCGGGGAGCGTGCGCGAGCGCGCGGCGCTCGTCGCCGGCCACTCGCTGGGTGAGTACGCCGCGCTGATCGCCGCGGGCGCGCTGCCCTTCGCCGAGGGCCTGCGCCTCGTGCGCGAGCGCGGGCGGCTGATGCAGGAGGCCTGCGACGCGCACCCCGGCACGATGGCCGCCATCCTCGGCCTCGAGCGCGCGCAGGTCGCTGCGCTGTGCGCGGAGCACCGCGCCTCGCTGTGCAACGAGAACGCGCCGGGCAACGTCTCGATCGGCGGCAGCCACGAGGCCGTGCGCGCCACCTCCGAGGCCGCGACCGCGGCTGGCGCGACGCGCGTAGTGCCGCTGAACGTCGCCGGCGCCTTTCACACGCCGCTGATGCAGGCCGCCGCCGACGGCATGCGCGCCGTGCTCGCGAGCGTGACGTTCGGTGATCCGCGCGTGCCGGTGGTCTCGAACGTGCACGGGCGGCCGTTGACGCGCAGCGGCGACTTCGCCGCCGAGCTCACGGACCAGGTCACGAGCCCCGTGCTCTGGGTCGACGGCGTGCGCACGATGCTCGCCGCGGGCGCGACCGAGTTCATCGAGTTCGGCCCGGGGCGTGTGCTCACGGGCGCGCTGAAGCGCACCGAGCGCAGCGCCCAGGTCCGCAACATCGGCACCGCGGCCGAGGCGCGCGGCGAGGCCACGGAGTAGGCCCGTGAGTACGCTCGCCGGGCGGCGCGCCCTCGTCACCGGCGGCACACGCGGGATCGGGCGCGCGATCGCGCTCGAGCTCGGCCGCCAGGGCGCCCACGTCTTCATCTCGTACCGCTCGCAGCCTGAGCGCGCCGCGCAGGTCGTCGCGGAGCTCGCGGCGCTCGGCGTGACCGCCGGCTGCGCGCACGCCGATGTCCGCGAAGCCGCCGACGTCGAGGCGCTCGTCGAGGCGGCGCACACGGCGCTCGGCGGCATCGACGTGCTCGTGAACAACGCCGGCGTCACCGATGACGGCCTGGTGCTGCGCATGAGCGAGGCGTCGTGGGACAGCGTGCTCGACACCAACCTCAAGGGCACGTTCCTCGCGACCAAGCTCGCGCTGCGCCACATGACGCGCGCGCGCTGGGGCCGCGTGATCAACGTCACGTCGATCGTCGGCGCGATGGGCAACGCGGGGCAGGCCAACTACGCAGCGGCCAAGGCGGGCATCGGCGGCTTCACGCGCGCGGTCGCGCGGGAGGTGGCAGGGCGTGGCGTCACGGTGAACGCCGTCGCGCCCGGGTTCGTGCTCACCGACATGACGGCGGGCCTGAGCGAGGAGCAGAAGGACGCGATCCTGCGACTGATTCCGCTGGGCCGCTACGCGACCCCTGACGACATCGCGCCGCTCGTCGCGTTTCTCGCCTCGGACGGCGCGGCGTACATCACCGGGCAGACGTATCACGTCGATGGCGGCGTGGTGATGCACTAGCGGGGAGAGGGAGCGCGCGATGACCGCCGGATCACGACGCAGCTCGCGCATCGCCGCGTTCCAGACGCTGTTCGAGGCAGACCTCACCGGTCGCTCCGCGGCCGGCACGCTCGACCGCCTTGCGCGCGACGCCGCGCTCAGCCCCGAGGCGGAGGCGTTCGCGCGGCGCCTTGTCGCCGGCGTCGAGGAGCACCGCGAAGCCATCGACGCGGTCTTGCGCGAACGGGCACCGGCCTTCCCGCTGGCCGACATGCCCGCCGTCGACCGCAACGTGCTGCGCCTTGCAATCTATGAAGTGCTCTTTGATAATCAGCCGGCTCCGCTCCGGACCGCGATCAACGAGGCGGTAGAGCTGGCCAAGGGATACGGCTCGGAGTCGTCCGGGCGCTTCGTCAACGGGGTGCTGGGAGCGATCGCGCTGGCCGCATCCGACGAGGGCGACCAACGTCGGGAGCCGAGCTGACGGCCGGACGCGGCGGCAAGCGCACGACAGCCACAACGCCGCGCAGGCCGGCGGTGGCCGGCGAAAGGACCTCTGCCATGACATCGGTGTTCGAGCGCGTGCGCACGATGGTCGTGGACCAGCTTGGCGTGGACGAAACGCAGGTCACGCCAAACGCGTCCTTCGTCGACGACCTGAACGCGGACTCGCTCGACCTCGTCGAGCTGATCATGTCCATCGAGGAAGAGTTCTCGAAGGACGGCTCCGAGATCGAGATTTCCGACGAGGACGCGGAGAAGATCCAGACCGTCCAGGACGCCGTCGACTTCATCCACGATGCCGGCATCGAGGACGAATAGCCGTCGCAGCCGCCGCTGAGCCGGCCGTTCGCACGGCGGGGCGCTCGGGCAGCCGCTGGCTGCGCCGGGCGCTATCATTGCCAGCATGGAATTCATGGGCGTCGGCGCCGCTGAGGCGATCCTCGTGCTGCTCGTCACCATGCTGGTCGTCGGGCCGCAGCGCTTCCCCGAGATCGCGCGCGAGGGCGGACGCTGGTACCGCACGGCCCGCCGCTACGCCAACGAGGTGATGCGGGACGTCCGCGGCGCAATGAAAGAGCTGGAAGACGAGGTGAAGGCCCCCGCCGACGAGTTGCGCGGGCTGCGCGACATCCGCGACGACCTGACCACGTCGCTGCGCGAGGCGCGCGACGATGTCGACAGCGAGCGGCGCGAGACGGTCCGCGAGCTGGGCGCCGACACCACCGAGCCGCCACCGGCGCTGGCGAGCCCGGCGACCCCGGCGGACGATCCCGAGCGCAGCTAGCCCGTGGCCACGCAGACCGAGCCGCCCCCCCCCACCGACCCCGAGACGCACGCCCCGAGCGCCGGCGAGATGACGCTGCTCGAGCACTTGCTCGAGCTGCGCATGCGGCTGATGTGGAGCTCGATCGCGATTGCGGCGGGGATGACCGGGTTCTTCATCCCACCGATCGGTTTCAGGCTGATCGAGTTCCTGATTCAGCCAGGCGAGACCGCCCTCCCCGGCTTCAAGCCGCAGTACATCGAGCCGATCGAGAACATCGCGACGTACTTCCGCGTGGCGCTGCTCGGCGGCATCGCGGCCGGCATGCCGGTGGTCGTGTACCAGGTGCTGCGCTTCGTGACGCCCGCGCTCACGGTCGGCGAAAAGCGCTGGATCTACCCGATCGTGTTAGGCGCCTCGCTGGCGTTCCTTGGGGGCATGGCCTTTGGCTATTATGTCGTCCTGCCGGTGACGCTCGAGTTTCTGCTGACCTTCGGGAGCGAGTTCGCCGAGCCGAACATCCGCATCGGCAACTACATCGGCTTCGTGACGCGCATGTTGCTGATCATGGGGCTGGTCTTCGAGACGCCGCTCATCGTCATGGGCTTCGCGAAGCTCGGGGTGGTCAGCGCGCGCCAGCTCTGGCGCCGCTGGCGCTTCGCTATCGTCGGCTGCACCGTGCTCGCGGCGGTCGTCACACCGACGATCGACCCGGTGACGCAGCTGCTGGTGGCCGGGCCGATGCTGGTGCTCTACTTCGTCGGCATCGGCCTGGCGTGGTTGGTGCGGCGCGATTGACCGGGGCAGGCACCGAAGTGCGTAGACGATTAGGCGTTGGAGCCGTTCGCGCCGCGATGTTACCATCCGCTCCATGGTGGTGAGCGGCCGAGCCGGCCCGAGTGACGCCTCCGCTGCCCCCGGTGGCCCCAGCCGCGGCACGCCCCCCGCCTTCGTGGAGCTGTACGAGGAGATCGCGGACTGTCCGCGCTGCGAGCTCGCGCGCGCACGCTCGCACACCGTGCCGGGTGCCGGGCCCGCCCCTGCCGAGGTGATGTGCATCGGCGAGGCGCCCGGACAGCGCGAAGACGAGCTCGGGCTACCCTTCGTCGGCGCTTCGGGCCGCTTCCTCGACCAGCTGCTCGCCGTCGCCGGTCTCGCGCGTGACACGGTGTACATCGCGAACGTCGTGAAATGCCGCCCCCCCGGCAACCGCGACCCCGCGCCCGAAGAGATCGCGGCGTGCGCGCCGTTCCTCGACCGCCAGATCGCGGCCGTCGACCCGCGCGTGATCGTGACGCTCGGGCGCTTCTCCATGGCGCGCTGGTTCCCCGGCGAGGCGATTAGCCGCATCCACGGCCGCGCCAAGCGCGCCGAGGGCCGGCTGATCGTGCCGATGTACCACCCGGCCGCCGCGCTGCGTAACGGGGCGCTGCGCCCTGTCATCGAGGCCGACTTCGCGCAGCTCCCGCAACTGCTCGAGCACGCGCGCGCAGGCGCCACGACCAGCGCACCTGCCGCACCTGCCGCGACCGCACACGCCGCGCCAACCACCTCGACTACCCCAGCCGCCGAGCGGCTGCTGTGAACGGCACACCATGAGCACCACTGCGCTGCGCGTGATCCCCCTCGGCGGCCTCGGCGAGATCGGCCGCAACATGATGCTGTACGAGTACGGCGACGACATCATCGCCGTCGACGTGGGCGTCATGTTCCCCGAGGAAGAGATGCTCGGCGTCGACCTCGTGATCCCCGAGATCACCTACCTGATGAACGCCCCGGAGCGTTTGCGCGCCGTGTTCCTCACTCACGGCCACGAGGATCACATCGGCGCGCTGCCGTTCCTGCTCAAGGAGATCAACGTCCCCGTCTACTGCACCCGCCTCACACGCGGCCTCGTGGACGTGAAGCTGCGCGAACACCGCCTACAGCACGAGGCCGATATCCGCGTGGTCGAGACCGGCACCACCGTCTCGGCGGGGGTGTTCAACGTCGAGTTCTTCGCCGTCTCGCACTCGATCCCGGACGCCGCGGGGCTGCTCATCCACACGCCGCTCGGCGTCGTCGTGCATACCGGCGACTTCAAACTCGACCACACGCCGGTGATGGGGCAGCACACCGACCTCACGCGCCTCGGCGAGATCGGCCGCGAGGGCGCGCTGCTGCTCGCGATGGACTCCACCTACATCGAGCACGAGGGTTACACGCCGTCCGAGCAGATCGTCGCGGAGACGCTCGACCGCGTGATCGGCGCCGCCGCCGGGCGCGTGATCGTCACGACGTTCGCCTCGCTCATCTCGCGCGTGCAGATGGTGATCGACGCCGCCGAACGCTACGACCGCCGCGTGTTCGTCACCGGCCGCTCGATGGTCAACAACGTGCAGATGGCACGCGAGCTCGGCTACCTGCGCGTCCCCGGCAACATGATGATGAACGTACGCGAGCTCAACGAGCAGGCAGCGTCGCGTACCATCGTGGTATGCACGGGCTCGCAGGGCGAGCCGACGTCCGCGCTCACGCGCATGGCCAACGGCACGCACCAGCACGTCACGATCCAGCGCGACGACACCGTGATCCTTTCCTCCAACCCCGTCCCGGGGAACGAGATGCTGGTCTACCGCAACATCGACAGCCTCTACCGCGCCGGCGCGAAGGTGATCTACAACCGCCTCGCGCCCGTGCACGTGCGCGGCCATGCGTCGCAGGAGGAGCTGAAGATCATCCATCGCCTGGTGCGGCCGAAGCACTTCATCGGCATCCACGGCGAGTACCGTCACCTCGTGCTGCACCGCCTGCTCGCGCTGCAACTCGGCATGGCCGAGGAGGACGCGTTCGCCATCACGGACGGCGACGTGCTGGAGATCGACGAGAACGGCGCGCGGCTCGCCGGCCGCGTGCCCGCCGAGTACGTCTACGTGGACGGGCTGGGCATCGGCGATGTCGACCACATCGTGCTGCGCGACCGCGCGCACCTCGCGAGCGACGGCATGGTCGTCGTGGTGGTCGCCGTCGATCGCCAGCGCGGCGAGCTGACGCGCCCGCCCGAAGTGATGTCACACGGCTTCGTCGGCCCCGAGGAGGAGCCGGCGATGCTCGAAGGCGTGCGCCGTGTCGTCACCGCCGCCCTGGGCGGCGAGCACCACCCGGTCGATTGGACCGGCGTCCGGGAGGCGCTCAAGGACGACGTCGCGCGCTACCTGTACGAGCAGACGCGCCGGCGTCCGCTCGTCCTGCCGGTTACGGTCGAGGTGTAGTCCAGCACCGCAGCCGGCGCCACGGCGGGCGGCACCGGAACGGAAGCGTACGTGGAGGATGGCTCGATCCCGTCGTGCCCGCTCCGGGCTTGCGAGCCCGCTCGGGCTGTTCCGCGCTGAACTGATCGGGGCGCTGCTCGTCGCGCTCGCGCTGGTCGCCGTCCCGTTCCTGCTGCCGCTGGCGGGCGTGCTCGCGGACGCGCGCGACGGCGTCGTCGGTGCGCTCGGCGTGCATGTGTTCACCGCCACCGTGCTGATCGCGCTGCTGGGCACACTGATCGCGCTGCGCTACACCTTCTGGCTCCAGGATCAGGCGCGGCACCTCTGCGGCGTGCTGCTGCTGCTCGTGTTCTCCGCGGGTGCGCTGGGGCTGTGGCACCCGGCGCAGGCGCTCGGCGGCGTCGATCTCGGCGAGCACTCCGCCGGCGGCGACCTCGGACGCGCGCTCACGGACGGCGCGTGGCCCACGGCCGCCTGGCTGCTCACGCTGCCCACCGGCTTCGCGCTGCTCTGGCCCGCCACCGCACTGCGTCTGCTCGAGGCGCTGCCCGGCGTGCTGGCCGCCGTCGCTATCGTGATGTGGCACGGCACGGCCACCCTCGCGCGGGTCGGCTGGCGCTCGCTGCGCTCGCTCTTCGCCGGCGTACTCGGCGCGCCGCACGCCCGCGCCACCGCGCCCCTCGAGGGCGCAGTGCTCGACGACGCGATCGCGGACGGCGACCTCGACGACGAGCTCGACGACGACGAGGAGCTGGAACCGGCCCCGCCACCGCGCGCGCGCCGCCGCCAGCCGGCGCAGATGCCGATGGACCTGGAGCACCCCGTCCAGGAGTGGCGCCACTCCGCCGACGGCTGGCAGCTGCCGCCGACGAGCACGCTGGTCGCCAGCGTGGACCCGCCCGACACCACCGCCGAGAACGAGCGCCGCGCCGAGCTGATCGTCGAGACGCTCGCCTCGTTCGGCGTCGATGCGCGCGTCACGCAGATCAACGAGGGCCCGACCGTGACACAGTTCGGCGTCGAGCCCGGCTGGGACGTGCGCACGCGCACGCTGCTCGAACGCGACCCCAGCGGCCAGCCGCTGCTCGACCCCGAAGGCCAGCCGCGCCTGCGCGACGTCGAGGTGTCCCGCACGCGCATCCGCGTCAACCGCATCACGGCGCTCGGCAACGACCTCGCGCTCGCGCTCGCCACGCCCGCGCTGCGCATCGAAGCGCCCGTGCCGGGGAAGTCAGTCGTCGGCATCGAGGTGCCGAACGCGAGCGCGCGCGTCGTCACGCTGCGCAGCGTCATGGAGTCCGCGGCGTTCCGCAAGGCGACCGCAGCGCAACCGCTCTCGATCGCGCTCGGCGCGGGCGTCTCCGGCGACCCCGTGGTCGCGGACCTCGCGACGATGCCGCACCTGCTGATCGCGGGCGCCACGGGCTCCGGCAAGTCGGTCTGCCTGAACGCGATCATCACCTGCCTGCTCATGAACCACTCGCCGGAGGAGCTGCGACTGATCCTCGTCGACCCGAAACGCGTGGAGCTCACGACGTTCGACCGCATCCCGCACCTGGCGTTCTCAAAGATCGTCGTGGACATGGACAAGGTCGTGGGCACGCTGCAGGCCGTGATCCAGGAGATGGAGTCGCGCTACCGCCGCTTCGCCGAGGCCGGCGTACGCAACATCCAGCGCTACAACGAACTCCCGACCGAGGCCAGTCTTCCGTACTGGGTCGTCGTGATCGACGAGCTCGCGGACCTGATGATGGCCGCGCCCGGGCAGGTGGAGCAGCAGCTGGTGCGGCTCGCGCAGCTCGCGCGCGCCACGGGCATCCACCTCATCGTCGCCACGCAGCGTCCGTCGGTCGATGTCGTCACTGGCCTCATCAAGGCGAACTTCCCCACGCGCATCGCCTTCGCGATGTCGTCGCAGGTTGATTCGCGGACGGTGCTCGACCAGGGCGGCGCCGAGAAGCTGCTCGGCCGCGGCGACATGCTCTACGTGCCCACTAACTCACAGAAACCGGTGCGGCTGCAGGGCGTCTACGTGTCCGACGCGGAGATCGAGCGCGTGGTCGCATTCTGGACCGACGGCCGCTTCGGCGCGCTGGTCCCCGAGAAGCACGACGACCTGCTGCGCACCGCGGAACGCGAGCTAGTCGCGCAGGAAGCCGCCGCCGAGGACGCCGACCCGATGGTGACACGCGCGCTGGAGCTCGCCCGCGAGCACGAGCGCATGTCGACATCGATGCTGCAGCGGCGACTGCGCATCGGTTACCCGCGCGCGGCGCGCGTGATGGACGAGCTCGAGACGCGCGGCGTCGTCGGCCCGCCCGACGGCCCCAGCAGCTCGCGTCCGGTGCTGCTACACGGCGACGAGCTCGACGCGGACGCCGCGCTGGACGACGACGATGAAGCGCTCGACGATCTCGATGACGACGTGGCGGACGAGCCGGAAGACGAACTTGAAGATGGACTCGAGGACGGACTCGAGGACGAGCTCGACGAGGACGAGGACGACGCGCCCGTGGCGGGCGGCGGCGCTCCCGCTGCGCGTCGCGCCCGGCTCGCGCCGGTCGTCGACGACGGCGGGCCGCGTCCGCGCCGCGCGCGCTAGCAGTAGGTCGCGCGCTCGACGCTTGCCGCACGTGGGATGTGGCGACACGCAGCCAGGTTGCACTCGGACGCGGAGGGCTCGGCTCTTGGACAGCACAGCGAACAGGCGACGGGCCGGCTAGCGCAGTAACGCAGGCTCGTTGACCCGGCTCGACCCCCGGACTCACCCCGAGGTACGCGAACGGCCCCGAGCGCTCGGGGCCGTTCGCTTCGCGTGCGGGTACGCTCGCGACGTTCGCGTTAGCGGCGACGCGCCCGTGGCGCACGGCCGCGACCGCCGGAGCGCGTCGGCAGTCCGCGCGGAGCGGCGCCGCCTTCGCCGAAGGCCGCGAGCTGCTCGCCTCCCGGCTCACCGGCGAGTTCGCGGCGGAGCTCCACCACCTGGTCCCGCAGCAGCGCTGCGCGCTCGAACTCCAGGTCGCGCGCGGCGTTCTTCATTTGCCCTTCGAGCTCCTTCACGAGTCGCGCGAGCTCGTCGCGCGGGAGCTCGGAGACTCGCGGTGTGCCGTACACGGGCTCGTCCTCCGCGACGCGCAGCGCGTCCGTGATGTCGCGGATCGTCTTCTTGATGCCCTGCGCCGTGATGCCGTGCTCCGCGTTGTGCGCCTCCTGGATCGCGCGCCGGCGGGCGGTCTCGTCGAGCGCGTAGCGCATCGAGTCCGTGATCGTGTCGGCGTACATGATCACGCGGCCCTCAGCGTGCCGCGCCGCGCGGCCGATCGTCTGGATCAGCGACCCGCCCGATCGCAGGTAGCCTTCCTTGTCGGCATCGAGGATGCACACCAACGACACCTCCGGCAGGTCCAGCCCCTCGCGCAGCAGGTTGATGCCCACCACCACGTCGTGCACGCCGTGGCGCAGGTCGCGCAGGATTTCGATGCGCTGCAGCGTGTCGATCTCGGAGTGCAGGTAGCGCGCCTTGACGCCCATTTCCAGCAGGTAGTCGGTCAGGTCCTCGGCCATCTTCTTCGTGAGCGTCGTCACCAGCACGCGCTCCCGCAGCGCGGCCCGTGCCTGCACCTCGGCGAGCAGGTCGTCGATCTGCCCCTTCGTCGGGCGCACGTCGATCACTGGATCGACGATGCCCGTCGGCCGGATCACCTGTTCGACGACCTGCGCCGACGACTCAAGCTCGTGCGCCGCAGGTGTTGCGGACACGAACACCACCTGGTTGATGTGCGCCTCGAACTCCGCGAAGTTCAGCGGGCGGTTGTCGAGCGCGGATGGCAGCCGAAAGCCATAATCCACCAGCGTCGTCTTGCGCGCCAGGTCACCGTGGAACATCCCGCGCACCTGCGGCAGGCTGATATGCGACTCGTCGACGAACAGCAGCCAGTCGTCCGGGAAGTAGTCGAGCAGCGTCCACGGCGTCGAGCCCGGGGTGCGACCGGCGAGGTGCCGGGAGTAGTTCTCGATGCCGGAGCAGTAGCCCGCTTCGCGCAGCATCTCCAGGTCGAAGCGCGTGCGCTCCGCGAGCCGCGCCGCCTCGAGGATCTGCCCGCGCCCGCGCAGGTACTCGAGCCGCTGCGCGAGCTCCTCCTCGATGCTCACGAGCGCCTGCTCGAGCCGCTGCTTCGACGTGACGAAGTGCTTCGCGGGGTAGATGGCGTGCCGTGGCGCTTCGCTCAGCAGCTCCCCGGACAGCGGGTCGACGGTGACGATGCGCTCCACCTCGTCGCCAAAGAAGTCGACGCGCACCGCGAGGTCCTCGTACGCGGGGATCACCGTGAGCGAGTCGCCGCGCACGCGGAACGTGCCGCGTACGAGGTTCATGTCGTTGCGTTGATACTGCATGTCGATGAGCTGGCGCACGAGCGACGCGCGATTGATGCGCCGCCCCTTGTACAGGTCGACGACGAACGACTCGTACTCGCCCGGCTCGCCGAGGCCGTAGATGCACGAGACCGACGCGACGATCAGCACGTCGCGCCGCTCAAACAGCGAGCGCGTCGCCGCGTGCCGCATCTTGTCGATCTCGTCGTTGATGTCGGCGTCCTTGGCGATGTAGGTATCGGAGCGCGGGATGTACGCCTCCGGCTGGTAGTAGTCGTAGTAGGAGACGAAGTACTGCACGGCGTTGCTCGGGAAGAAGTCGCGGAACTCGGACGTGAGCTGCGCCGCCAGCGTGCGGTTGGGCGCGAGCACGAGCGTCGGCCGCTGGTGCCGCGCGATGATGTTCGCCATCGTGAACGTCTTGCCGGAGCCGGTGGCTCCGAGCAGCGTCTGCGCGTGATCGCCGCGCGCGAGGCCCTCCATCAGCCGTTCGACGGCGCGCGGTTGATCGCCGGTCAGCTGGAATGGGCTGACGAGCTCGAACGCGTGATCGGTGGCGACGGGCATGGCGTGGGCTCCTGGGCGCCCATCCATTGTACCGAGGGGGCCGTCCTACTCCCCCACGGCCTCCGGGGCCGACGCGCCGCCGGCCGCGGTGACCACGCGGTTGCGGCCGCCGCGCTTCGCCTCGTACAGCGCGCTGTCGGCGAGCTGCACGAGGGCCGGCGCGCTGTCCGCCGCGCAGTCGGGGTAGGCGGCCACGTCCACGGACACCGTCAGCCGCGTCCCGGCGTCACCCTCGACCGCGGCCGCGGCGATCGCCGCGCGCAGCTTCTCACCCACGATCGTCGCGGGCCGCAGACCGGTCTCCGGCAGCATTACCACGAACTCCTCGCCGCCGTAGCGCGCCACCACGTCCGACTCCCGCACCTGGGCGCGGAGCGTGCGCGCCGCCGTCGCGAGCACCAGGTCGCCGAACTGGTGCCCGCGGCTATCGTTCACGAGCTTGAAGTGGTCGAGGTCCAGCATCAGCACGGCGACCGGCCGCCCGTAGCGCAGCGCGCGCCGGAACTCGACGCTCAGCCGCTCATCGAAACGCCGGCGGTTCAGCAGCCCCGTGAGCGCGTCGGTCATCGCCAGCTCTTCGAGCTGTGCCGTGGCCATGCGCAGCTGCGCGGCCGTCTCCACGAACCGCCGCTCCCGCCGCAGCGAGACCCGCCCGTGGAGCGCCAGCTGCCCCGCCAGCGCGAGCGCGAGCACGAGCGCCGCGAGGCCCCAGCCCCCCAGCGGCACGTGCAGGAACGACGCATCGCGCCAGCGCTCCGCGTCGCCGAGCGGCGTCAGCGCGAGCGTGGCGAGGAGCGCGAGCGCGGCACCCACGCCCCCGACGAGCGGCCAGCGCTCGCGCAGGCGGCGGCGCACCTCAGCCGGCCCGCACCTGGCGCTCGAGCACGAAGCGCAGCACACTTTCCACCGTGTCGAGCGCGGGGTTGCCGCGCACCGCCTCGTTCACCACCTGCTCGGCCTCGCGGCGGTTGTACTGCAGCGCCACCAGCGCCTCGACGGCGTCCGCGCGGACATCGGGCGGCGAGCCCGCGGCGCCCGGCGGCACGCCCTCGTCGACGAGCCGCGTCTCGTCCACAAGCCGGCCGCGCAGCCGCGCCACGATCGTCTGCGCCAGCCGCTCGCCGATGCCGGGCAGCTGCTGGAGCGCACGCGTGTCCTCGCTCTCCACCCAGCGCGCGACCTCCGACACGGGGCGCGTGAGCGCGCGCACCGCCTTGGCCGGGCCGATCGTCGGCACCTCGATGAACTTGCGGAAGAACTCGCGCTCGCCCAGCCGCGGGAAGCCGAAGAGCAGCGGTACGGGCTGGCGCTCGCTCGCGTGCTGGTACGTGAACAGCGCCAGCTCGTCGCCCGGCGCGTACGCGGCGACCCACTCCGCTGCGAACGGCGGCAGCGCGAGCTCGTACGTCACGCCCGCCACCTCCAGCCACAGCGCGCCTCGATCGGCGTCCCAGTGCACGAGCCGTCCGCGCAGCGCGACGATCATCGCCCGCCCTCGCGCGCAAGCAGCAGCTCGAAGCGCCCCGTCGCCAGCCGCGTCAGCGCCACCGCGAGCGCGTCCGACGCGTCCAGCGGCGTCGGCGGCTCGGCGAGTCCCAGGTGCATCGTCACCATCGCCTGCACTTGCTCTTTCGGCGCGGCGCCGTAGCCGGCCACCGTGTGCTTGATCGTCGACGCCGGGTACTCGAACGTCGGCACGCCGCGCACCGCAGCCGCGACCAGCACGGCCGCGCGCGCCTCGCCCAGTGTCATCGCGGAGCGCACGTTCGTCGCTACGTAGTGCTGCTCCATCGCGAGCTCCGCGGGCTCGAGCTCGTCGAGGAGCGCGCCAGCGCGCGTGAACAGGTCGGCGAGGCGCACCGGTCGCGGGTCGTGCGCGCGCGTGCGCAGCACGCCGCACACCACCAGCCGCGCGGTCGTGCCGTCACCGTCGATGACGCCGAAGCCGGTGACCGCGAGCCCCGGATCGACGCCGAACACGCGGCGCACGCTCACGCGCCGAGGCCCGCGGCTTCCAGCACCTCTGCCGTGAAGTCGGCGTTCGAATAGACCCGCGACACGTCGTCCAGATCATCCAGGCGCTCCAGCAGCTTGAGCGCCTGGATGGCCGCCTTCTCGTCCAGCGGCACCACGTTCTTCGGCACGCGCGCGATCTCCGCGCTCACGATCGCCAGCCCCCCCGCCGCGAGCGCCTCGCGGACCCGTTCGAGGTCGACGGGCTCGGTCAGCACCTCCACCTCGCGGTCGTCGACGGAGACGTCTGCCGCGCCGGCCTCGATGGCCGCGAGCTGGATCTCGTCGATGTCGCCGCGGCCCGCGTCCAGCGTGATCACGCCGCGCGTCTCGAACTGCCAGCCCACCGCCCCCGTCTCGGCGAGGTTGCCGCCGCCGCGGGAGAACGCGGCGCGAATGTCGGCAACCGTGCGGTTGCGGTTGTCCGTCACCGCCTCCACGATCACGGCGGTGCCGCCGGGCCCGTACCCCTCGTACGTGATCTCGACGAGCTGGTCCGTCTCGGCGTTGCCGGCGCCGCGCTGCACCGCGCGGTCGATGTTGTCGTTCGGCATGTTGGCGTCCTTCGCGCGGCTGATCGCCAGCCGCAGCGCCGGATTCATAGCGGGGTCGGCCCCCGCGCCGCCGCGCGCGGCCATCGTGATGTCACGCGCGAGCTTCGTGAACAACTGGCCGCGCTTCGCGTCCAGCGCGCCCTTCTTGTGCTTGATGCTCGACCACTTCGAATGACCTGACACGTCACGCCCCCGGCCACGCTCCCGCCGACCCCGCCAATGCTAGCAGTGCGCGGCGACCCGCGGAATCGGCGGCCCTCGCCGGGCCACCCGCCGGCGCCCGCCCGACCCCGAGCTAGGGCCGCAGCGTCGTATTGTCAAGCAGGTGGGTCGGGCCGAAGGCCACCGCCATCGAGAGCAACGCCGGCCCCGCGACCACCCCGCTGAGCTCCGCCAGCGATGCGGCGTCGGCAAGCGAGAGGTAGTCGACGGACGCGAGCGGCTGGGCCTCGATCGGCGCGCGCGCGGCGCGACGCAACGCCTCGGCGTCACGCTCGCCCGCGGCGAACGCGGCCTCGGCCGCTCGCAGCCCGGCCGAGAGCGCCACCGCCTGCGCGCGCTGCTCCGGCGAGAGGTACACGTTGCGCGAGGAACACGCGAGCCCATCCGGCTCGCGCACCGTCGGGCAGCCGACGACCGTGACCGGCAGCAACAGGTCACGCGCCATGCGCGTGATCACCGTGAGCTGCTGCGCGTCTTTCTGCCCGAAGTACGCGAGATCCGGGCGCACGATGTGGAAGAGCTTCGCCACCACCGTCGCCACGCCGTCGAAGTGCCCCGGGCGGCGCGCGCCTTCGAGCATGCTGCTGAGCGCGGGCACGGTCACGCGCGTCGCGTCGCCGGGCGGGTACAGCTCCTCGACGGGCGGGACGAGCACGAGGTCCACACCCGCAGCCTCGAGCAGCGCGAGGTCGCGCGGCTCGTCGCGGGGGTAGCGCTCGAAGTCTTCGCCGGGCCCGAACTGCGTCGGGTTCACGAAGATCGACGCGACGACGGTGCGGCACTCCGCCCGTGCGGCCGTGACCAGCGAGAGGTGGCCCTCGTGCAGGAACCCCATCGTCGGCACGAAGCCGACAAGCGCCGCGGCCTCGCCGCGCGCCGCGCGCAGCGCGTCGACCGAGCGCAGCACCAGCATCGGACGCTACTGGTCCGCGCGCTCGGGGTCGCCCTCCGCGAGCGCAACTTCGAGGTCGATGGCCTCCGGGACGTACGGGCCGTCCGCGGGACGGAAGTTCATGCTGGCGACGTGCGCGACCCGCCGCTCATCGAGCAGATGCGACTCCGCCGCCGACGGGAACGAGCCGTCCGTGACCGCCTCGCGGTACGCGACGAAGGCCGCGCGCTGGAGCGTGCCGGCCTCCATGAAGCGTCGCGCGTGCTTCATCTTGCGGTCGCTGTAGAGCCCCAGCAGGTCGTGCACCACTTGCACCTGGCCGCTGCAATAGGGCCCGGCGCCGATGCCGATGGTCGGCACGTGCAGCTGCTGCGTGATCGCGAACGCCAGCGGCGCGGGCACGGTCTCCAGCACCACCGCGTACGCGCCCGCCTCCTCCAGCGCCTTGGCATCGGCCATCACGCGGACGCCATCGCGCGGCGTCTTGCCCTGGATCTTCCAGCCGCCGTACGCGTTGACGGACTGCGGGGTGAGGCCGACGTGGCCCATCACCGGGATGCCCGCCTCGACCAGCCGCTGCACCGTCTCCGCCGAGCGCTGCCCGCCTTCGAGCTTTACGGACCCCGCGCCCGTCTCCTGCATGATGCGCACGGCGTTGCGCAGCGCGTCCTGCCAGCCGCCCTGGTACGACCCGAACGGCATGTCCACCACCACGTGCGCGCGCTTCGAGCCCCGCACCACCGCAGCCCCGTGGCGAATCATGTCGTCCACCGTCACCGGCAGCGTGGAATCGTACCCGAGCACGACCATGCCCAGCGAGTCGCCGACGAGCAGGATCGGGATGCCCGCCTCGTCCGCCAGTTGCGCCGTCGGATAGTCGTACGCGGTGAGCATTGCAAACCGCGAGCCCTCGTCACGCATGCGTTGCAGGTCAGTGATCGCGATCCGTTTCACCGTTACACCTCCCCGCGCCGCACACTGGGTTCCGGGCGCGCATCCGCGCCCTGACTGGCACCACGTCGACCGACGCTGTCCACGAGCGCAGCGTTTGTCTCCAGCAGGTCGACCATCCGGTTGGCGCCGTCGACGTGCACGAGCCGCGGCCGGTGCTCGGCCACGCGCTCGGCCGGCACGCCCTCGTAGTTCAGCACGATGACGATGTCGCCGACGTGCACGAGGTGCGCCGCAGCACCGTTGATGCCGATCACCCCGGAGCCAGCGGGACCGGCGATGGCGTACGTCGTCAGGCGCGCGCCGTTCGTCACGTCCAGGACGTGCACCTGCTCCCACTCCACGATCCCGGCCGCCTCCATGAGCGACTCGTCGATCGTGATCGAGCCGATGTAGTCCAGATCCGCCTGCGTGACCGTCGCGCGATGCACTTTGCCGCGGAGCATCATCCGCATCATGCCCACCCGGACATGACAACACCCCGGGCACGCCGAGGTGTACGAACGACTCGATCCATCATATCGGCCTCCCCGTCTCGGTCTCTCGATCCAAGCGGACAGCCAAGTGAGTGAGGCCACGCTGCCCTTAAGGCGGCGCGCGCCATCAGTATAGGAACCGCCGATCACCTGTCAATGAGCCTTCACGAACCCGCGCTCAATCGTCGAGGCCGAGCCACTCCGCTGCCGACGGCACCCCGGCCAGCCCCGTCGCCAGCCGGACGCCGCGCAGCACCGCGCGCTCGATGGCCCGCGTGGCCAGCGCCTCGAGCGCGCCGTAGCCTGCGGCGTCGACCTCGACCTCGCCCGTCGCGAGCACGAAGATCGTATCGCCATCGCCCTGCGTGTGCGCGGGCCAGATCGTCCGCGCGAAGCCGTCGTGGCACACCGTCGCGAGGCGGTTCGCCTGCGCTTTGGTCAGTCGCGCATTCGTCGCCACCACGCCGAGCGTGGTGTTCGTGGGCTCCGGCTCCGGGGCCGACCCGCCGGCCTGGCCAGTCGCGCCTCCAGGCGATTCTGGCCACGGCGCACCGGTCCGCCAGAACGCCTCCAGGTCCACGAACCCGAAGTCGTCGGCGCGCGGCGCGGCCACCAGCTCGCCAGAGCGCGGATCGCGGATCGCGCCGACCGCGTTCACGGCCACGAGCGCGCCGACGACCACGCCGGTGTCGGTTTGCTCGCTCGCGGTGCCCAGCCCGCCCTTCAGGCGTCGCGCCGGCCCACCCTGCTTCGCGACCGTCGCCCCGGTGCCGGCGCCCACCGACCCCTCCGCGACGCGCCCGGCGGTCGCCGCGCGCGCCGCGCGGTACCCCGCCTCGGCGTCGGGTCGTCGCGGCCGACCCAGCGTCAGGTCGAACAACACCGCCGCGGGCACGATCGGCACCACCTGCCCGGCGAACGCGAGCCCCCAGCCCTGCTCCTCGAGGTAGCGGACCACGCCAGTCGCCGCGTCCAGCCCGAACGCCGAGCCTCCGGCGAGCAGCACCGCGTGCACCTGCTCGACGAGGTTGCCGGGCCGCAGCAGGTCCGTCTCGCGGGTGCCCGGAGCGGCCCCGCGCACGTCGACGCCGCCCGTGGCGCCCGCAGGCACGATCACCACGCTGCAGCCCGTGGCCGCCCGGCGGTCCGTCCAGTGACCCACGCGGACACCCGGCACGTCGGTGATCGAGTCGCGTAGCTCCCGCAGCGGCATCCGCCGATGCTACACGGCGGCGACGTTGATGCGCCGCACCGGCAGCACCGAGTCGATGAACTCCATGCAATGGCGCAGGTACGCGTCCGGCGAGCGCAGATAGGCCGCGCAGTGGCCCACGCCGGGCACCGCCCACACCTCGACACGCCGCGTCAGCGCGGCGCCCGCGATGTTGAGCGTATGCGCGAGCGGCACCAGCCGGTCCGCCTTGCCATGGATGAACAGCAGCGGGATCTCGGGCATGCGCGTGATCGCCCGCAGCGGCTGCGTCGCGTCGGCGTCCGCGCCGAAGAAGCGCCGCGCGAAGCGCAGCGCCAGGCGGAACGTCGGCCCGGGTACCGCCGCCCAGCGCCGTCGCAGGTACGCGCGCGCCGTCGTGAACGGTGAGTCGGCGATCGCCGCATCGACCTCGAGACCCTCGGCGAGCGCGCAGATCGTCAGCGACGCGCCCAGGCCGAAGCCGTGCAGCACCACCGGCAGTCCTGAGGCGCGCTCGCGGGCGTAACCCACGGCCGCCGCCACGTCCTGCTGCTCCAGCGCGCCGAAGTGATCGCGCGCCCCGCCGGACTCGCCACGGCCGCGCAGGTCGAACGCCATCACGTGGAAGCCGCGCCGCAGGTAGTCCCGCTGCAGCATGAACAGCCCACAGCGCCGGTCCGCGCGGGTGCCGTCCGCGTCGTGCGCCAGCACGACTGTTCCGCGTGCGCCGGGCGATTCGAGGTACCAGCCGCGCAGCAGCGTGCCGTCGTCCGCCTCGAACTGCACCTCTTCATAACGCAGGCCGAGATCGCCGGGCGTGCCCTCCACGCGCCGGCGCTTCGACCGCGTGAACAGCTCCGCGCAGTACAGCGCCGCGAGCACGTGCGCACACACCAACGCGATCACGGCAAGCACGATCAGCCACACCATCGCGTTCACGCCTCCCTGCGCCCGCCACTCGCTGCACTGTATCGGCTGCAACGCGCACGCGACAAGCGCGTAGACGCAGTGTTCGTCAGGTTGTCGACAACGTGCGCGCACACATCACGGGGTTATGTCCCCGTGCCCTCGATCGCGGCCAGAGCGAGCGTAACGACACCGAACGCGATGAACGTGCACGCGGCGATGCGACGGAGCGCGCGCGCCGAGATGCGCGACCGCAACTGCCGGCCCGCCGCGATCGCGATCGCGTCGCCCGCCACCATGCCGAGCGTCGCGCCGCCCCATACGCCGAGCGTCCCCGCGCGCTCCATGCTCGCGAGCGAGATCGCCGCGACCTGGGTCTTGTCGCCCAGCTCCGACACGAAGAACGACACCGCGAGCGCGGCGATCGTCGCCAGCGCGCCACGGCACCAGTGCGGGTCGCTCACCTCGTCGACGTCACCACCGCGCAACGACCATGCCCCGAAGCCCACGAACAGCAGCCCCGAGCCGACCGCTACGACTCCGGCCGGCAGCGCCTCACCCGCGATGCTGCCGTCGATCACGGAGAGCCCCATCACGGCCGTGGCCTCGATCGTGAGCGGTCAGCACCCACCACGCCGGGTAGCGCACGCCGAGCGTGAGCGCGAGCAGCATCGACTTGTCCCCGAGCTCCGCGATGAACACGAACGCGAACGCCGTCGCGAACGCGTCGATCACCGGCGCTGGCAGCGCGGGCAGAAGTGCGTGCCCCGCCCCGCGACGCGCACTTTCGCGATCGTCGCGCCGCAACGCTCGCACGGCTCACCTTCGCGGCGGAACACGTGCACGTGCACGTGGTGCCAGCCCGCGGCGCCGAGCCCATCGCGGTAGTCCGAGAACGACGACCCGCGATGCTCGAGCGACGCTGTCAGCGTCTCGCGCAGCGCAGCGTGCAGCCGTGCCACGCGCCGCGGGCCCAGCTCGCACGCCGGCGTGCGCGGGTCGATGCGCGCGATCCAGCACGCCTCGTCGGCGTAGATGTTGCCGACGCCCGCGCATACCGACTGGTCGAGCAGCGCGGCCTTCACGGCCACGCCGCGCCGCGCGAGCGCCTGCCGCAACCACGCCGCGGAGCACTCCGCACTCAGCGCATCCGGGCCCGTGTGCGGCATCGCCTCGCGCGCGTCCTGCACGACGTGCCACGTCGCGAACTTGCGCATGTCGCGCAGCCGCAGCGAGCTCCCGTCGTCGAGGTCCACGCGCGCGCGCTCGAAGCGCTCCGCCGCGTCCGTCTGCCCCGTGTGCAGGAGCGACCCCGTCATGCGCAGGTGCAGCACCCAGCTCCGGCCATCGTTGAGACGCGCCACGAGGTACTTGCCGTGCCGGTCCAGCGCCTCGATGCGGCGTCCGGCCAGCGCGCGCTCGAGTGCCCGCGGCGCGTGCGTCACCGCGAGGCGCTCGGCGCCGGGGTGGATGCGCACTTCGGTGATCGTGCGCCCGACCAACAGCGGCGCGAGATCGCGGCGAATCGTTTCGACCTCCGGCAGCTCAGGCATCGACCGGCGCGACGCCCCCCACCGCACCGGGCGTCACCGCGCCGCCTCCATCTCGCCCCACGACGTGCCGGACTTCTCGTCGAGATCGAGCGGCACGTCGAGCGCCAGCGAGGGCATGAGCCGCCGCGCGATCGCGCGCACGTCGTCCAACTCCTCGCGCGGCAGCTCGAAGATCAGCTCGTCGTGCACCTGCAGCACCATGCGCGCGAGCTTGCCCGCGGCGCGCCGCTCCAGCAGCTCCGCGTCGATGCGGTTCATCGCGATCTTGATGATGTCCGCGGCGGTCCCCTGGATCGGCATATTGATCGCGATGCGCTCGGCCCCCATGCGCCGGTTGTGGTCCGTCGATCGCAGTTCCGGGATGTACCGCCGCCGCCCGCTCAGCGTCTCCGCGTACCCCAGCCGGCGCGCCTCCGCGACCGTGCGCTCGCGCCATTGCGCCACCGCCGGATAGGCCTCGAAGTACGCGCTGATGAACGCCTCGGCCTCGGCCCGCGGGATGCGCTCGCGCGTCGACAGGCCGAACGCCGTGAGCCCGTACAGCACGCCGAAGTTGAACACCTTCGCGCGCCGGCGCATCTCCGGTGTGACGCCCTCCAGTGGCACGCCGAACACGCTCGACCCCGTCGCGCGGTGGATGTCGAGGCCCTCGAGGAAGGCGCGCCGCAGACCCTCGTCGCCCGAGACGTGCGCGAGCACGCGCAGCTCGATCTGCGAGTAGTCGAACGACAGCAGCACGGGATCCGTCCCGCACCCGCGCGCGACGAACGCGCGCCTGACCGCGTTGCCGATCTCCGTGCGCACCGGGATGTTCTGCAGGTTCGGGTCGTTCGAGGAGAGCCGCCCCGTCGCCGCCGTAACCTGCGAGAACACGGTATGCACGCGCCCGGTGCGCGGGTTCACCTGCTGCGGCAGCGTGTCGACGTAGGTCGACTTGATCTTCGTGAGCTCGCGCCACTGGAGCACGGCGTCCACCGCGGGGTGCACGTCGCGCAGCGCCTCCAGCGCGTCGGCGTCCGTCGTCCAACCCGTCGTCGTCTTGCGCGTGCGCGGCAGGCCGAGCTCCTCGAACAGCACGAGCGACAGCTGCTGCGGCGACCCGATCTGGAACTCGTGCCCCACCGCGTCGTACACCGCGCGCTCCGCCGCAGCGATGCGTTCGGCGAGCGTCGCCCCGAGCTCGTGCAACGCCTCGACGTCGATCGCGATGCCCCAGCGTTCCATCCGCGCCAGCACGGGGATGTGCGGCAGGTCGATCTCCGCGAACACGACGTCGACGTGCGTCGCCGCGAGCTCCGGCGCGAGCGCGTCCGCAAGCCGCAGCGCGAGGTCGGCGTTGCCCGCCGCGTACGGCGCGCACTGGGCCGGGTCCGTCTGCGCGAACGTGATCGCCTTGCGGCCGGTCCCCAGCAACGTCTTCGGGTCGACAAGCTCGTGACCGAGCCGGTCGAACGCGAGCCCGCGCACGGTCACGTTCGCGTCCCCGAGCAGGTAGGCGGCGATCATGGTGTCGAAGTCCAGGCGCTCGACCCAGCGCCCGCCGCGCGCCTCCGCCAGCGCGAGCAGCGCGTTCTTGCCGTTGTGCGCGACCAGCCGGAACGCCAGGTCCGCGATCACGGGTCCGAGCGCCGCCAGCACCTCGTCCTGCCCGCACTGGAACGGCGCCGGCGTGCCCTCGTCGCCCAGCAGCGGCGCCTGCGTGTGTCCGAACGGGATGTACCAGCCCTGCCCCGCCTCGACGCTGAGACCCATGCCCACGAGGCAGTCCGCCGCGCGCATCGGGTGCGCCGCGTCCGCCACCAGCTCGATCGCTGCGCGCCCGCGCGCGCGCAGCTCCGCGGCCACCTCGGCGAGCCGCGCCGCCGTCGTCACCACCTCGTACGTGCCGGCCAGCGCGGCCGGCGCGGCGGCCGCCGCCCGCGGCTCGGCCTGCGGCGCATCGGTGACGTGCTCCGGCAGCCTGCTCACGAGCGACCGGAACTCGAGCTCCCGGAACAGCTCGAGCACGGCCTCGCGGTCGTAGTCGCGCACCGCCGCGGGCTCCAGGTCGAGCGTCACGCTCGGCACGTCGCACACGATCGTCGCGAGCTGTTTCGACTGGCGCGCCGCGTCCTCGCCCTCGCGCAGCGCCTTCTGCGCGCGCGCCGGCGCGACTTCGTCGAGGTGTTCGAGCATCGCCTCGACGTTCCCCCACTGCTCGATCAGCGCCGCCGCCCCTTTTTCGCCGATGCCGCGCACGCCCGGGATGTTGTCCGACGTGTCACCGACCAGCGCTTTGTAGTCCACGATCTGGCGCGGCCCAAAGCCCCATCGCTCGCGCACGTGCGCCTCGTCGTACAGCACGTAGTCGCGCTGGTACGGCCGGTACATGTACACCTGCACGCCCGGCTGCACGAGCTGGATCAGGTCGTTGTCGAGCGTCACCACCACGACGTCGAGCCCGCGCGCCACTGCCTGCGTGGCGAGCGTGCCCACCACGTCGTCCGCCTCGAACCCCGCGGCCTCGATGATGGGGATGCGGAACGCCTCCAGTAGCTCGCGCACGCGCCCGAGCTGCGGGCGCAGGTCGTCGGGCATCGGGACCCGCGTCGCCTTGTACACGTCCGACACCTCGTGCCGAAACGTCGGCTGCGGCCCGTCCCAGGCCGCGATCACGTACGTCGGCTGCAGCTCCGCGAGCACGTGCAGCAGGCTATTGGCGTACCCGAACACGGCAGCCACCGACTCGCCCGTGCGCCGCACCGTCAACACGTCGCGCAGCGCGAAATACGAGCGGTAGATGATGCCGTGCGAGTCGAGCAGCACGAGCAGCGGTCGTTCGCGAACAGCGGCCACGCCCGCAGTATAGTCGGCCCGTCGGTGCGGGCCTCCCCCCACCGCGACGCCGGCGCATGGCGAGCAAGGTTGGCCTGTGAACGGCCCGGCAACGACGTGGTGGCTCTGGCGCACCGCCTGGCGCGGCGAGCTCGGCCTGCGCGCCGCCACCGCGCTCGCCGCGCTCGTGCTGGCCGCCGCGCTCGCAGCCGCGCCGCAGTTCGCCGAGGCGATGCGCGAGCTCGCGCTCTCGACGGCGCTCGCCACGCGCCCGGCCGCGCAGCCGGACCTGCGCCTCACCCTCGCAGGCGTCCCGCTCGACGGGCGGCCCTACCAGTCCGCGGCCGAGGACCTCGACCGAGCCGCGCGCGATGCGCTCGGCGAGTCGCCCGTGGACCAGCTGCGCACGATCACCACCGACTCGCTGCTGATCGCGGCGCCCTCCGGCGCGCGCCCGGACGAGCAGGCCGCGCCAGCCCCCCGCGCCGTGCTGCGCGCGCGCGCCGGGCTGGAGACACGCGTCAGCTACCGCGCCGGCCAGCGCGTGCCCGGCATCACCGGCCTGCCCGAGCTGGTGCAGGTCGCCGTCGCGAGCGAGACGGCGGCGCACCGTGGTCTCAGCGTCGGGCGACGGCTCGTGCTGCACCCGAGCTGGAACGTCGACGCCGCTCCGGTCACCGTCGAGATCGCGGCGATCATCGACCCGGCCGACGCGGGCGACGCGTACTGGCAGGGCGACGCCGCGCTCGCGCTCGACGGACCCAGCGCCGCCGAGGCGCCGCTCGTGCTGCACGTGCCGGAAGCCACGCTGTTCGGCGCGCTCGCCGCGCTGCTGCCGGACGCCGCCGCCACGCTCGAGTCGACCTACCGGCTCGGCACCGCGCCGACCCCCGCCACCGCCGAGCCGATGCGCGCGCAGCTCGGCTCGCTCGCCGCGCGACTCGCGGCGGCGGACCGCCCGGCCGCCGTCGACACGCCGCTCGCGCCGGTGCTCGCGCGCTACGCACGCAGCCACCGCTTCACCACGGGCACGACACTGCTCGTGGCCGTGCAGCTCGCGGCACTGGCCGCCTTCGCCGTGCGCACGCTCGCGCACGAGGCCGCGCGCCGCCGCGCCCCCGCGGTCGCACTGCTGACCGCGCGCGGCGTGGACCCCGGCACGCTGCACGCGGTGCACGCGCTCGAAGCCACGCTGCTCGCGCTGCCCGCCCTCGCGCTCGGGCCGGTACTCGGCGGCCTCGCGATCGCCGCGCTGGGCCGCACCGCGCCGTTCGAGGCACTGACCGGCGGCGAGCTGCTCTCGCCCTCACTCGGCGGGACGGCGTGGGCGCTCGCAGGAGCGGGCACCGCCATCGCGTGGCTCGCGCTCGCGGTGCCGCCACGCAGCGCCGAGCTCGCTCGCGCAAGCGCGCCCAGGCGAGGTTGGTCGCGCAGCGTCGCGTTGGCCGCCCTCAGCGTCGCGGCGTTCGCCTGGTTGGACGCGACACGCGGCCCGCTCGTCGCCATCGAGTCCGGCCGCCCCGAGCTGCGGCTCGATCAGCTTGCCGTCCCTATCGTCACGATCGCCGCGGTCGTGTCGCTGGGTGCCGCGGCGGCCTGGCTCGTGCGGCGCGCACTCCCGGCTGCCTCGGCGCTGCGGACACTCAGCGCGCTCGCGGGCCCGGCCGCGGCCGGCGCGGCGCTCGTGGCCGCGGCCGTGGCGCTCGCGTTCGCCGCGGCGCTCGCCGCTCCCTCGCTCAGCCGGGCAGCCGCCGCCGCACCCGCCTTCGCCGCGGGCGCCGAGGTGCGCGCGGGCTCCGACGCGCCCGACGCGCCGCTCCCCGCCGCGGCGAGCGCGCGTTCGCCGGTGTTGCGCACCAGCGCTCGCATCGACGCGAGCGGCCCCGCGATTCCGCGCGACGGCGGCCTCGCCCTGCGCGTGCTCGGCGTCGACCCTGCGACGCTCGGCGCGGCCACCGACCCTGCGCCGGCGCTCGGCGGCGCCTCGCTCGACGCCGTGCTGACCGCGCTCGCGACGAACGCCGCCGCCGCCGAGGAGCCGCCGCTGCTCACCGGCGCACGCTTCGTCGGCGCGTGGATGCAGCTGCCGGGCCTGCGCGACGCGACCACGGTCGGCGTGCAGCTGCGCACGCGCGCCGGCGCGCTCGTCGACGTCCCGCTGACCACCGTGCTCCCCGGCCAGATCCCCGTGAGCGAGTGGTCGTTCTTCGCCGCCGAGGTGCCCCCGGCCGCGCGAGAGTCCACGCTGGCCGCGGTCACGCTCACGGTGCACGGCGGCGCCGGCGGCACGTTGCTACTCGGCCCCGTGGTCGCGACCGGCGCGCAGACCGTCGCGACGCGCGGCGGCGGCGGCCGCGTACCGTTCACGGGCGGCGTGGTCGTCGACGAGTTCGTCGACGCGAGCCGCTGGGAGCCGCTCACGGACGCCGACGGCCTCCCCGGCGGCGTGCTCGCCGCCGCCGGGGAGGCGCCGCCCGGGGCGACCGCCGCGACGCGGCTCGACTGGCGCGCCTCCGCCGCGGCGGAGGGCACCGCGCGCCACGGCCTGCGTCCCGGCGACGGCGCACCCGTGCTGCTCTACCTCGACCGCACGAGCGCGGGCGTGCTGGGGCTCGAGGCCGGCGCAGCAGCGTCGCTCGAGCTCAACGGCCACCGCGTGCGCGCGCAGGTCGCCGGCCTGCTCGACGCGTTCCCGGGCCTCGCCGACCCCACGGGGACCGCGCCGCAACCGCCCGGCTTCGCGATCGCCGAGCTGAGCCGGCTGCGTGCCGCGAGCGTCGCCACTCCTGCCACCGGCTCGGCCACCGCGAACGAAACGTGGTACGCCACCAGTGACGCCGACGCGCTGCGCCACGAGCTCGCGGGCGCAGGCGTCCCCATCATCACCGACCGCGCCGCCGCCGCAGCCACGCTCCAGCCCACGACGGTGACGCCCGCGGGCTGGGCCGGGCTGCTGCTGCTCGCCGCGCGCGCCGCGACGGTGCTCGCTGCGCTGGTCCTGCTCGCGAGCGGCGCGAACGCCTCGACGACGACGCGCATCGCCGCGCTCGCCGCCGGCACCGCGCTCGGGCTCGCCGCCGGAGCCGCGCTGCATCCGTGGGTGCTGCACGCCGTCGCGTGGTCCGGGGCGGCAGAGCAGCTCGCGCCCGCCCCGGTCGCAGCGATCGAGTGGACGCCGGTCGTCGCCACAGTGGCGCTGCTGGCGATCGCTGCCGTCGCGCGCGCCATCGCCGTCCCGCTCGCTCGCCTTGCGCAGCCGCGCCGCGCGGCGCCCGTCCCGTGACCGCAATGACGGAGCGCGCTGCCCCCTCGTTCGTCGTACGCGACCTGCACTTCGTCGGCGCTCCCGCGTACGGCGCGCTGCCCGCGGCCGCGCCACTGCACGCGCTCCGCCTCGAGCTCCACGCGGGCGAGCTCACGGTGCTGCTCGGCGCGCCGGACGACGGCGGCCCGTCGCTGCTGCGGCTGCTCGCGGGCCTCGCGCGGCCCGACCGCGGCGCTATCGTCGTAGACGGCCGCGACCTCGCCGGGGCGTCCGCGGCCGAGCTCGCCGCGCACCGCCGCACACTCGGCCTCGCGCTCGGCGACCCCGGGGCCTCGCTGCTCCCGGACGCCGACGCGCTCACGAACGTCGAGCTGCCGCTGCGCGTACGCGGGCTGGCCCCGCGCGAGGCTCGCGCCACCGCGGAGGCGACGCTGCGAGCGCTCGACTTCCCGCCCGACCGCCGCCGCGCCCGCGACTACGCCCCCGCTCAGCAGCGCGTGCTCGCGCTTGCGGTCGCGCTTGCAGCTCGCCCCGCGCGACTGCTGCTCGAGGAGCCCGCGCTCGGCCTCGACGCGCTCGCAACCGACGACGTCTGGCAGCGCCTGCGCGACTACGCGACGCGCCCAGCGCCGGGCGGCGCGCCGGACGAGCTGGGCGCTACCGTGATCGTCGCGACCAGCGATGCGGCGCTCGCCGCACGCGCGCCGCGCACCATCGTGATGCGCGCGGGGCGCGCGATCGCCGAGCGCGTGCGCACCGTGGCCTTCGCGCGCGGCGGCGGCGACCGCTTCGAGGAGTACGCGCTCCTCGACGCCAACGGCGCGCTCACGCTCCCCGCCGACGCGCTGCGCGCCGCCGGCATCGCCGAACGCATCGAGCTCGTCCCGCAGCCGGACCGCCTGGAGCTCCACCCGGAGCGCGTGCCCGAGCACGAGCGCGAGCCGCGCTGGCGCCCCCGCCCGCGCCCCTAGCGCGAGCGCGTCATGGGCGAGCCATGGCCGCAGCAGCGCGCGATCGCGCGGGCTCGACACTCAGGCGAGCCTCAGCGGGCGCGTCGAGATCGCAGATGCCCTGGAACAGGTCCAGCTTCCACTGCTCGAGCGCATCGTTCGCATCCCGCAACGGCGTTTTGAGGTCGTCCAGCGCAACGCCTTCCAGCGTGCTGAGCCCGGACTGGTAGCGGCCGAGGAACGCCTCGACCGCTCTCGTGATCGCGTCCGCCGCCCCAGACACGACCCAGCTAGCCGCTCGGTCGGCACCCGCGTCTGCGCTATCTCCGCCGCTGGCGGTCGCGTCGACGCTCCAGCACGGCTCGGCGTCCGCGCCGTCGTCGCCGCCGCAGCCAAGCGCCAGGAGTGTAACGAGCGCGCACCCCGCCAGCAGCGCCCCGCGCCGGTTCATCGAGCGGACCGCGGCCACGGGCCGCGCGCCCTACTTGCAGCGCTTCTCGTGCCAGGCCGTCACGTCGGTCTCCGCGGCCACGACCTTCGCCCCCACGGCCTCGGCCTTCTTCTCGTCGACCTTCTTCTCGTCCCACTTGGCGTCCTTCAGGAGGTCGAGCGCCTCTTGGTTCGCGCTCTTGAGCGCCTTTGCGTCGGCCTTGAGGTCCTCCGGCGCGCTCTTCTCGAGTTCGCTCAGTTGCTTCGTGTACTCGTTGGTGAGCGGCTCCATCGCCTTCTTGTACTCGTCCGCCGAGTAGCTGGCGCCGAGGCGCGTCGCAGCAGCGTCGATGCGCTTGTCGAGGTCACTATCGCGGATCAGCAGGATGTCGACGAGCGCGCAGGAGTCGGTCACCTGCTTCGCTCGTTGGCACCGCCGCCACCGCAGGCGAGCGCCACCGCCGCGACGAACACGCTCACTCCAAGCAGCACCGCGCGACCAATCACCCGAGCCTCCTCCGGCCACTCCGCAACTCGAATTCCGAACGGAGCGAGCGCTACGTTTGGTCTCCTCGCGTCTGCCGCGCCATTTCCCCCGTGTTATCGGCGATGCGGAACAGCACGATCATGAGCTCGCAGTTCACGCGGGACCAGATTACCAACGCGAGGAACACGAACGGCGCGAGGACGAGCCCGAGCACGACGCCCACGCCTCCCGCGGCGCCGGCCAGCCCGATCAACACCCCCAGCCCGGCAAGCGTGCTGAGGACGAGGAGGAACAGATATAGCACCTTGATCAACGTGGTCGAGATCGAAGTCTCGAAGGACAAATCGAAGAGCTTCCGCAGGAATCCCTTCGAGTAGGGAGCCACCATCAGCTCCCCTACCGATTCCGCGGCCATGTCACCCACCCCCCGCTACGTCCCAAGCCTTGATGCGCTGTCTATTGCACATTCTCATCACGATCGTAATGATCGGCCCCGAAGGTCAGGGCGAACCTGCGTGAGCCATGGTTACCGCACGGACATCCCACGTCGGCCTAGACCTATCACGCAGCTCGGCGGCGCCCGTAGCGCGCTCACAGCTACCCTCATCGGCCCCTGCGCTCAGTGCACGCCCCGCGTATCGTCCAAGGGTGCGCGCGATGCGATCCCCCACCAGCCCGGGCTCCGCCGAGGCGGGCGCGACCTCCGCGCGCCCGCGCTGATGGCGATGCCCGCGCCCGCCGACACGACGGCCCACGTCCATCTCGTCGTCGCCGCGCTGCGCGCGGACGCGCCCGCGCCGCTCGTCGCCGCCGCGCTCCGCTACGCCGGCGCACTCGCCGACGCTCCGGGCGCCACCGCTGTCCGCGTAGCGCGCTCGGACGCGCAGCTCATCGTCGCGACATGGCTGCGCTCCGATACGCCACTCGAAGTGTTCGCCGCGTCGACGCAACACATGGCGTTCGTCATGCAGGGCCTCGCCCCGGTGGTGCGTTCGATGTGGAGCGTCGCCATCGCGTCGGCTACACCGCCGCCCCCCGCTGCGGGCGGCGTGCTGTGGGCCTGCGCATTGCCCGTCGACGCGCCGCTCTTCGAGCCGCAGGTCCGCGAGCTGCTGTCCGCGCTCGCGCAGCTCGGCGGCCCCGCGGCGGCGGGCCCCACCGTGGAGGAGCGCGAGCGCTTTCGCGCCAGCGCGCTGGTCTGGGTGCCCGCCGACGCCGCGCCTGCCTTCGACGCCGCGGTCGGCCGTCTGCTCGAGGCATGGCGCGCGCGCGGCGCGGCGCTCGTGCACGCGCGCGCCGAGCAAGCCTCGTGACGGCACATCCGTGACCAGACGCGGCGCACGCGGCCGGCGCCGCCACGAGCCCGACTGGCCGCTGCACCTGGCGCGTTCGCGACGCCACCTCGGGCGCACGCTGCTCGTGCTCGCGGTCGGCATCGTGCTCACCACGTTCGTCACCGCGCTCAACCGCGGCGACGGCGACTCCGCACCCGACGCTGCCGGCACCACACCGGCGCCGTCCGGCACGTCCCTCGCGAGCGCCGTCGCCGCCGGCGGCGCCCGCCTCGCGCTGTACGCCGACGGCTGGCGCGTCGCCGACCCGCAACAGCTGCCGCTCGTGCGGGTCGAACACATCGTCGACGGCGACACGCTGGACGTGCGCGCCGCGCAGACCGTGCTACGCGTGCGCGTCTACGGCATCGACACGCCCGAGCGCGGCGATCCCTGCTTCCGCGAAGCCACGGACCGGCTCTCCGCGCTCGCCGGCGCCGAGGTGCGGCTGTTGCCCGAGCCCCCGCGCCTGCAGGACCGCAGCGGGCGCGAGCTGCGCTACCTGGTCGCCGCCGACGGGCGGCTCATCGACGCCATGCTCACGCGCGAGGGCTTCGCGCGCGCCTGGACCGAGGACGGCTCGCTGCGTGAGCTGCTGGTGGCAGAGGAGCGCGATGCACGCGCCGCGCGCCGCGGCTGCCTGTGGAGCGGCCGCTAGCGTGCGGACTCCAGCTTGAACAACAGCGTGCCGTTGTCCCACTGCACGAGCTCATGCGGCGCGTCGACGTGGATCCACGCCACGCGCGTCGCGCGCCCGTTGCGCACCTGCAGCCGCCACGTCTCGAACGTCCCCGCCGGCACCTCGACGCGCTCACGCCCGGTCACCGTCAGGCTCACCACCTGCCGCGTGCGCTCCACCGCGTTCACCGAGACGTACCGCGCGCGATAGCCCTCGCGCAGCTCCGCGGTGCGCCACAGCCACAGCGACGACTCGTTGTCGTACGCGTCGGACGGCAACGACAGCGTGCGCGGCTTCTCGTCGTCACGCACGAGCGCGACATCGCTGCCGTCCGCCGCGTACGTCGCGCGATACGTGTGCCCGTCGCTCGCGACGATACGTTCGACCGTGCGCGGGGCGAGCGTTGTCGCCTCCACCACCACGGTCGAGGTATCGTTCGGCTGCTCGTCCGGCCGCGCATACTGCTGCCCGAGCGCCAGCCCCGCGGGATGCGCGGTCACGCTCAGCACGCCATGGCCGACGAGCGCGCCGGCGCTGTCGTGCAGCGCGTACGTCATGCGCTCTCCGCTCGCGAACGGGACCCGCGCCACGATGCGGTCCGCAGCATCGGGCGTTCCGCCGCTGCACGCGCCGGCGGCGAGCGCAGCGAGCAGCACCACAGATATGACATGGAGATGGCGCACGTCGCGCAGGCTATCAGAGCGCCCCGCTGCGATCGCGCCAGCCGGTCGCGTCGACGCGAGGGCGCCGCGCCACGCTCGATGGGCTCAGTGAATTTGGGCTCAGTGGGACGCGCTGCGCTCCCACAGCGACTCGTAGCCCTCGCCGCCGCGGATCGCGGCCGCGACCTCCACGCGCTCCGCGGCGGCCACCTCGCCGAACACGGCGCCGCACTGCTGTGCGAGGTCTGGGCCGCCTTCGCGCACTAGCCGCTGCTCGATGCGCTCCCACAGCCCCGTGTCCTTGAGCACCTGCACGTAGCGCGGCCACCCCACCACGGTGATGTGCTCGGGCAGCGGCAGGCCGGGGCGCTCGCGCTGGAGGTAGCGGTAGCGCTCCTCCGCCGAGGTCACCGGCGGCACGAGTCGCACCATGGGCGGGTCGCCCGGCGCGCTGCGCGCATCGATGAGCAGCCGCTGCGAGATCACGTGGAAGCGCACGACCACCACCTCGGCCTCGTCGAACACGCGGCCCATCTCGTCCAGGTCCAGACCGAAGTCAGGGTCCACGCGTTCATTGTAGGCAGCAGCCCGCGGTCAGCGGCAACCCATCGCGCCCCCGAGGAGGGCGCGGCGCCTCAGCGGCCACTCGCGGGGAGCTGGTACGTCCGCTCCAGGTACGGCAGCCGCACCAGCCCGCTCAGGTGCAACCCCAGCACGATCAGCACCCACCCGCCGATCTGCGTCAGCAGCTCGATGCGATCGGACACCATCGTCCCGGCGAGCCCCGCCGACGCCCCGACCGCGGAGAACACGAGCGTGAACCCCGCCACGAACGCGAGCGAGTGTCCCAGCAGCAGGCGCCGTCTCACGGCCTCGCCCGCACGCGCCTGCAGCGCCGCGTCGCCCGCGATGCTCGCAAGGTGCACCGGCACGAGCGGCAGCACGCACGGCGACAGGAACGACACCACCCCGCCGAAGAACGCGACCGCCGGCCCGAGCGCGCCGCCCGCGCCGCCCGCCAGCTCCGCCTCCGCTGCGGCCGTCCGCCCGAACAGGAACCCCAGCGACTGGAACTCCCGGTTGAGCCGCGCGAACTCGCCGAGGTACATCAATGCGCCGATGACGATGAACAGCGCTCCGCTCACGGCCAGCAGTGCGCCCGTGTAGCGCTGCACGCGCCGCAGCGCCGGCGCGAGCGTGCCGATGGCCAGCGCGAACGCCACGAACCACACACCGAGCCCCAGCGAGTACGCCGCAAGCAACACCCCGCCGCGCAGCGCCGTGCCAGACGCCGCCGCGAGCGTGAGCAACGCCCCCAGGATCGGCCCGATGCAGGGCGACCACGCCACGGCGAACGTCGCGCCGATCACGAGCGAGCGCGCGTAGCCCGGCACGGCGCGCCTGCGCTTCAGCGCGCTCGTCACCATGCGGCGCTCACTCTTCGTCGATGCCGAGCAGCTGTCGGCGCGCCGCGTCGTAGCGCGCTTTCGCGCGCGCCTCGCGGTTGAGCAGCCCCTTCACCGCCGTCGGGTGCAGCTTCGTCCCCTCGAGGAAGAACGCGTGCACCTCGGCCAGCTGCGCCTGCCACGCGTCCCACGCGGCGCGGTAGGCCATCTTCGCGTCGCCCGGCTGCTGCTCGTCCGCGTTCATACGCACGAGTCTAGCAGCGGCGCGCCCCCCTCGACGCGGCCCGCTCGCTAGCCGCGACCGAGCACGCGATCGACGACGATCTCGATCGCCACGCGTGTCGGGTTCGCTCCCGGCGCGCCGTAGCGCGCGCCGTACGCCGCGACCGCCGCCGGCGCATCCGCGACGCGCCCCTCGCCTTCAAGCGACAGCCAGCGCCCGCCGTCGACCTGGCACAACACGGCGCGCCCGCCGCCGACGAGGTTCAGCGCCTTGCGCGACGCGCGGTCGGTGATCACGCGCGCGACGCGTGTCGCAGGGTCGAACGCGAAGCCCACCGGCACCACGTGCGGACGCCCGTTCGGCCGCAACGTCGTGAGCGTCGCCACGTGCCGCTCGCCGAGGAACCGCAACACCTCCTCCGTCAACCGTGCGGGATCGAGTGCCATCGGCCGCCTCCCTCTGTATCCATCGCTCGATTCATCTTGCGGAGCGTACCAGCGGCGCTGCCACCCGACGCACGCGCCGGCACGGGAGCTCGGGTACGCTAGCGCTCGTTCGCAGAGGAGCGCGCCCGATGACCACGGAAGCCTCGCCCGACGATGCCCCGTTCCTGTACTTCGCCTTCGGCTCGCACCTCGACGGCGACCGGCTGCACCTGCACTGCCCGTCCGCGCAGCTGCTCACCGCAGCACGGCTCGCCGACCACCGCCTCGCCTTCAGCATCGAGAGCCGCAACACGTGGCACGGGGGCGTCGCCGACGTCCTGCCGAGCGCCGGCGACGAGGTGTGGGGCGCGCTCTGGCTCGTCGCCGCCGCCGAGTCGTGGGCGCTGGACGAACAGGAGGGCCTGCACCGCGACCCGCCCGCGTACCGCCGCTACCCCGTCCGGGTGCGCACGCTCGCCGGCGACCACGTCGAGTGCCGCTCGTACCGGGTCGCCGCGCCCGATCCGCGCGGCTTCGCGCCTTCGCCCGCCTTCAAGCAGACGCTGCTGCGCGGCGCCCGCGCCTGCGGACTGCCGGCCGGCTATGTCGCGCGCCTCGAAGCCATCGCCGACAACGGCGTCACCTAGCACCGACCCCACGAGCCGCTCTGTCTCGCTCCCCCTCGCCCCGCCGCGCGGGGAGAGGGGGCCGGAGGGTGAGGGCTCCCGGCGTGATACAACCTCACCGCACGACCACTGCGAAGGAGGCCGACGTGAGGGCGTACCGCATCACCCCGGGCGGCGGCGTCGATGGCCTGCGCCCCGTCGAGCTGCCGGACCCGCGCCCCGGTCCGGGCGAGGTGCTGGTGCGCGTGCGCGCCACCTCGCTCAACTACCGCGACCTCATGCTCGCGCGGCGGTCCGAGCAGCCCATCGTTCCGCTGTCCGACGGTGCCGGCGAGGTCGTCGAGCTCGGGCCGGGCGTCAGCGAGCTCGCCGTCGGCGATCGCGTCACCGGCTGCTTCTTTCCGAACTGGGCCGACGGCGATATCCGCCTCGAGTACACGCGTGAGGCGCTGGGCGGCGGCGCCCGCAACGGCATGCTCGCCGAGCGCGTCGTGCTCGCCACCACCGGCCTCGTGCGCACCCCCGCGCACATGAGCGACGACGAGGCCGCGACGCTGCCCTGCGCCGCGCTCACGGCCTGGAACTCGATGTTCGAGCAAGCGCGCCTGCGCCCCGGCCAGAGCGTCCTGCTGCTCGGCACGGGCGGCGTGTCCATCGCCGGCCTGCAGCTCGCGCAGCTCGCGGGTGTGCGCTCGATCATCACGTCGAGCAGCAACGAGAAGCTCGAACGCGCCCGCGCGCTCGGCGCCGACGCGACCGTGAACTACCGCGAACACCCGGACTGGGAACGCACCGTGCGCGAGCTCACCGACGGCCGCGGCGTCGACGCCGTGCTCGAGGTCGGCGGCGAGGGCACCTTCGCGAAGTCGATGACCGCGACGCGGCTCGGCGGGCACGTGGCGATCATCGGCGCGCTCGCCCACGAGGAAGCGGACGCCGGCGGCGTGCCGCTGGTCGGCCGCAACATCCGCGCGACGCGCATCTCCGTAGGCAGCCGCGCGATGTTCGAGGACATGAATCGCGCGCTGTCGCTGCGCGCCGTGCACCCCGTCGTCGACCGCGTCTTCGGCTTCGAGGACGTCCCCGCCGCCTACGCGATGCTGGAGTCGCAGGCGCACTTCGGCAAGGTGGTCATCCGCGTCTGAGCAGCGCGCGCAGCCGCGCGCTCAGGCCGCGTCGCGCGTATCGTCCGGCGCGTTCCGGTCCGGATACCCGCCGCGCGGCTCGAAGTAGTGCCAGTCCTCGCAGCGCCAGCATTCCAGCAGCGCCACGCCGTGCACCAGATGATCCTCGATGTGATGCCCGCAGTGCCGCCCCGGCGCGATACGCGCGTCGCACACGCTGCTGATCTCGATCCGTGGCATGGCCGCCCGCCAATCTCCCCGCCCGCTCATCCATCGAAGCAGGGATGCGGTTCCAGCAAATGCACGCAATCCCTCGCAGCGGCCGTGGGATACCCGTGGCCTCCGCGGGCGAAGCCCGCGAATGCTGCGCCGCGTCGCCGCGGCCGTATTGACGCGGGCGTACCAGCTCAGCCTGAAGTACCGGCAGCCGGCTCAAACGACGCTGTTTCGCGCCTCTGATTAGCACCAACAGGCGGGGAACGCCGCTCCGGCCTGTGCCGCCGCCCAGCACTGGACGATGGCGTCGAGCGTCGCCGACTGCGCGGAGTCCGGCGTGGCGGCCGGGCTGGGCCGAGGGAGGCTCCCTGCACGCATCGTGCTGCAGGCCATTGCTCGGGTTCACGAAGCGGACACAGAAGCCCAGGGGGGGTGCCGGTCGGCGGGTCCTGGCGCTTCGACACGACGATCGCATCGGCTGCGGGCGACTCGGCCAGAGCTCGCACCGCGGTCGCAGTGGACGAGGCAACGCGCGCAGAGCCGCTCAGAGCGGTCGACGCAGTCGCCGTGCCCGGCGAGGCGGGCGCGGCCTCCTCGTCCGACTCGCACGCGGCGAGCGCGACCGCAAGGATCAGGCAGCCGAGCGCGAGTGATCGAGAAGCGATGCGCATGTGTCTCCGGACGGTCGTGCGCGCTGGCTCCGCGACGCGTTCCCGCCGCCCGCAGCCGCGGAGTCGCCTCGTTCGTGTCTTGCACCGCCCAGATTGCTAGCGCCCCGCGGGCTGTTCGCCGACGCGAGGCCTTCACTAGATTCGCGGGACTGGTACCCCCAAGGGGATTCGAACCCCTGTTTCCACCTTGAAAGGGTGGCGTCCTGGTCCCCTGGACGATAGGGGCGGCGTACCGAGGATACCCGCCGCCCCCCGCCACCGGCCAGCGCGACCAGCGTGCTTGCAGCTACGGCAGCGCGACGCGGCCCCCGCCCGGGAGCGCGAAGCGGCCCCCCGGCAGCCCGAAGCGCACCGGCGACAGCGCGGGCTGCCCGCCCGGCCGCGGCGGCGTGCCTCCTGCGGGGTGCGAGACGAGGGCGGGCGCAGCCGCCGGCGCGTGCCCGTTGGATGCGGGTGCGGCGGCCAGCGCGCGCTCGGCGTCGCTCGCAGGCGCTGCCTCCTGCGGGGGCGCGACCGTCGCACCCATCGCTGGTGCGGCGGGCTCGGCAGCGAACGACGACGCCTGCGGTGTGGGCGGCTGACCCCATGCGCCGCTGGGTGCGGAGTCGCGGCGCGCTTCGCCCCAGCTCGTGCTGGCAGTGCCGCTGTCGAAGCGCTCCGCCGGCGCGCCATCGGAGCGCTCGCGCCGCCTCCACCACATGTAGGCCGCGGTCGCAGCGCCCACCGCGAACGTCAGCGCGGTGAACCGCGCCGCACGCCGTCCGCCGCGTCGACCCCGAGTGCGGCCCACGAGCTCAGTCACTGCCTGTGGCTCGGGCAGGTGCAGCTCCGCAGCTGGCGTGCTCGCCAGCACGCTTGCGCGGGCCACTGCGGCGCGTGAGAAACGCAAACGGCGCGATCAGGAGGCGCATCTTGCTCACCCTTTCCCCGCTGGGGAGCGTGTGGATAGCCCGCGCGTGCCCCGCGAGCGATGCATCGTAGCACCCGCTGAGCGAGGGAAACCCTTACGGAATCACCATCCATCAATACTCGGCAGCCTCGGACGCGCCGCTCCCTGCCTTCCGCCCTGCTCGCGCTCGCCGACGCGGAGACCACCAACGCACCTACTCCGCTCAAGCATCAGCGGCGTATAGTTTCCCTCTACCCGCGCCCGTTAATCCCCGGAGCGACTCGATGACCACAGCCGACGCAGACCCCCAGGCCCACGTCGTCGACGAGTACCAGAGCCCCGTCTCTGGCTATCAACTACTGCTCCGCGTGCGGATCGCGAACGTGCCTGGCAACCTCGGCAAAGTCACCACCGTCATCGGCGACGGCGGCGCCGACATCGGCTCCATCGACATCGTCGAGGCGCACAAGGAGATGGTCGTCCGCGACATCCGTATCTACTGTCGCGACGCGGACAGCGCCCGCCGCATCGTCGAGCAGGTCGCGCTGATCCCCGGCGTCGAGGTCCAGCACGCGTCCGACCGCACCTTCCAGCTGCACCGCCGCGGCAAGATCGAGGTCAGCAACAAGGTGCACATCCGCACCATGGCCGAGCTCGCGCACGTGTACACCCCGGGTGTCGCGCGCGTCTCCATGCAGATCCACGACAACCCGGACGCCGTCTGGTCCCTCACCACCAAGCCGAACACCGTCGCCGTCGTCACGGACGGCACCGCCGTGCTCGGCCTCGGCGACATCGGCCCCTACGCCGCCATGCCGGTCATGGAGGGCAAGTCGATGCTCTTCAAGACGTTCGGCGCCATCGACGCCTGGCCGATCTGCCTCGACACGAAGGACCCCGACGAGATCGTGCGCATCGTCAAGGCGATCGCCCCCGGTTTCGGCGGCATCCTGCTCGAGGACATCGCCGCCCCCCGCTGCTTCGAGATCGAGGACCGCCTCAAGGAGTTACTCGACATCCCCGTGTTCCACGACGACCAGCACGGCACCGCCGTGGTGGTGCTCGCCGGGCTGATCAACAGCCTGAAGATCGTGCAGAAGCGGCCGGAGGACCTGCGCGTCGTCGTGCTCGGCGCGGGCGCGGCGGGCAGCGCGTGCGCGCGCATCATGCTGAACTTCGGCGTGCGCCAGATGACGCTGTTCGACCGCAGCGGCCCGATCTACAACGGCCGCACGGCCGGCATGAACCCCGCCAAGCAGTGGATCGCCGAGCACACGAACCGCGAAGGCTTCGACGGCACGCTGTCCGAGGCGATGCAGGGCGCCGACATGTTCCTGGGCCTCTCCGGACCGCGCCAGGTCACCGCCGACCAGGTCACGAGCATGGCGCCGGACTCCATCGTCATGGCGCTCTCCAACCCGGAGCCCGAGATCATGCCGGAGCTGATCTTCGGCAAGGCGCGCATTATCGCCACAGGCCGCTCCGACTACCCGAACCAGGTCAACAACGTGCTCTGCTTCCCGGGCCTGTTCCGCGGCGCCTTCGACTCGGCCGCCACGCGCATCACCGAGGAGATGAAGATCGTCGCCGCCCGCGCCATCGCCGGCGTCATCCCGGACTCGCTGCTGTCCGAGGACTACATCCTGCCGTCCGTCTTCAACGAGGAAGTCGCGCAGCGCGTCGCCGCCGCCACCGCCGCCGAGGCGATCCGCTCCGGCTACGTGCGCTCCAAAGGCTCGCGCGTCTTCATCTAGGTCCGGACCGCCCTTCGGGGCTCGGGACCAGCACCCCCGTGCCCAAGCCAGCGTGATGCGGCGCCTCCGCTGCGGCTTGCCAAACCGCACCACTATTGACACTATTGTCGCGGTGTCTAAGATGACACCATGCCATACGACCTCGCGGTGCTCCGGCGGCGGGCGGCAAACGTCAGTCCGCGGGAGTTGCGAGGCGCGGCGCTGGAGCGCGGCTGGGTCGAGCGGGCGAGTACGAGCAGCCACTCGCAGTTCATGAAGCCGGGCCGCCGAACGCTGGTGATCCCGAAACACCTGGGCCGTCGTGTCGCGCTCAACATCATTCGCGATCTGGAGCTGGGCGAGGACGAAGGCGATGACTGACGCACCAATCGAGATCGTACGGGCGGCGCTCGCGGCACCGTACAACCGCGTGCTCGTGCGCGAGGAGGACGGCAGTTACTCGGCCGAGGTACTGGAGTTCCGCGGCTGCTACGCCGGCGGCTCCACGGCCGACGAGGCGATGACGAACCTCGACGAGGCGATCGCCGGCTGGATCATGTCCGAACTCGATCAGGCGCACGAGATCCCCCCGCCCATCGATGAGGAGAACTACTCCGGCCGGCTGACGCTGCGCATCCTGCCCTCCCTGCACAGGATCGCCGCGATGGTGGCACAGGCCGAGGGCACGAGCCTGAACCGCGTCCTGGCTGCTGCGATCGCGTACTACGTTGGCTCGAAGGCCGCGCCGTGGCTTGCCAGTGCAGCGGCGACGAACGTCCTGCCGGACCATCTAGCCTCGACCACTCCCACCTACGGCCCGCCTCAAGACGCCCCGACTGACTACGCCACTCCACCAGTGTTCGTAAGCCAGGCGCAGCAAGAAGCGTGGAACCAGCGCCGGCAGCAGCTAGGGCCGAGGTTCAGGGACTAACGCGCCCGTCCGCGCACTCCCACAGCCGCCCGCGCGTCGCGCCGCTCGTTACGAGTAGCGCTCCTCCGTCCACGGATCACCGTGGATGTGGTAGCCGTACATCTCCCAGAACCCCGGGCGCTCGTCCGCGATCAACTCGATCCCGCGCACCCACTTCGCGCTCTTCCAGAAGTACAGGTGCGGCACCACGCCGCGCAGCGGGCCGCCGTGATCCGCCGAGATCGGCTCGCCGTTGTGCGTGTGCGCGAGCAGCGCCGCGTCGTACTGCAACTCGTCCAGCGGCACGTTCGTCGTGTAGCCGCCGTAGGAGTGGAACATCACGTGCTTCGCCTCCAGGCGCACCTTCGCGAGCGCGAGCACGTCGCTGATGCGCACGCCCTCCCAGTCGTTGTCGTACTTGCTCCACGTCGTCACGCAGTGGATGTCGGAGCGGCTGCGCACCTGCGGGAGCGCCAGGAATTGCTCCCAGCTCAAGCGCACCTCCTGCTCCACGAGCCCAAAGATGCGGAACTCCCACGTCGCAAGGTCGATGCGCGGGTTCGAGCCATAGCTCAGCACCGGCCAGCCATCAGTCAGCCGCTGGCCCCCCGGGAGCCGAGGCGTGCGCGCCGTCGAATGTGCGATGTCGGCTGGCGTGTCGAGCGTCATTCGGGCGAATGCCTTTCCCTGTCGGTGCGGCGCCTGTGGCCCCGTTACCGGCGTGCTGGCATCCATCGTACGGCCCGGGCTGGGCACGTCTCAACGCCGCGCGGACCCCTGGGCGCGAGGCCGGCCCCGGCCGCGCTCGTGCAGCGCGCGTTCGCTACGATGGATGGGTGCACCCCGGGAAGCAGCCGGCATGACCGCCCGACAGTCCGCCCTCCTCTTCCGCGCGGCCGCAGCGCGCTCGCGCGGCCCCTACGCGCTGCTCGCCATGGTCGTGCTGGCCGCCGACCAGGCGACGAAGGCGCTCGTGCGCGCACGGCTCGTCGAGGGCGAGGCGTGGCCGTCCCGCGACGCCTGGCTGGCGCTCTCGCACGTCGAGAACTCGGGCGCCGCATTCGGCATGTTCCAGGGCGCAGGGCCGTTCCTGCTGGCCGCGACCGTGATCGGCGTGGCCGCGGTGTTCGCGTTCCTGCTCGTCACCCCCGCGATCGACCGGTTGTACCTCGCGGCGCTCTCGCTCATCCTCGGAGGCGCGGCCGGCAACCTCATCGACCGGCTCGCGAAAGGCACCGTGACCGACTTCATCGACCCCACGCACTACCCGGCGTTCAACCTCGCCGACTCCACGATCGTCGTGGGCGTGCTCGCCGTGATCGCGCGCTCGCTGCTGAGCAACGATAGCGAGCGCTCGCGATGAGCGGCGACACGCATCGCTTCGCCGCCGGCGCACCCGACCGCCTCGACCGCGCGATCGCCGCCGCTGTGCCCGCGCTCTCGCGCGCGCAGGCGCAGCGGCTGATCGCTGCGGGCCATGTGCGTGTCGCGGACACGGCCGTCGCGCACGCCGCGTACGCCGTGGACGCCGGCACGCTGATCGAGGTCAGCGTGCCGCCCGCGCCACCCGCCGACGCGCCGCCCGCCTTCGATGTGCTGTACGAGGACGAGCACACGCTCGTGCTCGACAAGCCACCCGGGCTGATCGTGCATTCCGTGCCCGGGCGCAGCGGCCCGACGCTCGTCGACGCGGTGCGCGCGCACGCGCCCGAGATCGGCGACATCGACGGCAGCGATCGCCCCGGCGTCGTGCACCGCCTCGACCGTGACACCTCGGGCGTGCTCGCCTACGCGAAGACCGAAGCCGCCTGGTCCTACCTCAAGCAGCAGTGGCGCGATCGGGAGACGCTGAAGCAGTACCTGGCACTCGTCGCCGGTCGCGTGGACCCATCCGCCGGCATCATCGACGCCGAGCTCGGCCCCGACCCCAACGATCCGCGCCGCCGCGCCGTCGTGGAGCGCGGCGAGTCCGCGCTCAGCGAGTACCACGTGCGCGAGCAGTACGGCGACGAAGCTGCGCTGCTGGAAGTGCGCATCTTCACCGGCCGCACGCACCAGATCCGTGTGCACCTGGAAGCCACCGGGCACCCCGTGCTCGGCGACGTGCACTACGGCCGGGCGTCCGCGCTCATCCCGCGGCAGGCGCTGCACGCGTGGCGGCTCGGCTTCCGCCTCCCCGCCACCGACGAGTGGCGCGAGTTCGAGGCGCCCGTTCCCGCCGACATCGCTGCCGCGGTCGCGCTGCTGCGCCTGCGCCACCGCGGCGTGACGCCCTGGCTGGTGCTGCCGTGAGCGGCCCGCGCCTGCGCTACGCGCCCAGCCCCACCGGCGACCCGCACGTCGGCAACATCCGCACCGCGCTCTGGACCTGGCTGCACGCCCGGCGGCACGGCGGCGCCTTCGTGCTGCGCCTGGAGGACACCGATCAGGGCCGCGAGATTCCCGGCTCGCTCGAGCGCATCCAGGCCTCCCTGCGCTGGCTCGGCCTCGAATGGGACGAGGGCCCCGACAAGGGCGGCCCCTACGCGCCCTACGTGCAGTCCCAGCGCCTTCCTAGCTACCACGACGCCGTCGACCGCCTGCTCGCGAGCGACGCCGCCTACCGCTGCTTCTGCTCCGCGGCCGACCTTGGCGCGCTGCGCGATCGCCAGCGCGCCGCCGGCGCGCCGCCCGGCTACGACGGCCGCTGCTCCACGCTCCTGCCGGACGAGGCCGCCGCGCGCGCCGTCGCCAGCGAGCCGCACGTCGTGCGCTTCCGCATGCCGCGCGACGGCGTCACGACGTTCACCGACCTGCTGCGCGGCGAGATCACGTACGAGAACCACCTGCTGGACGACTTCATCATCCTCAAGACCGACGGCTTCCCCACGTACCACCTCGCACACGTCGTCGACGACCACGCGATGGCGATCACACACGTCACGCGCGGCGAGGAGTGGATCCCCTCGACGCCACGCCACGTGCGCCTGTTCGAGGCGCTCGGCTACCCGCTGCCGATCTTCGTGCACACGCCCGTGATCCTCGGTCCCGACGGCGGCAAGCTCTCGAAGCGGCACGGCGCGCGCTCAGTACTCGACTTCGCCGCCGAGGGCTACCTCCCGGAAGCGTTGTTCAACTTCCTGGCGATCATGGGCTGGTCCCCCGACGGCGCGACCGAGCTGCTGTCCCGCGACGCCATCGTCGCCGCGTTCGACCTGCAGGACCTCGCCGCGCATCCCGGCGTCTTCGACACGCAGAAGCTGGAGTGGATGAACGGCGTCTACATGCGCGCGCTGCCCGAACCCGAGCTCGCCGCACTGCTGCTCGACCGCCTCGATCGCGACCTCCCGCCCGAAGCCCCGCGCCCGATCGACGCCGCGCTCGTCGCCGGACTCGTGCCGCTCGTCCGCGAGCGCATCAAGCTGCTCGCCGACATCGCGCCGCTCGTCGACTTCTGCTTCGTGCCGCAGCCACCGCCGCCCACGCAGGCGGCGCTGCTCGGTAAGGCGTACCGCGGGCGCCCGGCTGCCGCCGCCGAGGCGCTGGTCGCCGCTGCCGACGCGCTGCGCCAGCTCGCCGCCGCCGGCTGGTCGGCGCCCGCCATCGAGGCCACCCTGCGCGCGCTGGTGGACGAGGGGCCGCACAAGCCCGGCGAGCTGTTCATGCTCTGCCGGCTCGCCGTGACCGGGAAGGCCGTTACCCCGCCGCTCTTCGAGACGATGGCCTTGCTCGGCGCCGAGCGCTGCCTCGCGAGCCTCGCCGCCGCGGAGCAAATCGCGCGGGCGGCGACCATCGCGCCGTAGCCACGTCGGGCATCCCCCGGTGACCGCAGCGCTGCCGTTTGCTACGGTGGCTGGACGGGTGGGGACTCGTCCAATGGTAGGACAGCTGACTCTGGATCAGTAAATCGAGGTTCGAATCCTCGGTCCCCAGCCAGTACCACGGCCGGTTTCCGCTGGCTCACTTGCTCGTGCATTGCGCCCACGGCATCGGCTCGCCCGACGCGCGCAGCGCAACGACTGCGGCGCCGACCTCCACGATCGCGGCGACCAGCGCGACATACAGCCCGTACTTCGCGCCGATGCTGCCTGCGAGACCCCCTTCGACGCGCGGCAGCGTCAGCCAGCGCAGCACGATCAGCACCGGGCCCACCGCCGCGGCGCCCGCGACGAGCACCGCCGGTCCAACTGCCAGCGCGGGCAACGCCACCTCGGATCGCCGCGCCACGAGGTACGCCCCCGCCGCGACCAGCAGCAGGATGCCCGCCCACGCCGCGAATCCGGCGTTCCAGCCGATCACGGATGCGCTGTAGAAGTCCGCCGGCCCGCTGTACCCCCACCACGGCAGCAGCCCGGAGCGAATACGACCGCCGCTGCCCCGACGATCAACCGGTCGAGCTGGCTGAACCGCTGCTTATCGAACCGCATCGCCTACCCCCTTCCTGAGCGACGGCATCCTGCGGCCGACAACCACACCGTGGGAGTCGCGTACGGGCCTCCGGCCGCGGGCGCTGGCGCGAAGGACCGCCCCGTTGCATCGTGCACGAGTCCGTCACCTGCCACTGCGCCGAAGGAGTCACCGATGCGCCTGCTGCACTGCTTCGCGGCAGCGACACTGCTCGCGGTCGCCACCCTCACCGGGTGCGGCGGCGCCTCCGGCGATGACACCGGCGGAGGCGACGAAGACGCGCAACAGGCCTCGACGAACGCTGTCACCGTCTCCGCACGCGAGTTCTCCCTGGAGGCGAACCAGCAGACGGTGAAGGCCGGCAAGGTCAACCTCACGCTCCACAACCGCGGCAGCATCGAGCACGAGCTGATCGTCGTGCGCACCGACCTCGCCCCGGACAAGCTGCCCGTCAAGGACGGCAAGGCGGACGTCCCCGAGAGCGAAATCATCGTCCACGTGCACGATGTCCGCGCCGGTGCGCGCCGCTCCGTTTCTCTCGAGCTCGCGCGCGGCGCCTACGCGCTGATCTGCAACATCCCCGCGCACTACCAGTCCGGCATGTACCTCGCGCTCACCGTCGATTAGCCGCGCCGCGTAACGGGAGCAGCCGCGCTAGCGCTCGCGCGCCTCGTCGCCCAGCGTGCCCGGCTCGTAGTACACATGCCCCTCGAGTTCGGGGGGCCGATGCGCCTGCTCCGGCGCAACGTGGCCCGGGAAGTCGTGCGCGTACTGGTAGCCCGCGCCGTACCCGAAGCGCCGCATCAGCGCGGTGGCCGCGTTACGCAGGTGCAGCGGCACTGCCGCGTTGCGCGTGCGCGATACGTCCTCTGCGGCGCGTTCGTACGCGCGGTACGCGGAATTCGACTTCGGGGCGCGCGCGAGGTAGATCGTCGTTTCGGCCAGTGGCAGCCGGGCCTCTGGCATGCCCAGCAGATGCACCGCCTGCTGACACGCCACCGCGAGCGGCAGCGCCTGCGGATCGGCCAGCCCGATATCCTCCGCCGCCAGCACCACCGCGCGCCGCGCCACGAACAGCGGGTCCTCCCCCGCCTCCAACATGCGCGCGAGCCAGTACAGCGCCGCGTCCGCGTCCGACCCGCGCACCGACTTGATGTACGCGGAGATCGTGTCGAAGTGCGCGTCGCCGGCGCGATCGTACTGCAGCGTCGGATGCTGCGCCGCCGCGGCCAGCAGCTCCGGCGTCAGCCGCGTCACGCCCTCGGCGTCCGCGTCCGCCAGCCCGGCGGCGAGCTCCAGCACGTTCAGCGCGGTGCGCCCGTCCCCGCCCGCGATCGACGCCAGCGCGTGCAGCGTCGCGTCGTCTGCAACGATCGCGCGCGCGCCGAGGCCGTGCTCGACGTCCGTGAGCGCGCGCCGCGCGATCGCGACGAGCTCCGCCTCGCCCAGCGCCTCGAGGCGAATCACGCGCGACCGCGACAGCAGCGGCGCCACCACCTCGAACGACGGGTTCTCCGTCGTCGCGCCGATCAGCGTGACCGTGCCGTCCTCGACGTACGGCAGCAGCGCGTCCTGCTGCGCGCGGTTGAAGCGATGCAGCTCATCGATGAACAGGATCGTCGAGCGGCCGCTCGCGCGTCGTCGCTCCTGCGCTTGCTGGATCACGCGGCGCAGGTCCGCCACCCCGGACGACACCGCCGACAACTGCTCGAAGTGGCGGCGCGTGCGCCGCGCGATGATGCTCGCGAGCGTCGTCTTGCCGGAGCCCGGCGGCCCCCACAGGATCAGCGACGGCAACTCGTCACGTTCGACCATGCGACGCAGCGGCCGCCCCGGCCCCACCGCCGCCATCTGCCCTACGAAGTCATCCAGATCGCGCGGCCGCATGCGCGCCGCCAGCGGCTCCGCACCACGCGGCTCCGCGAACAGCGACGGCTGCTCGCCCTCTGCATCGAAGGCATCCGGGCGCGGCCGCCGCGTGCTCGCCATGCCGCGAGTGTACCGGCCGCACGCCTTCGCTCGCGGGCCCGCGCGGCGTGCAACGCGCGGCGCTTGAACCGATCCTTATAATGCGCGTGGCCGCCAGCCCTGCGGCCACGGTGGGATGTCGAGGAGGACCACGATGGCCATGCGCACCGACACCGTCTCGGGGAAGACGTTCGACGACGAAAAAGGTGGCTTCAAGATCATGCACGAAGGCACCTGGTACTACTTCACGGACATCGGCAACCGCGCCCGCTTCATCGGCAACCCCGCGAAGTACCTCTCGCCCGCCGAGCAGAAGACCTAGCCGCCGCCGCGGAGCCCTCGCTCGCCCGAGGCGCGTTCCGCGCCTCGGGCGGCGGCACGTTCCGCTAGCCGCTACGTCCCATGCGCCAATGGCGCCCTGCCGCGCCGTAGCCACGGCACGCACTACAATCGATCTCGTCGATCGACCAAGGTGCCCGCGCGCGCGGCGCCGGACTCAGGGGGCGCCATGACCGCCGTAACCAGCGCCGTCTACGAGGTCGTGATCGGCCTCGAAGTGCACGTGCAGCTGCGCACGCGCTCCAAGATGTTCTGCTCCTGCCCCGCTGAGTACTTCGACGCGCCGCCCAACTCCCACGTCTGCGCGGTCTGTTTCGGCATGCCGGGCATGCTGCCCGTCATCAACCGCCGCGCCGTCGACGCCACGATCCTCAGCGGCCTCGCGCTCGGCTCCACCATCCCCCCGCGCGCGAAGTTCGACCGCAAGAACTACCCGTACCCCGACCTCATGAAGGGCTACCAGATCTCGCAGTACGACGAACCGTTCTGCGTCGGCGGCGCGCTTGACATCGAGGTCGACGGCGTCCCGCACCACGTCCGGCTCGAGCGCATCCACCTCGAAGAAGACACCGCGCGCCTGCTGCACCGCGACGAGCCGCACGGCGAGTCCTACTCGCTGCTCGACGTGAACCGCTCCGGCGTCCCGCTGATGGAAGTCGTCAGCGCACCGGACATGCGCTCCGCCGCCCAGGCCGTCACCTACCTGCGCAAGCTGCGCCAGACCATCCGCTACATCGACGTCTCCGACGCGGATATGGAGAAGGGCTCGTTCCGCTGCGACGCCAACGTGTCGCTGCGACTCGTCGGCGCGGAGACGCTCGGCGCGAAGGTCGAGGTCAAGAACATGAACTCCTTCCGCGCCGTGCAGCGCGCGATCGAGTTCGAGATCGAACGCCAGGCCGCGCTGCTCGACGCCGGCGCCATCATCGACCAGGAGACGCGCGGCTACATCGACGCTACTGGCGCCACCGCGAGCCAGCGCTCTAAGGAAGCGGCGCACGACTACCGCTACTTCCCAGAGCCCGACCTGCCCCCGCTCGCGATCACTGCGGAGCGCATCGCGACATTGCGGGCGCAGCTCCCTGAGCTACCGGACGCACGCCGCGTGCGCTTCGAGCAGCAGTACGGCCTCGCCTCTGCGGACGCACGCCTGCTGACCGAGACACGCGCTCACGCCGACGCCTACGAAGAGACCGTCGGCCTCGCGCTCGCCGATGGCGGCGGCCACGGCCCCGCGCTTTCCGACGCCGCGAAGGGCACGGCGCGCGCCGTCGCGCACTGGTTCACCGGCGACCTCGCACGCCTGCTGCACAGCGAAGGCGGCGAGCGTGCGCTCGCCGACACGAAGCTCACGCCCGCGCACGTCGCGGAGCTCGCCACGCTCGCCGAGCGCGGCGTGATCACGCTTACCACCGCCAAAGAGGTGCTTGAGCTTGCCTTTGACAGCGGCGAGCGCCCCGCGGCCATCGTCGCCGCGCGCGGCCTCGCCCAGGTGCGCGACGAGGCCGAGATCGACCGCGTGGCGCTCGCGGTGATCGCGGCGAACGAGAAAGCCGTCGCCGACTACCGCGGCGGCAAGCCGAGCGCGCTGCAATTCCTGGTCGGCCAGCTGATGCGCCAGCTCAAGGGCCGCGCCGATGCAGCCGCCGCCGCCGACGTGTTCCGCCGCCACCTGGACGGCCAGCCGGATCGGCAGCCGTGAGTCGCTCCAACCTCAGCAAGTGGCTCTACTTCGGCCTGCACATCAAGCGCTGGCTGTTCGTGATCCTCGTCGGCGTCGTGATCATGGGGCTCGGCTTCGCCTACCTGCTGCGGGAGGTCTACGCCTCGTACGTGTTCCCCGGCTGGGTCGGCACGGCCACGCTGCAGTTCATCCCGCGCTGGCTGCGCGGCTTGCTCTTCCTCGGCGTCGCGTCCGGCATCACGCTCTACGGCGCGTGGCGGCTCAATCGCTCAGTGGTCACCGCGCTGCTCCCCGTCGAGCGCCAGGCCCAGCTCGTCGACCAGATCTACTCACAACGCACGCAGGGGCGCGGCCCAAAGATCGTCGCCATCGGCGGCGGCACCGGGCTCTCGACGCTGCTGCGCGGGCTCAAGCGCTACACGAGCAACCTCACCGCCGTCGTCACCGTCGCCGATGACGGCGGTTCGAGCGGCCTGCTGCGCCGCGACATGCACGTGATCCCCCCCGGCGATATCCGCAACTGCATCGCCGCGCTCGCCGACGCCGAGTCGCTCGTCACGCGGCTGTTCCAGTACCGCTTCGCCCAGGACGCCGGCGAAGGCATCGCCGGCCACTCCTTCGGCAACCTGTTCATCGTCGCGATGGCCGAGGTGACCGGAAACATGGAGGTCGCGATCCGCGAGACCTCGCGCGTGCTCAACGTCCGTGGCGCGATCCTCCCGTCCACGCTCGCCGACCTCACGCTCGGCGCAACGCTCACGGACGGCCGCACAATCCGCGGTGAGTCGAACATCCCGCGCGGCGGCGCCCCGATCGCGCAGGTCTTCATCGAGCCCGCGCAGGCGCTCGTGAACCCAGAGGTCGCGCGCGCGCTGCTGGAGGCGGACCTCATCGTCATCGGCCCCGGCTCGCTGTACACGTCGGTGCTCCCGAACCTGCTGGTGCGCGGGCTCGGCGACGCACTGATCGCCTCCAATGCGCACAAGGTGTACGTCTCGAACGTCGCCACGCAGCACGGCGAGACCGACGGCTACGACGCCGCCGCCCACTACGCCGCCATCCGCCGCCACCTCCGCGGCGAGCGCTGCGCCGATGTCGTGCTCGCGAACAGCAACCTGCCCGCCGACCCGCTGCCCGACGAGTGGCAGTCGCAGGCGGTGCTGGCCCCCGGCGACGCCGACTACGCCGGCGCGCACCTCGTGCTCGCGGACCTCGTCGCCCCGGACCACCGCTACCGCCACGACCCGGAGCGCCTCGCCGCCGCCGTCATGCGCCAGTACTACGAGCGCGACATGCGCGGCTTCGCCGCCGCCCTCCCTGCCGCGAGCAACTGAGCCGCGCGACGCGCACGCGCCGGATGGCGCTGCGCTAGCCCGCCTCAAGACTCGCGTCGCGCCGAGTCACCGTGAGCATCGCGCCCACGGCTCGCGCGCTCGACGCACAGGCGCGCCCCCTTGCCCGCATCGACCGGCCCGCGTAGCCTCGACGCACATGGAATTGCGCGACTTCCTCTCGCTCGCCCAGATTCTCATCTCGAGCGTGCTGATCGTGCTCGTGCTGCTGCAGGTCAAGGGCACCGGCTTCGGCGCGGCGCTCGGCGGGCAGGACCAGACGTTTCGCACGCGCCGCGGCCTGCAACGCTCGCTCTTCCGGCTGACGATCGTCGTAACCGGCGTCTTCCTCGCCTTCTCCGCGTGGAGCGTTGCCGCGGCCTAGCGGGCCGCCTACCGTGCCGCGCGCACACACCCGCTGGCTCCCTTCGTTCGCGCTGCTCGGCGGCCTCGTCGCGCTCGCCACGCTGTGGTTGCTCGCCGCTCCCGTCCGTAGCGACCCCCAACCCGGCGCGACGAACGGCGCCGCGCCCGGCGCAGCCACGGACCGCGTGGCGCGCGGCACGTACGTCGAGGGGGTGCTCGGCCGCCCAATCCGACCCACGCCGCTCTTCGCCCGCCCCGACGATGTCGACGCGGACCTCGCGGCGCTGCTCTTCAGCGGCCTCACGCGCATCGCCCCGGACGGCACGCCGCTCCCGGATCTCGCCGCGCGCTGGGAGGTCACCCCGGACGCGCTCACCTACACGTTCCACCTGCGCGGCGGCCTCGCCTGGCACGACGGCGCGCCACTCACCGCCGCCGACGTCGCCTTTACGATCGCGACGGTGCAGGCCGCCGGCTTCCAGGGCCCGTCGACGCTCGCTGCGCGATGGGCGGCGATCGAGGTCACCGCCGCCGATGAGCGCACCGTCGTCGTCCGGCTACCCGCCCCCGCCGCCGGCTTCCTCACGCAGGCCGCGCTCGGCATCCTTCCCCGCCACCTGCTCGCCGGACTCAGCCCCGGCGCGCTCGTCGACGACCCGTTCCAGCGCGCGCCCGTGGGCAGCGGACCGTTTCGCCTGGTCGCGCTCGATGGCGCGCGCGTGCTGCTGGAGGCGAACCCCAGTTTCCACCTCGGACCGCCGCAGCTCCGGCGCATCGAGCTTCGCTTCTACCCGGACGTCCCCGCGCTCACGCATGCCCTCGAAGACCGCGAGGTCGATGGAGCGCTGCTTCCCGGCGCCTCCGTGCCCGCCGCCCTCGCGGCACGCACGGATCTGCGCACCACCGCGCTCGTCACTGCCACCTCGCTCATCCTGTACAGCAACACGCAGCGCCTGCCGCTCGCCGACCTGGGCCTGCGCCGCGCGCTTGCCGCCAGCCTCGACGGCACGGCGCTCGCCGCGATGAGCGGGGCACTGCCCGGCGACGGCCCCATCGTCCCCGGCGCCTGGCCGCATCACGCCGCCGCCCGGCCACCCACCGCCGAGGCTGGCGGCCTCTTCGACGCCGCCGGCTGGCCGCGCGGCCGGGACGGCACGCGCGCCCGCGACGGCGCACCGCTGCGCCTGCAGCTGCTCACCAACGCCGACGCCGACCGCGTCGCGCTCGCCACCGCCATCGCTGGGCAGCTCGAGGCGCAGGGCGCCACCGCGCTCGTCACCGTGCTGCCCGGGGGCGAGCTGCTGCGCGACCGCATCGCCCCGCGTGACTTCGACCTGTTGCTTTTCGCCTGGAACCACGGCGCCGACCCGGACCCCTACCCCGCCTGGCACACGTCACAGATCGGCGCGGGCGGCCGCAACGTCGCCGGCTTCCACGACCCGGACTCCGACGCGCTGCTCGAAGCGGCACGCCTCACGCTGGACCAGAGCGAGCGCCGCGAGCTCTACGCGCGCTTCAGCGATCGCTTCGCGCAGCTCGTGCCCGCCGTCGTGCTGGCGCACCCCCGCCGCGCCTACGTGCGTCCGCTTGCGCTCGACGCCCCCGACCCCGGACTGCTCTACCAGCCCGCGAGCCGCTTCTGGGACGTGCACCGCTGGCAACTCGCCCCGTAGCGCCAGTAGCAGCGCCGCTCATGCCATGCACAGGGCAGCTCGAAAGCGAGACCCGATGGCTGACGCGCCGCGCATCGCAATCCCCTCCGGTCTGGGGGGAGGCTCTCCCCTCCTTCATACACAGGGCCTCCTTGCTGAGCGCCAGTCCTCTGTCTGCAATCTGAACGCGCCCACGTCCAGTCGACCTGAGCACTCCCGCCTTCTCCAAGTAGGTCTTCGCCCAGTGGATGCGGCTGTTGAACACGGGCTTGCGGCCCGATGGCAGCATTTGAGCCCTTTCGTCATCCGAGGTTGAGAAGTGCTCAGCGAGCGCTTCACGGCAATCAGCAAGCGTCCGTTCCTGTCCGTCCGTCAAGAACTAGAGCAGCGGCCACATCGCAGTCTCGTAGTCCGGAATCACGGATGCTCCTCGGTCGACGCGGCAGGACTGCCGGATGATAGGGGTCTCATGCGAGGCATGCCCTACGCCGAAGGCGTTCTCCGACGCTGGTGAGGCGGCTCACGCTCAGACTAACCGCCGACCGCCTCCCAGATGTTGCCGATGCGGTCAAGCTCTGCCTGCTCGTGGGCAGGCAGGACGTGCGCGTAGACGTCCATGGTCACAGCGATCCTCGAGCAGACGGAGTTCGAATCGCCTGAACGCGACCGGCGGCTGAAACAGCTACTCATCGAGCAGCGCGTCAGCTACGTGATCATCTTCCCCGGGTGGTACCCTCACCTCAGCGATGACCCGATCCTGCGAAGACTCGTGGCGTTCGTCGTCGAAGACTTCACGATGCTCGGCGAAGGCACCGTCGCAGGATACGCAGTCGCGAACTGACCCAACGCGCCTCGCCACCGCCCCCCTCGCCGCGCCCCAGCCGCGCCCGCACTACCATCGCTCGATGCGCGTCGTCTTCTTCGGCTCCCCGGACTACGCGCTGCCCACGCTGCGCGCGCTGCTCGCCGCGCCCGCGGTCGAGCTCGTCGCCGTCGTCACGCAGCCCGATCGCCCGCGCGGGCGCTCGGGCGCGCCGCGCCCCACCCCCGTCGCCGATGTCGCCGCGGCGGCCGGCATTCCGGTCCTTAAGCCACAGCGCCTCACCCGCGACACCACCGCCGCGCTCGCCGCGCTCACCCCCGCCGTCGGCGTGCTCGCAGCCTCCGGCCACATCCTGCCGACGCACCTGCTCGAGGTGTTCCCCAACGGCGTGCTCAACGTGCACGCCTCGCTGTTGCCCCGTCACCGCGGCGCGTCGCCCGTCGCCGCCGCGATCCTCGCAGGCGACGCACAGGCCGGCGCGTCGATCATGCTCGTCGTGCGCGAGCTCGACGCCGGCCCGGTGCTCGGCGCGGTCGCGACGCCGATCGCCGCGCTCGATACCACCGGCACGCTCACCGCGCGCATCGCGGAGCTCGGCGCCGCGCTGCTCGGCGCGCAGCTCCCCCGCTGGGTCGCGGGCGAGCTGCGCGCCGAGCCACAGGACGCGACCCGCGCGAGCTACGCGCCCCGGCTGACCAAGGCCGACGGCCAGCTCGACTGGCCGGCGTCCGCCGACGCCCTCTGGCGGCGCGTCCGCGCGTTCGACCCGTGGCCACTCGCAACGACGCAATACCGCGACGAGCCCCTCGCCATCCTCGCCGCGTGGCCGCTCGCGCGTGACCTGCACGCGCCGCCCGGCACGGTCGTCGCGGGCGATGGCGCGCCGCTTGCGCCGGAGCTCCCCGGCGAGCGTGCGCTCGCGCTCGTGGCCTGCGGCCCCGCGGCGCCCGGAGCGCCGCCGAGCGCACTCGCCCTGCTGCGCGTACAGCGCGCCGGCCGCCGCCCGCTCGCCATCGCCGACTACCTCCGCGGCGACCCCGCCCTCCTGGGGGCGCAGCTCGGCGCGCAACTCGGTGCGCCGCTCGGCGACTGAGCCGCTGGTAGACTCGATCGATGTCCCACGACGCCGACCCGCCAGCGCTCCCCCAGCTGCTCGACCGCACGCCCGCCGAACTCGCCGCGTGCCTCGCCGCCTGGGGCGAGCCGCCGTACCGCGCCGCGCAGCTCTCGCGTTGGGCGCTCGCTCGCGGCGCGACGAGCTTCGAGGCGATGACCGACCTCCCCGCCGCCCTCCGCGCGCGCCTCGCCGACACGTTCGCGTTGCCGCCCGCGAGTCTGCTCACCACGACACACACCGACGACAGCGCCACGACGAAGCTGCTGCTCGATCTCGGCGGCGGCGCCGTCGAGGCCGTGCGCATGGACTACGACCCCGAGGAGCCCGAGGCGGCGCCGGTGAGCGGCGCCGCGCGCGCGCGCAGCACGGTGTGCGTCTCGACGCAGCTCGGCTGCGCGATGGGCTGCGTATTCTGCGCCACCGGCCTGCAGGGCTTCACCCGTAACCTCACGCCCGCCGAGATCCTGGCGCAGGTGCTCGTCTTCACGCGAGACGCGCGCGCGCGCCCCGTGACCAACGTCGTCTTCATGGGCATGGGCGAGCCGCTCGCGAACACGACGGCCACCATCGCCGCCATCCGCTGGCTCGTGCACCCGGACGGCCTCGCGCTGCGCCAGCGCGGCATCACCGTCTCCACCGTCGGCCTGCGCGCCGGCATCCGCCGCCTCGCCGCCGAGCGCCTGCAGGTCGGCCTGACGATCTCGCTGCACGCGCCCGACGACGCGCTCCGCCGCCACCTCGTGCCCACCGCCGGCGGCACCACCATCGACGAGCTGCTCGCCCTCGGCCGCGAGTACTTCGCCGCCACCGGCCGCCGTGTCACGTATGCGTACGCGCTGCTCGCCGGCGTGAACGACAGCGAGCAGCAGGCCGCCGCGCTCGCGCAGCGCCTGCGCGGCGAACGCGCACACGTCAACCTCGTGCCCTACAACCCCGTCGCTGCGACGGGCCTGCGCCGTCCGACGCACTCGCGCGTGCGAGCCTTCCAGCGCACGCTGCAGGCCGCCGGCATCAACGCCACCGTGCGCATCGAGCGCGGCGCAGCGATCGCCGCCGCCTGCGGCCAGCTCCGCTCCGACTACGCGCAGTCGACGCGCACGGCGCGCGACGGGGCGCTCGAACTCGTCCCGCTCGAGGCCGGCCCGCGCCCGCGGAGCCTCAGCTAGTTCGCGTCGTTCGGCCTAGGGCGCTGCGGCTGGCGTCGCGGCGGCGCCCTCGGCGGCTTCGGCGGTCGTCCCGCGCTGTCGCGCCATGCGCGCCAGCACCACGTCCGGCGACGTGAGCACGATCACCCCGGCCGGCAGCACAAGGTCCGCGACCGTCATCACCGACTCGAGCTCCGCGAGCCCGTCCACGGACACGTCGAGGTGCGTCGGCATCTGCGCCGGCAGCGCCTCGACCAGCACGTTGTCGACGCCGTGCAGCAGCAGCGCCTTGTACGTGTGCACTGCGGGCGCCTCGCCGATCACGTGGATCGGCACCGCCGCCTGCATGCGCCGCCCGAGGTCGACCTGGTAGAAGTCCACGTGCTGCAGCACCTTCGACACCGGGTGCCGCTGCACCGCGCGCACGACCACCGAGCGCGGCACGCTCTCACCCGCGACTTCCAGCTCGAACAGCGTGTTCAGCCCGTGCCCGGTGATGATCCGCCGCACGTCCCGCTCCGGCAGCTGCACCGCCGTCGAGGGAATGCCGCGCCCGAAGATGTTCCCAGGGATCACCCCCCCGCGCCGCATCACGGCCACGCGCTTCCCCAGCGTCTCCCGCGGCTGCACCACAAACGTCTCTGGCATCGACCCGCTCCCGAATCCAGGCAATGAGGACCCACAACGCTAGGGTCGCCCCGCGGAGCGGTCAAGCGCGCGGTCCCCTCCGCAAAGCTCCCTTGCATAGTGGAACGGCTGTACTAGAGTTGGAGTAATCCTGACTCAGCCGAAGGAACACCGATGCCGTACGCGGCCACCGTCTTCAACGTGATGATCGCGTCTCCCAGCGACGTGCAACAAGAGCACGATGTGATCCGCCGCGCGATTGACGAATGGAACCGCTTGCACGCGCCTGAGTGGGGAACGGTACTTCAGCGCCTTCACTGGCAGGCGGACGCGCACCCGGACCTGGCCGACAACGCTCAAGCGATTGTGAACGAGCAGTTGGTCGCTCAGTCCGATTTGCTAGTTGCCGTCTTCTGGACTCGCCTGGGTAGCCCCACGGCCTCATCGCTAAGCGGGACCATCGACGAAGTAGAACAGCACTTGCGCGATGCTAAGCCAGTGATGATGTACTTCTCGGACGCGGCGCGGCCCCCAAGCCAATACGACCCGGATCAGTTCACGGCCCTCCAAGCATGCAAGCACTACTACATGCAACTTAGCCTCGTGAGCACGTACGGGACGCTTGCCGAGTTCGAAGTCAAGATCCGTTCAGGCTTGACTCATATGGCGCGCAGGTTATCCAAACAGACAGCGCCCGGCGATGCCGAAAGGGCACCAGACGTGCACTTGTCGCCGGAAGCTCAAGAGCTCGTAGCCGCCGCTGCGCACGATGAACGTGGCTACATCGTTGTCGTCGAGTCGCTGGGCGGGATGCAGATACAAGTCGGCGGCCGCCATTTCGCGGAACGCGGCGATCCACGCTCGGAGGCGCTCTGGAAAGAGGCGATCGGGGAGTTGATGGACCGCGGACTTGTCGACGGGACCGGCCGCGGTGTGATGCAGCTAACAGCCGCGGGGTATCGCGTCGCTGACGAGCTGGCGGCGAAGCCCGCCCCGTGACCTCCGTCCTCGGCGTCGACGTGGGCGGGACGTTTACCGACTTCCTGCTGTGGGACGACGGCACGCTGCGCATCCACAAGCGGCCATCGACGCCGGACGACCCCGCGCGCGCCGTCCTCGAGGGGCTCGCCGCGCTCGACGCGACACCCAGCCTCGTCGTGCACGGCTCCACCATCGCCACCAACGCCGTGCTCGAGCGCCGCGGCGCGCGTACCGCGCTCGTCACCACCGAGGGCATGCGCGACCTGCTCCGCATCGGCCGCCAGGCGCGCAGCGCGCTCTATGCACTCGAGCCCGAAGCCCCCGCCCCGCTCGTCGACCCCGAGCTCGCGTTCGAGCTGCACGCGCGCCTCCGCCCGGACGGCAGCGTCGAGCTCGCCCCCGACCACTCCGAGGTCCGCAACCTTGTGCGCGAGGCCGAGGAGGGCGGCGCGGAGGCGCTCGCCGTCTCGCTGCTCTACGCCTACGCGAACCCCGCCATCGAGGAGCTGTTCGACCAGGTCGCCTCACCCACCGGCCTCTACCTCGCGCTCTCCTCCCGCGTCTCGCCCGAGTACCGCGAGGTCGAGCGCACCACCACCACCGTGCTCAACGCGTACGTCGGCCCCGTCATGGCGGGCTACCTCGATCGCCTCGCGGGCGGCCTGGCGGCGCGCGGCGTGCCCGCCCTGCGCATCGTGCAGTCCGATGGCGGCACCGCCGACGCCGCGCGCGCCGCCGCGCTGCCGGTCGCCACGCTGCTGTCCGGCCCCGCCGCCGGCGCCGCCGGCGCGTTCGCCATCGCGCGCGACGCCGGTTTCCCGCGCGCAATCACCTTCGATATGGGCGGCACGTCCACCGACGTCGCACTGTGCGACGGCGTGCTCCCCACCACGCCGGAGCTCGCGATCGGCGACTTCACCGCGCGCACCCCCGCCGTCGACGTGCACACTGTCGGCGCGGGCGGGGGCTCGATCGCACGCCTCGACACGGGCGGCGCGCTGCGCGTCGGCCCGCACTCCGCGGGCGCGGACCCCGGCCCCGCGTGCTACGGTCGCGGCCACGACTGCACCGTCACCGACGCCCAGCTCGTGCTCGGCCGCCTGCCCGCGCGCGCCCTGCTCGGCGGCACGATGCGTCTCGACGAGCGCCGCGCGCGCACCGCGCTCGCACCGTTCCTGTCACGCTTCGGCGGTGACCCGCACCGCGCCGCGCAGGCCGTGCTCGACGTGGTCACGGCGAACATGGAGCGTGCGCTGCGCGTCGTCTCCGTGCATCGCGGCTACGACCCGCGAGAGTTCACGCTCGTCGCCTCCGGCGGCGCAGGCCCGCTGCTCGCGTGCGCGCTCGCCGACGCGCTCGACCTGCCGCGCGTACTCGTGCCGCGCTACCCCGGCGTGCTCGCCGCGCTCGGCGCGGCTGCGGGCGACGTGACCGCCACGCACGCGCGCTCCGTGCTGCGGCCGCTCGACGCGGCGTCGCTGCCGGCGCTGCGCGCGGCCCTCGACGCCGCGCGCGACGCGGCAGCGCTCGCGCTCGCCGACGCGCCGCAGCCCCCAGCACTCGAGTGCGCGCTCGACCTCCGCTACGCGGGGCAGTCCTTCGAGCTGACAGTCCCCCTCGAAGCGATGCATGGCAGCACGCCCGCCCGCTCGAGCGCAGCCCGATCCGACTCCCCCTCGCCCCCCACGGGGGAGAGGGGGCCGGGGGGGGAGGGTGCCCCGCTGTTCGACTTCGACCGCGCGCGCCGCGACTTCGACGCGCTGCACGAGACGCGCTTCGGCCACCACGACCCCACCGCACCCGTCGAGGTCGTCACCGCGCGCGCCACCGCGCGCCTGCCCGGCGTCGCCGTCGCGCTGCTGGCCGCCCTGCGCACGACGCCGCCCTCCGACGCGCGTCGCGCACCGCAACCGGCCACCGTCGACGTGTGGATCGCAAACGCTTCCGGCACGGGTGGCACGCGCGTGCCCGCTGCGCTGCACGCGCGCGACGCGCTGCGCGAAGGCGACCGCCTCGCCGGCCCCACGATCGTCACGCAGCTCGACACCACGACGTACATCGCGCCCGGCTGGCTCGCCCGCGTCGATGCCGCCGCGAATCTCGTGCTGGAGCGCGCATGACCGCGCTCGAACCGGCCACGCCCGTGCTCTCCGCCGCCGACCTCGCGATCGCCGACGCCGCGCTCGCCACCGTTGCCGCCGAGATGGGCGAGGCGCTCGGCCGCAGCGCCTACTCCCCGAACATCAAGGAGCGACGCGACTATTCGTGCGCGGTCTTCGACGCCGACGGCGCGATGGTCGCGCAGGCCGCGCACATCCCCGTGCACCTCGGCGCCATGCCGGAGGCGGTGCGCGCCGTGCTCGCGCTGGCCCCCTTCGCGCCCGGCGACGTCTACGCGCTCAACGACCCGTTCCTCGGCGGCACGCACCTGCCCGACATCACCACCGTCGCACCCGTCTTCGCCAACAGCTCAGCCGCGGGCGACGAAGCGACCCAGCCGATCGCGTTCGTCGCCACGCGCGCACACCACGCCGACGTCGGCGGCATCGCGCCCGGCTCCATGCCCATCGCGCGCGAACTGCTGCAGGAGGGCCTCGTGATCCCGCCGCTGCGCCTCGTGAAGGCCGGCGCGCTCGAGGAGGGCGCATTCGCGCTGATCGTGCGCAACTCGCGCGCCCCGGACGAGCGCCGCGGCGACCTGCGCGCGCAGCTCGCGGCCACGGCGCTCGGGGCGCACCGCGTCGCCGCGCTCGCGCAGCGCTTCTCCGGCGGGGGCTTCGGCGTCGCAGGCTTCCGCGCGCGCTGCGCCGCGCTGCTGGACCACGGCGAGCGCGTCACGCGCGCCTTCCTGCGCACGGTCCCGCCCGGCCGCTACGCATTCGAAGACCACCTCGAGATCGGCGACGACGACAGGTCATCGGGCGGAGTGATTCGGCTCGCCCTCGACGTCGGCGCGGACGGACTGCACTTCGACTTCACCGGCACCGACGCAGAGTCCGCCGCCACCTCGCTGAACGCCGTCGCCGCCGTCACGCGCTCCGCCTGCTACTACGTCGTCCGTTGCCTCGTCGGCGACGACGCGCCTGCGAACGAGGGCTGCTACCGCGCGCTGCGCTTCACGTTGCCCGCCCGCTCACTCGTCGCCGCCGGACCGCCGCGCGCCGTGTCCGCGGGCAACGTCGAGACCGCGCAGCGCATCGTCGATGTCGCGCTCGGCGCCTTCGCGCAGGCGCTGCCCGATCGCATCCCCGCCGCTTCGCAGGGCACGATGAACAACGTCACCATCGGCGGCTTCGACCGCGCCCGCGGCCGCGCGTACGCCTACTACGAGACACTGGCCGGCGGCGCCGGCGGCGGCCCGCTGCGCGCCGGCCAGAGCGGCGTGCACACGCACATGACGAACACGCTCAACACGCCGATCGAGGCGCTCCCCCTCGCCTACCCGTTCACCGTCGAGCGCTACGAGCTGCGCGCCGGCTCCGGCGGCTCCGGCCGCCATCCCGGCGGCGACGGCCTCATGCGGGAGTACCGCTTCGGCGACCACGCCACGGTCACGCTCGTCACCGAGCGCCGCCGCCTCGGACCATGGGGGCTCGCCGGCGGCGGTCCCGGCGCGCCGGGCCGTAACCTGCTGCTCCGCGCCGGCGCACCGCCCGAACTGCTCCCCGCGCGCGTCCAGCTCGAGGTCGCGCCCGGCGACCGCCTGCGCATCGAGACGCCGGGCGGAGGCGGCTGGGGACCCCCCGAGCCAGATCGCTCGCCATGATTGCTACAATCGTTCTGCACGCGAGGCGTGCACGACGCCGACGAGACCGTTGCACGCCTCGACGCGGCAACGACGCCGAGGATGCGGATGCCAGACCCGCCCGACCGACCGGACCGCCTCGAACGCGAGATCGACGAGATCCTCTCGAAGATCGAACACTTCCCGAGCGCGCGTCAGCGCCGCGCGCAGGCCCAGCGCCGCTGGTTGCGCCGCGCCGGCAACGCCGTCAGCGCTCGTCAGCAGGCGCTCATGCGCGAGCTGTCGCGCATCTCGCTGTCGCAGTTGATGCTGTTGTCGTTCCTGCTCATCCTCGGTTCCTTCTTCCTGCGCCGCGTCGTTCCGCTCGCGTGGCCGTGGCTGATGTACGCGGGCGCCGTGCTCTTCCTGGCCAGCTTCGCGCTGATGCTCTTCGCGAGCAGCACCGGGCTCGGCGGCGGTCGCGGCGGCGGGCCGCACCGCTACTGGCGCGGACGCCCCGTCTCGTACTTGCCGACGCTCAGCCAGCGCCTGCGGCGCTGGTGGGACCGCCGGCGGCCGCGCTGACGCGTTCCCCCACCGCGGGCTCATCGCTCCCCCGATTGGCCTGACCGCATGCCCCCGTCCCCGCCACCGACCGCCCCGGCGTCCGAAGCGCCTGCCACCACGCCCGAGGCACTCACCGCGCCGGCCCCCGCACGCACGACCCGACGCCGCGCAGCGCGGCTCGCGTCGGTGCTCGCCGCGCTGGCGCTGCTCGCCGCCTGCGGCGACACCCGGGCCGCCGTCGACGACGGCGCTGCCGGCGCGCCCCCGGCCAGCGCGTCCCCGACCGCCATCGCCAGCCGCCAGTCGACCCCCGCCGCCGTCGACGACGGCGCTGCCGGCGCGCCCCCGGCCAGCGCGTCCCCGACCGCCATCGCCAGCCGCCAGTCGACCCCCGCCGCCCCCGCCACACCCGAAGCTGCGCGCGCGTTCGCCCACATCCGGCAGCTCGCCGGCGACATCGGCGTCCGCGCCGCGACCACCGACGGCGAGCGCCGCGCCGCCGAGTACATCCGCGCGCAGCTCGAGGCCGCCGGCTACCGCGCCACCCTCGAACCGTTCGAGGTGAACGTCACGCTCCGCGGCACTGCCACCATGACGCTGGCGGACGGCAGCGGCGTGCTGGCGCTCCCGCTCAGCGGCTCGGCGAACGCCAGCGTGAGCGGGCCCATCGTCCCGGTCGGCCTCGGACGCACGCAGGACTACGACGTTGCCCCGAGGCCCGCGCGCGGCGCCGTCGTGCTCGCCGCCCGTGGCGAGACCACTTTCGCTGACAAAGCGCGCGCGGCGCAGGCGGCCGGCGCGGTCGCGCTCGTAATCGCGAACAACGAGACCGGCATCTTCAACGGCAATCTCGGCGACGAACGCGTGACGATCCCAGTGCTCGCCGTCGAGCGGGAGAGCCTCGCCATCGCTCGTCGCGCGGGCTCCGCCACCATCACTGTCGAGACGGAGCAGACACGCGGCACCTCGTACAACGTCGTCGGCGCGCCGTCCGCCGCGCCGTGCACCGCCTACATGGGCGCGCACTACGATTCCGTGCCCGCCGGCCCCGGCGCAAACGACAACGCCTCCGGCACCGCGCTGCTGCTGGAGCTCGCGCGCGTGCGGCGCACAGGCGGGCTCTGCGTGATCGCGTTCGGCGCGGAAGAGGTCGGCCTGCTCGGCTCGCGCGCCTACGCGCGCGCGCACCCCGTCGCCGCTGCACGCTTCATGCTCAACTTCGACATGGTCGCGAAGCTCACGCGCCCGTTCTTCATCGGCGACCCCGCCCTCACCGCGCTCGGCGCCGAGGCCGCGACGAAGCGCGGGCTGAGCATCCGCGCCGGCAACTTCGGCCCCGACACGTCCTCCGACCACGCGACCTTCGCCGCGGCCGGCGTGCCCGTGCTGATGTTCTACAGCGGCGACGACGAGTTCATCCACACCGCGCGCGACACCGTCGAGAACACCTCCGCCGAGCAGCTCGGCAGCTACCTCGCGCTCGCCGCGAACGTCCTCGACACGCTGCTTGCGCGCTGACGTGCTGGCTGATATCGCTTGGCTCCTGTACGGCGTGTTCCTAGTGAGCGCCGGCGCATACTCGTGGCGTCATCGCAGCGGCTTGACGCGCTACCTGCATTCAAGAGCGCGAGCGGCGGGTGCCGCGGCGTTTCTTTCGTTGTTCGGACTCTGGGCGGCGGTGGCCGCGATCGTGAGCCTCGTCACGGATTGAGAGGGCATCGCATGCACCGCCCGGTTGTGCCCGCGCACCGCGCTCCGTAGGATCGCGTAACCCTCCCCCGGGCGCACCACAACCATGCAGCTGACGAGCGCACGCACACCCCGCTACCACGTCGCGATACGCGGCGTGCTCACGCACGCGCTGCTCGCCGTGCCGTTGCTGCTCGCCGCCTGCGGCAACGACGGTTCGCTCCGCGACGCCGACCGCCAGGGCCCGATTCCCACCGCCACGCCCTACGCGCGCCCGCCCACGCCGCTCATCCTCACGCCCGGACCCGCCGCCGGCGTCGGCACCGCCCAGGAGATCACGTACAAGGTCGAACCCGGGGACACGCTGCTCGCCATCGCCGGCCGCTACGACACCACCGTCGAGGCGATCGTCCGCCGCAACAACCTCCCCTCCGCCGCCGAGATCCGCATCGGCCAGGAGCTGCTGATCCCCGTCGGCCCGCAGACACGCGCCCCGTCGACCGCCACCGCCACCCCGACGCCGCGCGCCGGCACCGCGACGCCTGCCCCCACCAGCACCGCCGGCACCCCCGCCCGCACCGCCACCGCGCCCCCCGGCGGCCAGCTCTACACCGTGCGCCCCGGCGACACCGCCGGCGCCATCGCCGACCGCTTCGACGTGCCACTCGCAGCCCTCGCCGCCGCCAACGGCCGCACCGTCGCCTCCCTCGCCGATCTCCAGATCGACGAGCGCCTGGTCATCCCCGCCCCCCGCTAGGCACCGCGCGATCCAGTGCCCCGCACCGCCTCGAGGAGCGCCGGCACGCGGCCGAAGACGCCCGCGACCGCTGGCGCTGGCCCCGGATCCGCACGATACTGGCGCGGATCTCACGCCACGGCCCCCGGGAGCACCCATGCCCTACGAGGAGAAGCTCGACTACCTCGCCGCGCTGAAGCGCCGCGCGGCGCTTGGCGGCGGCCAGGACCGCATCGACGCCCAGCACGAGCGCGGCAAGCTCACCGCCCGCGAGCGCATCGCCCAGTTCATGGACCCCGGCTCCTTCCAGGAGCTCGACGCGCTCGCCGTCGAGTGGGACGAGAAGGAGTCCGACGCCGAGCGCTTCTATGGCGACGCCGTCGTCACCGGCTGGGGCCGCGTCGACGGCCGTCCCGTCTACGTCTTCGCGCAGGACTTCACGCTCTTCGGCGGCTCGCTCTCCGAAGTCGTCGCTGAGAAGATCGCCAAGACCATGGACCTCGCCACGCGCACCGGCGCACCCGTCGTCGGCCTCAACGACTCTGGCGGCGCGCGCATCCAGGAGGGTGTCGGCTCGCTCGCCGGTTACGGCAGCATCTTCCTGCGCAACGTGCAGGCCTCCGGCGTGATCCCGCAGATCAGCGTGATCATGGGGCCCTGCGCCGGCGGCGCCGTCTACTCCCCCGCCATCACAGACTTCATCTTCATGGTCGAAGGCACCTCGCAGATGTACATCACCGGTCCCGACGTCATCCAGAGCGTCACCGGCGAGCGCACGACCTTCGAGGAGCTTGGCGGCGCGATGTCGCACGCCACCAAGTCCGGCGTCGCACACTTCGCCGCCGAGAACGAGCAGGACTGCCTCGACGACGTCAAGCGCCTGCTCTCCTTCCTGCCCTCGAACAACATGGCCGACCCCCCCGTCTCCGCCGGCGGCGACGACCCCGCCCGCCGCCTCGACGACATCCTCCAGATCGTCCCCGATAACGAACAGCTGCCCTACGACGTGCGCGACGTGATCGAGCGCCTCGTCGACCACCGCGACTTCCTCGAGGTGCACCAGCACTTCGCCCAGAACATCGTCGTGGGCTTCGGCCGCATGGACGGCCACAGCATCGGCATCGTCGCCAACCAGCCGATGTACCTCGGCGGCGTGCTGGACATCGACTCGTCGCGCAAAGCCGCGCGCTTCGTGCGCTTCTGCGACGCCTTCAACATCCCGATCGTCACGCTTGTCGATGTCCCCGGCTACCTCCCGGGGGTCGCGCAGGAGTACGGCGGCATCATCAGCCATGGCGCGAAGCTGCTCTACGCCTACGCCGAGGCCACCGTCCCCAAGGTCACCGTGATCACGCGCAAGGGCTTCGGCGGCGCGTACGACGCCATGGGCTCGAAGCACCTCGGCGCCGACGTGAACTACGCGTGGCCCGGCGCCTCCATTGCCGTGATGGGCGGCGGCCAGGCGGTGAACATCATCAGCCGCCGCGAGCTCCAGCAGTCCGCCGACCCGGACGCCACGCGCATCCAGCTCGTCGCCGACTACAAGCGCCGCTTTGAGCACCCCTACATCGCCGCCGCCAAGGGCTACATCGACGACGTGATCGACCCGCGCGACACTCGCGCCAAGATCGCCCACGCCCTCGAAATGCTGCGCAACAAGACAGACACGCTGCCCGCCAAGAAGCACGGGAACATCCCGCTATAACCCCGCGGCCGCGGGCTGGAACCCCGCCGCCGCGGCTCCGGCGGCTACGCACGAGGAGGCGCCGTGGCGAAGATCAAGGTCGCGCATCCCGTCGTCGAGCTCGACGGCGACGAGATGGCCCGCGTCATGTGGGCGTTTATCAAAGAGCAGCTGATCCTGCCCTACCTCGACATCGACCTGCGCTACTACGACCTCCGCATCGAGAGCCGCGACGCCACCGACGACCGCATCACCGTCGACGCCGCCGAGGCGATCCGCGAGCACCGCGTCGGCGTGAAGTGCGCCACCATCACCCCCGACGAAGCCCGCGTCCGCGAGTTCTCGCTCAAGAAGATGTGGCCCTCGCCCAACGGCACCATCCGCAACATCCTCGGCGGGACCGTCTTCCGCGAGCCGATCATCTGCGCGAATGTCCCGCGCCTCGTCCCCGGCTGGACGAGCCCCATCGTGATCGGCCGCCACGCCTTCGGCGACCAGTACCGCGCCACCGACTTCCGCGTTCCCGGCGCCGGCACGCTCACGATGACGTTCACGCCCGATGGCGGCGGCGAGCCGACGAACTACCAGATCTTCCACTTCGAGGGCGGCGGTGTCGCGCTCGGCATGTACAACCTCGACGACTCGATCCGCGGCTTCGCGCAGGCCTGCCTGAACTACGGCCTCAACCGCGGCTGGCCCGTCTACCTGTCCACCAAGAACACGATCCTCAAGGCCTACGACGGCCGCTTCAAAGACCTCTTCGAGGAAGTGTTCGAGGCGGACTTTGCGGACCGCTTCCGCGACGCCGGCCTCAGCTACGAACACCGCCTGATCGACGACATGGTCGCCCAGGCCCTCAAGTCCAGCGGCCGCTTCGTGTGGGCGTGCAAGAACTACGACGGCGACGTGCAGTCCGACATCGTCGCGCAGGGCTTCGGATCGCTCGGCCTGATGACCTCCGTGCTGCTCACCCCCGACGGCCAGATCGTCGAGGCCGAGGCCGCGCACGGCACCGTCACGCGCCACTACCGCGAGCACCAGCGCGGCAACCCCACCTCGACGAACCCGATCGCGTCGATCTTCGCGTGGACGCGCGGCCTCGCGCACCGCGCGCAGCTCGACGCCAACGCGGAGCTCGCGCGCTTTTCGGCCACCCTCGAACGCGTCTGCGTCGAGGCCGTCGAGGCCGGTCACATGACGAGGGACCTCGCGGTGCTTGTCGGCCCCGATCAGCCGTGGGAGACCACGCAACAGTTCCTCGGCACGCTCGACACCCGCCTGCAGGCGGCGATGGCCAGCTAACGCCGCCGCGGCCCTGCCGCCGCCCAGACACTGCTGAAACGCGCCCAAGGAGGCCCCACACTGCGCAAGAAAGTCACCTTCGTCGGCGCCGGCATGACCGGCGGCGCTATGGCCCAGCTCGCCGCCACGCGCGGCACCGTCGACGTCGTGCTCATCGACATCGTCGAGGGTCTCCCCCAGGGCAAGGCGCTCGACATCGCGGAGTCCGCCCCGTGGGCCGGCTTCTCCACCCCCATCGTCGGCACCAACGACTGGGCCGCCACCGCAGGCTCGGACGTCGTCGTGATCACCTCGGGCGTGCCCCGCCGCCCCGGCATGACGCGCGAGGACCTGCTCGGCACCAACGCCGGCATCGTGCGCAGCGTCGTCGCCAACGCCGTCAAGCATTCGCCCGACTGCGTGCTCGTGATCTTCGCCAACCCGATGGACGCGATGTGCCACGTCGCGCTGCAGGCCAGCGGTTTCGCCAAGGAGCGCGTGATCGGCCAGGGCGGCATGCTCGACAGCTCCCGCTATCGCACGTTCATCGCGATGGAGACCGGCGCCTCGGTGAAAGACGTCGCCGCGTGGGTGCTCGGCGGCCACACGGAGGCGACGATGGTGCCCATCGTCTCCAACGCCACCGTCGGCGGCGTGCCGCTGACGCAGCTCGTGCGCCCGAAGCCGCTCGCCGCACTCGTCGAGCGCACCAAGCGCGGCGGCGCGGAGATCGTCGGCCTGCTGAAGACCGGCAGCGCGTTCATCGCGCCCGCCTTCGCGACGCTGGAGATGGTGGACACGATCCTGCTGGACGAGCAGCGCATCCTCCCCTGCTGCACGCTGCTCACGGGCCAGTGGGGCATCCGCAACGCGTACGTCGGCGCGCCCGTGCTGCTCGGCGCCGGCGGCATCCAGAAGGTCTACGCGCCCCCCCTCGCCGACGACGAGGTCGAGGCGATCCGCGCGGCCGGCAAAGCCGTGAAGGAGCTGGTTGCGGCCACCCCGAAGGCGTAGGCGCTCGCGCAGGCGTGCCGACGGATCGGCCCCCGCTGCGCCCGGAAGCGGGGCAGAGTGCACCCGCACTGGAGGGCCAGCGGGGGCGACTGCTCCCCGCGCAGCGGGAACGCGAGGGGCGCAGTCCCTCGCACAGAAAGGGGGCGGGCGGGCGGGGCCCCCACCGCGGAGCGGTGTCGCCTGTCCCGCCTCGGCATTCGTCGACGTACGCGCGCGCACGGCGCGCAACCCCGAAGGGACAAGCCATGACCACCACCACCGCCACCCGCACCGAGAGCGACAGCTTCGGCCCCATCGACGTCGCCGCCAGCGTCTACTGGGGCGCGCAGACCCAGCGCTCGCTCGAGCACTTCAAGATCGGCGGCGAGCGCTTCCCCCGACCGCTGATCCGCGCGCTCGGCCTCATCAAACACGCCTCCGCCACCGTCAACGAGCAGCTCGGCAAGCTCGACGCCACGCGCGCCGACGCCATTCGCCGCGCCGCGCAGGAGGTGATCGACGGCACGCTCGACGACCACTTCCCGCTCGTCGTCTGGCAGACCGGCTCCGGCACCCAGACGAACATGAACGCCAACGAGGTCATCTCCAACCGCGCCATCGAGCTGCTCGGCGGCGTGCTCGGCTCCAAGGACCCCGTGCACCCCAACGACCACGTCAACATGTCGCAGTCCTCGAACGACGTGTTCCCGGCAGCGATGGCGATCGCCACCGCCGAGCAGGTCACCCACCTGCTGCTCCCCAACCTGCGCTACCTGCGCGACGCGCTGCAGGCCAAGTCCACCGCCTTCGCCGAGATCGTGAAGATCGGCCGCACCCACCTCATGGACGCCACGCCACTGACGCTCGGCCAGGAGTTCTCCGGTTATGTCCACCAGCTCACGAACGGCCTCGCGCGCGCCGAGAGCACGCTCCCGCGCCTATACGAGCTCGCGCTCGGCGGCACCGCCGTCGGCACCGGCCTCAACACGCACCCCGAGTACGGCGAGCGCGTCGCGGCCGAGGTCGCGCGCCTGACCGCGTTGCCTTTCGTCACCGCCCCGAACAAGTTCGAGGCGCTCGCTGCGCACGACGCGCAGGTCGAGCTCTCCGGCCAGCTCAAGACCGTCGCCGCCTCGCTCATGAAGATCGCGAACGACATCCGCCTGCTCGGCTCCGGGCCGCGCGCCGGCATCGGCGAGCTGATGCTCCCGGAGAACGAGCCAGGCTCCTCGATCATGCCGGGCAAGGTGAACCCCACCCAGTCCGAGGCGCTGACGATGGTCTGCGCGCAGGTCATGGGCAACGACGTCGCCGTCACCATCGGCGGTGCGAGCGGCCACTTCGAGCTCAACGTCTTCAAGCCGCTGATCGTGTACAACACGCTGCAGAGCATCCGCCTGCTCGGCGACGCGTCACGCTCCTTCGCCGACCACTGCGTGGCCGGCATCGTCCCGAACATCGCGCGCATCGAGGAGCTGATGCGCTCTTCGCTCATGCTCGTCACCGCGCTCGCCCCCCACATCGGCTACGACAAGGCCGCGAAGGTCGCGCACACCGCCCACCACGAAGGCACGACGCTGCGCGAGGCCGCTCTGGAACTCGGCTTCGTCACGAGCGAGCAATTCGACGAATGGGTCCGACCGGAGGACATGATCCACCCGTAGCGCGGCTCAGCGCCCCCGCCTGCTGCTGCCGGCGCGCCGATCGCCGCCCCGATCGGGCGGGTCCCCCGGCCCGGAGGCCGCCGTCAGCTCGGGCAGCACCTTCGGATGGCGCAGCGATAGGCGCGCTGCGCCTAGCCGAACGTGACCATCGCCGCCCACACAGTGCCCAGCGCAGCCGCGCTGTAGCTCGCCACCGCCACCGGCACAGCGAGCCCGCTCAGCCCCAAGTCGTACAGCGTGTGGCGGAAGCGATGCGCCCAGTGGAAGAACGTGACGAACGCGAAGCCCAGCAGCACCAGCCGCACCAGCACATTCCCGAACAGATCCGCCAGTCGCTCGAACTCGATCGCTTCGCCCGGTACCACCAGCCCCGTGAGCACGATCAGCACAGGCGCGAGCAGCGCCGCCGCCATCCCACCCGCCGAGAACAGCGACCAGAACAGCGGCTCGTTCGAAGGACGCATCGCCGTCTCCGCTCGCTACACCAGGAACAGCAGCGCCACGACGACGCTGACGCCTGCCCACGCCACCACGTGCGCTCCGACCAGCACGCCCGCAGGCACCAGCTCCTCGCCGCGGCGCACCCGGATCGCCTGCGGCACCGCCTGGAACCACGTCACGCTGTGCAACACCGCGAAGGCGAGCGTCAGCACATGGAACGCGATCAGCAGCGGCGACTGCAGCAGCTCGAGGTAATCCCCGAACGCCACCTCACCGTCCCGCACCGCGCGCACCAGGCCCAGCAGCAGCACGACGTACAGCGCGATGAACACCGCCGACAGCTCGCGCAGCATGAAGATGCGATACGACCACTTCGCCAGGAACCAGCTCCGTGTGTGCTGGCGCGGGTACGGCTTGGTCATCGCGCGCCTAGCCTCGGTCCCGGCGTCCGCGGGGCATCCACGAGCTGAACCAGCCGAGCGTCGCCTCGACCTTCGCCTGCTGGATCGCGCCCGCGGGATCGACGTGCTTCGGGCAGACGCGGCTGCACTCGCCGACGAACGTGCAGTCCCAGATGCCGTCGTCCGACCAGATCAGCGGCTGGCGCTCAGCGTTGCCCTGGTCGCGCGAGTCGTGGTTGTAGCGCTGCGCGAGTGCGAGCACTGCCGGCCCCACGAATTCCTGCTCATGCTGGTACACCGGGCACGCCGAGTAGCACAGCATGCAGTTGATGCACATGCTGTACTGCTTGTAGTCGGCCAGCTGCGACGGTGTCTGGTTGTACTCGCCAGCGGCCAGCGGCTGCTCCTGCTCACGAATGATCCACGGCTTCACCGCGCTCAGCTTCTGCATGAAGTCGTCGAGCTGCACCACCAGGTCGCGCTCGACCGGGAACCCGGACAGCGGCTCCACGCGGATCGGCCCCGGCAGGAAGTCGCGCAGGAACGCGGCGCAGGTCAGCCGCGGCACGCCGTTCACCATCATCCCGCAGCTGCCGCACACGCCCATGCGGCACGACCAGCGATACGTCAGCGTTCCGTCCGTCTGGTCCTTGAGGTAGTTGAGTGCGTCCAGCACGACCCAGTCCTCGTGGTACGGCACCTCGAAGCGCTCGATGTGCGGCCGATCGTCACGCTCCGGATGGTAGCGCGCCACCTCGAGCGTGACCGTATCCGGCGCCGTCCGGGAGGTCGTTTGGGAGCTACCGGGGGGGGCGGTGGTCATGCTGCCTCCAGAACAGGGGACGCTACGCGGCCCGTTAGTGATCGCGCCCGTACACGCGCTCGGCCGGCGGCCACTTCGTGATCACGACATCCTTGTACTCCACGCGCGGCGCCGCCTCCGTGCGGTACGCGAGCGAGTGCTTCAGGTACCGCTCGTCGTCGCGCTGCACGTGGTCCGTGCGCTGGTGCGAGCCGCGCGATTCCTTGCGCTCCAACGCCGAGTTCGCCACTGCCTCCGCCACGTCGAGCATCGCCTCGAGCTCGAGCGCGCTCGTGAGCTCCGTGTTGAAGCTCAGGCTGCGATCGTCGAGCAGCACGCCCGCGCCGAAGCGCCCCTTGAGCTCCGCGACCTTCACGGTGGTCGCGCGCAACGCGCCCTCCTCGCGGTAGACCCCGCAGCCCGCCTCCATCGCCTGCTGCAGCTCCGTGCGCAGCGTCACGATGCGCTCCGTGGCGGTCGTGTTGCGAATGAAGCGGCTCGCGATGCGCTCCTGCTCCGCCGCCGCGAGCCGATCGAGCGCCACCGTGTCGAACTCGCGATGCTCGCGCGCCCACTGCGCCGCACCGCGCCCCGCGCGCGCGCCGAAGACCAGCAGCTCGGTCAGCGAGTTCGAGCCGAGCCGGTTCGCGCCGTTGATCGTCACGGACGCGCACTCACCCGCCGAATACAGCCCGGGCAGCACGGTCGCCGCGTCGATGTTGGTGTCGATGCCGCCCATCATGTAGTGCACCACCGGCCGCACCGGGATCGGCTCGTGCACCGGGTCGACGCCCCCGTAGTTCTTCGCCAGCTCGCGCACGAACGGGATCTTCTGCTCGATCACCCGCTCGCCGAGGTGCCGCACGTCCAGGTGCACGTACGTCCCGTACGGCCCCTCGAAGACGTTCCCCTTCGCCTCTTCCTGCATGAACGCCTGCGACAGCCGGTCGCGCGGCCCCAGCTCCATCTCCCGTAGCTGCGGATGACGCGGGTCGCTTACGTCGAGCGGCGCGCCGAGATCGTAATCCTTGAGGTAGCGCTCGCCGTGGCGGTTCAGCAGGATGCCACCCTCGCCGCGCGCCGCCTCGGTAATCAGGATGCCCGTGCCCGGCAACCCCGTCGGGTGGTACTGCACGAACTCCATGTCCTTCAGCGGCACTCCCGCGCGGTACGCCATCGCCATGCCGTCGCCGGTCTTGATCGCGGCGTTCGTCGTGAACGGGAAGATCCGACCGCCGCCGCCCGTACAGATGATCACCGCGCGCCCCCGGATCGCCCGCACCTGCCCGGTGCGCAGCTCGATCGCGGTCACGCCCTGGCAGCGCCCGTTCTCGACCAGCAGTTGCGTCGCGAACCACTCGTCGTAGCGGTGGATCGTCGTGTACTTGAGCGAGGTCTGGAACAGCGTGTGCAGCATGTGGAAGCCGGTCTTGTCGGCCGCGTACCACGTCCGCTCGATGCGCATCCCACCGAACGGCCGCACCGCCACGCTGCCATCCGCCTCCCGGCTCCACGGGCAGCCCCAGTGCTCCATCTGGATCAGCTCCTGCGGCGCCTCCTGCACGAACGCCTCCACGACGTCCTGGTCGGCCAGCCAGTCGGAGCCCGACACCGTGTCGCGAAAATGATCCTCGAGCGAGTCGTTCGGCTTGATCACCGCGGCGGCGCCGCCCTCCGCCGAGACGGTGTGGCTGCGCATCGGGTAGACCTTCGAGACCATCGCGACATCGATGTCGGGGAACGCCTCCGCCGCCGCGATCGCCGCGCGTAGCCCGGCGCCGCCTCCACCGACAATCACGATGTCGTGCTCAAATGCCGTCGCCAAGCATCACCCCTCGGGCTCTCGATCTGCGGCCGTGCCGCGCGGCGTGCGACAGCACCCGGCGCGGCCTCCGCGCCGCCCCGACTATTCTCCCTGCTCGCGTCACGGTCAAGCGCGCGAGGCAGCGCCTCCGCGCCCGCGCGTCCAGCGCTCGTACAACAGCGCTGCCGCCACGCTCTTCGCGTCGCAGATGCGCCCGGCGTCGATGGCCGCGAGCACCTCGTCGAACGTATACGCCAGCGGCGCCGAGATGCGCTCGTCCGCGTCGTGCGGCAGCGGATCGGCCCGCAGCCCGCGCGCCACGAAGTAGTGGATGAACTCCGTGCAGAACCCCGGCGCCATCCACGTGCCGCCCAGCCGCTCGATCGACGCCGCCGCGAAGCCTGTCTCCTCGCGCAGCTCGCGCTGCGCCGTCAACTCGGGGGCCTCGCCCGGCTCCAGCGTCCCGGCCGGAATCTCCAGCAGCACCGCGCCCGCCGGCAGCCGGAACTGCTCGATGAGCAGCCAGCGCCCCGCGTCGTCCAGCGCCACGATCGCCACCGCGCCCGGGTGCTGCACCACCGAGCGCGCGTGCTCCACTCCGTCGGCGAAGCGGAAGCGCTGCTCCGCGACGTCGAACACCGACGAGCGGTACACCACCCGGCTGTCGACGATCTCCGCCCGGTCCTGCGTCACCGGCCGCCCGTCACAGCGTCGCAGCCGTTGTAGCGGCACAGCCTGGCAGCGGGTCGCCGACACCGGTCGCGCTCACTCGGCCGCGCTCAACTCCAGCGTCATCGCGATCTCGTTGCAGCCCGGGAACTTCGGGCAACGGTAGCACTCGTTCCACACCTTGCGCGGCAGCGTCATCACATCGACCTGCTGAAACCCCAGCCGCTCGAAGAAGCCCGGCCGATACGTGAGCGCGAACAGCCGCGCCAGCCCGAGCCCGCGCCCCTCGTCGATGCACGCGCGCACCACCACGCTGCCGTACCCCGCCGACTGCCGATCCTCGCGCACCGCGACCGACTTCAGCTCTGCGAGGTCTGCCCACGTGATGTGCAGCGCCCCGCACGCCACCACCTCGTCCGCCTCCCGCACCACGAAGAAGTCGCGCAGGTGCTCGTACACCTCGGCCAGCGTGCGCGGCAGCATGTCGCCACGCGCTGCCCAGAAGTTCACCAGCCGGTGGATCGCCTCCGCGTCGCGCACCGTCGCGCACTCCGCGCTGACCCGCTGCGAAGACGAGCCCGCTGCCGCTGCTGCCTGAGCCTCCACCATCACACACTCCCCACCCCGAGCCGTTGCGGCAGCGCGCCGCCGGCCCCGCATCCAGCGTTCAGGATAGAACACCGCGCTGCACTGCGCCGACAGCCGCGCCGCACCCGCGTCCCCGACGACTGTCCCGCGCACGCGCTCCCCCGGCGCTTGACGCCCCAACGCTCGATACCTAGAGTGTCGATGCATTAACGACCAGCTCCGCGGCGAACTCGATCTGCTGCTGCTCAGCACCCTCGAGCGCGGCCCCGCCCACGGCTACGCCCTCATCGAAACGCTGCGCGACCGTAGCAACGGCGTCTTTCACCTGCCCGAAGGCACCGTCTACCCCGCGCTGCACCGCCTGGAGCGCGCCGGCCTGCTCACCAGCCGCTGGGACACCAGCGCCGGTCGCCGCCGCCGCGTCTACACCATCAGCGGCGCCGGACGCCAGGCCGCGCACGCGCGCGCGCAATCGTGGCACGCGTTCGTGTACGCCATCGCCGGCGTCGTCGGGACCGGCGCATGAGCCCCATCGACGCCTACCTCGACGACCTCGCGCGTGCGCTCGTCCTCGACGCGCCCACGTGTCGCCGCATCCTCGCCGAGTGCAAGGACCACCTCCGCGCCACCGCTGAACGCCACATCGCGAGCGGGCTTGACCGTGCCGCCGCCGAGACGCGCGCTGTCACCGACTTCGGCTCCCCGCGCGCCGTTGCACGCCGCTTCGCCGCCGCCCACGGCCGCCTGCTCCCGCTCTCCACCGCGCTCCAACTCGCCATCGCCGCCTGGCTGCTCGCCGCTGTCGGCTTCGCCGCGATCGGCGCCAGCGGCGTGCTCGCCGCCGGCTTCGGTCGCGCCTTCGGCAAGGCGTTCGTCGCCGGCGACCCCCCCGGCGTCACCTACAGCCAGGCCCGCTGCGCCGACTTCGCCCGCCTGCACCCGGAGCAGCCCGGCTGCGCGCAGGCCGCGATTGCGCACCATTACGACGAGGTCGTCGGCTACCGCTTCGATGCCGGCGTGCTCGGCATCCTGCTGCTCGCCAGCTACGTCGCGCTGCGCCGGCGCTACCGCCACGCCGCCGGCGCACGCCTGCTCCCCGCGTCGCTCACCCCCGCGGCCGGGTCCGCGCTGTTCGGCGCCGCCGGGGTCGCGCTCTGCGGACTCGCCGCCTTGCAGCTTGCGAGCGGCTGGTCCAGCGGCGTCGGGGCCGCGCTCGCCTCCGGGCTCGTCGCCCTCGTCGCCTCCACCGGCTTCGCATCCGCGCTCGTTCGCGCCCTCGGCACCATCGAGCGCACCGCCTGAGCGCACCATTCGACAACGGCGCGCGCTTACACCCCGCCCGGCGCGCCGCCTTCCGGCCCCGGCGCGCGGTCCGCCAGCGCATGGTCGATGCGCAGCCAGCCGAGCCGCCGCGCGAGGTTCGCGTAGAACTGCCGCTCCTCGCCCAGCCGCAGGAAGCGCGTCGTCTGCGGCGACCGCGTCACCTGCACTCGTGCCCCCGCCTCCACCGCCTGCTCCTGCCCTCCGTCAGCCAGCAGCACGCAGCCCTCCGCACGCGCGACCTCGAGCTCGATCGACGCGCTCCCCGGCAGCACCAGCGCGTTGCGGTACGACAGGTGCGGCGCCACCGCGACCACCACCAGCTCCGAGGCGCCCGGGTGCAGGATCGGCCCGCCGAGCGCCAGCGCGTACCCGGTGGAGCCCGTGGCCGTCGCCACCACCACCGCATCGGCGCGGTACTCCGCCAGCAGCACCCCGTCGACGCGCAGCCCCACCGACACCGTGCGCCCCAGGTGCTGCCGCCCGATCACCACGTCGTTGAGCGCGTGCAGCGGTGCCCCCATCGCCCCCACCTGAGCCTGCACCATCGTGCGCGCCTCGATGCGACCCGCCCCGCCGATGATGCGCCGCAAGTCGCGCTCCGCCTCCGCCTCCGTCGACTCCGCGAGGAAGCCGAGCCGCCCCATCCGCACCCCGAACACCGGCACCCCCGCCGGCGCCGCGATCGCCGAGGCGTGCAGCATCGTCCCGTCCCCGCCGACCGCGATCAGCAGCTCCGCCGCCGCGAACTCCGCCTGGCCGTCCGGCCACGCGAGCGGCAACCCCAAGGCGGCGTCCGGCAGCTCCGCGCACGCCGCCAGCACGCCAGCCTCCCCCGCGAGCTCCGCGAGCCGCTCTGCCACGGCGCGCGCGCCCGCCACCGCCGGGTGGTAGCACACCGCGATGCGCCGCATCAGGACGGCCTGCGCAGCCACAGGAAGAACTCGATGTTGCCCGCGGGGCCCGGCAGCGGCGACCGGAACACGCCGCGCACACGCAGCCCGTGCTCCACCGCCCAGCGCGCCACCCGCCCCACGCACGCCGCGTGGATCGCCGGGTCGCGCACCACGCCCCCGCGCCCCACTTCCGCGCGCCCTGCCTCGAACTGCGGCTTCACCAGCGCCAGCACGTCGCCGCCCGGGCGCAGCGACGCCACCGCCGCCGGTAACACCAGCGCGAGCGAGATGAACGACACGTCCACAGTCACGAGGTCCACCGGCGGGTCCAGCGGCGCCAGCGTGCGTGCGTTGGTCCGCTCGTGCACGGTGACCCGCGGGTCGTCGCGCAGCGCCACCGCCAGCTGCCCGTATCCCACGTCAACGGCCACGACCGACTCAGCCCCGTACTGCAGCAGGCAGTCCGTGAAGCCCCCCGTCGACGCGCCGATGTCGAGGCAGCGCCGCCCTGCCACCAGCTCCGCGAGCCCGGACCGCGCGAGCGCGTCGCGCAGCTTCTCGCCGCCGCGGCTCGCGTAGCGCGGCTGCTCGCGCAGCGCCAGCGCCACGTGCGCGTCCACGGGCGCACCCGCGCGCAGCGCCGTCACGCCATCGACGAGCACGCTGCGCGCCAGCACCAGCGCGCGCGCACGCTCCCGCGAGGGCGCAAGGCCGCGCGTCACCAGCAGCGCATCCAGCCGCTGCCGCGAACCCTGCGACTGCGTCTGTGCGCGTCCTGGCATCAGTCGGCTCTCGTTGCGGGCGCCCACCTCACCGCGCGGGCGTACCCGCCGCGGGCTACGCGGACTCCTGGATGTCCTCGGTGCCGTCCAGCACCTGACCGGACTCCGCGAGCAGCACCGGGCGCTTGCCCTTCAGCACGCAATCCGCCGAGATCACGCACTTGCGGATTTCCGGCCGCGACGGCGCCTCGTACATCACGTCCAGCAGCAGCTCTTCCATCACGGTGCGCAGCCCGCGCGCGCCCGTCTTCTGGCCGATCGCCGCCTCCGCGATCGCACGCAGCGCGTCGTCCGTGAACACCAGCTCCACCCCGTCGATCGCGAAGAGCCGCTGGAACTGCTTCGCCACCGCGTTCTTCGGCTGCGTCAGGATCGCCAGCATCGTCTCGACGTCGAGCGGATCGAGCGTCGACACCACGGGCAGCCGGCCGACGAACTCCGGGATCAGCCCGAACTGCAGCAGGTCGTCGTGCGACACGTCACGCAGCACGGCCGCGCGATCCTCGTCCGACAGCCGCCCCTGCTGCCCGAACCCGATCGACCGCACGCCTACGCCCGTGCGCTTCCCCACCAACTTCTCCAGCCCCTCGAACGCCCCGCCCACGATGAACAGGATGTTCGAGGTGTTGATCTGGATGAAGTCCTGGTGCGGGTGCTTGCGGCCGCCCTGCGGCGGCACACTCGCCACCGTGCCCTCGATGATCTTCAGCAGCGCTTGCTGCACGCCCTCGCCCGACACGTCGCGCGTAATCGACGGGTTGTCCGTCTTGCGCGCGATCTTGTCGATCTCGTCGATGTAGACGATCCCGCGCTCCGCCTTCTGGATGTCGAACTCCGCCGACTGGATCAGGTGCAGCAGGATGTTCTCCACATCCTCGCCGACGTACCCCGCCTCCGTCAGCGCCGTCGCGTCCGCGATCGAGAACGGCACGTCGAGGATGCGCGCCAGCGTCCGCGCGAACGCCGTCTTGCCCGTCCCCGTCGGCCCGATCAGCAGGATGTTGGACTTCTCGAGGTCGATGTCCGCCTGCGCCGGTCCATTGATGCGCTTGTAGTGGTTGTACACCGCCACCGAGAGCACGCGCTTCGTGCGCTCCTGCCCCACGATGTACTCGTCCAGCTGCGCCACCAGCTCCTGCGGCGTGCGTAGCCGGGTCGTCGCGCCCTTCGCCTGGCCCTTGCCGGCGGCCTGCGTCTCCTCGCTGATGATCTCCTGGCACAGCTCCACGCACTCGTCGCAGATGTACACCGCACCCGGTCCGGCGATCAGCCGCTTGACCTGGTCCTGGTTCTTCCCGCAGAACGAGCAGTGATACTGCACACGGCTGCCGCGCGTCGTCGTGTTCGCCATCGGACCCGGGCCCCCTGACCTCGTCCGCGCCCCGCCGCGCGCGTACGCGCGCGGCGCGACAACGCTACCGCACTTCCGCTACCGCGCGATCGCCTCCACAGGCGCCCGCGCCAGAATCTCGTCCACGAACCCGTATTCCTTGGCCTGATCCGCGCTCATGTAGAAGTCCCGATCGAAGTCCCGCTGGATGCGCTCGATCGGCTGCCCCGTCTGCTTCGACAGGATGCCCCGAATGATCTCGTTGTTGCGCAGGATCTCCCGCGCCGCAATCTCGATGTCGGACGCCTGCCCCCGCGCCCCGCCCAGCGCCTGGTGCATGTGCACCGTCGCGTTCGGCAGCGCGTAGCGCTTCCCCTTCGCCCCCGAGCACAGCAGCACCGACGCCATCGATGCCGTCGAGCCCACCGCGATCGTCGACACGTCCGGCCGGATCAGGTTCATCGTGTCGTAGATCGCCAGCCCAGCCGTAATCACCCCGCCCGGCGAGTGCACGTACATGTGGATGTCCCGGTCCGGGTCCTCGCGCTCCAGGTAGAGCAGCTGCGCCACGATGATGTTCGCGATGTGATCCTCGATCGGCGTCCCCAGAAAGACGATCCGCTCCTTCAGCAGCAGCGAGTAGATGTCATACGCCCGCTCGCCGCGCGCGGTCGTCTCAATGACCATCGGCACGATATCCTGCGCCTGCATACCTGTCCCCCTCGGTATCATCCCCACTCGCGCTTCCCTGCGCCCCCGGCCGGGGGCTCCCGATGATCGATCTCCAGTTTAGCCGCTCGCGCCGGCCTCGCCCGCGCCGGCCTCGGGGCCGGCGGACTCCGCCGCAGCGGCCTCGGGCTCACCCGGCTCGGCGTCCGCCGCCTCGCCATCGCCCTCGCCGTCCTGCGCGCGAGCGCCACGCCGACGGCGGCTGCCACGCGGCCGTTCCCCGCCGCTCTCCTCTGTCTCCGGCTGCGCGACCACCTCGACGAGGCGATCGAGCGTCGTCGTCGTCAGTAATTGGTCCTCGATGGTCTGGCGCTGCTCCGGCGTGTCGAAGATGCTCCGCAGCGACACCACCTGCTCCTCCGACGCGCCCGAGGTCATCCCGCCGGCGACGCGCTGGACGAACCGGTCGACCTCCGCCTCGATCTGCTCCGGCGTCACCACGATGCCCTCGAGCTCCGCTAGCCGGTGGAGCACCAGCGCGCGGCGCACCATCAGGTCCGCCTGTGGCCGCAGCGTCTCGCGCATGTCGATCTCGTTCTGTCCGATCGACTCTAGCCACCGCTCCAGGCCCTCGCGCGTGTGCGACGCGTGATTCGACTCCTGGTCGATGTGCCGCGCGATCTCCGTCTCGACCAGCACCTCCGGGTAGTCGATGTCCGCGCTTGCCAGCAGCAGATCCATCGCCTCCTCGCGGTAGGCTGCGTCCGCCTCCAGTTGCACCCGCGTCTGCGTGTTCTCTCCCACGCGCGCGCGCAGCTCGTCGACCGTCGTGATGCCCTCTTCGTCGAGCGAGCGTACGAACGGGTCGTCGAGCTCCGGCAGCACTTCCTGCTTCACTTCCAGCACCGTCAGGGTGTAGTGCGCCTGCTTGCCCGCCAGCTCGCTCGCGCCGAAGTCCTCCGGCAGCGCAAACTCGAGCTCGTACGGCCCGCCGCGCTCGAGGCCGATCAGCCGCTCGATGAACCCCGGCAGCGACACCACGCCGCCCTCGGTGACGCGGAACTCCGCGCCCTCCTCCACGTGCGGCTCCCGCTGCCCGTCGACGCTCACGCTCACGTCGCAGCGCACCGTGTCGCCCCACGCGATCGCGCGATCTACCGGCTCCAGCGTCGCGTAGCGCCGCCGAACCCCCTCGATCGCCTCCGCGATCTGCTCCTCGGTCGCCGTCACCGGCTCCCGCGGCACGCGCAGCGACTGGTAATCGCCCAGCTCCACCGTCGGCCGCACCGGCACCGTCGCCGCGACGACCAGTGGCTCCGTCGACTTCAGCTCGAACGACGGCTGCCCGATGGCCTGGATCGCTTCGCTCGCCACCGCTTCCTGGTACACGTCCGGCAGCAGCTGCTCGAGCGCCTCCTGCAGGAGCGCCGGCCGCCCGAGCGTCCGCTCGACGATCAGGCGCGGCGCCTTCCCTGGGCGGAACCCCGGGATGCGCACCCGCTGCGAGAGCCGGCGCACCGCCTTGTCCATGTGCGCCTCGAGCCGCTCGGGATCGACCTCGATCTCCAGCGTCATCAGCGACCGTGGTAGACGTTCCGTCGTGACCGGCAACGCGATTTCCCGTTCTTTTTCGGCGCGCTATTGCCCGCGGGCGTGCAGAAATGAGTATAGCACGCTACTCATTTCCCCCTGCGCTCCGGAATCCCCCGCCCTTAAGGGTGCTAGCGCCCGCGAATCACGTCGTTGACCGCGTCCCCCAGCAGCGCGAACGCGAACAGCAGCCCCGACGTGATCAGTCCCGGCACCAGCAGCAGGTGCGGATGCGACGCGAACGTCCGCGCCCCCGACCCCTCGAACAGCATCCCCCCAAACGACGGCGTTGGCGGCTGAATCCCCACCCCGAACCACGTCAGCGCGATCTCGGAGCCGGCCACCGCGCCGAGCGTCCCCGACAGCTGCAGGATGATCAGGAACGCCACGTTTGGCAGCAAGTGCCGCCGGATGATGTGCGCCGTGCTGCCGCCCAGCGCTTGCGCCGCCATCACGAACTCCCGCTCGCGCAGCTGCAGCACCTGCGCGCGGATCAGCCGCGCCGTGCCCACCCAGAAGAACAACGACAGCGCCCCGAACACCGTCAGGTACGACGCGAACCCGGACGTCGTCAGCCCGGAGAGAAACGTCTGGTCGTCCACCCACTGCGTGAACTCGCGCACCCGCGGCGCGAACGCCGCGTTAATCAGGATCAGCATGGGCAGCCCCGGCAAGGAGCTGAACACCTCGCCCGCGCGCATGATCGCGCTGTCCACCCAGCCCCCGCGATACCCCGCGAGCAGCCCCAGCGTGTTGCCGATCACCAGCCCGCCGCTCACCAGCACCGCCACCGTCACGATCAGCGTCGTCCGCGCCGAGTACATCGCGCGGCTCAGCAGGTCGCGCCCGAGGCGGTCCGTCCCCAGCCAGTGGTCCGCACTCGGCCCCTCGAGCCCCCGGTCGAGGTTCTGCTCGGTGTACGAGTACGGCGCGACCACTGGCGCGAGCACCGCCACCCCGTAGAACACGAGGATCGCCGCGAGCGAGATCATCGCCAGACGCTTGCGCCGCAGCCGGGACCAGAACAGCCCGTACTGCCCGCGCGACCGCGGCGCTGCGCCGCCCGTCGCCCCCAGCTCCCCCGCGAGCGCCGTCATACTCGCGCCGATGCGCCGACGCGCACTCGCGGGTCCACCCGCGCGTACGTCAGGTCCGTCACCAGGTTCATCACGATGAAGAACGTCGCGAGGATCAGCGTCACCGCCAGGATCACGTCGTAGTCACGGCTCACTACCGCCGCGAACGTCAGGCTGCCGATGCCCGGGATGCCGAGCAGCGTCTCCGTGAAGAACGCCCCCTCCAGCACGCCCGCGAGGCTCAGCCCGATCGCCGTCACCACCGGCAGCAGCGAGTTCGGCAGCACATGCCGCAGCGCGATCTGCCGCTCCGGCAGCCCTTTCGCGCGCGCCGTGCGCACGTAGTCTTCCAGCTGCACCTGTAGTGCCGTCACCCGCACCAACCGCGCCACTCCCGCGAACCCCGGCACCGTCATCACCGCGATCGGGATGTAGAGGTGCGGGTCCGGGATCGGGATCGCCACCACGTCGGCGATCCAGTAGATCTCCAGCAGGCCGTCCCAGCCGCCTACCGGCAGCATCCCGAGCTTGATCGCGAACAGCCACAGCACCGGCGGAATCACCACCAGCACCGGCACCGCCGACAGCCCAAGCAGCGCCGACGTGATCACGGGGTCGAGCCACCGCCCCTGGAACCACGCCGCGACCAACCCCAGCGGAATGCCGATGCTGAACACCAGCACGATCGCGATGATGTTGAGCTGCGCCGATACCCACATCCGCGGCATGATCAGCTCGCGCACCGTGCGCCCGCGCTGGATGCTGTACGACTCGCCGAAGTCACCGCTCAGCGCGCGCTGCGCCCACTTCCCGTACTGCTCGAAGATCGAGCCGTCGAGGCCCTTCTCCGCCCGCGCACGCGCCAGCACCTCCGGGTCGCGCAGCTGCCCCGCCGCCACCGAGATCGGATCCCCCGGCCCGAACCGCGCGATCGCGAACGTCACGAACGACACGATCACCAGCGTCGCCGGCAAGAACAACAGCCGCCGGATGACGTACGCGCCCACCGTCCGCTACCGCTCGATGCTCACGAAGCGCAGCCTTGGGATCACCATCGGCGGCTCCGTCCAGCCCTTCACCGCCGCCTTCACCACCACGTGCTGCCGCGCGAAGTACAGCGGGATCCACGCGGCGTCCTGCAACACCTCGCGCTCCGCGTCCTGGTACAGCCGCAGCCGCGCCGGCGCCTCGCGCTCCGTGCGCGCGCGCTCCAGCAGCCCGTCGAGCGTCGGGTTCGCGTAGTCGAGGTCGTTCAGCGCGGACTTCGAGTAGAACTTGAGGTCCAGCACGTTCTCCGGGTCCGGGTAGTCCATGATCCAACCGGAGTTGAACAGCTGCAGCCGCCCCGCGTCGACGTCCGCGAAGAACGTCGCCGCATCCGTCTGCTTAATCTGCACCTGCACGCCCAGCACCTGCCGCCACTGCTCGATGAACGCCTGCGTGTCGATCGCGCCTTCCGCGCCCGCGCCGATCTCCGTCAGCGTCACCACCGGCAGCGCGCGACCCGCGTACTTCGACGCTGCCAGCGCCCGCTTCGCCTCCTCCGCATCGAACTTTAGCGTCTTGTCGTCCGGCGTGTACCCGGGCAGCTGCGGCATCAGCACGCCCGTGGCCGGCGAGATCATCTTGTTGAACGTGACGTCCGCGATGCGCTGCCGGTCGATCGCCAGCCCGAACGCGCGACGCACGTTCACATCGTCGAACGGCGGCACCTTCGTGTTGAACGCTAGGTACGAGATCGAGAGCGACGGCGACTCCGTGTACAGCTTGCTGAGCGGGTTGTTGCGGTCGCGCACCCGGTCGATGTCGTTCACGCTGATGCTCGCCACGTCCAGCTCATCGTTCTCGAACCGCGTGAGCGCGCTCCCACCCGAGATCTGGTACAGCACCTGGCTCACCTTCGGCGCCCCGAGGTGATACGCCGTGTTCGCCTCCAGCACGATCCGCTCGCCCAGCCGCCACTCCCGCATCTTGTACGGCCCCGTGCCGTTCGGCTTCAGCGTCCAGTTGCGCGGGTTGGACTCCGCCTGCTGGCAGTCGATTACGAACGCCGTCGGGTACGTGAGCTTCGCGAGGAAGTACGGCTTCGCAGCGTCGATGGTGATGCGCACCGTCTTGCGATCCACCACCTCGACGCCGCGCACGCTTTGCGCGCTCCCCGCCATCTTCTCCCGCGCGCCCACGATGTCGTTGAGGTACGCCGCCGCCGTGCTGGACGCGAGCCGCCGCTCCGTCGCGCGCTCGATCGAGCACTTGACGTCGTTCGCCTCCACCGCGCGCCCGTTGTGGAACACCGCGTTGTCGCGCAGCTTGAACGTGTACACCAGCCCATCCGGCGACACGTCGAACGACGCCGCGAGGTCCAGCGACACGTTGAGGTTCGGGTCGAGCGTCATCAGCCCGCCGAACAGCTCCACGATGTACTCCGCCGACCCCGCGTCGCCCGCCAGCGCCGGGTCGAGCGTGATCGGGTCGCCCCCCGGCAGCCGCAGCCGCCCCGACGTCGCCCCGCTGTCGATCGCCCCGCGCGAGCTCCCGCTCGCCGGCCCGTCGCCGCCGTCCTTGCCCCCGCTGAGCAGTAGCACCGCCGAGAGCCCGCCGACCACCAGCACCAGCGCGGCCAGCGTGCCCAGCAGGATCGCGAGCATGCGGTTCTGACTCATCGAGTGCTCCACTTCGTCGCGTCCCGCGCCCGTAGGTACGACGTGGGAGCCTCTCGAGGATCGCCGCCCATCATACTGTCCGCCCCGCCGCCCCCTCGGCTGCGGGCAGCACGACGCTGATGTGCGCCTCGGCCAGCTGCCGCGCGCTCACGGTACTCGGCGCGCCCGTCATCGGGTCCGACGCCGACTTCGTCTTCGGGAACGCGATCACCTCGCGAATGTCCCGCTCGCCCGCGAACAGCGCCACGGTGCGATCGATGCCCGGCGCGATGCCGCCGTGTGGCGGCGCGCCAAACGTGAACGCCTCCAGCATGTGCCCGAACTTCTCCCGCGCCTCCGCCTCGTCCATGCCCAGCCGCGACAGCACCCGCAACAGCAACTCCGGCTGGTAGATGCGGATCGACCCCGACCCGATCTCCTGCCCGTTGCACACGATGTCGTACGCATGCGAGCGCACCGACGCCGGGTCCGCCTCGATGTGCTCCACGTCCTCCGCGTACGGCGCAGTGAACAGGTGATGCACCGCGCTCCAGCGCGCCTCCTGCTCGTCCCACTCGAACATCGGGAACTGCGTGACGAACGCGAACTCCAGCCGCAGCGGGTCCGCGAGCCCCAGCTGCTCCGCCGCGTGCCGCCGCACCGCATCCAGCGCGCGCGAGGTCACCGCGTCCGCCCCCGCCACCAGCAGCAGCAGGTCGCCGCGCCCCGCGCCGCACGCCTGCGCGATCGCGGCGAACTCCGCCGCGCTCACGAAGCGCGCCGCCGGCGAGCGCACGTCCTCGATCGCGAGCCCCTCGAGCGGCCCGCTCCCACCGAGCGCCGCCGTCACGAGCCCCTGCGCCCCCGCCTCGCGCGCGAGCGCCGTCAGCGCGTCGAGCCCGCGTCGAGGCGTCTCCGCAGCCCCCGGCACCGCGATCCCGCGCACGCGCCCGCCGCCCGCCACCGCGTCGCGAAACACCGCGAACGCGCTGCCCGCGACGAGCGCCGACACGTCCGCGATCTCCAGCCCGTAGCGCAGGTCCGGCTTGTCCGTCCCGAACCGCTCCAGCGACTCGCGGTACGTCAGCCGACGGAACGGCGCCGGCAGTACGAACTGCGGCGCGACGGCCGCCGCAAGCGCCGCGTACAGCTCCTCGATCAGCGCGAGGATCTCCTCCTCCGTCGTGAACGAGAGCTCCATGTCCAGCTGCGTGAACTCCGGCTGGCGGTCCGCGCGCAGGTCTTCGTCGCGGTAGCAGCGCGCGATCTGAAAGTACCGCTCGAAGCCCGCCACCATCAGCAGCTGCTTCCACTGCTGCGGCGACTGCGGCAGCGCGTAGAACTGCCCCGGGTGCACGCGGCTCGGCACCAGGTAGTCGCGCGCGCCCTCGGGCGTCGCGAGGTTCAACACCGGCGTCTCGATCTCCACGAACTCCCGCGCGTCCAGGAACGCGCGGATGAACGCCACCACGCGGTGCCGCAGCCGCAGGTTGGCCGCCATCCGCCCGCGCCGCAGGTCCAGGTAGCGATAGCGCAGCCGCGTCAGCTCGTCGACCGGCGTCTCCTGGTTGACCGGGAACGGCGGCGTCTCCGAGGCGTTCAGCACCTCGATCGCTGTGGCGACGACCTCGACGGCGCCCGTGGGCAGCTCGGCGTTCTGCGTGCCCTCGCGCCGCAGCGCCACCGCGCCGCGCACGTGCACCACGAACTCGTGGCGCACGCCCGCCGCGACCGCGGCCGCCTCCGGCGCGGCGTCCGGGTGCACCACCACCTGCACGAGCCCCGACGCGTCACGAAGATCGAGGAAGATCAGCCCGCCGTGGTCGCGCCGCCGGTGCACCCAGCCGGCCAGCCACACCGCGACGCCCGCGTGCTCCGCCCGCAGCTCACCGCAGCGATGGCTGCGCAACGCGCCCGCTTGCTCCATCCGCCGAGTGTCGCATGGGGTCGCGGCGGGGAGCAATGAAACCCGCTCGCGGTTGTAGACCACTGGAGCTGCTCCCCGGACGCGCGCCCGTGGAGCCACCTGACCGACGAGCGACCGCCTGCCGCCGCCTCAGCTCACGCGTCGCGCCACCACCACGTCCCGATCGAGGTACCCCCCGTACCCCGTCGCGTCGTACACGATGCGCCCGCCGCACGTAATCAACGTCAGCCATTCCTGCGAGGCGGGCCGCTTCGACGGCCAGATCAGCTCACCCATCGGCAGTTTGCTCACCTCGTAGCGCACGTTGCTCATCACCTCGTAGCGCAACCGTCGCCCATCCGCGAGCTCCACCGCGATGTCGTCACCAGGCGCCGCTTCGTACATGAAGTAGAACGGCCCCTGCAAATGGTTCCAGCTCTCGTGCGCCGAGAGCACCGCGTTGCCGCCCTCACCGGGCGTCCCGTAGTCCGGGTACCAGCCGACGCGATAGCTCCCGTCGCGCGGCGACTCGAGCTCGTTCGCCGCGGTGAGCCCGAGCGCCTCGATGCCGTGGTCGAGCCCCAGCTTCGCCGACTGTATCCAGCCCACCGCCACGCCCGCGATCGGCGCCGTCGCGCGCAGCGGCGCCGGCGGCAGCACGATCTTGCCCGCCCCGATCGCCCTGCCACCGGCCGCACCGTTCGTTTCCGCCAGCGGCCACGACGCCGCGAACAGCTCCTCGCGCGGATGCGCCGGCGTCACGAACTCGTTCGCGAGCGCCTGCTCCGCGCCCCCCACCGCTTCGACCTTCACGCTCGGCGCCGACTGCTCCCCGCCGCGCCCGAGCCACGGCTCGCGCAGCGCGAATGCGCCGCCGACCAGCAGCACCGCCACGACTGACGGCAGCGCCACTACCATGACGCTGCGCTTGTACCGAGTGGCAATCGTCGCCATGAGCTACCGTCCGTGTGCATTGATCGCGGGGCCGCGCGCGGGCGCGAATCGGTAGCGTACGGGACGATCGGCCACGGTCAACCGCTGCGCCCCGGACCCTGCGTTACGCCGAGATCGCACGCTCCAGTGTAATGCGCAGCACGACCCTCCCCTCCGCGTCGAGCGCCGCGTCGAGCTCCGCGTCCGTCGGCTCAGCCGCGTCATCCCGGCGCCGCTGCTTCGCGCGCAGCCTGCGCATCGCGTCGCGCCGGCCGTCCCCGCGCACTTCAGCGCGCGCCGCGCCGTAGACGACCAGCTGCGCGCGCCCCTCCATGACGGCCAGCGCGACGCGCGGCTGCCGCTGCGCGTTCCGCCATTTCGCGCTCGTCGCCAGCATCGACGCGACCACGTCCCGCCCGTCGAAGTCGTACAGCACCGTCGCCAGCGCCGGCGATCCGTCGCGCCGTCCCGTGCCCAGCACCCCCAGCCGATGCTCGCGCAGGAACGCCGCCTGCTCCGCGCTCAGCACGCCGCCCGCATCGCCCGCCGACTCGCCTGTCATGCCGTCTGCTCCTCGCACCGCACCCGTGCTCGTCGCGGCTCTCACGGAGCCGCCTGCTTCACCTGTCAGCAGCCGGGCTCGCCATCGTTGCCGCAGCAGTTGCTGCGACGGCGGATGCGCAAGCCGTAGTTGCGCAGCGCCAGCCGCAGCTTCGTCCCCAGCGGCGCTTCGTACTCGAGCCAGTTCGAAACGAAGGCGCCCACACCCGGCCGCCCGCGCCGCTCGCCCTCGTCGCACATCGTGCCCTCCCCCGGCCCAACAACTGTACCGCGGCACACCCCACTCGCTCGCCCGCCCTGCTGCCAGTGCTCTCCCGAGCCTGTACCCTGCCTCCATGCCCACGCCTGCGCCCCCCTCCGCATCCGCCGCCCCGCTCGCGCTGTACCTGCACATCCCGTTCTGCACCGCCAAGTGCGGCTACTGCGACTTCAACTCCTACGCCGGCCTGGAGCATCTCGTCCCGGACTACACCCCCGCGCTCGTGCAGGAGCTCGAACTCTGGGCGCCCGCCGCGCGCGTGTTTCGCGTCGACACGGTGTTCTTCGGCGGCGGCACGCCAAGCCTCAGCTCGCTCGCCGACCTCGAACGCATCGCCGGCGCGGTGCGCGCGCACTACACCGTCGCGCCCGACGCCGAATGGACGCTCGAGGCCAACCCCACGGAGCTCACCCCCGAACACCTCAGCGGCATGCGCGCCCTCGGCATCAACCGCCTCTCGATCGGCGTGCAGTCGCTGCACGACGACGAGCTCGTGCTGCTCGAGCGCCAGCACAGCGCCGACCATGCGCTCGCCGTCGTCGAGGCCGCCCGCGCGGCGGGCTTCGACAACCTCAACATGGACCTCATCTTCGGGCTGATCGGCCAGCCGCTCGCGCGCTGGCAACAGACGCTCGATCGCACGCTCGCGTTCCGCCCGGAGCACCTGTCGTGCTACGCGCTCACCATCGAGCCGGGCACCGCGCTCTATTACCGCGTCGCCAGGGGCCAGCTCGCCGAGCCCGACCCCGATGTCGTCGCGGACCAGTTCGAGTGGACGCGGGACCGCCTCGCTGCCGCGGGCTACCGCCACTACGAGCTCTCGAACTGGGCGCTGCCCGGCCGCGAGTGCCGTCACAACCTCGTCTACTGGCGCGCCGACCCGTACCTCGGCATGGGCGCCGGCGCGCACTCCTTCTTCGCCGGCCGCCGCTTCGCCAACGTCGACGCGCCCACACGCTACGTCGAGGCCGTGCGCGCCTCGGTCGCCGAGCGCGCCGCCAACGGCCACGGCACGCTGCAGCAAATCCGCGGCGGCGAGACGCCCTCTGCCGCCACCTTGCGGTCCGACGCGCTGATCCTCGGCCTGCGCCTGATCGAGGGCGTGGACGCCGCCGCCTTCGCCGCCCGCTTCGGCTGCACGCTCGACGACGCCTACGGCCCCGCCATCGCGCGCCACCTGCGCACCGGCCTGATCGAGCGCACCGCCGACCGCTTGCGCCTCACCACCCGCGGCCAGTTCCTGGCCAACGAAGTCTTCGTCGACCTGCTCCCGGACGAGGAGCCGTCCGCGGACAGCGCCTACGCCGAGCACGCCCCGCGCACAGCGCCCCCGCCCGACCTGCCCTCCCCGCACGTCGCCCCGCGCGAGCGCGGAGGCTAGCGTGCCAGTCCTCGTCTACCGCTGCCTGGAGTGCCGGCGCGAGATCCTGGTGCGCGAGCCCGGCCCGCTCTCCACCGCCGAGATCAAGCGCCGCATCGAAGAAGAGACGCGCCCCTGGCGCTCCGGCCCCGCCGGCGTCCCCGGCGGCAGCCTCCGCTGGCGCGACGACGTCTGGCTCGGCATCTCCGCCATGCGCGACACCGGCGTCCCCCGCGACGAGCTCCCGGACCGCTGCCCCGCCTGCGGCCGCCCCTCCACGTTCGAACGCGCCCGCCTGCTCGAGTAGCCGCGATGGCTCGCGACTTTCAGGCAATGCTGGTCGAAGACATCGAGTCCGCTTGTCAGCGCTACAAGGAGGGCCAATCGAGCGCATACCAGGGCGCTGCGATCCAGCTCCGCAACCTCCTCACCGATCAGCAGCCACTCCTCCCGCGAGTCTTTCCGGGCGTCCGATTCCATCGACTAAGGAATCCGCGCAAGCCACTCCCGGGCCAACCGACGACTGAATCGCTCGGGGGCGGTCGGTACGCGCAGACGGCAAGCCTCTTCGATTTCCGAGGGCCGCTGCAACTGCGAGCCGACGGGCCGCCAACGATCAGCCTAGAAGTCGGGAACGTGGCTTCCGTCCCTTGGCGCGACTGGATCGCCGACTGGATCGTCCGACCGGATGTTGTAATCCGCGATCTCATTCACCAGGTCGCCAGTAAGGATGTGGCGCACACTGACCTGCACCCCAGCCCCGCTATGACACGGCTTGAGCAGGGACTCGTGATCGCCGTAAACGGCGAGCAAGTCGGCGCCGCACGGCCGGCCATCATCGCGATCGCGGATTACGTCGCACGTCGAGCAAGAGAACTACTCGCCACTGCTTGATGCGACCGCCGTCTCTCGTCACGTTGGGGGTCGCGGCGGGGCCGCCGCGCTCTCACTCAGGCAACAGGGCCAGCGCCTCCACGTGTCGAGGCCGCATCAGCGCGAAGTGCCGCCGGTCCAGCGTCGCTAGCTTCGGCTCATCGAGCCGCTCGACGATCGCCAGCACCGCCGCATCCACGAAGCCCACGTCCGCGTCCGCGTACCGCGTGCACAGCTCCCGCGCGCGCTCGTAGTCGGCCGGCACGAGATCAACGACCGTATACGCACCCTCGACCACGTTCCGCAACACCGCCAGGAACGCCCCCTGGTACAGCGGATCGCGCAGCCAGTAGTCGAGCTCGACGAGCACTGGCGTCGGAACCAGCAGCGCCCCTCGCTCGCTCTCGATGAGCGCGCGGCAGCGGTCGTGGGCCGGGTCGGTGCGATCGAGCGCTCCGAGCAGCACCCCCGTGTCGAGGATCAGCGCCACGCGCGCGGCACCGCGCGCTCGTCAGCGCTGCGTCTGGACAGATCGCCCTTCGCGGAGGCGAAGATCGCCAAAGTCGGCTTCGGCCGCGGCTGCGCCGCTGCCGGGCCCGCCTTGTCCTCCACCGCTTCGCGGATGAGCGCCGCCATCGACGTGCCCCGTTCAGCCGCCAACATCCGCAGCCGCCGCAACAGCTCCTCCGGCAAGGAGATCGTCGTGCGCTTCATCATGATGCAATGATATCACCTGCGCCGGGCAGAACGAATGTTTCACGTGAAACATCTCATCCGTCGGGGGCCCGGGGGCGAAGCCTCCGTCCGAAGCGTGGCCGGGTGGGCCTGCCCCTCCCTACCCCAGCCGCAACGCCCGCCGCGCCGCCGCGATGACGCGCGAGGCGTCGGGGCCGTCCGGGTAGGCCGTCGGGTCCGGGTCCGCCGTCGGCTCGGCCCCCAGCAGTAGCTCGACGAGGCCGCTCGCGCACCACGCCAGCGCGTGCAGGTCGTAGCCACCCTCCAGCACCACCACCGCGCGCCCGTCGCACAGCCGCGCCGCCGCGTCCAGCACCAGCCGCGCCACGCGCGTGTAGCCCGCCGTCGACACGTTCAACGTGCCCAGTGGGTCGCGCGCGTGCGAGTCCCACCCGCTCGACACCAGCACGAGCTGCGGGCGGTGCCGCTCCAGCAGCGGCACGCACACCTGCTCGTACGCCGCGACGAAGCCCGCGTCGCCCGTGCCGTGCGCCAGCGGCACGTTCGCCTTCGACCCGCGCCCCGCGCCCGACCCGATCTCGTCGACGGCACCGGTGCCGGGGTAGAACGGCGAGGCGTGCGTGCTGAAGTACAGCACGCGCGGGTCCGCCTCGAAGATCGCCTGCGTGCCGTTGCCGTGATGCACGTCCCAGTCGACGATCGCCACCCGCTCGAGGCCCGCGCGCAGCGCCGCCGCCGCGGCAACCGCGACGTGGTTGTACAGGCAGAAGCCCATCGCGGAGCTCGGCGTCGCATGGTGGCCGCACGGCCGCGTCGCGAGGAACGCGCTGTCGAGCTCGCCCGCGATCACCGCCTCGGTCGCCGCGACCGCGCCGCCCGCGATGCGCCGCGCGACCCCCGGCGACGCGCGCGTCACATACGTGTCCGGGTCGAGCCACGCGCCGCCGCGCGCACCCGCACCGGCCACGGCGTCCAGCAGCCCCTGGTCGTGCACCGCGAGCAACTCCGCGTCGCTCGCCTCGCGCGGCGGCAGCGTGCGCATGCGCGCCGTCAGCCCCATCCGCTCGAGCTGCTCGAGGATCGCGACCACCCGCTCCGGCCGCTCGACGTGCCCCGGCGCCACATGCTCTACGTGCGCGGGTTCCGTGAGCAGCGCCACCCGCCGCTCCGCGGGCGGCGCGGAGGCCCATGGAGCGGGCCCCCCGGAGGGCTCCGTGCGCGACTGTTCGGCGGTCACGCGTCACCATCGCGGCGCGCGACGCCCGCCGTCAACCGCGCGCGCCGTGTGACGCCGCTCGGCAGCGGGCGTACGCCCAGGCCGGTACACTGCGCGCCATGTTCGTCATCGGCACCGCCGGCCACGTCGACCACGGCAAGTCGACGCTCGTGCGCGCGCTCACCGGCATCGACCCGGATCGCCTGCGCGAGGAGCAGGCGCGCGGCATGACCATCGAGCTCGGCTTCGCCTGGCTCACGCTCCCCTCTGGCCGCGAAGTCTCCATCGTCGACGTGCCGGGGCATGAACGCTTCGTGCGGCACATGCTCGCCGGCGTCGGCGCCATCGACCTCGCGCTGTTCGTCGTCGCCGCCGACGAAGGGGTGATGCCGCAGACGCGCGAGCATCTCGAGATTCTCGACCTGCTCGAGGTGCGCCACGGCATCATCGCGCTCACCAAGTGCGACCTCGTCGACGACGAATGGCGCGCGCTCGTCACCGAGGAGGTAGCCGCCGCGTTCGCCGAGAGCACGCTCGCCGACGCGCCGATCGTGCCCGTCTCGGCGGCGACCGGCGCGGGCCTCGACGCGCTGCGCACGGCCATCGACCGCGCGCTCGACGCCGTGCCGCCGCCGCGCGACATCGGCCGGCCGCGCTTCGGCATCGACCGCGTGTTCACGATGCCCGGGTTCGGCACCGTCGTCACCGGCACGCTGCTCGACGGCGCCGTGCGCACCGGCGAGCTGCTCGAGGCGGTGCCCGGCGGCCCCACCGCGCGTGTGCGCGGCCTGCAATCGCACCGCCGCGAGGTCAGCGAGGCGCCGCCCGGGACCCGCGTGGCGATCAACCTTGCGGGCGTGGCGACCGACGCGCTGCGCCGCGGCCAGGTGCTAGCGCCGCCCGGCAAGCTGATGCCAGCGCGTGCCCTGGACGCGCGCGTGCGGGCGCTGCCGCATCGGGCGTTGCGCCACAACCTGCGCGTAACGGTGCACCTGGGCGCCGACGAGGTGCAGGCGCAGCTGCGCGTGCTGGGCGGCGAGGCCATCGCGCCAGGCGAGGAGGGGTGGGCGCAGCTCGTGCTTGCCGACCCGCTCGCCGCGCTGCCCGACGACCTGTTCGTGCTGCGCGTCTCGGACGAGACGGTGGGCGGCGGCCGCGTGCTGGATGTGAACGCGCCGCGTCACCGCCGCTCCGACGCGGCCGCCGTCGAGCGCCTCGCCGCGCGCGCCGCGGGTACACCGGCGGCGCTCGTGCGCGCCGCGCTCGACGGCCGCGAGCCGTGCGACGCCGCCGCGCTCCGCGACGCACTGGGCGCTGCGCTGCCGCTCGACGCGGTCGCAGCTGCGCTCGACGAGCTCGTCGCGGCGGGCGACGTGCTGCCGCTGGGCGACGCGCCCCCTTCCTCCGCGCTGTACGCGACACGTGCCGGCGTCGCGCGCTGGCGCGACCGCGCGGCGCGCGTGCTTGACGCGTACCACCGCGATCACCCGCTGCGCCACACGATGCCGGCTGAGGAGCTACGCAGCCGCCTCGACCTGGGCGCGCGCGAGTACGCGGCGCTGCTGCCGGCACTCGCGCCCGACGTCGCGCGCAGCGAGGCGGGCGTGGCCCGCGCGGACTGGACGCCGCGCCCGACGCAGACGCAACGCCGCCAGCTCGAAGCCGCGCTACAGGCGCTCGCCGCCGGCGGCACGGCCCCGTCACGGCTCGACCTCGACGAGGAACTACTCGGCTACCTCGAGGCGAGCGGCCAGGCGGTGAGCTGCGGCGAGGGGGTCACCATGACCGCCGACGCGTACGCCAACGCGGCGCGCACCGTCGTCGCGCTGATCGATGCTGCTGGTGCGGCGACGCTCGGCGACGTGCGCGACGCGCTCCAGACCAACCGCCGCGTGGCGCAGGCGTTGCTGGAAACGCTCGACCGCCGCGGCGTGACCCGGCGCGCTGGCGAGGCGCGTGTGCTGGTCGCGGCCCCGCCGGTGACAGCACTGCACGAAGAACGGCGCGCGTGACCACGAACCTGATGCCGCTGCTGGCCGCGCTGCTCATCGGCGTGGGCGCGGCCGTGCAGACCTCGATGATCGGCGCGATGGGCCGGCAGCGCGGGGCGGTAGAGGCGAGCTGGCTGTCGCTGCTCGCCACCGTTACGGGGATCGCGTTGATCCTCGGCGTGCGGTCGCTGCGCGCGGACGGGGTCGCGCTGCCGGCACCGTTCGATCGCTGGCCGGTGCTCGCGCTGGTCGCGGCGCTCACCATCGGCGCGCTCGTGCTCTCGACGCGCGGGCTGCCGGCGTACTTTGCGGGCACGGGGCTGTTCGCGATCGCGTTTCTGATCGGCGCGGGCAGCCTGGGCCCGAAGCTCGGCGTGGCGCTATTCCTGAGCGCAACGATCGGCGGACAGGTGGTGGGCGCGCTGGTCATCGATCAGCTCGGCGCGTTCGGCGCGGCGGCGATTCCGCTCACGGGGGCGCGGCTGGGCGGCGTCGTCATGCTGCTCGCCGGTGTGATCTTGGTGCGCTTCGGGCGCTGACTGCACCACGCTCATGACTGGCGAGTGCACTCGCCGCGCGGGCGCGGGTCCACAGGTACGAACGCTCGTTCTAGTCTCCGCCCCGTCGCTCCCACCAGCGCAACGCAGCCCGAGGAACGCGGGAGAACTCACCGTGGACATCACGCAGCACGCCGAAGGCGCGCCGTGCTGGTTCGAGCTGTCGACCAGCGACGAAGCGGCGGCGCTGCGCTTCTACAGCGCGCTCTTCGGCTGGACCGACCAGGCGGAGCCGATGGGCGAGGGCATGGGCAGTTACCACATGCAGCAGCTACGCGGCCTGAACGTCGCCGCGATCTCGCAGCAGCAGCCGGACGAGGCGCAGCAGGGCGTGCCGTCGCACTGGAGCGTCTACCTCAACGTGGCGGACGTGGATGGGGCAGCGGCGAAGGTATCCGCGGCCGGCGGGCAGGTGGTGATGCCAGCGATGGACGTGATGGATCACGGGCGCATGGCGCTGATCGGGGACCCGACCGGCGGCATGGTCGGACTCTGGCAAGCGCTGGCGCACACGGGCGCCGGCGTGATGCGCGAGCCAAACGCGATGACGTGGGCCGAGCTCATGACGAAGGACGCGGCGCGCGCCGCTGCTTCTACACGCAGGCGCTCGGCCTGACGGCCGAGGTGGCGCCGATGGAGGGCACCCCGTACACGCTGCTCCGCGCGGACGGCCAGGACGTGGCGGGCGTGATGACGATGACGACAGAGATGGGCGACGTCCCACCTTACTGGGGGATCTACATCGAGGTCGCCGACACCGACGCGTGCGCCGCGCGCGCGCGGCAGCTCGGCGCGACCGTGCTGCAGCCGCCGACGGACATCGTGCCGGGGCGCTTCGCCATGCTGCAGGACCCGCAGGGCGCGGTGTTCGGAGTGATCAAGTCGAACCCGATGGGGTAGGCCCCGCCCCATTCCGCGAGGCACGACTCACCGAAGGGCGCGACGGCAGGTCGCGCCCTTCGTGGGCGGCACTTGGGGGGCGCGTTACGCGCGTTCTGCCTCAACTGCAGGCGCTGGGCGGCGTCCGCGCAGCCGGTCGAAGGCGCGGCCGAAGTCGCCCTCGTCCCACGACACCAGTAGTTGCGCGGCGATGCCCACGCTCGAGTACGTGCCGGCCACGATGCCGACGAGCAGCACCAGCAGGAACGACTGGATCGTCACGCCGCCCAGCAGCAGCAGCGCGAGCACGGTCAACAGCACGGTGATCGAGGTGTTCAGCGAGCGCCCAATCGTCTGCACCAACGCGGCGTTGACGTTGTCGGCGAGCGACGCCGTCGGGGCGAGCCGCACGTTCTCGCGGATGCGGTCGAACACGACGATCGTGTCGTGCACTGAGAAACCGATCACGGTGAGCAGCCCCGTCACGAACATCAGGTTGACCTCGACGTGGAACAGCTTGCCGAACAGCGAGAACGCGCCCAGCACGATGATCACATCGTGCAGCGTGGCGATGATCGCGCAGGCGCCGTAGCGGATCGGGCGCGGCACGGAGGAGAACGCGAAGGCGATGTAGGCGAGGATCGCGAACGCGGCGATCACCACCGCGACCGACGCATTGCGCACCGCCACCTTCGATACGACCGGCGAGACCGTGGCGAACTCCTTCACCTCGAACGGCCCAAACCGCTGCTGGAGCGCGGTTTCGATGGTGCCGCGCTCGCCGGGCGCGGGCGGGCGCGGCGTGGCGGTGACCGCGGGGGGGGCACTCGCGGAGGGCGTCGCGCTCGCGTCGGTCGCGCCTGCTGCGGCGGTCGCGGCCGCCGTGGGGACCGCGGTGGCGGCCGGCGTGGCCGACGCGGTAGGCACCGGCGTCGGCAGCGCGCCGACGAGCGCGTGCGTGTCGGACGCTGCGATATAGCCGGTGTTGCCGAGCGCCTGCACGCGGTAGACCGCGCCGCTGGGGCAGTTGCGGTGCTGCTCCAGCACGCGCGCCTCGGTGCCGGCCGGGAGCGTCGCGGCCTCGATGCCGAACTGGCAGGGGTCGCCCTGGCGCACGGCGCGCAGCACCACGTCGCCGCTCGCGCCCTCGGCGCCGAGCCGCACCGTCGCCCCGCCCTGCGTCGCGGGCCCGCCGGGCTCGACCTCGGAGAACGAGCCCTCGGGCACCTGCAGGCTCTTGGTCCGCATCAGGAACTCGCTCGCGCCGGTGGACTGGATGCGCGCGTCCGCGTGACCGAGGCGCGCAAGCTCGTCGCGCAGCGCGGGTTGCTGCACGGGCTGCTGGAACAGCAGCAGCATCGTCGTGCCGGAGGTGAACTCGATGCCCGGGCGCAGCGTCGGCGGGATCGCGAGTAGCACAAGCGCGACGAGCGCCGAGACGCCGCTGGCCAGGAACAGCCATTTGCGGTTGGAGACGAGGTCGAGCGTCTTCATCCGTCCCCGCCCACCGCCGCGTGCTCCGGAGTGGGCCGCAAGTCCGCGCCCAGCCAGTCCGGCCGCCGCGCAACCGCCGTGCCGATGAGCAGCCGCATGAACGAGCGCGTGACGATGATCGCGGAGAAGAACGACAACGTGACGCCCACGGCGAGCGTCAGGGCGAAGCCCTGCACGAGCGGCGCCTCGAACGTACCGAGCCCCGGCAGCGTGATGCCGCCGCCGAGTGCGTAGAGGATGCCCGTGGTGATGAGCGTGCTCGCGTTGGAGTCGCGGATCGAGGGGAAGGCGCGGCGGAACGCGCTCTCGAGCGCCGTCGAGTAGCTGCGGCCGTCGCGCAGCTCCTCCTTCAGCCGCTCGAACACGAGCACGTTCGCGTCGACGGCCATGCCGATCGACAGCACGAAGCCGGCGATGCCTGCGAGGCTGAGCGTGACCGGGATCAGCTTGAACACCGCGAGCGAGATCAGCGTGTAGACGACGAGCGCACCGGAGGCGACGAGCCCCGGAACGCGGTAGTAGAGCACCATGAACAGGATCACGATCAGCAGCCCGACCTCGCCCGCGAGCACGGAGCGACGCACGGCGTCTTCGCCGAGCGTCGCGTCGACGTTCTGCTCCTGCAGCACGGTGAGCTGCACGGGCAGCGCGCCCGCGTTGAGCTGCACCACGAGCTCGGCGGCGCCGGTGCGGCCCTCGGCAGACTCGCGCGGCATGCCGGTGATCGAGCCGCGATCGGTGATTGTGCTCTGCACGACGGGGGCGGCGAGCTGCTCTTTGTCGAGGAAGATGCCGAGCTGCTGGTTGACGAGCCGCTTCGTGATCTGCTCGGACAGCGTGGCGCCGTCGCCGGTCCAGTTGAACTGCACGACGGGCGCGCCGAGCTGGTTGACGTCGACGAACGCGTTCGGCCGCAGGAAGCGCGACGTGAGCGCCACCGGCTCACCGCGCAGCTCGCCGACGGCCTGCACCCACTGGCCCTGCTCGTCGCACGGCGTGTTGCCGGGGTTCGTGCCCGTGACGCGCTCGCAGAATTGCAGCAGCGCGGTGCGGCCGAGCAGCTCGCGCGCCTCGGCCGGCGTGAGCCCGGGCAGCTGCACCGAGATGTTCGAGTCGCCCTGGCGGGTGACCTCGGCCTCCGCGACGCCGGCGCCGTCCACGCGCTTGCGCAGCACGCGGATGGTGCCCTCGATCGCGTCGTCGAGGTTGCCGTCGGCGCCCTCCGGCAGCGCGCCGCGCAGCAGCAACCGCGTGCCGCCCTGCAGGTCGAGCCCGAGCCGCACCTCGCGCCGCTCGAAATCGCCGATGTGCACGCCGTGACCCTTCGGCCAGGGGATGCCGGCGGGCAGGAAGTCCGCGGGCTGGCTGGGCCACACCGCGACCAGCGCCGCAGCCGCGACGAGCACGATGAACATCACCGGCAGCAAGCGCTTGCGCTGCACCTTACGAGGTCCGCGACTGCCCGGCGGGGGACTGCCCGGCCGGCGCGCCGGCAGGGGTGCTGACGTAGGCGACCGCGTCCGCCGTCGCGCGGAGCTGCACGCCCGGCGCCGCCTCGAGGATGAGCTCGAGCGGGCCGTGCTCCTGCGTGCGGATCTCGCGCACCACGGCGTAGAAGCCGCCGGTGGTCACGACCTCGTCGCCGACGTTGAGCCGGGACACGTCGCGCTTGCGCCGGCGCTGCTGCTCGATCACCGGGCGCAGCAGGATGAAGTAGAACGCCACGATCATCGGGACGACGAACAGCAGGAACTCGCTCATGCCGCGCCGCCGTCCCCGGCGGGCCGCTCGGCCACTGTCGCGGGGGTGCCTGCGCCGAGCTGCTCCGGCTCGCGTACGGGCTGCGCGTTCGCCCAGTCCGTGCTATCGAGCTTCACGAGGTCGTCGCGCGTATCCAGCCGGTCGACGTAGAGGATGCCGTTGACGTGGTCCACTTCGTGCTGGAGCGCCTGCGCGAGCAGGTTGCCCTCGGCGCGGATGCGGCGCTCCTTGCCCTGCTCGTCGAGCCCGCGCACGACCACGCGCTCGGCGCGCGTCAGGCTGCCACGGTAGCCGGGCACGGACAAGCAGCCCTCGTGCTCCATGCGACGGGTGCCGGAATGACGAACCACTACCGGGTTGATCAGCGCGAATGGCTCCTCGTCCGGCATGCCGAGCACGACGACGCGCAACGGCACCCCGATCTGCGGCGCCGCGAGGCCGACGCCTTGCGCAGCGTGCATGGACTCGATCATGTCGCCGATGAGCCGCCGGATGGCGTCATCGACCTGCCGCACGCGCTTCGCGGGCTGGCGCAGCACGGGGTCGCCGAGGTACCGAATCGGACGAACGGTCACGCGCGACTCCGGTGGCGGCTGCAATGGCAATTGTAGGCTACCGCTCGCGCAGCGTCGCGGCGTCCAAACAGGACGCGGCTCGTCGCCGCTGTTCGAGTGTTGGGCGCGGCCCTCAGCCGACGGAGAGCGGGTCCACGTCGACGGTCCATCCGGCGGGCAGGTCGAGGTCGCGTACGACGGCGACGGGGTCGGGGCCGCGCACGAGCAGCGCCCAGCGGTGGCGGCCCCGCGCGCGCGCGACGGGCGGCGGCGTGGGGCCCAGCACGTCGATGTCCGGCACGCCGGCGGCGCGGCGGTGCAGCTCGCGTTCGACGCGTAGCGCCTCCTCCAGCGCGAACTCGGCGCGGGTGTGCTGGAACTGCAACCGCACGAGGCGCGTGAACGGCGGGTAGCGGTGCGCCTGTCGCCACGGCAGCTCCTGCTCGAAGAAGCCATCGACGTCGTAGTCGGCGGCGCAGAGGATGGCGCGGTCCTCGGGCGCGAGCGTCTGCACCACGACGCGGCCGTGGCGGTCCGCGCGCCCGGCGCGCCCGGCGACCTGCGCGAGCAGCTGGAACGTCTGCTCACGCGCGCGGAAGCCGCCCGTCCAGAGCGAGTAGTCCGCGAGCACCACGCCCACGAGCGTCACGAGCGGCAGATCCAGCCCCTTCGCGACGAGCTGCGTGCCGACCAGCACGTCCGCCTCGTGGCGCATCACCCGGCCGAGAATCGCCTCGTGCTGCTCGGCGGTGCGCGCGGTGTCGCGGTCCAGCCGCTCGACGCGCGCGGTGGGGAAGAGCGACTCCACCTCCCGCTGCACGCGCTGCGTCCCCGCGCGCAGCGGGCGCAACGGCCGGCCGCACTCCTCGCAGTGGTCGCGCAGCGGGCGCTGGCGATTGCACTGGTGGCACACGAGCCGCCCGGGCGGGTCGTGCAGCGACAGCGCGACATCGCACGCGCTACACGCGGGCACGTGGCCACCCGCGCACAGCAGCGAGCCCGCGAAACCGCGCCGGTTGAGGAAGAGGATCGCCTGCTCGTCACGGTCGAGCGTCTCCGCAAGCGCGCGCACGAGCGTGTCCGAGAACAACCGCTTGGCGCTACGCATGTCGACGACCTCGACCTCGGGGAGGTCCGCGGCGGGCCAGAGCTGCGTGCCGCCGCCGGGCTGCGCGACGGGGCGGAAGCGCCGCGGTAGGTCGACGCGCTCGATGCGGCCCTCGGCGGCCGCCTGCCAGCTGTCGGCATCGGGGGTGGCGGTGCCGAGCACGAGCGCCGCGCCGCTGAGCGTCGCGAGCTGCCGCGCGACGGTGCGCGCGTCGTAGCGCGGTGCGGGGTCTTGCTGCTTGTACGTCCACTCGTGCGCCTCGTCGACGACGATCAGCCCGAGCGCGGGCTGCGGCGCGAAGATCGCCGAGCGCGAGCCGATCACGACGTCGTACGTGCCGGCGGCGATCGCGTGCCATTCGTCGAACGCCTCGCCCAGCGTCAGGCCGGAGTGCAGCACGCCGACGCGCCCCGGGAAGCGCTCCGCGAAGCGGCGCACGGTCTGCGGCGTGAGCGCGATCTCCGGCACCAGCACGATGCCGCGCCGCCCGCGCTCGACGGCGTGCTGCAACGCGTCGAGGTAGACCTCCGTCTTGCCGCTGCCGGTGACGCCAACGAGCAGGAGCGGGCGGGTGCCGCGGGCACCTTCCCCCCCAGCGTGCGGGGCGCCCGCGGCTCCTGCGCCGCTCGGGTCTCGGTCGTCGCTCTCCGCGTTCAGAGCGCGGTCGATCGCCGCGCGGATGGCGCGGGCGGCATCGTGCTGCTCGGCCACGAGTTCGACCGGGCCGCGCCGCACCACCTGCAGCGTGCGCAGCGGCTCGCGGCGGTCGAGCACTTCCTCGACGCGGGTGAGCCCGGCCGCTGCGAGCTCGCGCAGCGCCTCGCGCGCGCCGTCGCCGATCTCGCGCGTGAGCGCGGCCACCGGCAGCGCGTGCTCCTCGTGCGCCGCGAGCCGCTCGATCAGCAGCGCGGCGGCCGCTTCGGCGCGCGTGCGCGTGAGCTCGCGCACGCGCTGCTCGGCGGCGTCGCGCGCGACGGCGAGCCGCACCTCGTCGTCGGGGCCCTCGCCATCGCGCACGAGCAGCCCCTCGGCGATGAGCGTGTCGACGGCGGGCGCGCCGCGTGCGATGCGGGCGAGCGCCGCGTGCGCGAGCGGGCCGGGCGCGTCGAGCAGCGCGCGCAGCGCACGCGCGCGCCGCGACGCGCGCCGGCCGCCCATGGCGAGCGCGTGCGCGCGCGCCTGCTCCGGTTCGACCGTGAGCGTGACGACCTCGATCACTCGCGCGCGGCCGCGCGGCCGCGCCAGCGTGTAGCGGCGCTCTGCGAGGCCGCGGCGGACGAGGGGTTGCAGCGCCGCCTCGAAGCCGCGCGCGCCGATGGCGGCGCGCAGCTCGTCGACCGCGCGCGGGGTGTCGTCGAGGAGCCCGAGCAGCTGCGCCTGTCGCTCGGACAGCGCCTCGGGCGCGGGCGCGGGGCCACGCACGATGGCGGTGCGTGGCGCCTCGCCGGCGCCGGGCGGCAGGAACAGCGCCGCCGACTCCCACGCGGGCGCGAGATAGTAGTCCGCGACCCAGCGCGCGAGCGCGAGCCGCCGCGCGTCGAGCCGCGGCGCGTCGTCGAGTGCGGGTTCGAGCTCGCGGATGTCGCCGGGGAAGCCCGGCAGGTCCGTCGGTCCCTCGATCACAACGCCCTGCAGCGTGCGCGCGCCCCACGGCACGTGCACCACCTCGCCCGCGTCGACCTCGCGGCCAGCGGGCACGCGGTAGGTGAACGTCATGGCGGTCGGCCGCCCCAAGTTCACAGCGACGCGCACGAACTTCTGTCGCGGGGAGGCGGCGGCGATCATGGCGGGATCATACGTGGGGGTGGTCACGGGCAGCGGCGCGACCAGCATTCGTTCGTGGAGTTGTTCAGTGGTAACAACCAGGGTGGTGGGCTCGCGGAGGAGGTCGTCATGTGGGAAGCGATCGTGGGAGTTCTGGCGAAGTTGAAGGGGCTCGCTACCTTGGGTAGCCAGCGGGAGAGCGGCTCAGTGCGCGCGCGAGACATCAATGCTCGAAACGTGGCCGGGCGCGATCAGAATGTGTACGAGGCCAAGCCTGATCCACTCGCGAACATCCCGTGGCAACTACGACCTGATCATCCAGACTTCACGGCGAACGTCAGCATCAATCCCGGGCCGACGGTAGGTGGGCGCATCGGTGTCGAAGGCGCGAATGTCACGTTCGAGTATCGCTGGACAGGTGCGGGCGCCGAGCACGACTGGTCGGCACCGAAGCGCGGCAGTGAGCGATCGGGCGCGCCCTTCAAGAACTACGAACTCGACGACGTAGCGCTGGGCCCGCAGGGGCCACCGGACGAGCTGAACCTGCAAGTACGGTTCTACTGGGGCGAGGGCTTGCACAAGGCTGCGTGGCGATGGACTGTCCTACGTGAGGACTCTGGCCATTGGTACCTGCAGGACGGCCGAGCCTCACGCAAGCCAAGTGAATTCGACTGACGACCGATGCTGGTTTACGCGGGCGAATCCCTCACGCGGCCTGCGATCCGCTCCGTCAGCCGCTGAGCTGCGCTTGCTGCACCTTCGTCAGCCCGCGCACGACCAGCGCGTACGACTGGTCGACCATCTCAAGTATCTCGGCGTCGGGGATCGAGCCGTCGAGGAGGACGGTGTTCCAGTGGCGGTGGTCCTGGTGGTAGCCCGGCGTCACCGTGGCGTAGGTCGCTCGCAGCGCCTCGGCCCAGTCGGGGTCGCACTTGAGGTTGACGCGGGGCGGGCCATCGAGCGCGACGAGCGCGAACATCTTGCCGAGCACCCGCGCGACGAGCGTGTCGGCACCGAACGGGAAGTCGTGGGTCGCGCCGGGTTTCGCGAGCGCGTAGCTCGTGAGCGTATCGAGGTCCACGGGAGCCGAAGCGAGGGCTAGCCACCGGTCGTGCGGCGGGCTTCCTTCACGCGGGCGGCGCGGCCGGTCAGGCCACGCAGGTAGTACAGCTTGGCGCGGCGCACGCGGCCGCGGCGGGTCACTTCGACCTTCTCGATGCGGGAGCCATTGAACGGGAACGTGCGCTCCACGCCGACGCTATTGGAGGCGATGCGGCGCACTGTGAAGGTGCCGGCCACGCCGTTGCGGATGCGGATGACCACGCCCTCGAACGCCTGGATACGCTCGCGCTCACCCTCGACGACGCGCACGTGCACGCGAATCGAGTCGCCGGCCGCGAACTCGGGGATCGTCGGGTTGCGCGGCGCGGCCAGGGTGCGCAGGTCGATCGGAGCGGGCATGGCAGTCCTCGGTCGGTCGGGGCGGTCCTCGTAGGGTGGAGGCGTCAGTCTAGCGGCTCGTCCGGCGCTGCGTCGAGCCACGCGCGCTCCGCGGGGGTGAGGTCGGCGGCGGCCAGCAGGTCCGGGCGACGGGCGCGGGTGCGCAGCAGTCGCTGGCGCTGGCGCCAGCGCGCCACCTCGGCGTGGTGGCCGGAGAGCAGCACATCCGGGACGCGCCAGCCGCGGAACTCGGCGGGGCGGGTGTACTGCGGGTACTCGAGCAGCCCGCCCTCGAACGACTCCTCCGCCAGCGACTCGGCGCCGCCCAGCACGCCCGGCAGCCGCCGCGCCACGGCATCGATGAGCAGCAGCGCCGGCAGCTCGCCGCCCGACAGCACGACATCCGCGACGCTGACCTCGATGTCGGCGAGGTGGCGGCGGACGCGTTCGTCGACGCCCTCGTAGCGGCCGCAGATCAGCAGCAGTCGCGGCAACGCGGCGAGCTCCGCGACGAGCGCGCGGTCGAGTGGGCGACCCTGCGGCGTGAGCAGCACGACCGTGGCGGGCTCCGGTGCGAGCGGGCGGATCGCCTCGACGGCGGCGAACAGCGACTCCGGCTTCATCACCATGCCGGCGCCGCCGCCGAAGGGATAGTCGTCCACCGTGCGATGGCGGTCGGTGGCCCACGCGCGCAGGTCGTGCAGCTGCACGTCGACGAGCCCGGCGTCACGCGCGCGGCGCATGATCGACTCGTCGAGCGGGCCCGCGAACATACCCGGGAAGAGCGTCAGCACGTCGAAGCGCATCAGCAGCGCGTCACAGAGAACATCGCGTCGCGGGGGCGCAGCGCGCGCACGCTACGCGCCGTGCGCGGTGCGGCCCTGCAGCAGCGCGCACGCGTGCGCGAGCGCGGGCAGCACCGCCTGCAGGCTCTCGCGCGCGCCGCGTTCGCTGCCGGGCAGGTTCACGATCAGCGTGCGGCCGCGCACGCCGGCGAGCGCGCGCGACAGCATCGCGAGCGGCGTGCTGGCGCGGCCGGCGGCGCGCATCGCCTCGGCGATGCCGTCGACGCGGAAGTCGAGCACGCTCGCCGTCGCCTCGGGCGTGCGGTCGCGCGCGGCGAGCCCGGTACCGCCCGCGGTAACGATGACGCCGAGCGCGCGCGCGTCGGCCCACTCGCGCAGCAGCGCGGCGATCGCGTCCGGCTCGTCCGCGACGATCTGCGTGGCGACGACCGTGAAGCCGGCGCCGCGCAGCAGCTCGGCGGCGGCCGGGCCGGCGGTGTCGAGGCGCTCGCCTCGCGACCCGGCGTCGCTGACGGTGAGCACGCCCGCCGTGAGCGCCACGTCGGGCGGCACGCGCTCGCGTTCGCCCGGCGAGGAGGCCTGCGCTGGCGGCATCACGTCCTCCCTCGGATCGCACCGATCGAGCAGCGCCATCGTAGCAGCGACCCTGCATAACCCTTGCCCAAACTGCAATACAGCGCGTGTTTACAGGCAAATGGGGAGCGTGGTACGGTTTTGGCATCGAGATGGGGAAGAGTGGGGAACACCCCCTCCCCCGTCCGCGGCAGGCGGGTCGGCTCCGTGTTCATCGGCACGTACGAGCACGCGGTAGATGATCGCGGCCGGGTAGCCATCCCCGCCCTCTACCGCGTGGCGTTCGCTGCCGGCGGCATCGTGCGGCCAGGGCCGGAGGGTTGCGTGGAAGTCCACACCCAGGCCGACTTCGATCGCCGCGCCGCGGAGTTGAACTCCGAGGTCAGCCTGCGCACCGAGCAAGGTCGCGACGAGCTGCGCGACTTCTTCGCCGACGCCTATCCCGTCGATCTGGACCGCCAGGGGCGCATCCTGGTCCCGCAGGCCGTGCGCGTGCTCGTGCCGCTCGAAGCGCGGGTGTTCGTGCGCGGGTGCGGCGGGCACCTCGAGATCTGGGGCCGCGACCGCCACGAGGCGCGCCAGCGCGCACGCCGCGAGGCGCCGGCCGCCTCGACAGCGGGCGCTACATGACCACGCAACCCGAGTACACCCCCCGCCACGAGCCGGTGCTGCTGGCCGCGGTCGTGCGCGGGCTGGCCGTCCGCCCGGGCGGGAGCTACGTCGACGCGACGGTCGGGCTCGGCGGGCACGCCGAGGCGATCCTCGATGCCGCGCAGCCGGGCGGCCGGCTGCTGGGCATCGACCGTGACGGCCACGCGATCTGCGCGGCACGCAAGCGGTTAGCGCGCTTCGGCGACGCGGTGGTGCTGGTGCGCAGCGTGTACTGGGAGGTCGCGCGCATCGGCGCCGAGCACGGCTTCGAGCGCGTGGACGGCGTGTTGTTCGACCTCGGCGTCTCGTCGTTGCAGCTCGACGCTCCGGGGCGCGGGTTCTCCTTCCTGCGCGACGAGCCGCTGGACATGCGTATGGACGACCGCGCTGCGCTCACGGCGGCGGAAGTGGTGAACACGTACGACGAAGTAGCGCTCGCCGACCTGATCTGGCGGTTCGGCGAGGAGCGGCGCAGCCGGCGCATCGCGCGAGCGATCGTGGCACGGCGGCCGCTGCGGACGACGGGCGAGCTGGTCAGCGCCGTCGAGCAGGCCGTGGGAAGGCGTCAGGAAGGTCCAATTCACCCCGCCACTCGGACCTTCCAGGCGCTGCGGATCGTGGTCAACCAGGAACTGGACTTCCTGGCTGATTCGCTCTCCGCGGCCCACGGCCTGCTCGCCGGCGCTGGCGCGCGCCTCGTGGTGATCGCGTTCCATTCGCTCGAAGACCGGGTGGTGAAGGAATATATGCGCAGGGAGTCAAGCGATTGCCTGTGTCCCCCTCGCACGCCGATGTGCATATGCGGCCACGTCGCGACGCTGCGGCTCGTCGGGCGCGGCGCGACGAAGGCTGGCGAGGCCGAGCTGGCGCGCAACCCCCGCGCGCGCTCCGCCCGGCTGCGCGTCGCGGAATCGCTGGGCGGCCACGACTCCGAGGGTGGCTGGGAGGCGGCCTGATGGCCGCCGTACAACACGCGCCCGCGCTCCCGCGAGCGATCGTCCGCCACGTGCCGTGGACGCTGCTGGCCGCGCTCGCGCTGCTCGCCGCCGTCAGCCTCGGGCTGCTGCAGGTGCTGCAATCGAGCCGCGCCGCGAGCGCCGGCTACGCGCTGCGCGAACTCGACGGCGAGCGCGACGCGCTGGCCGTCGAGGTGCGGCTGCTGGAGGCGGACGTCGCCGCACAGGCCCGTACCGACCAGGTGCGGACGATCGCCGTCGAACGGCTCGGGATGGTGCCGCCCGCGCGCACGGTGCGCGTGACGGTGGCGGAGCGTGGGCCTGCGGGCATCGCGTTGCCGGCGCGCTACATCGTGCGTCCAGAGCCGGCGCCTGCGCCGGAGGCGGCGTGGCGGGAGGCGCTGCTGCGCAGGCTGCCGGGATTCGACTAGCACCGTGGCCGGGGGTCCGGCTCGGAGCGAGGGAACGCGCGTGGCGAACCGGCGTCCGAGCCAGCTCAACTGGCGCCATCGCGCGCTCAGCGCCGTCGTGGCGCTGGCGTTCGTCGCGTTGATCGCGCGGCTCGCTATGGTGCAGCTCGTCGACCACGAGCGATACGTCGAGGAGGCCGCGGTCGCGCGGCTCGGGGCCGCGAGTCTGCCCGCGCCGCGCGGCGCGATCCTCGACGCGACGGGCTTCCCGCTCGCGAACTCCGTGGACACGTGGGACCTCTACATCGATGCCTCCCTCTGGCGCGACGCCGAGCGCGCCGAGCGCGCCGCGCAGCAACTGGCCGCGTTCCTCGGCGGCGGCGCGAACGCGCGCGAACTGCTGACGGCCGGCACCGAGGTGCGCCAGGGCGACGTGTTGGTGCGCCGCCAGCTTGCGTACGCGGCCGGGCGCGAGCTCCAGGCGCTCGACATCCTGGGCGTGCGGCTGCTGCCCGCCGCGCGACGCCTGTACCCCGAAGGCGATCTCGCGGCGTCGATCATCGGCTATCTCGGGCTCGACGGCGGCGGGTTGTGGGGCGTGGAGGCGGACTTCGACCAGCTGCTGCGCGGCAAGCCGGGGCTGCGACGCTTCGAGCGCGACGCGCTCGGCCGGCCGATCTCGTTCAACAGCCGCAGCGAGCGCGAACCGGAGCCCGGCGGCGAGGTGCAGCTGACCATCGACCGCTTCATCCAGGCGATCGCGGAGCGGCGGCTGCGCGAAGCCGTGACGCAGTACCACGCGAGCGGCGGCTCGATACTGGTGATGGACCCACACACGGGCGCGCTGCTGGCGATGGCATCGATGCCGACGACCGGCCTCGGCGGCATCGACCTCGACGACCCGAAGCTCGCCGAGCGCGTGCGCAACCGCGCGCTCACCGACCTCTACGAGCCGGGCTCCGTGCTGAAGGCGATCACCACCGCGGCCGCGATCGACCTCGGTAAGGTCACTCCGGAGAGCACGTACGTGGACACGGGCCGCTTCGACGTGGCCGGGAGCACGACGAAGATCACGAACTGGGACTTCTCCGCGAACGGCCGCGTCACCGTCCGGCAGTACCTGCAGCGTTCGCTGAACACCGGGGCTGTGTGGCTGTCGGAGCAGATCGGCGCGCGCGACTTCTACAACTATCTGCACGCGTTCGGCTTCGGCGAGTCGACGCACGTCGGACTGGCCGGCGAGGCCGAAGGGCTGATCCGCGAGCCCGCCGACCCCGCATGGTACCCGGTCGACCTGGCCACGAACTCGTACGGGCAGGGGCTGGCGACCACACCGCTGCAAGTGTTGACGGCGGTGAACGTGTTCGCGAACGGCGGGCGGCTGATGCGCCCGTACGTAGTCTCGCAGCTCGTGACCGACCGCGAGGTGCGGCGCTTCGAGCCCGTCGAAGTGCGCCGCCCGGTCTCGGAGGCCACCGCGAAGACCGTCGGCAGGCTGATGCTCGACGTGGTGGAGGGGGTGGAGTGGCACGGCGCGCGCGTGCGCGGCTACCTCGTGGCCGGCAAGACCGGCACCACGCTCGTCTCGATCCCCACGGGCTACGACCTGAACATGACGATCGCGACGTTCGCCGGCTTCCTGCCGTACGAGCAGCCGCGCGTGTCGATCCTCGTGAAGATCGACCAGCCGAGCGGCGGGCTGAACCTCGGCGGCCAGGTGGCGGCGCCTGTGTTCGCGAACGTGGCCGCGGACATCATGCAGTACTTGAACGTGCCGCCCGCCATCGCCCCGGCGCGTGAGGCGGCCGCGCGATGACGACGCCCGCCGCGGGCGCGCCCGCGCTCGACGGCGCGTTCGTGCGGCGCGCGCTCGCCGCGCAGCTGCGCAGCGTCGACGGCCCGCCGCTCGTGTTCACACGCGCCGTGATCGACTCGCGCCTCGCGCAGCCGGGCGACCTGTTCGTCGCGCTGCGCGGCGAGCACACGGACGGCCACGAGTTCGCGGCGGACGCGCTCGCGCGTGGCGCGGCCGGCGTGCTGTGCGAGCGTGTTCCCCCCGGCGTCGACGCGGCCGTCTGCTTCGAAGTCGCGGACGCGCTGGCGGCGCTGCAGGCGCTCGCGGTCGCGTGGCGCGACGCGCTGCCGGCGCTCGACGTCGTCGGCGTGACGGGCAACGTCGGCAAGTCGACCACGAAGCTGATCGCCGCCGCGGTGCTGGCGCAACGCTACCGCACGCAGGCGGAGCCCGCGAACTACAACAACGAGATCGGCGTGCCGCTCTGCCTGCTGGCGCTGCGCCCGGACACCGAGCGCGCGGTGCTCGAGCTGGGCATGTACACCACAGGCGAGATCGCGCTGCTCTGCCGCTGGACGCGCCCGCGCATCGGCGTGGTGCTCAACGTCGGGCCCGTGCACCTGGAACGCGCGGGCTCGCTCGAAGCGATCGCACGCGCGAAGCGCGAGCTGCCGGAGGCGCTGCCCCCAGGCGGTGTCGCCGTGCTCAACGCCGACGACGCGCGCGTGGCGGCGATGGCGCCGTACACCGCAGCGCGCGTGTGCTGGTTCGGCAGCGGCGTGGAGGCGCACGTCCGCGGCGACGATGTGGAGAGCGACGGCGCGCGCGGCTTCCGCTTCAGCCTCCACTACGCTGGCGCGTCGCGCCGCGTCGCCGTGCCGCTGCCCGGGCGTCACCTGCTCTCCAACGTGCTGGCCGCGCTGGCGGTCGGCCTGTCTGACGGCGTGCCGCTCGACGAGGCGGTAGGCGCGATCGAGACGCTGCGCATCCCGACTCGGCTGCGCGTAGGGTCGCTGCCCGGCGGCGTCATGCTGCTGGACGACACCTACAACGCGAGCCCGGTCGCCACGCTGGGTGCGCTCGAACTGCTCGCCGAGACGCCCGGCCGGCACCTCGCGCTGCTCGGCGACATGCTGGAGCTCGGCGAGCTTTCGGCGCGGGAGCACGCGCGGGTCGGACGCCGCGCCGCGGAGCTCGTGGACGTGCTGTTCACGGTCGGGGGGCTCGCGGACGGGATCGCGGTGGCAGCGCGCCAGGGCGGACTGCACGATGTGCACCATTACGCCACGAAGGACGAGGCGGCCGCCGCACTGCGCGCGGCACTGCGGCCCGGGGACGTGCTGCTGGTGAAGGGCTCGCGGGCGCTGGCGCTGGAGACCGTCGTGACCGCGCTCGCGCGCGACCTCGCCGGCCCGGCGGAGGCGGGGCGATGACGCACGCGCTGCTCTCCGGCGGCGCGGCCTTCCTGCTGGCGCTGATCGCCGGCCGCCCGCTGGTGGCGTGGCTGCGCGCGCAGCGGCTCGGCAAGGCGATCTCCGACGAGGGGCCCTCGACGCACGCCTCGAAAGAGGGCACGCCGACGATGGGCGGGCTGCTGATCTTCGGCGCGGCGGCGGTGGTGACGGTGTTCACGAATCTGTTCGACCGGCTGAGCATCCTGTTGCCGCTGGCCACGGTGGGTGTGGCGCTCGCCATCGGCGCCATCGACGACCGCGGGACGCTCTCCGGGCGCCTCCAGCACGGGCTCAGCTGGCGGGTGAAGTTCGGGCTGATCGCGCTGCTGTCCGTCGGCATCGCGTGGGCCTGCTACGACCTACTGGACGCACACAGCGTCAACATCCCGTGGGCCGGCAAGCACGACCTGGGGCTGCTGTACGTGCCGCTCGCCGTCGCGATCGTGTTCTCGACCACTGCGTCGGTGGCGATCACGGACGGCCTCGACGGGCTCCTGGGCGGGACGGCGGCGATCGCCTTCGCGGCCTACGCGGTGATCGCTTTTGCGCAGGAGCAAGCTTACCTCTCGACGTTCTCCTTCACGGTGGTCGGGGCGCTGCTGGGCTTCCTCTGGTACAACGCGCACCCCGCGAGCGTGTTCATGGGCGACACCGGGGCGCTACCGCTGGGGGCGGCGCTGGCAACCGTGGCGCTGATGACCGGGCACTGGTTGCTGCTGCCCATCGTCGGCATCGTCTTCTGCGCCGAGGCGGTCTCGACGCTGATGCAGATCGCCTACTTCCAGACCACGGGCGGGCGCCGGCTCTTCCGCATGACGCCGCTGCACCACCATTTCGAGCTACTCGGCTGGAGCGAGCCGCAGGTGGTGATGCGCTTCTGGCTGTTCGGGTTCGCCGGGGCCATGGTCGGCGTGGCGCTGGCACTTGCGGTGTAGACGGCTGGTGGATAAGAATGGCGCATCTGCTCAGGCACATTCTCCTAACTACGCGGGGGCGCGCGTGACCGTGGTTGGCCTCGGCATCGAAGGGATCGACCTCGTGCGCTTCTTCGCGGCACGCGGCGCTGCCGTCACGGTGTCCGACGCCCGTCCCCGCGAGGCCCTCGCCGACCCGCTCGCCGCGATCGCCGACTGCGACGCAACGCTCTCGCTCGGCGCGAACCGGCCCGAGGACTGCACCGCAGCGGACTACGTGTTCGTCTCGCAGGGCGTGCCGCAGCAGCTGGCTGCGCTCGTCGCCGCGCGCGCCGCGGGCGTGCCCGTGTCGTCGATGGCGCAGCTGTTCCTCGAGCTGTGCCCGGCGCCGGTCGCAGCGGTCACCGGCTCGTCCGGCAAGAGCACGACCGCCGCGCTGGTCGGCGCGATGCTCGAGGCCGCGAGCGCCGATTACGTGCTCGGCGGCAACATCGGCGTTGGGCTGCTCGGCTTGCTCGACCGCATCCGGCCAAGCACACGCGTCATGCTCGAGCTCTCGCACACACAGCTCGAGACCGTGTCGCGCAGCCCGCAGCTCGCGTGCGTAACGAACGTGACCCCGAACCACCTCGACCGCTACTCATGGGACGCGTACGTCGCGCTCAAGCGCCGCGTGTTCGCGTTCCAGGGTGCCGACGACACGGCGATCTTCAACGCTGATGACGAGGTGGCGCGCACCTTCAGCCGCGAGGCGCCCGGGCATGTCGCGTACACGGCGCGGGTACGGCCGTTGCCCGGCGACGGCGTGACGCTGGTCGGCGACACGGTCGTGCGGCGCGAGCACGGTCGCGAGCACGCCGTGCTGCCGCGCGCCGAGATCCACCTGCGCGGCGACCACAACATCGACAATGTGCTGTCCGCGGTCGCGATCGCCAGCCGCCTGGGCGTGGGCGACGAGGCCGCGGCGGCAGCCGTGCGCGCCTTCACCGGCATCCCGCACCGCCTCGAGCCCGTCGCCATCGTCGACGGTGTGCAGTACGTGAACGACTCGATCGCCACGACGCCCGAGCGCACGCTGGCAGGCATCCGCGCCTTCGCGGAGCCGGTGGTGCTGCTGCTCGGCGGACGGCACAAGGACGTGCCGCTGGCAGGGCTCGCACGCGAGGCGGCCACCCGGTGCCGCGCGGTGATCACCTTCGGCGAGGCGGGCGAGCTGTTCGCGTCCGCCGTGCGCGCCGCGCTCCGCGACGCAGCGCCGGCCGGTGGCGGCGGCCCGACCGTCGAGCAAGTCGCAGACGTCGAGGCGGCGGTCGGCGCCGCGGCACGGCTCGCGCGCACGGGCGACGTCGTGCTGTTCGCGCCGGCCGGCACCTCCTTCGACGCCTACGCGAACTTCGAGCAGCGCGGTGCGGCGTTTCGCGAAGCGGTCGGGCGCCTGGGCGGGGGTACCGCGTGATCGGCGCGCGCCGCGTCCCCCCGCGCGCCGGGATGGCCGGCGCTCCTCGCGTCGGCAGCGCGGGGGCCGAGCGCGCCGAGCGCGCGCCGGTGCTGCGGCACGGTCCCGACTACGCGCTGCTGGCCGTGCTGATGGTGCTCACCGTCGTCGGGCTGATCGCCGTGTACTCCTCGTCGTACGCGCTGGGCTACGCACAGTACGGCGACGCGAACTACTTCGTGAAGCGCCAGCTCGTGTTCATCGCGCTCGGCATGGGCTGCATGTTCGTCGCGATGACGGTGAACTACCGCGTGCTACTGCGGCTGAGCCCGCTGGTCATGCTCGTCGCGCTCGTCGGGCTGGCGGCGGTGCTCGTGCCGGGCGTCGGCGTCGAGCAGAACGGCGCGCGGCGCTGGGTGCAGCCCGTCGCGGCGCTGCCCGCGCTGCAGCCGAGCGAGTTCGCGAAGCTGGCGGTGCTCATCTACATGGCCGCGTGGCTCGCCGCGAAGGGCGAGGTAGTGCGTGATCTCTCGCTCGGCGTGCTGCCGTTCGTCGGCATGGTCGGGCTGGTCAGCGCGCTGATCATGCTGGAGCCGGACCTCGGCACCGCGGTGATCGTCGCCGCGATCACAGGCGCGTTGTTCTTCGTCGCCGGGGCGCGGCTCACGCACGTGCTCGCGCTGGCCGGCGCGGGCGCGCTCGCGTTCACCGTGCTGGTGGCGAGCGGCGGCTACCGCGCCGACCGCATCCACTCCTTCACGAACGCCGAGGACGATCCGTCCGGGCTCGGCTTCCACACGCTGCAGCTGCTGGTCGCGTTCGGATCGGGCGGGTTGAGCGGGCTCGGGCTGGGTGTGTCGCGCCAGAAGTTCTTCTTCATCCCCGGCTCCCACACGGATGGCGTGCTGGCGATCATCGGCGAGGAGCTCGGCTTCATCGGCGTCGTGACCGTGCTGCTGCTGTTCGCGCTGCTGCTGTGGCGCGGACTGCGCATCGCGCAGCGCGCGCCGGACCGCTTCGGCTCGCTGCTGGCGACAGGCGTGTGTGCGTGGCTCGCGTTCCAGCTGCTGATCAACGCGGGCGGCGTGACACGCTCGATCCCGCTCACCGGCATCCCGCTGCCGTTCCTGTCGTACGGCGGCTCCGCGACGATCGCGACGCTCACCGCGGTCGGCGTGCTGCTCTCGGTGTCGCGCTCGGCCGCGCTCGCCGACCCCGCGCGCGAGGCGCCGGCGCGCGGCGTGCTGCGCTCTGCTGCGCCCGCGGGCCGGGGGTCGCGATGATGTTCGCGCTCGCCGGCGGCGGGACGGGCGGGCACGCCTACCCCTCGCTCGCCGTGGGCGCGGAGCTGCGCGCGCGCGGCTGCGAGCTCGTCTACTACGGTAGCGAGCGCGGGCCCGAGCACGCGCTCGCTACCGCCGCAGGCATCGAGTACCGCGTCGTGCCCGCTGCGCAGCTGCGTGGCGGGCCGCGCCGCATGGTCGTCGGCGGGCTGCAGTTGCTGCGCGGTCTGCGCAGTGCACACCGCCGCCTTGCAGTCGACCAGCCGGCGGCGGTGTTCGCGACGGGCGGCTACGCGGCGGCGCCCGTCGGCTGGGCGGCGCACCGTGCCGGCGTGCCGCTGGTGGTGTTCCTGCCGGATGTGCGGCCCGGCTGGGCGGTGCGCTTCCTCGCGCGCTTCGCCACGCGCGTGGCGTGCTCGGTCGAGGCGTCGCTGCCCTCGCTGCCGCGCGGCCGCTCGCTCGTGACGGGCTACCCGGTGCGCGCCGAGTTCGCACGCGCGACGCGGGCCGACGGCCAGGCGCGCTTCGCGCTCGACGCGGCGCTGCCGACGCTGCTCGTCGCCGGGGGCTCGCTGGGCGCGCAGGCCATCAACCGCGCGATCGCCGTTGCGCTACCACGGCTGCTGGAACGCGCGCAGCTGGTCCACATCGCCGGCCGCGAGCACGAGCCATGGCTGCGCGCGGAGCGCGACCGGCTGCCCGAAACGCTGCGCGCGCGCTACCACCTGCTCGGTTACACGGACGAGCTCGCCTGGGCGATGGCCGCCGCGGACCTCGCCGTGGTGCGCGGCGGTGCGTCGACGCTGGGGGAGCTGCCGGTGCTCGGACTGCCCGCGATCGTCGTGCCCGGCGCGTTCTCCGACCAGGCGCACAACGCGCGGCTGCTCGCCGCCCGCGGCGCAGCACGCGTGCTCGAGCAGCGCGACCTCGCGCGGCTCGCCGACGAGGCGCTGCAGCTGCTCGCCGACGCGCCGGCGCGCGCGCGCATGGCCGAAGCGATGCGCAGCCTCGCGCGCCCGGACGCCGCGTCGCGGCTGGCCACGCTGCTGCAAGAGGTGGCCGCGTGATGGCGCGACTGCGCACCCGGCCGGAGCAGGATGGCGAAGCCATCCCGCAGCGCGTGCACCTCGTCGGCGCGGGTGGCATGCACATGTCCGCGATCGGCACGATCCTGCTCGCGCGCGGGCACGTCGTGACCGGCTCGGACATCGCGGACTCTGTGCACACGCAGCGGCTACAGGCCGGCGGCGCGACGATCTACCTCGGCCATGCCGCGGCGAACGTCGGCCGCGCCGAGCTCGTGGTCACGACCGTCGCCGCGCGCGACGACAACCCGGAGCTGCTGGCCGCGCGCGAACGCGGCGTGGCGGTGATCGTGCGCGCGGAGATGGTGCGGCGCCTGGTCGCGGGGCGCGAGCTGCTCGCGATCGCGGGCACGCACGGCAAGACCACCACCACCACGCTCGCCGCGCTGATGACGCTGCGCGGCGGCCTCGACCCGCTCGTGCTCGCCGGGGGGGACTCGCCTGAGCTCGGCGGCAACGCGCGCGACGGCGGCGGACGGCTCGCCGTGGTCGAGGCGGACGAGTACGCCGCGGCGTTCTTGCAGTACGAGCCGCATCTCGCGCTGATCACCAACATCGAGGTCGATCACCTCGACTACTACGGCAGCGAGGAACGGCTGCACGAGGCGTTCTCCGCGTTCGCGGCGCGCGTGCAGGCGGATGGCACGCTCTTCGTGTGCGCCGACTCACCGGCGGCGTCCGCGCTGGGGGAGGCACGCCGCGCGGCCGGCGCGCGCGTCGAGCGTTACGCGCTCGACAACGAGGCCGAGTGGCGGGCCATGCAGGTGCGCGGGAACGACCGCGGTGGACTGGAGTGTCTGGTGCTGCTGGACGGTGCGGAGCTCGGGCGCATGTCGCTGCGCATCCCGGGACGGCACAACGTGGCGAACGCGCTGGGCGCGCTGGCGATGGCGATGCGCGCGGGCGTCGACTTCCACCGCGCGGTGCAGGCGGCCGAGGAGTTCGGCGGCGTGCACCGCCGCTTCGAGCTCGTCGGCGACGCGGCCGGCGTGACGATCGTCGACGACTACGCGCACCACCCGACCGAAGTGCGCGCGACCGTGCAGGCCGCACGCACGCGCTTCCCCGGCCGGCGGCTCGTCGGCTGCTTCCAGCCGCACACCTACTCGCGCTCGCGGTACCTCGCGGAGGGCTTTCGCACCTGCTTCGAGGGACTCGATGCGCTCTACGTCACCGGCACGTACGCGGCGCGCGAGCAGGCCGAGGCGGGCAGCGACGGCGAGACGCTGGCCGGGCAGGTGACGCGGCCCGCGGCACGCTACATCGGCACGCTGGACGAAGCGCTGGAGCTCGCCGCGCGCGAGCTGCGGCCCGGCGATGTCTTCCTGACGCTCGGCGCCGGCGACATCGAGCAGCTGGGCCCGCTCGTGCTCGCTCGCCTGGAGCCCGCACAATGAGCGGCGCGCGCATGCGGCTGGCCGTCGTGTGCGGCGGGCGCTCGCCGGAGCACGCGGTGTCCGTGACCTCGGCGCGCTCGATCCTGCGCGAGGCGGACGCGACGCGCTTCGAGGTGGTCCCGTTCGGCATCACGCGCGGCGGCCGCTGGCTCGAGCCCGGCGAGACGCGCAGCCGCCTCGCGCTCGTCGAAGCGGGCGCGACGGACACGCTCGGCGACGACGCGGGCGCGGGGCTACTCGCCACGCCCGCCGTGCTCGAGGCGCTGCGCGGCGCGGACGTCGTGTTCCCGATCGTGCACGGGCGCAACGGCGAGGACGGCACGCTGCAAGGGCTGTTCGAGCTCGCCGAGCTGCCGTACGTCGGCTCGGGCGTGGCCGCGAGCGCAGCCGGCATGGACAAGGCGCTGATGCGCGCGAGCTTCGCCACCGCGGGCCTGCCGCAGGCCCGCTACCGCGTGCTGCAGGACGACGCCGCGCGCGCGCCCGCGCCCGAGGCGCTGCGCGACCTCGAGGCCGAGCTCGGCTACCCGTGCTTCGTGAAGCCCGCGAACGGCGGCTCCTCGCTCGGCGTCAGCCGCGCGGGCACGCGCGAGGACCTCGTCGCCGCGTTCGCGCTCGCGCTGCGCTACGACCGCAAGCTGCTGGTGGAGGAGGCGATCGACGGTCGCGAGATCGAGTGCGCCGTGCTCGGCAACGCCGACCCGCAGCCGTCGCCGCTCGGCGAGATCCGGCCGCACGCGGAGTTCTATTCATACGAGGCAAAGTACGCCGACGCGCGCACGGAGCTCGTCGTGCCCGCGCCGTTGCCGGCTGACACCGCGCGCCGCGTGCAGCAGTACGCGCTGCGCGCGTTTCGCGCGCTCGACTGCGCGGGCCTCGCTCGCGTCGACTGCTTCGTGACAGCGGAGGACGACGTGCGCGTGATCGAGGTGAACACGCTGCCCGGCTTCACGCCGATCTCGATGTACCCGCGCCTGTGGCAGGAGGCTGGGCTCTCCTACGCAGCGCTGATCACGCGCCTCGTGGAGCTCGCGCTAGAACGGCACGCGGAGGCGCGCACCTATGCGTAAGCCACGCTGGCCGTTCGGGGGACCGCCGTCACGCACGCTGCCGCAGGCGCGCTACCGGCTCGGCGCGGCCCCCGCGCCGCGACCGCAGCGGCCGGCGTTCCCGTGGCGACGCATCGGCTGGGCGGTGGGCGGCAGCAGCGCGGCGCTCGCGCTCGCGACCGGCGGTGCGTGGCTCGTGCGTGGCGAAACGCTGCGCGTGCGCGACGTGCAGGTGCTGGGCGCGCAGATCGTCGACGCGCGCATGGTCGCGACCGCCGCCGACGCCGGCGGCGAATCGTTGCTCACGCTCGACGCGGGCGCCGTGGCCGCGCGTGTGGAGGCGCTGCCGGGCGTCGCGAGCGCGCGCGTGCGTCGGGACTGGCCGCGCGGGGTGGTCGTGGACGTCACGGAGCAGCAGGGCTGGGGCTACTGGCAGGCGGCCGGCGTGCGCACCGTGATCGACGAGCGCGGGCATGTGCTGCACACGGCGCGCCCCCCCGCGGACGGCGCGCCGACGATCTACGAGCTGGGCGCGCCGGCGCCGCTCGGCGCTGGCCGCGAGGCGGACGCCGACGCGGTGACCGTAGTGTCGCGGCTGAGCACGGACGGCAGCCTCGCGCGGTTGCGCGTGAAGGCGGAGCGCTTCGAGTTCCAGCGCACGCGAGGCGTGGTCGTGCGCGTCGCAGCGGGCCCGAGCGCCGTCTTCGGCGACGCGCGGGACTACGAGTACAAGGTCGCGGCGTGGGCGGCCATGCTCGAGCGCGTGCGCGCCGGGACGCTGGTGGCCAACGAGATCGATCTGCGGTTCGGGAGAGAGCTGGTGGTGCGCTAATGGCGAATCCGACGTTCGCGGCGATCGACATCGGCACCACCAAGGTGTGCACCGTGGTCGGCGAACTGGGGGCTGGCAACGAGATCCGCATCCTCGGCGTGGGCATCGGGCCGTCCGCCGGACTGACCAAGGGCATGGTCGACAACATCCACGCGGCGATGGAAGCGATCGCGTCGTCGATCGACCGCGCCGAGCGCGCGTCGGGCACGCGCATCCTGTCGGCGCACGTCGGCATCGCCGGCCCGCACGTGTCGTCGATGAACTCGCGCGGCATCGTCGCGATCGCGGACCCGCGCCACCCGATCACCGAGCACGACGTGGAGCGCGCGAAGGAGAGCGCGCGCATCGTCAACATCCCCAACAACCGCGAGGTGATCCACGTGATCCCGCGCTACTACGTCGTCGACGGCCAGGACCACGTCGTCGACCCGATCGGCATGTTCGGGTCGCGGCTGGACGTAGAGACGCACGTCGTCACGGCGGGCTCGTCCGCGATGCACAACCTGATGCAGTGCGTCGAGGGTGCAGGCGTGCGCATCGATTCGCTGATCCTGCAGCCGCTCGCCTCCGCCGAGGCGGTGATCACGCAGGAAGAACTGGAGCAGGGCGTCGCACTGGTGGACATCGGCGGCGGCACCACGGACATCGCGGTCTATCTGCAGGGCGCGGTGGTGCACTCGGCGGTGCTGCCGGTGGGCGGCATGCACATGACGCGCGACCTCGTGGTCGCGCTGCGCGTGCCGCAGCCCGCAGCGGAGCAGACGAAGCGGCGCTACGGCCACGCGATCCCGTCGCTCGTGGACGAGGCGGACGAGGTCGAGATCGACGCGTTCGGCTCGGAGGGGCGCAAGACGGTGCGGCGACGGCTGATCGCCGAGGTGCTGCAGGCGCGCACCGAAGAGCTGTTCGAGATGGTCCGCGCGGAGCTGCGGCGCGGCGCGCAGGAAGAGCTGCTGTCGGCGGGCGTCGTGCTCACCGGTGGCGCCGCCAGCCTGCCCGGCATCGAGCTACTGGCCGAAGACGTGCTGGGACTCCCGGCGCGCATCGGCCGCCCCCGGCACCTCGCCGGGCTGTCCGACCTGCTGCACGACCCTGCGTACGCGACCTCCGTGGGGTTGCTGCGCTGGTCGTTGAAGGAGCGGGAGATCTTGTTGCGGTCCTCCCCACTGCTACCGGCCCCCTCGCTTGGCGGGCTGGTGAGAAAGGTGGCACATCTTATGCGCGTGGTACTTCCCCAATGAGGCGGCGTGATCAGGAGCTCCCGGAGCAGGGCGGGCCGACGGCCCCGCTGCCGGCGTCCCCGCTGCCGGCAGAAACGCTATTCGACTACCTCGCGGCCGCGCGCGCGCGCGCACACGAGGCGGCGACCGCGCCCCCGGGTGCAACGGCCCATGAACCGGCGCGAGCAACGGGCGGCGGACCGACGCTCGACCTGAGCGCGGGTCCGCCGCCCGTTGACTCGGCATCCGAGTTCGACCGCATCGAGGGCGCCATCGACCCGCACGACGACATCGAGGCGCTGATCGAGCGGCATGAGCGGCCTGCGCAGCGGCCAGCGCAGCGAGAGCTGGCGGGGCGCGCCGTCACCGCACGCGCAGAAGGTCCGCCGGCAGCGGCGGCACAGACGAAGGCACGGACGCGAGCCGGGGCCTCCGCCTCGGATGACACGGAGGGAACCGGTATGGGGAGTCATAACACGCTGCCGCCAATCAAAGTCGTCGGGGTCGGCGGGGGCGGCTGCAACGCCGTCAACCGCATGATCACGGCGCGGCTGCCCGGCGTGCAGTACGTGGCGCTGAACACGGACATGCAGGCGCTGCAACAGTGCGGCGCGGAGCTCAAGGTGCGCATCGGCGACCGGCTCACCAAGGGCCTCGGCGCAGGCGCCGACCCGCTGCGCGGCCAGCGGGCGGCCGAGGAATCGCGCGAGGCGATCGGCGAGGCGCTAGCGGGCGCGGAGATGGTGTTCGTCACCGCCTGCCTCGGCGGCGGGACGGGCACCGGCGCTGCGCCCATCGTCGCGGAGATCGCGCGCGAGCTGGGCGCGCTCACCATCGGTGTGGTAACCAAGCCGTTCGCCTTCGAGGGCGCCAAGCGGCGCCAGCAGGCAGAAGAGGGCGTGCGCGACCTGCAGGAGAAGGTCGATACGCTCATCGTCATCCCCAACGACCGGCTGCTGCAGATCTGCGACGAGAAGGTCACCATGCAGGAGGCCTTCCGCATGGCGGACGACGTGCTGCGCCAGGGCATCCAAGGCATCAGCGAGCTCATCACGACGCCGGGCATCGTGAACCTGGACTTCGCCGACGTGCGCAAGATCATGTCGGACGCCGGACCGGCGCTGATGGCGATCGGCACAGGGCGCGGCGAACACCGGGCGATCGACGCCGCGCGCGCCGCGATCGCCAGCCCGCTGCTGGACGTGGACATCACAGGCGCGACCGGCGTGCTGTTCAACGTCTCCGGCCCCGCGAACCTCGGGCTGCACGAGCTCAGCGCGGCGGCCCGCGTGATCGCCGAGGTGGTCGACCCGGAGGCGGAGATTATCTTCGGCACCACGGTGGACGAGTCGCTCAACGACGAGGTGCGCATCACGCTGCTCGCCACGGGCTTCACCACGTCGCGCACCGTGACCATGCACAGTGTGCTCAACGGCACCGCCGAGCCGAAGCCGATCCGCCTCGCCGACATCCAGGGCGACGCGAGCTTCGACGCGCTGAGCGAGGCGGACCTGCCGACATTCCTGCGGCGCACCTTCCCGGCGCGCTGACGCGACCCGGCTGGGCGTGCCCCCCGCGTCGCGCGCAACGCGGGGGGCACGCCCTCCACAGCGCCGCACGTGCGGCGTGGATAGTTGGCGCAGCCCTGTGCACTGGTGTGTGGACGGGGCGGGTTGTGGCTGTCGGGGCCCGGTGCTTCACTCACGTGGCCCCGGAACGAGTCCCACCGCTCCCCGCATGGAAAGCACCAAGCGCGCATGAAGTGCCCGTACTGCGGCGACGCCGCAACCAAGGTCGTCGATTCGCGATCAGCGCCCGGCGGTGTGCGCCGGCGTCGCGAGTGCCAGGAGTGTGCGGAGCGCTTCACCACGTACGAGCAATACCAGTCCACCGTCGTGATGATCGTCAAGAAAGACGGCCGCCGCGAGGAGTTCCAGCGCGAGAAGCTGCTGCACGGGCTGCGCGTGGCCGCACGCAAACGCCCGCTGCCCGCCGGCGCGATCGAGGCGATCGTCGAGGAGATCGAGAAGCGGCTGATGGCGTCCGGGCGCTCTGAGGTGCCGAGCCGCGCGATCGGCGAGATGGCGATCACGCAGCTCAAGCGCCTTGACCCCATCGCCTACATCCGCTTCGCGTCTGTATACCGCCAGTTCGCCTCCGTCGACGACCTGCTCCAGGGCATCGCGCGCATGGAGTACAGCCCCGTCCCGGCCGCCGAGCAGGCCCGGCTGTTCGAGGACGACATGAGCCGCATCCTCGCCGGCGACGGCCTGCCTACGCCCATCGAGAGCGCTCCCTCCGCGACCGCCGCGGCGGCCGCGGCGCGCCGCTAGCGTGGCCCCGGCGACCGCGTGACCACCGCGCCCGATCACGCCGCCGAGAACGCAGGCGCGACCGCGCGGCTCCGGGCGCTGGTCGTCGGCCTGGACGAGGCGCAGCTCGCACGCCCGGTCGGCGGCGGATGGACCGTCGCCACCGCCCTCGCGCACCTCGCGTTCTGGGACCGCCGCCAACACGCCGCGCTGCAGCACCACCGCGACGGCATCGCGCTCGGCGACGACGACTCGGACAACGTGAACGCCGCAGTCGAGCCGCTGCTGCTGGCGCTCGCGCCACGCGCCGCCGTCGAGCAGGCGCTCGAAGCCGCGGCCGCAGTCGACGCCGTCATCTCGCAGCTCTCGCCCGCGGTCGCCGCGGAGGTGCTGGCCGGGACGCACGCATACGTGGTCCGGCGATGGACACACCGCGATGAGCACGTCGCGCAGATCGAGCGCGCGCTGAGCACGTAGCGCCGCGCTCGCCCGTGTTCCACCACAGCCGCCTCCCGACCCGCTACGATCGACGGGCAACGGAGCTTGCGCGATGACGGAACGCATGTTCTCATAGCGCGACTCCCCCAGCGCAGAGGCCGTGCCATGGTCGTCCCCACTCACATCGTCACGCACCCCGTCGTGCTCAGCGACAACGCGCGCACGGTGCTCGAGCGCCGCTACCTGCTGCGCGATGCCGCGCACGCGCTCGTCGAGACGCCCGAGCAGCTGTTCGCGCGCGTGGCCGAGGCGATCGCCGCGGTCGAGCCGACGCCCGAGCTACGCGCGCACTGGGCGCAGCGCTTTTATGACGCGATGGCTGCGCTGCGCTTCCTCCCCAACTCGCCGACGCTGATGAACGCGGGTACGGGCGCCGGCACGCTGGCCGCCTGCTTCGTGCTGCCGGTCGAGGACACGCTCGATTCGATTATGTCGATCGCACAGGCGGCGGCGCTCGTGCAGAAGTACGGCGGCGGCACCGGCTTCTCCTTCTCGCGGCTGCGCGGCGTCGGCGAGCCGATCGCAAGCACCCACGGCGCGGCGTGCGGCCCCGTCTCCGTGCTGCGGCACTACGACGACGTGTCGCGGCTGGTGACGCAGGGCGGCAAGCGCGACGGCGCGAACATGGGCGTCCTGCGCGTCGATCACCCGGACGTGCGCGCGTTTGTCCACGCCAAGGACGATGGCGTCACCGCGCAGCGCTTCAACATCTCCGTGGCCGTGACCGACGAGTTCATGCGCGCGGCGGCCGCAGGTGGCACGCTGACGCTGCGCGACCCGCGCGACGGCGCCCCACGCGGCGAGCTGCCGGCCGCGGCGCTGCTGGACGAGATCGCGCGCGCAGCGTGGCGCACGGGCGACCCCGGGCTGCTCTTCCTCGACGCGATGAACCGCGGGAACCCCACACCCGCGCTCGGCGCCATCGAAGCGACGAACCCGTGCGGCGAGGTGCCGCTGCTCCCGTGGGAGGCGTGCACGCTCGGCTCGATCCACGTCGCGCGCTTCTGGCAGCCGGAGCGCGGCGACCTCGACTGGGCCGCGCTGCGCGAGCACGTCGCGCTCGGCGTGCGCTTCCTCGACGATGTGATCGAGGCGAACCACTTCCCGCTCGAAGCGATCGCCGAGGCGGTGCGCGGCAACCGCAAGCTCGGCCTCGGCCTGATGGGCTTCGCCGACCTGCTGATCGCGGCGGGCATCCCGTACGACTCGGAAGCGGCGCTCGCGCTCGCCGACCGGCTCGGGCGCACGGTGCGCGACGCGGCCGATGCAGCGTCGCTCGCCCTCGGCGCGGAGAAGGGCGCGTTCCCCAACTGGGAGCGCTCGATCTACGCGGGCGGGCCGCGCTACCGCAACGCAACCCGCACCTGCATCGCGCCGACGGGCACGATCGCCATCATCGCGAGCGCATCGTCGGGTATCGAGCCGCTGTTCTCGCTCGCCCACATGCGGCGCATGGGCGATGGCACGCTGCTGCCCGAGGTCTCCGCAGTGTTCGAGGACGCCGCACGCGCGGGCGGCTTTGCCAGCGCCGCGCTCGTCGAGGCGCTCGCGCGTGGGACGCGGCTCGCCGACCGCGCCGAGGTGCCGCCGGAGGCGCGCCGCCGCTTCGTCACCGCGCACGAGGTCGGCTGGGAGTGGCACGTCCGCATGCAGGCCGCCTTCCAGGCGCACACTGACCTCGCGGTCTCGAAGACCGTGAACCTACCGCGTGACGCCAGCGTCGAGGACGTGCGCGCGATCTACGTGCGCGCACACGAGCTCGGCTGCAAAGGCGTCACGGTCTACCGCGACGGCTCGCGCGCCACCCAGGTGCTCGCGCACGACCGGCCCGCCGGGGCGCCGGCCACGGCGGAGGCCGCGCCCGGCGCCCCGCGCCGCCAGCACCTGCCCGACGAGCGTCCAGCCGTCACCCACAAGTTCCGCGTCGGCGAGCAGGAAGGCTATGTCACCGTCGGCATGTTCGACGACGGTTCGCCCGGCGAGGTCTTCATCAAGATCGCCAAGGAAGGCTCCACGGTCTCCGGGCTCACCGACGCGGTGGCGCTGCTCACCTCGATCGCGCTGCAGTACGGCGTCAGCCTGGAGCAGCTCGCGGGCAAGCTCGAGCAGACTCGCTTCGAGCCGTACGGCCCTACCGCGAACCCGGAGATCCCGTTCGCGACGAGCGTGCTGGACTACATCTTCCGCTGGCTACGCCAGCACTTCCTGGACGGCGCGCCGCACGCGAAGCCCACCGCGGTGCCGTCCGGCGTCACGTGCCCGGACTGCGGGCTGCAACTCGCGTACCTCGAAGGCTGCCTGACGTGCCGGTCGTGCGGCTACACGCGCTGCGGCTGAGCGGCGTAGCATCAGCGCATGGGACTGCTCGCCGACTTCCGCGCCGCCGCGGTGGCGCGCGCCCGCCTCCCGGACGACGCGCAACTGACCGTGCCGGCGATCTTCGCCGTGGTACGGGACCTCCCGTACGAGCGCGCGAGCGACTGCCGCCCCGCCACCACGATCGCCGAGTGGCGCGCCACCTGCACCGGGAAGCACGTGCTGCTGCACGCCCTGTACACCGAGTTCGGGCTGCACGCCGTGCTGATCCACGCCGCGCACGCGTTCACCCTCGAGCACGCACCATGGGCGCCCCCCGCGCTCGCAGCGATACTCGACGCGGGCCCGGTGCCGGATGTGCACACGTTCCTGCGCCTCGAGCGGCAGTCCCAGTGGACCACCGTCGACGGGACCTGGCCGCTCGCAGCCAGGCGGCTCGGACTGCCGGTGAACGAGCGTTTCGTGGACGGCCGCGACATGCACGTCGCGTGCGACCCCGACGAGCTGTTCCACGTCCCCGACCCGAGCGACGTCGACGCCGTCGACGCGCTCAAGGAGCGCATCCTCGCGGACCACGCCGGAGCCCAGCGCCCCCGCCAAGAGGCGTTCATCGCCGGCCTGAGCGACTGGCTCCGCGACGAGCTGGCGCGCGGCACGGGCTAGCACGAACCGCTCACGGCCGCGGCGGCCCGCACCGGCGTTCGTCGTGACGCTGCGGTACGGACGCCAGCCCGATGCATCGGGCCGCGCGTGCGCATCGGTCGGCTCGCGCGGCGGCGTCGGGTGGGCGCTCGCAGGAACTCGGCACCGCATCAAGGGCAGGGTCGCCCGCGACCACCCAGCCCCGCCGACATCGACAGTGGCGACGTCTGCGAGTCGGGCGGCGGCAACTAGGCGGGTGCAGCGCGAGCGGGTACGCTCGGCGCGGGCCCGTAGCTCAGTGGTAGAGCAGTGGACTTTTAATCCATCGGTCCAGGGTTCGAATCCCTGCGGGCCTACCAAGATTTCGAATCTGGATACTTCACTCTGGCGAGCGGGGCCTGCTAACGCAGCCTAGCGATTGGCCCCAACTTGGCCCCATCTTGGCCGTCGCGTGCTGTGGGCACTACGCCAGCAGATGGTCCAGCGCCTCTGCGGCTGTGCGCTGCATTCCCTCAAGCATGTGCCCGTACTTGTCCATGCTGAACGCAGCAGACGCATGACCTAGTCGCCGGCTCACGGAGTGAATGTCGGCGCCGGACCTCAGCCACTGCGTAGCTGCGGTGTGTCGAAGGCAATGGAAGCTCACCGTCTCCGGCCTCGCGACACCTGATCGCGCGACCACCCTCCGGTAGTCCCGGTAGAAGTTGCGCACGTTCCAAACTGAGCCGAGCTCCGACGGAAAGATGAGGCCGAGCTCCTGCCAAGCAGTCTGCCGACGACGCGTGATCGCATCGTCGAGGTCATACGCCAGCAGCCCGGTGGCGTGGACGTGCCATCGCTCGCTCAACAGCTCGCCGCGAGTGAGAAGACCGTGAGGAATCAGCTCACGAGCCTGAAGCGCGACCGTGTAGTGACGAACGACGGCGGTAAGTGGCAGTCGAGCAACCCGACTTCGAAGGTGCTCTTCTTGGTCCCTGGTGCATTCCGCGTGCGTTAAGTCTGGCGGATTCGGCTCGATCCCCATGATCCATTTCGTGCGAGGCTCCGCCCAGAGCTTCATTCCCGATCACGATCCGCCTATCCCTACCCCCACCGATACCGGTGGAGTCGAGAATCACCGGGGAGGTCCTTATCGGTGGAGCGCTAGGAGCTCGGGAGCCCGGCGAGAGTGGGCACGTGTTGCGCCCGTTCACGTACTGGGCGGAAGCGTTGTCGTAGGAGTCGCCGCGACGGCCCGCCGGTGAGACTGGCGAACGGCACGACAGTCGATGGCAGCGCAGATCCCAAACGTCACAGTGGACCAACCCCGCAAGGCCTCCGAAGGCCCCGCGGTGGTGCTGGCGGATGACTGTCCCCCGAGTGGTGTGGAAGTCGGGGCTCCTTGTTCGGGTGGGCCGCGTGACTCCGCTCGGCTGGCTCCGCGTGCCGACGCAAATAAGGATTAAGAAGTGCAACATCCTTAGAAGGATGGTTTGGTCTTCACCAAGGAGCTTGCGCTTAAGGAGGAGGTAGTGCCAATGATTCGACTCCGCGAGGGGGGGCCTGACCCGGTTTCCCGGACAGTTCGTGTGTAGAGCGCATCATGCCGCATCTCCCGCTGCGGCGTGCAGGCGTTCGTACTCGACGGGGCTGCGGTCGTCGATCGAGGTGTGACGGCGGCGCGGGTTGTACCAGCCCTCGATCCACTCGAAGACGGCGGAGCGCCGCACGGCGCCAGCCGCCTTGGACGCGCCACCTCAGACCCGCCGCAGCGGCTTCCACAGGAGGAGCATCGCGACGAACAGCACCGCCGCGAGCGTGAAGAACGAGCCGATGCCGCGGGCCAGACCCCAGTGGTCGACGGCGAGGCCCATCGGCAGCGCGCCCAGCGGCATCAACGCGAACGCCGTCTGCGCCACGCCGACGACGCGCCCGCGCATCTCGTTGCGCGGCAGCAGCTGCAGCAGCATCTGGTTCCACGCGAGCGCGAGCCCGTGCGTGAGCCCGGCGGCCGCGAGCAGCACGATGGCCAGCCACAGCTGTGTCGACTGGCTGAAGCCGATCAGGAAGAGCGTGTACACGAGCAGCCCGACCGTGAGCAGCACGCCCTTGCGTGGCACGTCGCCGACGAACGCAAGCGCGAGCAGCCCGATCAGCGACCCGATGCCGATCGAGGACAGCAGCAGCCCGAACGCCCCCGCACCCATGCCGAGCACGTCATGCGCGAACACCGGGAGCAGCGGGATGTACGGATACACCAGCAGGCCCGGGATCACGGAAAGGAGCATCAGCCCGGACAGCGCCCCATCGTTCGCGACGTAGCGTATACCGTCGACGAGCGCGCGCAGCGGGTTGCCCGTGATGCGCTCCGCCTGCCGCGTGACACGGCTGATCGGCAGCGTAAGCGCAGTGCCGACGATCATCATCACCGCGACGAACGCGAACGGCCCCGAGTTTCCGAATGGCGCCGTGAGCGCGGCGGCGATGCTCGGGCCCGTGATGCGCGTGACGTTCTGGCCGATGGCGTTCAGCGTCACTGCGTTCGGCAGCGTCGCCTCGTCCGTGATGTCGTACACGAACGTCTGGCGCGCGTTCTGGTTGAGCGTGCTGATCACCGCATCGAGCGCTGCGAACACGTACACGTGCCAGACCTCGGCGAAGCCGGAGAAGACGAGCACCGCCAGCGAGCCGCCCTGCAGCGCGCTGAGCCACGTCGACCAGATGACGACGGAGCGGCGATGCCAGCGGTCCAGCGCCACGCCGGTGAACGGCCCGAGCACGAGCCGCACCACGCCCGCCGTCGCGCTCACGGCGGCGAGCTGCACCGCCGACTCGTTCGTGAGGTCGTAGACGAGCCAGCCCATGCCGACCATCTGCCCCCACTGGGCGTAGCCGGTGGCGAGCGTCGACATGAACAGGAAGCGGAAGTCGCGCCCACGCAACGCCGCGACCCCGCCGCGGCTGCGACGAGGCGGCGCGGCCGGCGCCGTCAGCACAGGCACAGGAGCTTCTTCGGTGCGGGCCAGGGGTCCCGCCTCTCGTTGCCCGGCACGGGCCCGGGGCATCGCACGCGCATTATGCGCCGCGCCACCCCGTGCGGCGAGCGACCGCGGCCGCCGGCCGTTCCCGCTACGCCGGCGCCGACCGGCGCGCGAGAATGATCGTATGCCACTCGACTCGCTGCGCATCGCCCCCGGCGACCCCACCATCTGGGGCTGGCTCGCCGTGGCCGCCTACGCGGCGGCGGCGCTCGGCTGCGGTGCGGCCAGCACTTCCTCGGTGCGCAGGTCGTCGTGGAGGATCGGCGCGGAGTCCAGCATGGCGTCGCGCACATTGACGACGGCAGGCAGCAGTTCGTACTCGACCTCGATCAGCTCGAGCGCGTCCTCGGCGATGTGGAGGTCGGTGGCGCAGACCGCTGCGATCGCGTGTCCGGGAAACAGCACTTTCTTGTCGGCGAGATGGTGCGCGTGGATACGCCACATCGGCGTGGGCCCCGCAGGGTACTGGTAGACGACGAGGTCGCCCGGGTCGGGGAGGTCGGCGTGTGTGATCACCGCACGCACGCCCGGCAACGCGAGCGCCTTCGACACGTCGATGCGCTTGACGATGGCGTGAGCGTGAGGGCTGCGCTTGACGCGTCCGTAGAGCACGCCCGAGGGGCGCACGTCGGCGCCGTAGACGGCGCGGCCGGTCACCTTGTCGACGCCGTCGTGGCGCACGGGGCGCGTCCCAATCGTCTTGAACGGCTTCGCGGGAGGCTTCGGGGCGGCGACCATGGCGGGACTCCTCGCGTTCGCGGCGGCAGCCGGGCGAGCATAGCATCGGCGACCTGCCGGGCATCTGGGGCCGGGGGCCTGCCTGCTGACCTGGACCTGTTCCGCCCGCGCGGCTCAGCGGGATCGCGAGGCTCACTCGCCGCCTGCTCCTGCAACGCGTTCGCGATCGCGACAGCTGCTACGCCGGCCGCTGCGCGCACGCGGGTGTACTTTCACCCGTTGCGATTGCTGGTGCGCCGGGAGGGATTCGAACCCCCGACCCTCAGTTCCGAAGACCCACGAGGGGCGTCAGGGAGCATACAGTAGCGTCTAAATCGAATCTGATTCGTACGATGCGGTTCATCGGTATCCAAGATTCTCCAGGCCCGTGGCTCCCGGCGTGGCTCCCTGACATGTGGCCAACGATGAGCGCTGATGCAGCCACGCTCACCGTGAGGGCTCGCCCCGACGCTGCCTTATCTCCCACACAAAGCCGAGTGCATCTAAACGGGCAACGCGCGCAGCAGCCAGCGTGCTGCGTTTATGGCTACTGCGTTGAGTGTTGACCCACGGGCCGAGGGGGTAGCCGCCAGTCGTGTCGCTTCGCAGCGCGCGCGTATCGCCATGCGCTGTGACGTACTGCTCGAGGTGCGCAAAGCCTTCTTCCCACTTTGCCTCGCGTGCATCCCACACAAAGC
>SHYP01000006.1 GCA_009692725.1 Dehalococcoidia bacterium
GTGGCGGGCGAGATCGGGTAGCCGATGAAGATGTCGAGGCCTGCGGCGATCGCGCCGAGGCAGAGGAAGTCGTTGCCTTTGACGAGGATGCGCTGGCGCTCGATGGCGGGGGGGGCGTCGAGCGAGTTCACCTGGTAGCCGCTGGCGGCGGCGGCCTCGAAGCCGACGTCCAGGGCCTTGATGTTGCCGTTAATGACCTCGTCGTCGTTCGCGCGGCCGCGGCGGAAGCGCGCCTCGATGAACTGGCGGAAGTAGTCCGCCGGCATGGAGGCGAGCTGGGCGACGGCGCCGATCATGATGATGTTGGCGGCGCGCGGGTTACCCGTGGCGCGCGCGAGGTTATCGACGTCAAGGCCGATCGACAGGCCGCCGAGCTGCTCGTCGAAGTCCTTGGAGTTGTAGATGAGCACGCCGCCTTCGCGGAGCTCACCGATGTGCGTCTCGTACGCCGAGCGGTTGAGCGCGACGAGGACGTCGAGCTGGTCGCCCTGCGTGAGGATGGTGTTGGTGGAGACGCGCGTCTGGGCCCAGGTGGGGCCACCCTCGATCTGCGAGGGGTACGTCGCGAACGTTTGCACGTGATAGCCGACCTGTGCGGCGGCCTGTGCGAGACCTTCGGCTGCGGTGACCTGTCCCTGCCCACCCTCGCCGGCGAATCGAACGACGAGATCGCTACCCATCGGCCTGGCCTTTGTACTACAGCTCCACGTCCGGACAGGGCGTCCGTGGATCGGCGGCGTGCAGCCTCCAAACGCGGTGCCGTGGCCCTGACGGCCGCGACGCGATCGGACCTGCGGCTGTGTGCGCTCCCGCGCAAGGACCGGCTGATCGCGCGCCGGGGAGCGTCTCCCGCCCCCAAGCCGCCTACTCCGAGTATGGTGCGCGCGCTACTACGTTCAATATCGCCGCACGTGATGGAGCGGCCGTATCATAACACCCGGGCAGAACCGGCACAGCAGCGCACACCCTGATTGGCTAATCAAAAATGGTGAAGGCGTATGTGCTAATCGTCACAAATCCCGGGGCGACCCGGCGCGTGGTCGAGGCGCTCGCTGCCATCCCGAATGTGCGCTCGGTGCACGAGGTGATGGGGCCGTACGACATCGTGGTCGAGCTGGTCACCGACTCGCTGACCGACATCCCGCCGATCCTCTCCGACCGCATCCGCACGCTCGATGGCATCCAGTCGACGACGTCGCTGGTGGCGTTCCCAGAGCCGGACTAGTGGCGGACACAGCGGTGGACCGCTGGCGCGCGCTGGTGCTGGCCAGGCGCGAGCAGATGGACGCGCAGCTCGCGCAGCTGGGCGGTCCGCCGGAGGACTGGTGGGCAGGGCGCGCTCCCAGCTTCTCGCGCAGCATCGGCGACGTGCGGCAGGCGCCGGGCTGGGGGTTGCCGCAGATCGTGGACCGGTTGGAGCGCACGGATACTGTGCTGGACATCGGCGCCGGAGCCGGGCGCTACGCGGTGCCGCTGGCGCGGGTGACGGGGCATGTGACGCTGGTGGAGCCCTCCGCGGCGATGGCCGGCGAGGCGCGCGCGGCGTTCGCGCGGGCGGGGCTGGCAAACTACACGCTCGTGGAGCGCACGTGGCCGGGCCCGCGCGTGCCGCCGGCGACGGCGGTGCTGATGGCGAACGTGCTGGGCCCGGTGCTGGAGATCGAGCAGTTCCTGGGGCGCGCCGTCGCGTCGGCGGAGCGCTGGGTGTGCATCGTGCACGGGGCGGCGCTCGACATGGGGCGCGCGGTGGAGCGGGTCGTGCACGCGTTTCACGGCGCGGCGCGGGTGCGTCAGCCGGGGCTCGCAGACCTGATCCCCGTGCTACATGAGCTTGGGATGCAGCCGGAGCTGGCGATGGGCGAGCGGCGGTTTGGGCGCGTGTACGCCGACGCGCGCGAGGCGGCGCGCGACGTGGCGGCGACGGCGCTGGTGGAGCAGACGCCCGCGGCGCTGCGGCGCGTGCAGCGGATCATCGCGGGCGAGCTCGAAGCGCAGCCGGACGGGCGCGTTGCGCTCGCGGCGCAGCGTGTGCCGGTGGGGCTGCTCACCTGGCGCGTGCGCGGGGCGCGGTAGTGGCGGTCACGCTCGCCGCGGGGGAGCTCGCGCCGGACTTCGCGTTGCGCGACCAGGACGGCGTGCTGCACCGGCTGGCGGACTACGCGGGGCGCACGGTGGTGCTGTACTTCTACCCGAAGGACGCGACGCCGGGCTGCACGACACAGGCGTGCTCGCTGCGCGATGAGCACACGGCGATCGTGGCGGCGGGCGCCGTGGTGCTCGGCGTGTCGACGGACGACGCGGCGTCGCACCAGCGCTTCCGCGCCGCGCATGCGCTGCCGTTCCCGCTGCTGGTCGACGAGGGCGCAGCGGTGGCGACGCGCTACGGCGCGTGGGGCGAGAAGACGCTGTACGGGCGCACGTCGATCGGCATGACGCGGGCGACGTTCGTGATCGGGCCGGACGGGCGGCTGCTGCGCGTGTGGAAGCGTGCGCGCGCTGCCGATCACGGCACGGCCGTGCTCGCGGCGTTGCAGCAGGCGGCCGCGCGGTAGCGTCGGGCGAGCGGGACCGCGCACGCAGCGCAGCGACGCGGGTGTCACTGCGCTGCGTGGATCACGGGTGCGGCTAGCGGCCGCGCCTACCGGCCGCGGAAGGCGGGCTCGCGGCGCTCCACGAACGCCTTCACGCCTTCGACGCCGTCTGCGGTGACGAACAGCTGGTTGACCATCTGGTTGGTGAGCAGCTGCACGCGCTCGAGCTGGTCGTGCTCGACGGAGTAGGCGAGCTGCTTGGTGCCGGCGATGCCGAGCGGTGGGCCGGCGGCGATCTCCTGCGCGAGCGCAAGTGCGCGGTCGAGCAGCGCGGCCGCGGGCACGACCTCGAGCACCATGCCGAAGTCGAGCGCTTCCTGTGCGGTGAAGCGGCGCGCGGTGAACATCAGCTCCAGCGCGCGCTGCATGCCGACGGCGCGCGGGAGGAAGTACGGCACGCCGTAGTCCGCGGTGATCCCGCGCTTGATCTGCGCGACCTGGAACACGGCGTCGTCCGCGGCGATGCAGATGTCCGATCCGAGCGCGACGCCGATGCCCATGCCCATGCAGTACCCGTTGATCGCGGCGATCACGGGTACGTCCGATTTGCGCATCCACGTCGTCGCATAGATATCGGGGTGGGCGGGGCGCCACGGCGGGCGCTGCTGCTCGATGTTGGCGCCGGGGAAGTTCTTCACGTTGCCGCCAGCGCAGAAGGCGCGGCCTTCGCCGGTGATGATGACGGCGCGGATGCGGTACTCGCCGGCGCTGAGCTCGCGCATGTAGCGCTCGATGCTCTCGTCCATCTCGCGGCCCCAGGCGTTGAGGCGTTCGGGGCGGTTGATCTTGATGACGGCGACGTTGCCGTACTCCTCGATGCGGATCGACTCGTCCTCGATGACGTGTGTGGGGTCGGCCATACGTACCCTCCGTTCGCGCGGGGTCGCGGCGCAACGCGTGCGGTGCGCCTTCGCGGGAGCATAACGCACGTGCATCGCGGAGTGTGGGGAGGGGATAGCGCGAGCGGCCCGGGTTGGGCCGGGCCGCTCGCGGTGGTGTCGGGCGCGCCGCCGGCGCGCGGACGGGTGCGCAGTTACTTGTCGAGCCACATGCTCGTGAGCTGGGCGCCGATGTCGTAGTAGTACGAGTTCGCGCCGAGCACGCCGACCCAGCGCACGCCACGCAGCCACGGCTGGTAGACCGTCGCGGCGATCGCGCTCGGCTTCTCGATGCGGTAGGCCTGGTCCAGTGTCTTGTCCCATATCTTGCGCAGGATTTCCTTGCGCTTCTGCCGGTCGATCTCGCTGCGCTGCTGCTCGGCCCATGCGTCGAGCTCGGTGTCTTTGATGCGCCAGCGGTTGCCGGGCGAGTCCGAGCGGACGTGCTGGTAGAAGAAGTTGTCGGTGTCGAAGCCCTGGGCGGCCCAGCCGTCGGCGACGTCCGGGAACTTGGCGCCGACCCACTGCGAGTTGAACTCGGTGTAGTCGACGGAGCGCGCGTCGAGCTTCACGCCGGCCTTCTGGAACTGGTTGACCAGCACCTCGTTGGGCGACTTGTTCGAGGAGTCGCCGTAGTTGTAGTAGATCATCTGCATCTCGAGGTTGCTCTGGCCGGCGGCCTCGAGCAGCTTTTTCGCCTCGGCGACGTCGGTCTTCCACCATTTGCCGAGCTGGCCGGACTCGGCGGTCGGCGGCTTGTCGAAGATGAAGATCCAGGGCATCGTCGGCGTCGAGACGCCGTACGTGCGCAGCGCGATGTCGATGATCTCCTTGCGGTCCATGATCATGCTGACTGCACGACGCGTGCGCACGTCCTGCCACTTCGGCAGGTCGAGGTTGAACGACAGCGCGAACGTGTTGGTCACGGGCTGCGCGGTGTTGGCCTGGATGTCCGGGTTCGTCTTGAGCAGCGTCTCGAGCTCGATCACCGTCGTGCCGACGGTGTAGCCGAACTCGATCTGCTTGGCGCGGAACGCCGCGAGCTGTGCCGCGCCGTCGGTCTGCACCTTGCAGACGAGGCTGTCGATGAGCACTTTGCCCATCCAGTAGTCGGGGCTCTTGTCGAACGTTGCGCCGACGCCGGAGGCCGCTTCCTTGAGGATCATCGGGCCGGTGCCGATCGCCTTCTTGTCGATCTCGCCGCTGTCGACCAGTTCCTTCGGGTGGATGGTGGTGTAGCGGCTGGCGAGCGGGATCAGGAAGTCCGGCTGCGGCTTGTTGAGCGTGATCTTGACCGTGGTCGCGTCGGGCGCGTCGACGGACTTCACGTTGGTGAAGTAGGGGCGGTGCACGCCCTCCTTCTGCAGGCGCTCGTAGACGAACTTCACGTCGGCGGCGGTGAACGCGCGGCCGCTCAGCGGCGCGATGTTCTGCCACTTGACGTTGGGCTCGAGCTTGAAGGTGTAGGTCAGGCCGTCCGGGGATTGCTCCCAGGACTTCGCGAGCTCCGGCACGATCTCGAGCTTGAAGGGGTCGGCGCTGGGGCCGCGCTTGAAGCCGAGCAGGCGGTTGTAGACCACGTTCGGGACGGTCACGGTGCCGCCGGCGGCGGACTTGGAGGGGTCCATGGTGGAGACGTCCCAGGTGACGGCGAAGGTGGCGGTGCCGCCGGCCTTTGGCGTCTTGCCGGCGGGCTCCGGGAAGTTGAAGGGGATCAGCTTACCCGCGACAGTGATGCCGTCCGCCGGGGTGCCGGACTGGGCGGCCGCTGTGGCGCTACTTGCGGCGCCGCCCGCGGGCGCCGCTTCCTCCTCGTCGCCGCCGCAGCCGATGAGCGCCGCGGCCGCGAGCCCCGCCGCCCCCAGTGCGCCGCCGCGCAGCAGCGCCTTGCGGCTGAATGTGCCGAACAGGTCGGAGCGGTCCGTCGATTCGTCGCTGGTCATTAGAGCCTCTCTCTGGGGGGCAGCCACAATGCCGCATGCTACGTACTCGTCCACCATCGCACGCGGGTCAAGAACACGCACCGCCGCGGGTCTCGCCACCCGCGCGGCGCCCGCCACCCCGGCGAATCCCGCGCAACCGGCCGCCGTGCCTGCTACGGTACGCAGCACGAACAGGGCACCGAGTATCGCACGGCGAGGAGGGTCGAGTGAACGGTCAGCGCGAGTACCAGTACATCATGACGGAGCCGATCGACGACGGACGCATCGTCCGCATCACGCTCAACCGCCCGAACGAGCGCAACGCGCAGAACCGCGGGCTGCTCGTCGAGCTCGGCGAAGCGTTCTTGAGCGCCGAGGCGGACGACAACGTGCGCTGCATCATCCTCGCGGGCGCCGGGCCGCTCTTCTCCGCCGGCCACGACATGGGCACGCCGCAGGCGATCGCAGAGCGGCAGCCCGGCCCGGACCAGCACTACACCGTCGCCGGCTACGGCGGCACCACCAAGGCGCTGGAGAACCGCTACCTGCAGGAGTGGCACTTCTTCTTCCAGAACACGTTGCGCTGGCGCAACCTCCGCAAGATCACCATCGCGCAGGTGCAGGGCAAGGCCTACGCCGCCGCGCTGATGCTTGCGTGGGCGTGCGACCTCATCGTCGCGTCGGACGACGCCGAGTTCGCCGACGTCGTCGGCACCCGCCTCGGCATGTGCGGCCTCGAGTACTTCGCGCACCCGTGGGAGTTCGGCCCGCGCAAGACCAAAGAGCTGCTGCTCACCGGCGACACCATCGGCGCGCAGGAAGCACACCAGCTCGGCATGGTCAGCAAGATCTTCCCGCGCGCGCGGCTGGAGGAAGACACGCTCGCCTTCGCGCGACGCATCGCGCAGCTGCCCACCGTCACCTCGATGCTCATCAAGGAGTCCGTCAACCAGACGCAGGACAACATGGGCTTCTACAACGCGCTCAACGCCTGCTTCACATTGCACCAGGCGAACCACGCGCACTGGGCCGAGTTCCGCGGCGACGGCATCGGCGCGGCGCGCCCCGGCGAAGATGGCATCCTCGACTGGCGCACCGCTGCACCGCCGGCACGCGCCGAGACCACCAGCCCCGGCCAGATCGCCACCGGTTCGCGCGTCTAGCGAACGGTCGCACAGCTGAGGAATACAGGAGGACCGGCGTCACCGCCGGTCCTCCTGTATTCCCGGTGCAATACGCCGCGCACTCGCCTCACCGATGGCGAGCGCACGCCTGCGCCACGGTCACATGCTGAGCATTGAGCGCGAGCTAGCGGGCGCGCTCGCCAGCATCAGGCGGAAGCGCGCGCATCCTCCGCTGGTCCGCAACGCTCTCCTGCGCGGGCGCGCGCCCGCCGACGTCGCGCTGATCGCCGTGCACGACGCACGTCAGAGCCAGTCCGATCAACACTCCGCCGCACCTGGCACACTGCATCTGCGCGCACTCCACGGCGGCGGCGTGAGCGCCTGCGACCGTACAACATGACCACAGGGAGCCAATCGGACGCCCCGCCAGCCCGACATTGCGCCGCCCCAGCGTTGCACCATCGGCGCTCAACGCAGAGCGGATGTGGTGCACGGCGCGCCCTGGCGGTTGCTGGAGCCAGTATACGCCCGCCCCACAATTCACCCCTGCGCGGCGCATGTAACGTGCTAAGCTCACGGCGAGCAGCCCGCCTGGCGAAGCGCGGGCGACGTCGATGCCGGGACGTTGGGGAAGCCGGCCGGCCCGGCGCGATGGCGCAGTCACGCGGTTCGAAAGCAGCGGGTCGCTCGCGCGCAGCAACGCTCGCGGGAGACGCGCGGACTAGGGGCGCATAATGGCAGTGTCTGACAGCGGGGCCCTCGAGGGCGGGTTGGCAGTCGGCGGTCACATGTACGAGGCTGGCGAGGCGGCCGCCCCCTGCGTGCATCACTGGATCCTGCAAACGCCGCGCGGCGGTGTCACCAGCGCCGCCTGCGGCCAGTGCGGCCAGACCCGCACCTACAACGACGGGGCCGCGACGCATTGGACGCTGCGCGGCCGCACCCCCAAGCGCCCTGCGTGAGCTGCCCGGCGTGACGCAGCGCGGAGCGGCGCCCGAAGGGCAGCTCACGGCGCCGCTCGATCCCACGCCGCCGACCGACGCGACACACCCAGTCACGCGCTACGTGTCGCTCGACGAAGCGCGCGCCATCGAATGCAACGGCTGCGGCGACTGCTGCGACTCTCGACGCACCGCTGGCTTCTGGACGTGGGGCGACCTGCCCGCGGACCAGTACGCCCCCATGAACGCCGGCGCGCCGCTGATCATCCCGCTCGAGGCGATCGGGGGCGGCGGCTGGCGCGACCGCGCGCGCACAGAGCTCGACGGCGCCATGCTGAGCATGACCCGCTTCCGCTGCGCCGCGTTCGAGAGCGCTCCCGACGACTCTTCGGGCAGCTGCCGCCTGCACGACCGCGAGCGCCCCGCACGCTGCGGCGAGTTCCCCGCCGGCGGCGTGGCCATCGAGCGCGAGCTGCGTGAGCAAGGCGAGGCGCCGCTGCAGACCGGCGCGTTCCCGCGCTGCAGCTGGTACGCGATGGTCGTCGTCCCGGACGCCGACCCGCGGCGCGCCACGAACAGCCGCTGACTGCGCCCGGTCGAAGATGAGCTATCGCCCGCGCGCGTCACGCGCCGCGAGTGAAACGCCCGCCGCGGCCCGCCGTCTCCGACTGCGGCGCGGTACTACAGCGCCTTGAAGGCCCGGCCGGCCTCCTCGAGCTGCTCGCGGTCCTGCTCGTTGAACAGCGTGCTTCGCTGGTCGTGCAGTGCGTGTGGCCGGACTCCGTCACGTGGTGGCGGCCGCCGCGCGCTCCGGCACGCCCTTCGCCTCGAGCCCCGTCAGCGTTTCCGTGGGCGCGAAGCGCATCGAACTCGGCGCAGTCCCCATGCATGCAGCTGCCGTCTCGCACCGCCACCCGTATACCGGCGCGACTTTGAGCGCTTGAGCGTGTGACCAAGAGGCGACTAAGAGAACAGACAACGCGACGCGTGCTTGTCATAAGCTAAAACGTACGGCCGCTGTCCACTCAGTCACCGAGCGCGTGAAGGCTGCCGCGTCGAGCCGTTACTCGCGCGTGAACTCCGCCAGGTCCACGATGCGCGCGGAGCGCTCGGTCGCCGGCCCCAGCTCCATCACCGCGACGGTACCCAGCTTGCGCACCTGCTTCGGCAGTGTGGGGCTGCCCGGGTTCACGAACAGGATGTCCTGGTGCGTCTCCGCCATCGCGTAGTGCGTGTGGCCAAACACCACCGTATCGACGCGGCTGCCGAAGAACTGCGCCACCGCGTCGGACAGCGAGCGATCGGCTGGGAACTTCGCGCCCAGCGCACCGGGCCGTACCTCGTCCACCCCGCGCACCATCAGGTCGTGCACGAGGCCGATGGTGTGGCCCTCCAACGTCAGGATGCGCCCAAGTGCGCCGTCGATGACGCGCGGGTCGCCGACCACCGGCGCCGGCGCTACCTCCACTGCGATCACCGGCGCGATGAGCTCGAGCCAGTCCAGGCAGGCAGCTGAATAGATGTCGCCCGCGTGCAGGATCAGGTCGACGCCTGCGAAGGCCAGCGCCACCTCAGATGGAGGCACCAGGCCGAGCGCGGGGAGATGCGTGTCCGAGATCAGCCCGATCTTCACAGCCGGTCTTACGGCTGGTCGACAATGGCGTCGCCGGCTCCCTTGAGCCAGTCGAGCCACGGCTCGGTGTACGCCTCGTGCTCCCACAGGAAGTCGAAGCCCGCCTGCTCCGCGAACATCTGGTCGAGGTCGCGGTCGCCGATGTGCAGGTAGCGGTGCACGTCGAAGCGCTGCTTCACGTCGTCGAGCATGTGCTTCAGCGAGATGAAGTCCGCCTCCATGTTCATCCGCTCCCAGATCGCCTTCTGCGACGTGGCCGAGCGATCCGAGCAGCTGCCGACCAGGAAACCGAGGTCCCGGGCCCGCTGCACCATCTCGGTCGTGATCCGCCCCGGAGGGTCACCGAGCTCGAGGGTGCCGTCGATGTCGAAACTGATCAGGAACCGTCCCCCAGAGAGCTCCAACGTGAATCCTCCACTTCGGCTCCCGGCGCCACGTGAGGCGGCGTCCGGGGCCATAACGCCCGCGGGTCCGCCCAGTATAACAATGAGCGGACCCGCGGGGCAGGGCGAGCTACGATCCGGCCGGGCTTCCCGGCGTCGGCCTAGTCGGGGCTCGAGCTCCAGACCGTGAAGTTGCCACCGGTCGGCATCGGGCCGCCGGAGACGCCGACGTTGGCCGCCACCTTGATCTGGCGCGCGCCCGCGCGCCCCTGGATCTGCTGAATGCAGTCCGTGTGCTTCCAGAACCGCGTCCGCCCGCTGCCGACGTTCCCGCCGCTCGGCGAGATCGGGAAGGGGCCGTTAATGCTGATGTCACCCGCGAAGGCGTCCAGCGCGTCACCCTTGCCGATGCCGTGCGTGCGCAGCCCCTCCAGGTGGAACACGTGGAACAGGCTGAAGCCGTCGTACATGTTCTCGAACGACAGGTCGTCCGGCTTGAGCCCTGCGCCCTCAAACAGCCGCGTGCCCACGTTCTCGCAGGCCGTCTCGCACTCCTCGAGCGTCGGGAAGCCGCCGAAGCCGCGGGCCACGAGGTTGTCCCTGGCGTGGTTGAGGATGTAGACGGGCTTCTGCTTCAGGTCGCGCGCCCGCTCGGCGGTGGTGAACAGGTACGCGGCCGAAGCCATGATCGGAATGTCGTTGTCGAACAAGTTCGCGGGCTTCGCCACCCAGCGCGCGTTGACGTAGTCCTCGACGGGCAGCTCCTCCGGCCGGTGCTGCGCCCAGTAGCCCTCGGGGAACAGCAGCCCGTTGTGCCGGGAGTTGGCCATGAAGGGCGCCATCTGGTCGTGGCTCTTGCCGTACTTGTACATGTAGCGCTGGAACTGCGTAGCGGTGCCGAGCGAGGCCGGGCCCGCCCACGGGTTCGTCCACTTCGCCGGGCCCGAGATCGTCGGCTCGGCGTTCGCGCCGCCCTGGTAGTAGCGGCCATCGAGGTTGTGCCAGCTCTTCAGCACCAGGCTGGTGTGGCATAAACCGTCGCCGATCGCCTGCGCGGCGACGACGATGCAGGCGGACATGCAGCCGGGCCCGGTCATGATGTACTTGACGTTCGTCAGCTCGGGCATGTTCTTGAGGATCCACTCGCCGCTGAGCTTGGAGATGCCGTCGAGCGGGTCGTCGGTCTGGTTGAACTTCGCCACGACGTCCATCGGGATCTCACGACCCGCCGGCCAGTGCGCGCCGGTGGTGGTCGTCGTGTCGAGCACGAGGCCGTCGATGTCCGCCGGGTTCACGCCGGCGTCGGCGATCGCCTTGCGGCACGCAGCGATGCTCCACGCGCCGACGGAGTTTTCGGCGGTGCCGTCCCAGCGGCGCGCCGTGCCCTGATGGCCGACGCCCACGGCGGCGACTTTGCCCTTGTGCTCCCACACGCCGGGGTGGACCGCGGTCCGGAACATCGACGCAGGGGGCAATGGAGTTGCTGGCATGGGTACCTCTATCTCCTCTTCTGTTGCCGGGAGGCCCGTCGCGTACTCGCCTGCGACGAGCCTCCCGGCAACTGCCTAGCTAGTCGGGGCTCGAGCTCCACACAGTGAAGACGCCGCCGGTCGGCATTGGGCCGCCCGAGACGCCGATGTTCGCCGGGGCCTTCATCTGCCGAGCGCCGGCGCGGCCCTGGATCTGCTGAATGCAGTCCGTGTGCTTCCAGAAGCGCGTGCGGCCGCTGCCGATGTTGCCGCCGGACGGCGAGATCGGGAAGGGGCCGTTGAGGCTGATGTCGCCCTTGAACGCGTCGAGGGCGTCGCCCTTGCCGATGCCGTGCGTGCGCAGCCCTTCGAGGTGGAACACGTGGAACAGGCTGAAGCCGTCGTACATGTTCTCGAACGACAGGTCGTCCGGCTTGATGCCGGCGCCCTCGTAAAGGCGGATGCCGGTGTTCTCGCAGGCCGTCTCGCACTCCTCTAGCGTCGGGAAGCCGCCGAAGCCACGAGCCACGAGGTCGTCCTTGGCGTGGTTGAGGATGTAGACGGGCTTCTGCTTCAGGTCGCGCGCCCGCTCGGCGGTGGTGAACAGGTACGCGGCCGAAGCCATGATCGGAATGTCGTTGTCGAACAGGTTCGCGGGCTTGGCGACCCAGCGCGCGTTGATGTAATCCTCGGCGGGGAGCTCCTCGGGCCGGTGCTGCGCCCAGTAGCCCTCGGGGAACAGCAGCCCGTTGTGCCGGGAGTTCTGCATGAACGGCGCCATCATGTCGTGGCTCTTGCCGTACTTGAACATGTAGCGCTGGAACTGCGTGGCCGTGCCGAGCGACGCCGGACCCGCCCACGGGTTCGTCCACTTCGCCGGGCCCGAGATCGTCGGCTCGGCGTTCGCGCCGCCCTGGTAATAGCGGCCATCGAGGTTGTGCCAGCTCTTCAGCACCAGGCTGGTGTGGCATAACCCGTCGCCGATCGCCTGCGCGGCGACAGCGATCGCCGTCGACATGCAGACCGGCCCCGTCATGATGTACTTGACGTTCGTCAGCTCGGGCATGTTCTTGACCATCCACTCGCCGCTGAGCTGAGCGATGCCGTCCAGCGGGTCGTCGGTCTGGTTGAACTGCTTGACCACGTCCATCGGGATCTCGCGACCCGCCGGCCAGTGCGCGCCGGTCGTGGTCGAGGTGTCGAGCACGATGCCATCGACGTCCGCCGGGTTCACGCCGGCGTCCGCGATCGCCTTGCGGCACGCAGCGATGCTCCACGCGCCGATCGAGTTCTCAGCGGTGCCGTCCCAGCGGCGCGCCGTGCCCTGGTGGCCGACGCCCACGGCGGCGACCTTGCCCTTGTGCTCCCACACTCCGGGGTGCACCGCGGTCCGGAACATGGACGCCGGTGGCATTGGAGTCTTTGGCATGCTTACCTCAATTTGTTCGATGCGTTCGCGGACTCGTCCGGACGAGCCGCAGCTAGCTCACTACCTGCCACTCGGGGACCTTCTGGCCGGTCGCCGGGGTGCTCTCGAAGATGACCTTAACCTTGGCGCCGATCGGCACGTCGTCGATCGGGCGGCCGGGAAGGTGCGACAGCATCTTCACGCCGGGGTCCTCCTCCAGCTCGATCACCGCCACGTTGTACGGCTGGTCGGCCTGGAGTTCGGCGATCGGCGAGTCGTAGACCACACCGTAGGTGTAGATCGTGCCGCGGCCGCTGAGCTGCTTCCAGCCGAGACTCGCGTCCTTGCCACAGCCGCCGCAAGTGGCCGCCGGGGGGTGCTGGAGGCGGCCAGCCGCTCCGTGCTCAGTCGCTGAGCAGTTCTGGATGACGAGCCGGTCTTCGTTGCACGCGTCGAAGTACGGCTTGTCCAGGGCATCGGGTACCGGGGACTGTTTCGGCATGTCTCTCCTCGCTGCATGTACCCCATATGGCCGTCGAACTTGCCCCGGAGGCGGTGGGTCGCCCCGAGAGCTCAACGTTCTGCTGTGACGGCCGCGCGAGCGGCCCCCAAACGCCTCGCACCACGCTGCTCGCGGCGGTGCAGTGCACGCATCCGCACCGCACCAGCGTGGCCTGTCGGGCCCGGAACGCGCCTGCGCGCCATCCCGCGGCCGTGGCTCCAAGGCTATACCACGGCCGTAATCCGCCTGACAAGCGGCGGCCCGTCCGCACGATGTTATACACCGCTTCGACCGCTCGTGCGCATCATGCGCCGCGCGCTCGCAGTAATTCCGTCGCCCGCCCGACGCCTACAGCGCGGCCAGCGCGGGGATCAGCCGCGTCGCCATCACCTCCCGCACGCGCGGATCGCCCGCGCCGATGACGTAACCGAGCGCCGCCTGCACGCCCGCCTCCGCAAGCCGGCCCAGTCGCTCGATCTCCGCGTCCACGCGCTCGCCCTGCGGGCCCGGGTCGAACCGCGTCGACACCGTGCGCTCGATGCTCGCGTAGTCGCGCCCCTCCGCCTCGCAGTGCTCGCGCAGCACGCCCAGCAGCCGCCGCGTCTCGTCGGGGTGCTGCCCGCTCACGTTGCACGCGTCGCCGTAGCGCGCGACCAGCCGCAGCGTCTTCCGCTCGCCGCTGCCCGCCACCAGGATCGGCGGCCGCGGCCGCTGCACCGGCTGTGGCGAGCAGATCGTCTCCGCCATCTGGAAATGACGGCCCGCGAACGGGCCGTTCTCCGCGCTCCACATCTGGCCCGCGATCCGCAGCGCCTCATCGAGCATCTCGAACCGCACCGCGAGCGGCGGGAACGGGATGCCGAGGCCCACATGCTCGCGCTCGAACCACGCCGCGCCGATGCCCAGCCACGCCCGCCCGCGCGACAGCACGTCCAGCCCCGTGACCTGCTTCACGAGGAAGCCGGGGTTGCGGTAGGTCACGCCGGTCGCGAGCACGCCCAGCCGCACCCGCGACGTGCGCGCCGCGATGTAGCCCAGCAGGTTGTACGCCTCGAACATCTCGTGCTCGGGCGGCCCCAGCGCGGCGATCTGGAAGTAGTGGTCCATCACCGACAGCCGGTCGAACCCCGCCACGTCGACCCAGTCGATGATCTCGTCGAGCTTCGCGCCGAGCTCGGCCGGCGCCACCCCATACGTGAAGTCCGCGAAATGAAAGCCGACCTTCACGCCTGTTCCCTTCGTCCGCGCCGCTGCGCCGCCTGTGAGCCGCTGTAGCAGTACCACAGCGCTGCGCCCCCCGCGAGCGCGACCATGCGTCGAGCCTCGCGCGTACGCCGGCCCCACGCCTGTGTATGCACAGACGGAAGGGGAGCCTCTCGGCTCCCCCCTGTCTGTGCCAGATGACCTCGCCCGACGCCCCGCTGCGGCTTCATGGCGCTACGAAGTCGGAGCTGCCGGTCACGGCGAGTGACCTACTTATCGAGCCAACCGTACTCCACCTGGCTGCCCCAGTTGTAGTACGAGCTGTTGCCGTTCGGCGAGCTCTGGCCGAAGCGGATGCCACGCATCCACGGCTGGTACACCTCGTACGTGAACCCGTACGACAGCGGCGGTCGGTACATCATCTCCAGGTCGCGGTCGAAAATCTTGATCTGCAGCTCGCGCCGCTTCTGCGGATTGAGCTCCACCTGCTGCGCCTCCGCCCACTCGTCGAGCTGCGGGTCGGAGATGCGCCAGCGGTTGCCCGCGGACTTCGAGTGGATCTGCCCGTAGAACCAGTTGTCCGCGTCGAACCCGGACGTGCCCCACCCGGACGTCGAGACGTCCGGCAGCTTCCCGCCGACCCAGTTCGAGTTGAACGTCGTGTACTCCGCCTTACCGCCCGTCATTGTGATGCCGACCTCGCGCAGCGCGGGGACGATCACTTCGTTCGCGCGGTCGTTGTTCTGCGTGTATGCGTAGTAGATGTTTTCCATCTCGAGCTTCTCGGCGCCGGCCGCCTTCAGGAGCGCCTTTGCCTCCGTCGGGTCGTACTTCATCCACTTGCCGAGCTTGCCCGACTCGATCGTCGGCTCCGCGTCCATCACGTACGTCCACGGGATCACCGACAACGACTTGCCGAGGCCCTCGTACAACAGGTCGACCTGCTGCTTGCGGTTCAGCGCCAGCGACACCGCGCGGCGCACGCGCTCGTCCTTGTACTTGGGCGAGGTCAGGTTGAAGGCGAACGTGAACGTCATGTACGTGAGCGGCAACAGGTGCACCTGCATGCCCGGGTTGCTTTTCAGCAGCTGGTTGACCTCGGACAGCGTGCCCACCGCCGAGTACGCGTACTCCACCTGGCCCGCGCGCAGCTGCGCGAGCCGCGCCGACGCGTCCGGCATGATGCGGAACTCGAACCCGTCGATGAGCACCTTCGCGTTGAAGTACTCCGGATTCTTCGTGAACGTCACCTTGTCGGAGGCGAGCGCCTCCTTGAGGATCATCGGCCCGGTGCCGATCACCTTCTCCTTGATGCTGCCGTCGTCGACGAGCTCCTTCGGGAAGATCGTCTGCTTGTCGCTGCCCAGCGGGTTGAGGAAGTCCGCCGCCGCGCGCTTCATCTTGATCTTGAGCGTGTACTTGTCCACGGCCTCGAAGCCGTCGACGTTGACGTAGTACGCCTTGTGCACGCCCTCCTTGGAGTAGCGCTCCAGCGCGAACTTCGCGTCCTCCGCCACGAACTCGCGGCCGTTGAGCGGCGGCAGGTTCTGCCACTTGATGCCCGGCCGGATCTTGAACGTGTACGCGAGCCCGTCCGGCGCTTGCTCCCACGACGCCGCGAGCTCCGGCTGCAGCTCCGTCTTGAACGGGTCCGCCGCCGGGCCGCGCTTGATGCCGATCAGCCGGTTGTAGACCATGTTCGGCACCGTCACGGTGCCGCCCGCCGCCGAGGTCGTCGGGTCCATCGGCCCCACGTCCCACGTCGCGGCCACGCGCATCGTCCCGCCGGCCTTCGGCTGCTTCGCCGGCTCCGGGAAGTTGTACGGGAACGGCAACGCCGGGTCGCGCACGAGCTTGCCGGGGCCGGTCGCTTCCTCCGTGCTGCTCGACACCGCGCCGCCGCCTGCGCCGCCCGCTCCCTCGTCGTCCCCGCCGCAGCCGACGAGCGCGGCTGCCGCCAGACCCGCGCCGGCCAGCGCCGAGGTCCGCAAGAACATCCGCCGCCCGAGGAACGCCAGACGCTCCACCGCTGTCCCGCTCGAAAGCTCAGTCAACTCTGTTCCCGCCGGTAGCCAGCGTAATGAATGACTTGTGATAGTAACCGCAATCACGCGTAGCGAGCATCCGGCACCCCGTCCCCTCGACGACGCTACATAACGTGTGGGCGTCGCGCGGAGCTAGCGCGCCCGCCCCGCGTCGACAGGCTCTAGGCGGCCGCTACGCACGTCGTAGGTGAAGCCGACGATCTCGTACGCCTCCGGGAAGTACGGGCACCGCCGCAGCGCCTGCACGTCGTCCCGCACCGATTGCACGAGGTCCCCAAACGGCAGGTAGCTGAACGGCGGCCGCGCGCCGGAGACCGCCAGCACCTGGTCCCGCAGCTCCTCGTCCGACCGGCCGAGCAGCCCGCAGTCGCTGTGGTGGATAACCACGCATGCGCGCGTCCCCAGCAGCGCCGCCGACAGCGTGAGCGAACGGATCGCGTCCTCCGTCGCCCGCCCGCCCGCGTTGCGGATCACGTGCGCATCACCGAGCACGAGCCCTAGCACGCCCTGCGCCGTGAAGCGCGAGTCCATGCACGTGAGGATCGCCAGCTGCCTGCGCGGCTGCACCCGCAGCTCCGACGCGTCGAACGCCGCCGCATAGCCCTCGTTGGCACGCAGCAGCTCAGCAACCAGCGACATAGTCCTCCTCAGCTAACGCGTTGCCGCAACGCCACGAACGCCGCCGCCCGCCGCGCCGGTCGCGTCCGTGTGCCATCGGGCTGGTGCCGGGGGAGGGGGTCGAACCCTCACGCCTTGCGGCCGCGGATTTTAAGTCCGCTGCGTCTGCCATTCCGCCACCCCGGCGCGTCCACCGCAGCCGCAGTGTAGCGGCGTCGACGCCGCGCGCCGATGCCTCAGGCGACCGGCTGCGCGCATGCGTGGCAGCGGCGCGCGGTGAGCGGGATATCGGTCAGGCACTCCCCGCACTGCTTCGTCGAGGGATCGGCAGGCGGTTCCCGGCGCGAGCGCGCGATCAGCATGTTCATCGGCTTCACCACGAACACGAACACCACCGCCGCGATGATCACGAACGAAAGCACCGCGTTCAGGAAATGCCCGTAGCGGAACGTGCTGTCGTTGATCGTAAAGTCGAGCGCCGAGAAATCCGGTTGCCCGCCGAACGCCGCAATCAGCGGCGTGATGAAGTCCTCCACCAGCGCCGTGACCACCGCGCCGAACGCCACCCCGATCACCACCCCCACGGCCAAGTCGACGACGTTGCCGCGGAGCAGAAACTGCCGGAACTCGCTCACCATCACGACGCCCCTCTCGCGCAACGCCGACTCTACGGATCGCCGCGCGCGCTGTCGACGTGGGGGCGTGGACCAATCGCAACCCGCCGCGCACCGCCCGCGTGAGGGGCGGCGCGCGGCACTGCGTCCATTACGGCAGCGGCAGCGCGCCCGTGCTGTAGTGCAGCTGCGACTTCTGGTTGAAGAACCCACCGTCATCGTCGGCGTTCAGCGAGATACCGTCGTTGCCGTTGATCGGCGCCGGATTCGTCACGCCGTCGCCGTTCGCGTCGCACGCGCACGTGGTGCCGCCCGCGCCCCGCCCGAACATGAGCGCGATCACGCCCGCGTTCGCGTAGTCGCGCAGGTGCGTCCGGCTCGGGTCGTCGAGGAACCACTCGACATGGTTGTCCTGGTAGTGGTTGTTCGTGTTGTTCGCGGCGCGCATCTTCGTGTTGCCGAACGGCAGCTGCCATAGCACCACACGCGTCCGCGCCACGCTCACGAACTCCCGTACGTAGCTCACGTTGCTCGCGTACCGGTTCGCGTCCCACCACGCCCGGCCGCCATCGCCGTACACGTACTGGTAGAAGCCCGCGTCGCGATCGATGTGGTTGAGGAACGCCACGTCGAAGGTCGTCCCGAGCGAGTTGTAGAAGTTCGCTGAGCGCAGCGCGCCGCTGCCCGCGCCGCTCGTGCCCTGCGACCCCCACACGCTCAGGTGGTACGCGAGCACCACGTTCGGTGCGTACTGGTCGCGCAGCTTCTTCATCCCCTGCGCCACCCCCGCGAGGTTGTTCGGCAGGCCCGCGAGCTCGCCGAGGTTCGTCGCCGCGACCTTCGCCGGCACCGTCGTGGCGTTGTCGCCCGTCGCGCGGTGGTGGACGTACGCCCACATGTCCGGCTCCACGTGCACCACCACCGGCTGCGAGAACGCGCCCGCGCGCTGCAGCAGCAGCTTGAAGTCATTGAAGTACGCCGTCATCGTCGCGGTGTTCTGCAGGTTCGCGTTCACGCCGTCGATCTCGGACATCGTGTTGCCCGGCGCCGACTGGAAGATCATGTAGTACGTGAATACGGGCGTGATCCCGTTCGCCACGGACTCCTGGATGTAGTTCGTGGCGAAGCTGCCGCCCGCCCCCCACGTCGCCCAGCCGCTGCCGGTGTTCGCGCCGCCCGCGAGGTACTGGTAACGGAAGCCGAACGGCGCCTTCTGCTTGAGCGCCGACGCGCCTCCCGGCGAGTCGAACACCGCGAGCTGCAGCGTGCTGCTCGGCCAGCGGGCCGGCCGCGCGGGCAGCCCGCTCGTCGGCGTGGGCGTCGCCGTCGGCGCTGCGGTGGGCGTGGCCGTCGGTGACGCAGTCGGCGACGCAGTCGGCGAGGCCGTCGGCGACGCGGTCGGTGACGCCGTGGGCGATGCGGTCGGCGCCGGCGTCGGCATGGGCGTCGCCGTCGTGCCGGTCACGCTGAACGTGGCCGCCAGATCGTTCCAGTTGAGCAGACCGGCCCAGTTCGGGCCGTAGACGCCCACCTTCACCGTGTACGCGCCGGTCGCCGCATCGGCGGGCGCGGTCCAGCTCGTGTTGAACGTCCGCGGCGTGTTCGCCGACAGCTGGCGGTTGTCCCAGACGCGCTGGTGCACCCCGCATGCCGCCCGGCGCGTACACCTCGACGTCGACGAGCACGCTGCGCGCTGTCGCCGACGTGATGCGCGTCGCCAGACTGACCGTGCTCCCCCGCGCGATGGTGCTCGGCGAAGCGCTGGCTGTCGCCGTGACCCCGCCCGGCGACGGCGTGGCCGTCGCCGCGGCGACCATCGAGACCGCAGCCGCGCCGTCGTTCCAGTGGTACAGCGCCGCCCAGCCCGTGCTGAAGATGCCGACCTTCACCGAGTACGCACCGGTCGGCGCCGATGCGGGCGCGTTCCACGTCACGGTGAACGATCGCTGCTGTCCCGCCGTGAACGCCTGGCCGTCAAAGAACTGCTGGTGCACGCGCCCGCTCGGGCCGTAGACCTCGACGTCGACGAGCGCGCTGCCTGCGTTCGCCGACGTCACCACGGCGGTGATGACGCGCGTAGTGCCCGCCGCCGCGGAGCCCGGTGACACCGTCGCGTTGGTCGTGTAGCCGCCGCTGCTGAGCTGCGCCGCTTCGCTGTGGCTGCGCCCGCGCGGCACGAGCGCGATCGCGGCCGCAAGGATCGCGATGACGGCGAGCACCTCGACGATCACCATCGAGCGTTGAACCAGGCGCATTGGTCAGCCTCCAGTCGCCATCGCGACGGCCTCGTCGAACCCGCACCGGCGGCCCCGGCAGCGGTGGCGCGCGACCCGCGGGGATTCCCCTAAGACCGCTCGAGGCGCGAGGTGTGCGCGGGGAGTAGACGGCGGCGTCAGGGAAATCCTTACCGCCGCAGTCGCACGCTCCGCGCGCCGTGCAACACGCTTCGTCGGCCCGCGGCGGTGACCCACACATAACGCCACCCCAGCCGTTCGAGGGCGTGCGATGCCGGCCGCGCACCGTCGAAGCGGCGCGGTGTAGCGCAGAACGTGACGCGGAGCGTTACGGAGTCGAAGCGCGCGCGCTGATCAACACCTCGACGCGGATCTCCTCGGCCACTTCGACGAGTCCCGCGATGTTAGGCGCTGGCAGACGAAAGTCCGCCCACCGCAACGTCGTGCGTGCGAGCGCGTATAACGTGTCGCCGTCGATGCGCGCGTCGATGTCGAACGCGAGCGGGCCGTCCACGCCGCGCACGTTCAGCGTGCCCTGCACACGCCGCCGCACGACGTCACCCGGTGTGTACGACGCAGGCAGCCCCCCGATGTCCGTGAACGTGAACGTCGCCAGCTGGTGCGGCGGGAACAGCCGCTCCCGCACGAACTCGTCCCGTGAGCGCTGATCGCTGCTCAACGTCAGCACGTCGACCGTCACCGTCGACGGCCGGCCGTCGAGGTGGATCGTTCCAGCGAGCGCTTGCGTGTGCAGCACGGCGTCGTTGGGCAGCGGCAACCGCGTCAGCTTCTCGTTCACGCTGAACGTCGCCGCGGATCCCGCGCCGACGGTGAACGTGACGCCGCGCACGTCCGCCGCCGTCCGGAAGCGCCCGCTGCTGCCGGCCGCGGCCGTGCTCGCCGCCGGCAGCTCCAGACGCCCGCTCTCGGCATCGCCCTGCCCCGCGAGTGCCACCCCGGCCAGCACCGCGGGCAGCAGCACCGCGCCCGCGAGCAGCGGACGGGGCCGCATGCGGGCCAGCAGCGGCGTGAACACGGCGATCGAGCCCAGCACCACGGCGGCGACCGGCACGACCCACGCCACCGTGCGCTCGAACTGTGACTCGCCCGCCACCGCGCCCAGCGCCACGATCGCGAACGCCGCGCCCAGCAGCGCGACGAAGCGCTGCACGCGGCCTCGCCCCGCCCCGAGCCGTGACCACGCGGCACCCGCGAGCGCGCCGGCCACCAGCGCCCCGGCCGTAATCGTCGCCGTGTTGAACATCACGTCGTCGGGCGAGTGCAGCGGCAGCGACAGCCCCGACGCGACGAGCGCGCCGATCCCCGCGGCGATCAACGCGGCAACCATGGGCCCTCGCTCTCGTGCGTTCGCTTGCTGCCGTCCAGAATGGGTACGAACGCTGGCTCGCTACGGTTGTGGGCCGGCGACGCGCACGCTGTGCCGGTCGAGCCTCGCAGGCGGTGAGCGCTCGGCAGCCGATGACCACGCGCGAGGCGCTACGTCGTCTCAGCGCTCGGAGAACCAGGGAGCGCGAGGGCGCAGCCCCTCGCACAACACACGGGCGGGTGGGCGGGTTCCTCAAGCTCAGATGAGCGCGCGCGCGTCTTGCACGAGGTCGGCCGCCCCGAGTGCGACGATCGCCAGCCACCCACCGCGCGCCGTCCACATCGGCACGGGGTGACGTAACCGCGCGGTGAGCCGTGGCGACTGCTGGCCGAGGCGGTTCGCGGTGACGATCAGCAGCAGCAGCAGCGGCAACGGCGGCGCGACCCAGAGCAGCAGCGGCAGCAGCGCGAGCACCGCGGGCGCGCGGTGGAACCAGCCACCGGGCCGGTCTGCCCATTCGATCGCCAGCGGCGCGACCAGCCCGAAGACGGCCGGGATCGCCACGAACAGCGCGATCGCGAACCACGCCGGGCCGAGCCGCGTGAAGTCGACGCCGTCCCGGTGTACGAGCCCCGCGCCCACCACCACGCCCGCCGCGCCGCCGCAGCCGAGCACGCGCAGCCAGCGCGGCCCGATCAGGAAGCGCCGCACCGCGAGGTACATCAGCGCCCCGACCAGCCCGAAGAAGGCCCCTGCGAGGCACAGGCTCGCCGTCGCGCCGGCATTGAACTCGCCGATTGTGAACCCGTCGTCCGAGACCAGGCCGCGTACGTCCGGCCCCGAGCTGAGGAACAACGCGCGCATCGCGAGCCGCCCGCCCACGCCGCCGATGAGCGCCCCCAGCACCACGCCGGCGACCGTGGCCAGCGCCAGCGTGCGCAGCAGCGACTCCAGCAAGCGCGCCTCGGCCGCCAGCCGGCCACGCGCCCCGTCCGATGGCGAGCGCGTCACGCCCAGGCGCTCGCCGCGCGGCGGTTCGCGTCCCACCCGACGCCCCGCTGGCCCGCGCCGTGGCGAAGCGCCGCGAGTGCGCGCCGCTCGTTGGGGAACAGCCGCCCGACGCTGCCGCCGCTGAGCTCGAAGTAGGTGACGGTCACCGCGTTGGCCGGCCCGGTCCTCTCCGCGACATCTACCCCGTCCGCAAGCCCGTCGAGCGCGTACGGCAGCATGCGCCCGCCCTCGTCCGCTGTCGGCACCTCGTCGTCGGGCTCCACCGTCACCCGCTGCGCGCCCGCCGCGCCCTTCTGTACAGACGTCTGTACAGAAGGGCGCGGCCGCGCGAGGTGGCCGCTCGCGACCCCCGCCCGGAACTCCGTCGCGACGTGCGGCCCGGCGATGCGCACGACCTGCCGCACGAGGTTCAGCCCCGCACCTTGTCCTCGGGCACGTCTGCCAGCAGCAGAGTCGCGGGCAGCACGGTCGCAGGCAGCACGCCCGCCGCCACGCGCGCGGCGACCGCGCTCGTTGGCCGCGCACCCGCCGACCCTGGGCTGAGCGCCCCCCAGCGCCGCGCCAGCAAAGGCTCGATGCGAATCACCACCCGCTCCTCGGCGCCCAGTGCGCGATACTGCGGGTAGCGCGCCCGCAGCGCCCGCTCGTGCTCCTCGCCCCGCTCGATCGGGCTCGCGCGTCCGCGCAGCTGCACCCAGCCCAGGCGCCCCAGTCCTCCTCGTAATGGTCGAACAGCACCGCCACGGCCGCCCGCTCCGCGATGTTCTGCACCCGCCGCAGCCGCACCGCGCGCTTCGGCTTGTCGTCGACCGTCGAGTACACGACCCCGTCGAGCAGCGCGAAGTAGATCGGCACGAGCTGCGCCGTACCGTCCGCCCCCGCCGTCGCCAGGTGCGCGCCGCGCTGCCGCTCGATGAACACCCGCACATCGGCTGCAAGCTCCATGGGGGGATTGTAGGCGTCGCCCGCGCGTACGCACCCGCGCTGCTCGCGCACCGTTACATGCATGCGCCTCCGATCGTGCGCACAATGGTCCCGGGCCGCTGCACGGCCTCGCCGAGCCCTTCGAGGCTCCCGGCATCCATCGCTCGAACTTGTGGAGGCGCCTGTGCGCTGGTCAGGCCGAGCCAACGCCCCTCGCCTGGCGTTCGCGCTGCTCGCCGTCGCGCTCGTCGCGTGCGGCGGGCCGACCGCCACCCCCTCGACCGCGAGCGACTCGATGGCGGCCGCGACCGCCGCCGTCACAACCTCCCCCACTACGCTTGCGACCGCCGCGGCCACCGTCGCCGAGCCGACCGCCACCGCCCCCGCGCCACCCACCGCGGAGTCGACCGCCACCGCGGCCGCCGGCGCCCCGCCCGCCGTCGCCCCCACGAACGTCGGCGCCACGCCGCGCGACGCGCGCACGACGCAGCTCGCGCCGCTGCCGCTCGCCACTGGCGCGCGCACCGTGGTGATCGACCCTGGCCACGGCGCCGACGAGATCGGCGCAGCTGCCTTCGGCGTCGTCGAGAAACAATCGAACCTCGAGCTCGCGTTCCGCGTCGAGCGCCTGCTCGCCGCCCAGGGCGTACGCGTGCTGCTCACCCGTCGCGACGACGTGCGCGCGTTCAGCGGTCCCGCGATCGCCGGCTTCAGCGCGCAGCGCCGCGACCTGCAGGCGCGCGTCGACCTCGCGAACGAGAAGCGCGCCGACGTGTTCGTGTCGCTCCACTCGAACGGCTCGACCAGCGGCGCCGAGCGCGGTGCCGAGGTGTACTACAACGCCGCGCGCCTGCACTCCGACCTCAACCGCACGCTCGCGCAACTGCTCCTCGACGGCGTGATCGCAGAAGTACGCGCGGCCGGGTTCGAGGCGGGGAACCGCGGAGCAAAGGACGACAGTTGCCTGCGCGCATTCCAGGGTCGCTGCTTCCCGCTGTTCCTGCTCGGCCCGGAGCGAGTGACCACGCGCGACGAAGTGCTGCGCCGCGCCGGCGACCCGGAAGCGCTCGGCTTCACGGCGGGGCAGGACGCGATCCGCAGCCGCGCGACGCAGATGCCGGCCGCGCTCGTGGAGCTCTTCTTCGTCTCCAACGCGCAGGACGCCGCGCTGCTGCGTTCCGACGATGCGCGCGAGGCGATGGCGCGTGGCGTCGCGCGTGGCGTGCTCGACTTCCTCGCGGCCTACCCTCGCTAGCGTCGCCGCTGCTGCTGCTGCTGCTGCTGGTCGCCGCGTGCGACGCGAGCGCAACACCCGCAACACCCGCCGTACTCGCCGCCAGCCCAGCCGCGACCGCGCCGCCTGCGGGCGCGCCCCCCGTGCCGCCCACGCCGATGTCGGCGCCCCTCGACGCGGCTGTCCCGCCGGCCACGCCGCTCGCCACCCCGCACGCACACGCGACCGATCCCGCCTCCGCCGCCTTCTCGGCCCCCGGCGCAGCGCCGGCGTTGCCCCCGCCGCCGGCCCCTGTCGACGTACCGCCGCGCATTGCGACGCCGGCGACGGCCGCCGCCAGCGCTGCCGCGCGCGTCGTCGACCGCGGTTCGGGACGCCGGCACGCGGTCGCGCTCACCTTCGACGCCGGCGCCGACGCCGGCTTCGCGGCCGCGATCCTCGACACGCTGCGCGAGCACGGCGTACACGTGAGCTTCGGGCTGACCGGCGTATGGGCGGAGCAGCAGCCAGAGCTCGTGCGCCGCATCGCCCGCGAAGGACACGTGCTGATCAACCACAGCTACGACCACGGCTCGTTCACCGGCGCATCTACTGGCCGCGGCCCGCTGTCCCGCACCGCCCGCTGGGAGCAGCTCGATCGCACCGCGCAGGTGCTGCGCGAGCTCACCGGCGATGACGCGACGCCGTACTTCCGACCGCCGTACGGCGATTGGGACGCCAGCGTGAACAGCGACGTGGGCGCGCGCGGCTACCCCCACAACGTGATGTGGACCGTCGATTCGCTCGGCTGGCGCGGGTTGGCGGCGACGGACATCGCGCAGCGTTGCCTCGCCGCCGCCAGCCCGTCCGCCATCTACATCTTCCACGTCGGCTCGCAGTCTCAGGACGCCGCCGCCCTCCCCCGCATCATCGATGGCCTGCGCGCGCGGCTTCGCGCTCGAGACCGTCGCCGAGCTACTCGCCGAGTGACCGGCGCGAGGGGCCGCCGCCAGCCCCCGCGTATACTGCGGACGCGCCCCGTACACAGTGGAGGCCTCGCTTGAGCGGAACGCTCGTCGGCATCCTGATCATCCTCGCGACAGCCGCGCTCTTCATCGCGCTCGTGGTGCGCCTGTACAACCGCCTCGTCCAGGGGCGCCTGCGCGTCGACGAGGGCTGGGCGCAGATCGACGTCCAGTTGAAGCGCCGGCACGACCTCATCCCCAACCTCGTCAACGCCGTGCGCGATGTCATGGGCTTCGAGCACGACGTGCTCACACGCGTCACCGAGGCGCGCGCGAGCGCCGTATCCGCAGGCGCGCGCGGCACCGCCGCCGCCGGCCAGGCGGAGAACCAGCTGACCGGCGCGCTGCGCTCGCTCTTCGCGGTGGTGGAGAACTACCCGGAGCTGAAGGCCAACCAGAACGTGCTGGCACTGCAGGAGCAGCTGTCCACGACGGAGAACCAGATCGCGTTCTCGCGGCAGCACTGCAACACCGTGGTGCTCGAGTACAACACCGCCATCGCGACCTTCCCCAGCCTCGTGCTCGCCCGCCCGCTCGGCTTCCTCCCGCGCGAGTTCTTCGAGGCGGAAGAAGAAGCCCAGCAAGTGCCGACCGTGAGCCTGCGCTGAGCGCAGCGCACCGCGAGACCGGAGCACGGCTGCCGTGAGCGCAGACCGCGCCAGCTTCTACACGCTGCAGGCGCGCAACCGCCGCACCTCGCTGCTGCTCACGCTCAGCGTCGTCGCCGTGCTGGCGCTCTTCGGCTTCGTCGCCGGCTACGCCTTCACCGCCAGCCCCGTCGGCGCCGTCGCCGCCACCGGCGTGGCGGTCGTCGTCGCCACGTTGCTCGCGCTCGGTTCGTACTACGGCGGCGACGCGCTCGTGCTGGCGGCGTCCCGGGCGCGCCCCGTGACCGAGGCCGATGCGCCCGAGCTGCACAACGTCGTGCGCGAGCTCAGCCTCGCGGCCGGCATGCCCCCGCCGCGCGTCTACCTGCTGGACGACACCGCGCTCAACGCCTTCGCCACCGGCCGCGACCCGCAGCACGCCTCGATCGCCGTCACCAGCGGCCTGCTCGCGGCGCTCGACCGCGAGGAGCTGCAGGGCGTGGTCGGCCACGAGCTCTCGCACGTGCGTAACCTCGATATCCGCTTCGCGCTGCTCGTTGGCGTGCTCGTCGGCAGCATTGCGCTGCTCGCCGATGTGCTGCTGCGCTGGACGTGGTGGGGCGGCGCCGGCCGCTCGCGCAACCGCGAGGGCGGCGGCGGGGCGCAGCTGATCATCGTCGTGCTCGCGGTGCTGCTCGCGATCGTCGCGCCGATCTTCGCGCGGCTCGTGCAGCTCGCCGTCAGCCGCCAGCGCGAGTTCCTCGCCGACGTGACCGGCGTCGAGCTCACCCGCAACCCCGCCGGCCTCGAGCGCGCGCTCGCGAAGATCGCCGCCGACAGCGAGGTGCTCGAGGTCGCGAATCGCGCGACGCAGCACCTCTACATCGTCAACCCCATCAAGAAGTTCGAGGCCCGCTCGAAAGGCCTCTTCTCCACGCACCCGCCCATCCTCGAGCGCGTCAACCGGCTGCGCGCGCTGCGCAGCCTGCCGCCGCTGGCGGACGGCGCCGAAGGAACTCTGGCGGCGCTCGACTAAGACCCCCCCCGCCCGCGCGGTCCGGAGCCGCGCGGATCAGGCCAGTTGCGAGGGCGGTCCGACTCCCACACTATCGATCACGCGGGGGCGTTCAAGGCTGATGAGGCAGAGGACGGCTATGCCCTGGGCCGCGACACAACTCTCCTCACGGCGGCGCTTCCTCGCGGGCGCAGGCGCCGCAGCCGCCGGCCTCGCGCTCGCCCCGATCGTCGGCCGCACGCGCGGCCGCGCCGCGACCGCGCCCCGTGCGAACAGCGCCGACGAACCGCGCCACCTCGTCTACGTGTGGCAGTTCTCGGTCGACGGCCACGCTGCCGCCATCCGTCGGACCCTCGCCGCTCACGGCCTCGGCCTCGTGCTCAAGACGCACGACGGCACTGAGTGGATGTCCGAGTACGACGACGCGCCGGGCGCCGTCGACGGCCCCGATCGCGTCGCCGAGCTGGCCGCGTTCTTCGAGGCTGGCGGCGTGCCGCTGCACGCCTGGGCCGTCGTACGCGGCGAGCAGCCCGCGCGCGAGGCCGAGCTGGCCGCCCAGGTGCTGGCCGCGGGCGCGCGCAGCCTCACGCTCGATCTCGAACCGCACCCCGGCTTCTGGCAAGGCGACGCCGCGAACGCCCGCGCCTTTGGGCGCGCGCTGCGCCGCCGTCAGCCCGACGCCTGGCTCGTCACCTCCGTCGACGCGCGCCCCTGGCTCATCGATCGTGTGCCGCTCGCCGACTTCAGCGAGTTCACCGATGAGCTCGCGCCACAGCTGTACTGGGAGTCGTTCGCCACCGACGCGAACATCGCGAAGTTCGCCGCCAGCGGCTTCGTCCCCGGACGCGACGGTGTCACGCCGGCGTTCCTGCACAAGACCGCCGCGCGCGTGCTCGGCGCTTTCGGCCGCCCGGTGCACCCGATCGGCGAAGGCGCGGCCGGCGTGTGGCCCGAGTTCATGGACGGCGCCTTTGCGCACGACGCGAGCACGGTGTCGGTGTGGCGCCTCGGCACCACGGCGCCCGCCGTCTGGGACGCCCTCCGCGCGTACCCGCCGCGCAGCAACAGCTACGTCGTGCAGCCGGGCGACACGCTGTCGCTGATCGCCGCGCGCATGAGCACCACCGTGCAACGCCTCGTCGAGGCGAACGCGATCGCGGACCCCAACCGCATCGCCGTCGGCCGCACGCTGCTGCTCCGCGCCACAGCGCGCGGTAAGGCCGCGCGCGCAGGCGGCGCGTACGGCGGCAGCTACACCGTGCAGCCCGGCGACACGCTCGGCGCGCTCGCCGCGCGCTGGGGCACCACTGTCGACGCGATTGTCGCCGCGAACGGCCTCGCAGACGCGAACCGCATCAGCATCGGCCAGGCGCTCGCCATCCCCTAGGGCCCCGCTCGATCCCACGCACGTCGCTCCGCCGCGCCCGCGTGTGCCCCTAGGTATCGCCGCACGCTGAACGCGGGTCGTTCCCGATGCCCCCGCGCGCACGCTCGCCACACGCTCGATCCGAGGAGCGTGCAGCCAGCCGATGCGAACACCGCCACCCGCCACGAGCGCGCATCGTCCGCCATACGCGTGCGCCGTGCTCGCGTGCGCGGCGCTCGTGCTCGCCGCCCTGCTATGGCCATCGACGCATGCGCAGCCGCCCGCAAGCGTGCAAGCCAGCGCCGCGCACATACTGCGCTTCGACGAGGGGCTCGCAGACGCCACGCCGCAGCCGGCGCTCGGCGATCTCCGCAACGCCCGCAGGAGCTCGCCGTCGCGCTGATCGGCGATTGCGCCGCGGGCGAGGCGCCGCCCGCGTGCGGCGGCCCGCCCGCGCAATGGGCGCCCGACCAGCGCCCCGTCGAGTTCTGCCACCATCCGCAACGCCGGCCGAGCTGGCTGAGCGCCGACGAGTTCGAGCGCACGCTGCGCGCCGCCGTCGACGCGTGGAACGCCGCCGAGGCAGCGATCGGCGCGCGCTACACCGGCGCGTGCACGCGTGGCGACGCCTGGGCTGCGCGCAACGGCCGCAACGAGATCGCTTTCGACGACGCGCGCGACGTCGTGCGCGGCAACACCGCGGCCGTGACGAGCTCGCAGCTGTCCTGGCTGCCCGCACAGCAGCCCACGCTCCGCCGCATCGAGGAAGCCGACATCGTCTTCGACGACGCCTTCCCCGCGAGCGCCCCCTGCCTGCTCGCCACCGCCATCCACGAGCTTGGCCACGCGCTCGGCTTCGGCCATAGCGACGACCGTGCCGACGTGATGTACCCGAGCTTCAGCGTGCAGACCACAGGCAGCTGCAAGGCCGCGCCCTCCGCCGCCGAGCGTGCCGCCCTGCAGGCGCTCTACGGCGTCGACCGCGCCCCGACCGTCCAGCTGAGCGCCGGCCCGGCCGACGCCGGCGAGCTGACCGTGGTCGCGGAAGCGACCGACCCCGAAGGCGCCGCGCTGACCTTTGACTGGCTGCAGACCGCTGGCCCGCCCGTCTCGATCACCGCGCAGGGCGGACGCGCACGCGTCGCGCTCCCGCCCGGTGGCGCCTCGGTCGAGCTGCAGGTCACCGCCCGCGACCCCCAGGGACACGCCACCTCGGTCCGCACGACGCTGCCCGCAGCGACACCGGCCGCGGCAGCCACGCCGCCGCCCTCCGCGCGTGCGCTGCTCAGCGGCGAGGCGCCCGTGAGCGGTGTGGGCGTCGTCGTCGCCGGCAGCGCGACGGCCGATCAAGTGCTCGCTGCGCTGCGCTGCCCGCGCGCCGCCACGCTGTGGGTGGCCGCCGCGGCGGCTTCATCCCCTACGTCGAGGCCACTGCGGTGGAGGCCGTCAACGCCCCCCGGCGCGCGCTCTTCCCCGGCGGCCAGCTGCCCTCGGGCACCGCGCTGCTGGTGCGCTGCAACTAGCTGTTCGGCCGCACACGCTCGCTGGCGTAGTGGCGCGGGTTCCGCCGTGCTGGGCAGACGACGGAACCCGCGAGGACGCGCCGAGGTGGGAATCCGGCGCCCCGCGAGTCTCGGAGCAGCCGGTTGAGCCATCGTGCAACCCCCGTATCACGCGCGTGCGCCCCGAACGCTGGTCCGGCGCGCGAACCCCCGGCCCCCCGGCCCCCGCGCGTCTCGACGGAGCGCACCGGGAGCCGCCGCCCGAGCGACGCACGTCTCGGCGGCTTCGCGCGCGCGCGTTGGTTGCGTGTGCCACCAGCATCTGGCAGTGTCCGCGCACGCGGCGGCGGCGGCCGATCGCGTCCGGGTGAGGGGCGGAGCTGGATGATCGGAACGTATGTACTTGTCCTGGCGATGGGCGTGCTCGCGCTCGTATACGGGCTCTACGCCAGCCGTCTCGTGCTGGCCGCGAGCGCCGGCTCGGCGCGAATGCAGGAAATCGCGGGCGCCATCCGCGAGGGGGCGCAGGCCTACCTCAACCGGCAATACCGCACGATCGGCATCGTCGGGGTCGTGATCGCGGTGGCGCTCGGCATTCTGCTCGGGCCGCACGTCGCGCTCGGCTTCGTCATCGGCGCCGTGCTCTCCGGCGCCGCCGGTTACGCCGGCATGAACGTCTCGGTGCGCGCGAACGTGCGCACCGCCGAGGCTGCGCGCTCCGGCATGGACGCCGCGCTCCAGCTCGCCTTCCGCGCCGGCGCCATCACCGGCCTGCTCGTCGTTGGGCTCGGTCTGCTGGGCGTCGCCCTCTACTACATCCTGCTGCGCGGCGTCTGGTACGACCCGGCCTCCGAGATGCAGGAGATCATCGAGGGGCTGGTCGGACTCGGCTTCGGCGCCTCGCTCATCTCGATCTTCGCCCGCCTCGGCGGCGGCATCTTCACCAAGGGCGCCGATGTCGGCGCAGACCTCGTCGGCAAGGTCGAAGCGGGCATCCCGGAAGACGACCCGCGCAACCCCGCCGTGATCGCCGACAACGTCGGCGACAACGTCGGCGACTGCGCCGGCATGGCCGCCGACCTGTTCGAGACCTACGCCGTCACGCTCGTCGGCACGATGCTGCTCGCCGCCGCCTTCTTCGTCGGCGAGCTGCAGGAGAAGATGCTGCTGCTGCCGCTCGTGATCGGCGGCGTCTGCATCAGCGCCTCCGTCGTCGGTAGCTTCTTCGTACGGCTCGGCCGCAGCCAGTCCATCATGGCTGCGCTCTACCAGGGCCTCGCGGTGACCGGGCTGATGTCCGCGGTGCTCGTCGCCATCGTCATCCAGCTGATGCTCGGCTTCGGCGAGGAGTTCGAGGGCGGTGGCGCCGGCATGTACCACGGTTGGAACCTCTTCATCTGCGCGCTCGTCGGCCTCACGATCACCGGCCTCATCGTCTGGATCACCGAGTACTACACCGCCACCCGCTACCGCCCCGTCCGCAGCGTCGCCCAGGCCTCGACGACGGGGCACGGCACGAACGTCATCCAGGGCCTCGCGGTCTCGATGGAGGCGACGGCGCTGCCCGTGCTCGTGATCGCCGTCGGCATCATCGTCGCCTACCTGAACGCCGGCCTCTTCGGCATCTCCATCGCCGCCACCACGATGCTCGCGCTCGCCGGCATAGTCGTCGCGCTCGACGCCTATGGTCCGGTCACCGATAACGCCGGCGGCATCGCCGAGATGGCCGACCTGCCGCCCGAGGTGCGCGAGATCACCGACGCGCTCGACGCCGTCGGCAACACCACCAAGGCTGTCACCAAGGGCTACGCCATCGGCTCCGCGGGCCTCGCCGCGCTCGTGCTGTTCGCCGCCTTCACGCAGGACCTTGTCCACTACTTCCCGGACATCGATGTCGTCTTCATGCTGCAAGACCCGTACGTCGTCGTCGGCCTGTTCATCGGCGGCCTGCTGCCGTACCTGTTCGGCTCGATCGCGATGATGTCCGTCGGGCGCGCGGCGGGCGCCGTCGTCGTCGAGGTGCGCCGGCAGTTCGCGGAGATGCCCGGCATCATGCTCGGCACGCAGCGGCCGGACTACAGCCGCGCCGTCGACCTGCTCACCCGCGCGGCCATCCGCGAGATGATCCTGCCGTCGCTGCTGCCGATCCTCGCCCCCATCGTGCTCTACGCGATCGTGCGCGTCGTCGAGGACCAGGCGGCCGCCTTCGCCGCGCTCGGCGCGATGCTCATGGGCTCGATCGTCACCGGCCTCTTCGTCGCGCTCTCCATGACCTCGGGCGGCGCCGCCTGGGACAACGCCAAGAAGCTCATCGAGACCGGCGAGCACGGCGGCAAGGGCTCCGAGGCGCACAAGGCCGCCGTCACCGGCGACACCGTCGGCGACCCCTACAAGGACACCGCCGGCCCCGCCGTCAACCCGATGATCAAGATCATCAACATCGTCGCCATCCTGATGCTCGCCGTCATCGCCAACTTCTCGTAACCAGCACCCGCAACGCGCGCAACGAAGCCGGGCATCTGCCCGGCTTCGTCGGTTCCAGGCCAGCGCCATCACCGCGCGCCCGCGATCGCCATCGATGCGATTCGTGACAGCGATGCGAGCCGCCCACCCGGCCCGCCGCGCGACCGCTCTGCGCGTGGTGACCCGCGCCGACGGCGTACGGAGCGCAGCTACCGCAGCTGCGGCAGCACGCGCGCGGCCACGAGCTCCAGCGCGGCGTCATCGTCGATCGCGAGGTGGTGCAGCATCAGCCGGTCGAGCCCCGCCTCCGCCAGCCGCCCGCACTGCTCGACGATGGCGTCCGGCGTGCCGATGAGCCACCCGCGCTCGCGCAGCGCTGCGATCGCGCGCTCCGGGTCGCGGCTCGCGCCCCCGCCACGCTGCGCGGGCAGCCGCGCGAGGTGCGCGTGCAGCTCCCGCGTGTCGCGCCCCACGAGGTAACCGATCATCATCGAGCGGCGGATCGTCGCCGGGTCGCGACCCACCTCCGCGCAACGCTCCGCGAGCACCGCGTTCTTCGCGCGGTACGCGTCCGCGGTGAGGTACAGTGCGTTCCACTCGTCGGCGTGCCGCGCGACGATGCGCAGCGTGCGCTGCTCGCCGTTGCCGCCGACCATGATCGGCAGCCGCCCCTGCGCCGGCTTCGGCGTGCACTCGGCGTCGCGCAGCTGGTAGTGCGCCCCCGCGAAGTTCGCGGGCCCCGGCGCCCATAACGCGCGCGCGACCTGGATCGCCTCTTCGAGCCGGTCCAGCCGCTCCCGCACCGGCGGGAAGTCGATGCCGAACGCGTCATGCTCGGGCACGTTCCAGCCCGCGCCCATGCCGAGCACGAAGCGCCCGCCCGACAGCGCGTCGATCTGTGCTGCCATCCGCGCCACCAGCGCGGGCGGCCGAAACGTCACCGCCGATACGAGCGGGCCGAAGCGCAGCCGCCGCGTGCGCTCCGCCGCCAGCACGAACGACATGAACGGCTCGAGCGCGTCGAGCGTGCGGTCCTCCGTGAACGAGAACCAGTGGTCTGACCGCCAGATCGACTCGTACCCCAGCGCCTCGACCGCGTCGAGCAGCTGCCGCCAGCGCGCCCAGGACAGGCCCTCCTGCCCCTCGACCATCACGCCGAGCGCCAGGCTCATCGCGTCGCGCCGCGCCTAGCGGACCGCTTCGTCGATGGCGGCCACGTCCTCCGCCGACAGCCGCACCTCGCCGGCGCGCGCGTTCTCGCGCACCTGCTCGGCGCTCGTCGCCCCACAGATGATCGTCGCGTTCACCGGCTGCGCGACCAGCCACCCGATCGCCAGCTCCGTCATCGCGATCCCGCGCTGCTGCGCGATGCCCTCCAGCGCCTCGAGCCGATCCCAGTTGCGGTCGTTCAGCACCGACCGCGCCCACTGGCTGCGCTCCATGCGCGTGCCCGCCACCGGTGGCTCGTTGCGCCGATGCTTCCCCGTCAGGAAGCCTCCCGCGAGCGGGCTCCACGGGATCAATCCCAGCCCGAAGCGGTTACACGCCGGCACGTGCTCCGCCTCCACCGCACGATCGATCACGTTGTACCGCGGCTGCGACGACACGAACGGCGTCCACCCGTAGCGCTCCGCCACCAGGTTCGCCTCCGCGATCTGCCACCCCGCGTAGTTCGAGCAGCCGATGTAGCGCACCATGCCGGCCGTCACCAGTTCGTGCAGCGCCGCCATCGTCTCCTCCGCGGGCGTCGTCATGTCCGGCTGGTGCACCTGGTACACGTCGATGTAGTCCGTGCCCAGCCGTCGCAATGAAGCCTCCACGGCCTTGCGGATGTACCCGCGCGACGCGCCCGAGTTGTTCGGCCCCTCACCCATCGCCATCGCGAACTTCGTCATCAGCACCCAGTCGCGCCGATGCTCCGCAATCGCCTTGCCGACGAACTGCTCGGACACGCCGCGGCTGTAGATGTCGGCCGTGTCGACCGTGTTGATGCCGGCCTCGAAGGCCGCGTGCAGGACCGCAGCGGTCTGTTGCTCGTCGCACGGCGCCCCGAAGGTGTTGCCGCCGACCCCGATCACCGAGACCTTGAGCCCTGAGCGGCCCAGCTGCCGGTACTCCACGCGTCGCCCCCCTCTACCGCGCCGCAGGGCGCGGCGCACCGGGGCATGCTACCGGATCGCCCGACCGGGGAGCAGGGAGCGCGCGGGTCAGCTGTCCCTGGGCTCGCGCAGCAGCGCGGGGGCGGGACGTTCGACGCGAGTCATCAGCAGCACCAGGATCACGGTGTGCAGCACGCTCACCGCCAGCATCTGCCACAGCAGCTCACCGCGCCCGCTGCCCGCCTCGAACGCCGATACCATGCCGAGCAAGTACGTGACCACCAGCAGCGCCACCACGCGCGCGATCAACGACCGCGCGTCGCCATCGAGGTCCCGAAAGCGCACGCGGTAGACATAGATCCCCAGCACGAACAGGTGCAGCGCCACCAGCCCGCCGACGTAGATGCCCGCCGGCAGCTGCCCCTTCACCTCCAGCAGCGGCACCAGCGCGAACGCCAGCACGAACACCGCCACCGTCTTCTTGACGAAGAGGCTCCAGCTCGTCATGCGCAGCAGCACAGGCCCTCCGCCGAGTCCCGCTCCCTGCACCGCAAGGTACGCATCCCACCCGCGCAGCGTAAACGGCAACACGCGTCGAACCTCAGCAAACCTCGACGCGGCGCGAGCACTCCGCGATGTCCTCGAGCGGCTCACCGCAGCCGCGCCCGCGCGCTTGAGCCGCGCGTCCCCGCTTGCTACGCTCCACGCAGCCCCGGCGCATTCGTCTAGTGGCCCAGGACACCGCCCTCTCAAGGCGGAGATCGCGGGTTCGAATCCCGCATGCGCTACCACCTCCCGCCCGCTCCCCCCCTCGTCTCGACGTACGCGTCGGCCGCGAACGGCCCCGGCAAGCATGTGGCGCGCCTCGACTGCGCCTGCGCCCGTAAGGAATCCCGGGGCCCGCCCGTCGGAACCACGGGTGCGGGGCCCGCAAGCAGGCGTGTGCGAATCTGCAGCGTCACGAAACGCGCTCCCCCGTGCCTGCTAAGCGAGCGGCGCGCGAGCGGCCGCCGCCACGAGGGGAGCGCCATGCCTCGGAAGCGCGCAGCCACCTACACGATCGCCAGCACCGTCGCCGCGATTCTCGCGATCGTGATGGCGGGCAGCGTCTTCGGCTTCTTCACGTCGAACAGCGAGTCCTCCGCCGATGAGCCGGCCGCCGCCGAGCTCGTGGCCGCCGCCGCGAGCCCCACCATCGACGCCGCGCCCGCCTACCAGTCCGCGCTCGCCACGCTCGGCGCCCAGCGTGCCGCCGCGCTGAACGATGCCGTAGCCCAGGTCGCCGCGCAGCGCGCCGCCCTCTAGGAGCAGGCACTGCGCGAGGTCGACGCCCAGCGCCGCGCGGCGCTGTAAGCGCTCGCCGACGAGCTCGGCTCCACTCGCGCCCGCGCACAAGCCGCGGGCGCAGCGACGCCCGCCGCCGCGGGCACGGCATCGCCCACCGTCGCGCCGTCATCGGTGCCGACCGTCGCCCGGGTCGCGACCGCACCGCCCACCCCCGCCGCAGTGCAGGTCGCCGCCGCAATGTCCGATACGCGCCAGCGCGAGCTACTCGGCGAGATCGCCGGGAGTGCTTGGCCGAGGTCGACCTCCTGCGTCGCAGCGCCGGCTTGTAATCCGCTGGCGCACCGAGCGACCCGCAGACCGCTCCCACGGTAGCGAGGAGCCATCGATGGCAAAGATACACGTGAACGTCATCGTGCTGGCCGGCAGTGCCGCCGCCTTCGGCGCGTCCTGGGCCAGCATCTCGACCGCCGAGTCGCACACCGCCGCCGACGCAGCCGCCGAAGCCCAGGCCACAACGGCCGTCGAAGCGGCTGCACCGCCCGTCGTCGCTGCGCCAATCCCGCTCGACGCCAGTCAACTCAGCGCGCTCCCCAGCCTGTCATCCAGGCTCGGCGCTGCGCCCCCCATCCAGCTCCCGCCGCTCGCGCCCCTTGGCGTCGGCTCGGCCGTCGCGCTGGACGGGCGTGGCAACCCGGTGGCGAACGCCCCCGCGCTGGTCGCCGCGCCGCCCGCCCCCGGGCCGGTCGTCGCCTCCCCCGCGCAGGTCGCACCCGCGCCCGTCGTCGCCGCGCCCGCACAGGCGGCGCCCGCGCCGGCTCCCGCGCCTGCGGTTGCGAAGAAGACCAAGGCGTCGTGACCGCAGCCACGCTCACGCCCACGCGTCGCGGCACGCGCACGCTGCGCAGCCGCCACACGTTCCGCGCCATGGGCACTAGCTGGCAGCTCGAGGCCGCCGGCTGCGCACCCGCCGTCCTGCGCGAGGCAGAGGCGCTCGTGCACGCCGCCGAGCTCCGTTATTCGCGCTTCCTGCCGGACTCGCTGCTGAGCCGCCTCAACCGCGATCGCCGCGCCGAGGACCGCGAGCTCGCTGAGCTGGTCTGCCAGGCGATCGCCCTGCGCGCAGCCACCGGCGGCGCGTTCGACCCGGCCGTCGGCGCCGCCGTGATCGCCGCCGGCTACGACCGCTCCTTCGAGCTGCTGCTGGCGCACGACGCCGTTGCGTCGGCGCCGAACACCGCGCGACCGGCCGTGCCCGTCCACGGCGACCTCGTCCAACTCGACGGCCCCGGCCTCCTAGACCTCGGCGGCATCGCGAAGGGCTGGACGATCGATCAGGTCGGAGCGCTGCTCGCGCGGCGCGGCGCGCGCGCCTACTGCGTCGATGGCGGCGGCGACCTCCTGCTCGGCGGCGCACAGGCGCACGAGCAGCTCGTGGAGCTCTGCACCGGCGGCTACCGCGTCGGCGTGACGCACGGCGCCCTCGCGAGCTCTTCGACGCTGCACCGGCGCTGGCCGATCGTCGGCGGGTCCGCGCATCACATCATCGACCCGCAGCGCGGGCTGCCCGCCACGCACACGTGGGTGCAGGCATCCGTGCTGGCCGCCGACGCCACCACCGCCGCCGCGCTCGCGACGGCCCTGCTCGCCGATGCCGGCGCGACGCTGCCCGCGCTCACCGCGCGTGGCGCCGAGGCGCTGCTCGTCGCCTCCGACGGCCGTTGCATGATCACCCCCGGCCTGACCCGCCACCTCCGTTGAAGCAACTTCGAGCCCTCGCGCTGATCGCACTCCGCGGCGCCCTCGCCGCGGCCGCGATCTACTATAGCTACCGCTATTGCGCGCAGTTCTTCCAGCTCTGGGACACGCAGCGGCCGCTGCAGTGGTGGGCCGGCCGCGTCACCGGCATCGGCGCCTACATCGCGCTCTCGATGTTCTTCGGGCTGATGGTCAGCTCGCGCGGACTCGACGGCGCGATCGGCCGTAAGACGATCCTCGAGCACCACCAGCAGTGGGCGCTGTCAGCCGTCGTGTTCAGCGTCGCGCACGTCGTCGTCATCGCCTCGGACGGCTACGTGAACATCGACGTCCGCGGCTCGCTCGTCCCCGGCCAGTCCGCGCATCTCACCGGCGCCGTCGCCGTCGGCACCCTCGCGCTCTGGGGCATCGGGGTGCTCGTCGTCTCCAGCTGGCTCCGCGCGTACATGAACTACGTTGCCTGGCGCGCGATCCACGCAACGGCCACCGGCGCGTTTCTGCTCGCCCTCGCGCACGGCCTCGTCGCCGGCACCGACACGAAGTACGAGCTCGTGCGCTGGGTGCACCTCGCCTCCGGCGCTGCCGTGTCCGGCGCGACCGTGTTCCGCCTGCTCTACGAGGCGCGCCGTGCCCGCACCGACGCCGCCGCCGCGCGCGCCCCTGCCGCGCCCCGCCTCACCCCGCCGAGCCGCTAGCCCGCCGGCGCACCGGCAGCATCCAGGCGCCCAGCACACACGCCCCAAGCTCACTACTATACCCCGGTCGCCCACCTCCGGGCGGCGCATGAGGAACTGCGCGCATGGCGTCGACGGCGTCCGAAGCACTCGAACGCCCCGTCGCCGGCCGCCGCCCGCCACTGTTCTACGGCTGGTGGATCGTGCTCGCCGGCTTCGTCGTGATGACACTCAACGGCGCACTGCTGTTCCAGGCGTTCGGCGCCTACGCCGTGCTGCTGCGCGAGGAGTTCGGGTGGAGCCGCACCACGCTCTCGCTCGCGTTCTCGCTACAGCGCGTTGAGTCCGGCCTGCTCGGTCCCCTCGAGGGCTGGTGCGTCGATCGCTTCGGGCCGCGACGGATGATGCTCATCGGCATCTCCATCTTCGGCTGCGGCTTCTTCGTGCTCTCGCAGGTGCACAACCTCGCGATGTTCTACGTGGCCTTCCTGATCATGGCCATGGGCGCAGCCCTCGGGTCGTTCCTGCCCGCCTCTGTCGCCATCGTCAACTGGTTCACGCGCCGCCGCGCGCTCGCGCTCGCCGTCATGTCGCTCGGCATCGCCGCCGGCGGCCTCGTGCAGCCGATCGTCGTGCTCGGCCTCGAGGAGCTCGGCTGGCGCACGATGTCCGCGCTCTCCGGCGCGATCATGCTCGCCGTCGGGCTACCGCTCGCCATGCTCGTGCGCCACCACCCGGAGGACCACGGCTGGCGCCCTGACGGCGACCCCGCCGACACCGCCGCCGCCGTCGACCCGACGGCCGCTGCGAGCGACGCCGCTCCCACGCGCAGCGCGCGCACCGCCGAGGTCAACTTCACGCCGCGCCAGGCGCTGCGCACCCGCGCCTTCTGGATGATCGGCATCGGCCACGGGCTCTCGCTACTGATCACCGGCGCGATCCTCGTGCACTTCGTCGCCTACGTCGACGAGGACCTCGGCTACTCCAAGCTCACCGCGGCGAGCATGATCACGCTCATGACGGCGCTCCAGGTCGTCGGCCAGCTCACCGGCGGCTACCTCGGCGACCGCATGAACAAGCGATTCCTGATCATCGTCGCCATGCTGTTCAGCGCCGCCGGCATGCTCGTGCTTGCGGGTGCGCAGTCGCTGTGGTGGGTCGGGCTGTTCGCCGGCCTCAACGGCTTCGGCTTCGGCATGCGCATCCCACTGACCACGTCGATCCGCGCCGACTACTTCGGCGGGCGCCACTACGGCACGATCAGCGGCCTGCAATCGATGGTCATTACCGGCGGCATCATCGCGGGCCCGCTCGTCGCCGGCGCGGCGTACGACGCGACCGGCAGCTACGTGACCGCGTTCGCCGGCCTCGGCATCGCGGCCGGCATCGGCTCGCTGTTCTTCCTCTTCGCGCAGCGCCCGGCCCCACCCGCGGACGCCGAGGCGTAGCGACAGCCGAGGCACAGCGACACGCATCGAGCACGGCACGCCGCGGCCCAGCAGCATGCCGCGTCAAGCATTCCGACTGCCACATGCGCCGGGCCGCCGCGGTCCTGCGCTGTCAGCGGATGAGGGCTAGCGCGTGGGCTTCGTGGGCGCTCCGATGGCCGGCGTCGCGGCAGGCTTGGCGCCGCCCTTCGCCGCCTTCTGCGACGCCTTCTGCTTGTTCTGCTTCGCAGAGCTTTTCGGGTTGCGGTCTCCCACGATCGGCCTCCAATGCGCTCACCAACCACAACAATCGTAGCACCCTGCGCTCGTCGCACGTGTACCCGTGCTCGCGTACCGTCGCGGCACGAGCGTGCGAGAAAGGGGTTCCCGCCGATGCCCGTCACGATCACCGTCGAAGGCGACGACGTCGTCATCCGCTTCCCGCTCAACGGCGATGAAGGGCTGTCCGCGAGTAAGAAGACGCGTATCGTCGCGTCCACGCGCGGCAACCAGCCCGTCCCCGGCACCGATGTGATCGTCGGCCTGAACGCCTACCGCACCGTCACCCGCTAGCTACGCCGGAGCCCCACTCGCAGTCTCGAAGTAACGGCGGACCGCCGCCGGCGCCTGCGCGTCGAGCACGTCGCGCACGTCCTGCGGTAGCGCGTCGAGCGCTGCCGCGGCGCCGCCTGCCGCGGCGCACACCGCGCTCAGCGCTTCGAACACCTCCGCCTGCGCCGCCACGAACGTCGCGTCGACCATGCGCCCGTGTCCCGGCACGAAGCGAGCGACGGTGGCCGCCGCGAGCTTTCGCAACGTCGGCCCCCACTCCGCCGGATACCCGTCGCCGACGATCGGCGGGCCGGACTCTTCCACCAGGTCGCCCGCGAACGCCACGTCCGTACCGTCGATGCCCACCGCGATGTCGTTGTCCGTGTGCGCGCGTCCGAGGTACGCGAGCCGCAGGCTCACGCCGCCGAGGTGCAGATCGCAGTACTGCTCGAACGTCAGCGCGGGCGGCGCGAGCGGCAGCACGCGCAGCTGCTCGCGCAGCGTCGGCAGGTGCGCCGTCAGCGTCTCGCGGTGCGACGCGCCCTGCTCGCCCACCAGCCGCCACCGGCAGCGCGCGTGCCCCACCACCACCGCGGGCAGGAACCACCAGTTCCCGAAGCTGTGGTCACCGTGGTGGTGCGTGTTGATCACGTAACGCACCGGCCGGTCCGTCACGCTCGCGACCGCGCCGAGCAGCGCGCGCGCGTCCGCCTCCGTCGTGCCCGTATCGATCACCGCCACGGCGTCGTCGCCGACGATGATGCCGGCGTTCACGGCGATCACTCCCGGGATCGTGTACGCGTACACGCGGTCGGCCAGCTGCTCCACACCCGCGTGCCGCGCTCCTTCGACTGCCACCGCCGCACCCCCGCTTCGGCGCTCGACGTTCCACTCGGCGCTGCCCGCCCGGTGCACCGCGCGAGCATACCGCCGCGCGCTGACGCCACGGCTGCGCTCGCTCGCCGCATTCTCCCCTCCCAGACGGTATGCTCCCCGCCGCAGACAGGAGGCGCAGCGATGGCCTACGCGGACTACCAGACGATCGCGCTCGAACGGCGCGGGCCGCTGCTCGAGGTCACCCTCAACCGGCCCGAAGCGCTGAACTCCGTCGACGGCCGCATGCACGAGGAACTGCCGCGCCTGTTCGCCGAGATCGACGTCGATCCTGCCGTCGAGGTCGTCGTGCTGACCGGCGCCGGGCGCGCGTTCTGCGCCGGCGGCGACATGGCCTGGCTGCAAGAGCTGATCGAGCAGCCCTACGCCTGGCACCGCGTGGCGAGCGAGGGCCGGCGCATCGTGCTCTCGATCCTGGAGGCGCGCCAGCCCGTGATCGCCAAGCTTAACGGCGCCGCCGTCGGCCTCGGCGCGACCATCGCGCTCAGTTGCGACGTGACCTTCGCCGCCGACACCGCTTCCATCGGCGACCCGCATGTGCGCGTCGGCCTCGTCGCCGGCGACGGCGGGAGCGTGCTCTGGCCCGCGCTGATCGGCTACGCGCGCGCCCGCGAGCTGCTGTACACCGGCGCCATGCTCCCCGCGCCCCGTGCCGCCGAGCTCGGGCTGATCAACCGCTGCGTCCCCGCCGCCGAGCTCGCCGCGCAGGTCGAGGCCTTCGCGCTCGAGCTCGCGACCGGCGCGCGCCGCGCCGTGCAATGGACCAAAGCCGCGATCAACGCCCCGCTGCGCCAGGCGCTCACCGCGAACCTCGACCTCTCGCTCGCCCTCGAGGGCCTGTCGAACCTCACCGCCGACCACCGCGAGGGCATCGCCGCCTTCCGCGAGCGCCGCCCCCCGCAGTTCAGCGGCTCCTAGCCCGCACTGGCAGTGCGAGCGCCCGGGGCTTAATAGCGACATAACCACAAGCATGGAGGCAGGCAGGAGCCTGCCCAGTTGCTAGCACAAATGTTTCACGTGAAACATTCCGAGGTGGCGCAACGCCCCGCAGGCTAGCCCTCGCGCAGCTCGATGCTCACCAGCTGCTTCGCCCAGCGTCCCGGCTTGCGGTCGAACGGCACGACTAGCCGCAGACCCGCTTCGGCGGAGCCATCGACGGCGGGGGACGCGTCGCTCCGCTCGGTCGCGATGATCACGTCGCCCGCCATGAACCGCGGCTCGATCTCGCCGCCGGCGATCACAACGGCGCGGCCATCCGCCGTCGTCGCGACTGCCACCTTGCTGAGGAAGTCCTCGTTCACCGCGGCGTCGAGGCGGATGCCCGCACCGTCGAGCAGGTCGTACAGCCGCGCGCCGCGATAACGCCGCGGCGCGATCGCGGCGCCCCCGTGCCCCGTCGCCGCCGCCGTCTCGACCTCCACCGTCGCCTGCGCGCCCAGCGCCGCCGCGTCGACGACGCCCGGGCGCTCGATCAGCCCGCCCAGCGCCAGTCCGCCGGCTTGTACGACAGCGCCGCTCGCGGGCTGCGCGCGACGCAGCTCGAGCGCCACGACCCCGCCGAGCGAGCGTCCCGACAGCTGGTCGCCCGTCACGATGAGCCGCACGCCATCGCGCACCGGCGCGCCGTCCTGCTCGTACGCGAGCAGCACCGGCTTGCTCGCCATCGACGGCCACAGCTCCGCCAGCGCGACCACCACGCGCTGCCCGTCGGCGGCAGTGGCCAGCACGTAGCCGTCCGCCAGCCCCCCGCCGCCCATGCGCGACGGCACCAGCCCGGCCGCCACCGCATAGTCGAACAGCGTCCCGCCCGTGAAGGTGCGCTCAGCCGCGCTGCGCGGGTTGCGCATCGTGGTGGTCAGCGTGTGCGCGGGCAGGCCCCGCAGCACCTCCAGCATCGCGGTCGTGCGCTCGTCCATCGGACCCCTCCAGTGCGTGCGACAGCGTAACGGTCACGGCGCGCACGCGCCGCGGCGACGGCACCCGCCGGCGGCGTATCATCGCGGCGTGAACTTCTGCCCGCGCTGTGGCACCCCGCTCGCGGCCCGCCCGGACGGCGGGCGGCCCCGTCCGGCGTGCCCGGCCGAAGGCTGCGGCTTCATCCACTACGGCGAGCACTCCATTGGCACCGGCGCCGTCGTCGTGCGCGGGGAGCGCGTGCTGCTGATCGAGCGCCGCACCGCGGACCGCGTCTGGTGGCAGATCCCCGGCGGCTTCGTCGAGGTAGACGAGCCGATCGACGCGGCCATCGAGCGCGAGGTGCTGGAGGAGACCGGCGTGACCGCGCGCGTCGTCGACGTGCTCGGCTTCCGCCACGCGCCGGCGCTGCAGCCCGCACCCGTGGCCTCGAGCATCTACGCGGCCTCGAACATCTACGTCGTCTTCCGCCTCGAAGCGCTGGCCGGCGAGCCCCGCCCCGACGGCGAAGAATCGTTCGATGCGTGCTTCCTCACGCGCGCGGAGATCGAGCAGCGCCCTGGGGTCTCCGCGATGTCGCTGTGGGCGGCGCGCAAGGTGTGGGACGGCGAGACCACGCGCGGCCTCCACCGCGAGCCGGAGATCCCCGGCCTGCAGCGCCCCGGCCACACGCTCTACGGGCGCGCGTAAGGGAGCCGGATCCCGGCTCCCTTACGCGACGCATTGACGCGACGCTACTTGTCGATCCACACCCCTGCGATCTGGTTGCCGAAGTCGTAGAACGAGCTGCCGCTGCCGTACGCGTGCCCCGAGCGTAGCCCGCGCACCCACGGCTGGAACGCCTCGAACGACGTCGCGTTCGTCGACACCGGGCGGTAGACCTGGTCCAGCGACTTGTCCCAGATCTTCTTGTGCAGTTCGCGCCGCGTCTTCGGGTTCAGCTCCACCTGCTGCGCCTCGGACCAGCCGTCGATCTCCGCATCGTTGACGTGATCGCGGTTGCCGGGCGACTTTGAGTGGATCTGGTTGTAGAAGTACGTGTCCGCCTCGTGACCGAGTGGCAGGTAGCCCCAGCTCAGCGCATCCGGGAACTTGCCCGTCTGCAGCTGCGAGTTGTACTCGGTGTAGTCCATCTTCTGCGCTCGGTACGTGATGCCGACCTGGCGCAGCTGGTCCACGAGCAGGTCCGCCCGCTGCGAGAACGACGCCCCGTACTCGTAGTAAGGCGCGTCAACGCTGAGCGAGGTGGCGCCTGCTGCCTGCAGCAGCTGCTTTGCCTCGTCCGGCGCGTAGCGCACCCACTTGCCCATCGCGCCGTTCTCGATCGTCGGCGCAGCGTCCAGCACGAACGGCCACGGGATCGTCGGGTACGAGTAGCCGAGGCCCTCGAAGAGCGTGTCGTTGATCGTCTTGCGGTTGATCGCGAGCGACAGCGCGCGCCGCACGCGCACGTCCTGCCACTTCGCGTTCTGCAGGTTGAGCAGCGGCACCGCACCGGAGCTCGAGGTCGGCGCGAGCATGCTCACCTGGATGGTGGGGTTCGACTCGATGACTGCGCGGATCGCCTTCAAGTTCTCGAACGAGCCAAGCGGGTGGTCGACCTGCCCGACACGGAACGCGGCCAGTCGCGCCGCCGGGTCCGGGATGATGCGGCACTCGACGCCGTCGAGCAGCACCTCGCGCTCGAAATACGTCGGGTTGCGCTCGAGCTTCACCTGCGCCCCCGCGACCGCCTCCTTCAGGATCATCGGACCGGTGCCGATCACCTGCTTGTCGATGGTGCCGGCGTCGACGAGCTCGTGCGGGAAGATCGTCTGGTAGCGGCCGCCGAGCGGGATCAGGAAGTCAACCGCCGGCTTCGAGAGCGTGATCTTGACGGTTGTGGCATCGACGGCGTCGATGGACGCCACGTTCTTCCAGTACGACTGGTACAGGCCTTCCTTGCGATAGCGCTCGAACGCGAACTTCACGTCGGCGGCCACGAAGTCGCGCCCGTTCAGCGGCGGGAGGTTCTGCCACTTTACGCCGGGACTGAGCTTGAACGTGTAGGTGAGCCCGTCCGGCGTCTGCTCCCAGGTCTTCGCGAGCTCCGGCTCGACCGTCAGCGCGAACGGGTTGACGCCGGGGCCCGCCGCGTACCCGATCAGCCGGTTGTAGACGTAGTTGGGGATGGTGATCGACCCACCGGCGGACGACTTGATCGGGTCGAGCGGCCCGACGTCCCACGTCACGCCATCGACGAAGGTGCCGCCGCGCTTCGGCTGCTTGCCCGCCGGTTCTGCGTACTGGTAGGGAAACGGGTTGCCCTCCGCCCAGTACCAGCCGGCCGGCAGCTTCTCTGGGCGCTTGGCGGTGGTGCTGACGAGCTGCTCCGCGCCGCCCGCAGGCGCGCTCGCGACCGGCGCTTCGTCGTCGCCGCCGCAGCCGAGCAGCGCCGCGCCGGCGAGGCCGGCGGCACCCAGCGCCCCTGCTCGCAGCACCGCTCGCCGTCCGCTGCTGCGGCCGAGGGCTGTGTAGTTCTCGATACCGGACATTTGGGGCTCCTCTCGCCTGATAACGCAGATAATGGCACGCCATTTCGTTACGGTATGCGCGGCGAACGTGCACGCCGGGGCGCCGCACATCACGCACGTGGTAGATTGCGTCCGCTAAGGGCGGTGCGGCAGCAGGGAGGTGAACGATGGGCGGCGCGCTCGACGGGGTGAAGGTGCTGGAGGTCTCGCAGATCGTGGCCGGGCCGTACTGCGGGCTGAACCTCGCGGACCTCGGCGCCGATGTCGTGAAGGTCGAGCCGTTCGCGGGCGAGGGCTCGCGCGCCTCGGGCAGCTTCTTCCCGGGGGAGAGCAAGGGCTTCCACTCGCTGAACCGCGGCAAGCGCTCGCTCGTGCTCGACCTGCAGAAGCAGGAGGCGCGGGCGCTCGTGCACCGGCTGATCGCGGGCTTCGACGTGTTCCTGATCAACGCCCGCGCGGGCGTGCCGCAGAAGCTGCAGGTCGACTACGATACGCTGACGAAGTATCGCCCGGACCTGATCTACTTCGAAAACACGGGCTTCGGGCGGCGGGGGCCGCTGGCGCAGCGAGCCGGCTCGGATGCGGTCGCGCAGGCGTACTCGGGGCTCGCCGCCGGCGACAGCAAGGTCGACCAGTACGGCGCGCCGGATATCGTGAGCGCGACCGCGCCGGCCGACTACCAGGCTGGCCTCGCCGGCGCGATGGGCATCTGCGCCGCGCTCTTCCACCGAGAGCGCACGGGGCGCGGCCAGTACGTGGAGACATCGCTGCTGCAGGCGGCGCTCGCCGTGCAGGGGACGCGCGTGTCGCGGCTGCCGGCCATCGACGCCGTCACGACGGACGTCGCGCTCGCGCGCATGCGCGAGGTGCAGGCCGCCGGCGGCTCGTATCGCGAGCAGATCGAGGCGCGCGGCAGCCTCTTCGACACGATGGGACGCGCCGCCGCGCGACTCTGGTACGGCGGCTACGCCGTGAAAGACGGTGGCGTGATCCTCGGCGCGCTGACCCCGCTCAACCGCGACCAGATGCGCCGCGCCGTCGGCATCGACGACGACCCGTCGGCGGACCCCGAGTTCAACTCGATGGACCCGGAGAGCCGCAAGCTCGTGGACGCGACGCTCGCCCGGATGCGCGCGATCATGCTCACGAAGACGATGGACGAGTGGGTCGAGATCTTCAATCGCGCGGGCGCGCCGATCTCGAAGGTCAACTTCCCGGAGGACGTCGCCGACGACCCGCAGGTCGCGGCGATGGGCTACATGCTGGAGCTCGAGCATGAGCTCACCGGCCCGGAGCGCATGGTCGGGCCGGTCGTGTTCATGTCGGACACGCCGACCGGCAGCACGCGCCCGTCGCCGCCGCTGGGCCGGCACACCGACGAGGTGCTGCGCGAGCACGGGCTGAGCGACGCCGAGATCGCGGGGCTACGCGCCTGCGGCGCCGTGGCGTAACAGACGCGCGTGAGCGCGCGCTGCGCGGCGTCGCCGAGCCGGACCGCTTATCGCCGGCGCCTTGCCGCGGCGGCGGCGGCGCGCGCGCGCGCCCAGCGCCAGCCGCGCTCGACCGCGCGGCGGCTCAGCCCGGGGAGCCGCTCGGTGACGGTGCGCCGTTGCGGGGCGAAGTGGCCGCCGATGGCGTCGCGATACGGCCGGCCGACGCGCGCGGCGTAGGCGCCGAAGCCCTCCTGCCGGAGCGGCGCCCAGTCCTGGCGGTACGGCGTCGCCAGGTGGTCCCGGCCCACGTTGCGCGCGGAGACGAGGAACGCCAGCCCGACGCCGCTCGAGACCTCGAGCAGCGAGCGCCCTTCGAGGCGAGACGCCTGCACGAGCCCGTCGAACAGCGCCGCCAGCTCGGCGGGGGCGGGCAACGCCGTTGCGTCACGGCGCAGCTCGTCGAGCGAGCGGCGCAGCTCGGCGAACTCGAGTGGCGGCAGGTCGATCATGCGCGCGGCGCTGCCGGTGGTGCCCTCGAGCGCGCCGACAAGCTGGTCGACCGATTCAAAGCGCGTGCCTTCGGCGAGCAGGCCCGTCGCGTGCAGCTCGCTCTCGAGCGCGCGCAGGTAGACGCGCGAGCCGCGCAGCACGTCCGCCGCGCCCGCGAGCAGCCAGAGCGGCGAGAAGCCGAACGCAGCGATCGAGCCGAGCTCGACGATGTTGCCGGCGGCCTTCTTCACCGCGACGTCGCCCGCGCCGAGCGCCCCGGGCTCCGCGCCCGCCGCTGGCGCGACGCCGCCGACGAGCTCGACGGCGATGCGCAGCGCGTTCTTCGCGCTCGCCTCGTACAGCCGCGAGCGGCGCACGAACCGCGGCAGCGTGAGCTGCGCCGTCTCCTGCACCGCGCCGCCGATGCCTGCGAACAGCGCGCGCAGCGTGCGCTCCGGCAGGCTCAGCACGTAGCGCGCGGACTCGCCCAAGCGCTGCATCGACATCGTGCGCGAGCTAGTAGTAGATCGCGCGCGGCGCGCCGCCGCCGGCCGCGATGGCGTCGCCGTTGATCGCCGCCGACTTCGGTGACGCGAGGAACGCGATCAGGTTCGCGATCTCCTCCGCGCTGACCAGCCGGCGGATCGAGTTCGCCTGCGCCATGCGCGCCTCGACGGCTGCCTCGCTCGTGCCGTCGCGCTCGGCGCGGCGCGCGATCACGCCTGCGGTCGCCTCGGTGCGCGTGAGTCCGGGATGCACGACGCTCACCTGGATGCCGTGCGGGCCGAGCTCGTCGGCGAGCTGCTTCGTGAGCGCCGCGACGCCCGCGTTGCGCACCGTGCCGATAAGCGAGCCGGTCTGGCGAGCGGCAAGCCCGCCGATGTTGATGATGCGGCCCCAGCCGTGCTCGCGCATGTGCGGCGCCACCGCACGCGCGCAGCGCATGTAGCCCAGCAGCTTCACGTTCACGTCGTCCCAGAACAGCGCGTCGGTGATCTCGTCGATGGTGGGCGGTGGGGCCTGCCCGCCCGCCTGCGCGGCCGCGTTGACCAGGATGTCGATGCGCCCCAGCTCGCGGGCGACCGCCTTGACCATCGCGCGCACGGATGCGTCGTCGCCGGTGTCGGCGCTCACGGCGAGCACGCGCGGTGCGCCGGCGCCCGCGCCGCGCAGCTCGGTCGCGGCGGCGTCGAGCGCCCCGCGATCGCGTGCGACGAGGCAGACCGCCGCGCCCTCGGCGACGAGCTGTCGCGCGACGGCCTTGCCGATGCCGCGGCTGCCGCCGGTGACGATGGCGACCTTGCCCGCCAGTTCGAGGTCCATCGATGCGCTCGTTCCTGGTGCACGCTGATGCGCGGCACGCGATCGCGCGCGACGCGGCGCGCTCCTGCGTAGTCTACGTCCCGTCGCGGTGTTCGAGCGGCGCGCCGGCGCCGGTTCGCGTCGGCGGTGGCTCGCCGGCCGCTCGTCGTGACGCACGCTCCCGTACCATGGATGCCGCCGGGCGCCAGCAACGCCCGGTCGTGCGGGGGCGTGGAGGAGGCGCATGCCTGCCAGCGTGGGCCTGCAGGCCGGCGATCGAACGGTCACGATCACGAACCCGCAGAAGGTCTTCTTCCCCGAGCGCGGCTACACGAAGCTCGACCTCGCGCGCTACTACCTCGACGTGGGGGAGGCGGCGCGGCGCGGGGCGGGCTCGACTTCGGCGCGTTGCAGCAGCGGCTGCACCCCGCGGAGTCGCGCGTACGACGGCTGGCGCAGGAGACGCTTGCGACGTTCGTCGCGTTCGACCTGCTCGCGCACGGGCAGCGCGACCTGCGCGCGGCGCTCGCGCAACGGCGCCGCGCAGAGCTCGTCGCGCTGCTCGCCGCGACGATGCCGCCGCTGCTGCTGACGCCTGCAACCACGGTGCACGCACTCGCCCGCGAATGGTTCGATTCGTTCGAGGGGGCGGGCTTCGACGGCGTAGTCGCGAAGCGCCTCGACCAGCCGTACGTGGAGGGCGAGCGCGTGATGGTGAAGGTGAAGCACCGGCGCACGGCGGACTGCGTGGTGACCGGCTTCCGCTGGCACAAGGACGAGGCCGGGACCGGCGTCGGCTCGCTGCTGCTGGGGCTGTACGACGGTGCGGGCGTGTTGCACCACGTCGGCCACGCGGCGAGCTTCACCGCGGCGCAACGGCGCGCGCCCGTCGACGTGCTCAGCGCGTACATCACCGCGGATGCGGCGGCGGGCTTCGGGCGCGGGCGCACGCCGGACGCGCCGAGCCGCTGGTCGGGCGGCCGTGACGCGGACTGGGTGCGGCTGTGGCCGGAGCTCGTGTGCGAGGTCGCGTTCGACCAGATGCAGGGCGACCGCTTCCGCCACGGGTCGACGTTCATGCGCTGGCGCCCGGACAAGCCGTCCACCGCGTGTGGCTACGACCAGCTCGCGTCGGCGGTGCCGGCCGACTTCCAGCACCTGTTCGACAGCGCCAGCACTCTCGCGCTCGACGGGTAGGGGCGGGCCCGTAGGGGGTATCCCACGCTCCACGCGGGCGCGGCCCCGTGTTTGCCCGAACGTCCCCGGACCGCGTGACCTCGTGCTCTTCGTCACAAACGCCGCAGCTCCGAGGCTGGGGGTCGCGGTTTCGCGCCGTGTGGCGGCCGGGTGTGCGTGAGGAGGCAGCGTGAAGGCAGCTATCGCGGCGGCGCTCGGCGTCGCCATCGCAGCGATCTTGATGTCGACGATGGCCCTTGTCGACGCGGGCGGGGAGGGCAGCGCGGAGGCGAGCGCGCACGAGGTGGAGGTCACGCTCGGCGACCTGTTCATTCGCCCGGAGACGCTGAACGTCCCCGGCGGCTCGCCGATCGTGCTCGCGGTGAAGAATACGGGCGGCGTGGAGCACGATCTCTCGCTCGAAGGCGGGCCGGCGACGCCGCGGCTGCGACCGGGTGCGGCTGGGGAGCTGAAACTCGGCGCGCTCAAGGCGGGCAGCTACAAGCTGCTGTGCACGGTGCCGGGGCACGCCGACGCCGGCATGCGCGCGACGCTCACCGTGACGGAGGGCGGCGCGACGGCGCCCCCCACCGGCGCGGCGACGCACACGATGACGGCCGACAAGATGGACGAGTCGTACATGGCGGGTGTGAAGGCGTTCCCTGCGAAGACGGCGGGCGCCGGCAACCAGCTGATGACACCGCGCATGGACGGCAACGTGAAGGTCTTTGAGCTGACCGCGTCGGCGTTCGAATGGGAAGTGGCGCAGGGCGATACGCGCCAGGCGATGGGCTACAACCAGCAGGTGCCGGGGCCGCAGATCCGCGTGCGCGTCGGCGACCGCGTGCGCATCGTGTTGCACAACCGGCTCCCGGAGTCGACGGCGATCCACTTCCACGGGCTCGTGGTGCCGAACGACCAGGACGGCGTGCCGGGGATCACACAGCCGCTGGTGAAGCCGGGCGCCGACTACACGTACGAGTTTACCGTGCGCAACGCGGGCTCGCACATGTACCACTCGCACATGAACGGCGCGAACCAGATTCCTGCGGGCTTGCTCGGCGCGTTCATCGTGGAGGACAACGTCACGCCGAACGTGACGCAAGACGTGCTGATGGTGGTGAACGACGGACCGCTGGGCTGCACGCTGAACGGCAAGGGCTTCCCCGCGACCACCCCCATCGTGGCGAAGCAGGGCGACACCATCCGCATCCGCTACATGAACGAGGGGCTGCAGATCCACCCGATGCACCTGCACGGCATCTCGCAGCGCGTGATCACGCAGGATGGTTTCCCGCTGCCGCAGCCGTACTCCGCGGACACCGTGCTCATCGCGCCGGGGCAGCGCCTACCTGCGCTGCAACTAGCGGGCCGGGAAGCTCGCGTCTCCCGGTCGCTATCGCCCGGTTGGCCCGCCGAACGCCTCCCGCGCCGATACTGTGTACACTGATACCCCCGAGCCGCGAATCCCCAGGCCGCGAATCCGAGGTACCACGTGCGAGGTCGGGACTTCCTGTCCCTGCGTGACTGCTCGCCGGACGAGCTGGAGCTGCTGCTGCGCACGGCGGAGGCGATCAAGCGCGATGGCGCGGGCGCGGCGCTCGCGGGGCAGACGATCGCGCTGCTCTTCGACAAGCCGTCGCTGCGCACGCGCGTCTCGTTCGAGGTCGCCGCGGGGCGGCTCGGCGGCCGCGCGATCACGGTTGCGCAGCACGAGGCGCGCATCGGCGAGCGCGAGCCGGTGCGCGACGCCGCGCGCGTGCTCTCGCGCATGGTGCAGGCGCTCGTCGTGCGCACGTTCGCGCAGGCCACGCTCGAGGAATACGCGCGCTGGGCGAGCGTGCCCGTGGTCAACGCGCTCTCGGACGCCGAGCACCCCTGCCAGGCGCTCGCCGACCTGCTCACGCTGCGCGAGCGCTTCGGCACGCTGCGCGGACTCACGCTCGCCTACGTCGGCGAAGGAAACAACGTCGCGACGGCGCTGGCGTACGGCGCGATGCTTGCGGGCATGCACTTCCGCTGCGCCTCGCCCCCCGACAACGGGCTGCCCGCCGAGGTGCTGGCGGCCGCGGCCGCGCTGCCCGGCGGCGGCAGCGTGCGGCAGCTCATCGATCCCGCCGCCGCCGTCCGCGACGCCGCCGCCGTCTACACGGACGTGTGGGCCTCGATGGGCCAGGAGCACCTGCTCAAGCAGCGGTTGGAGGCGTTCGCTGCCTATCGTCTCGACGCAGCCTTGCTCGCGGCCGCGCCCGCCGACGCGCTCGTCATGCACGACCTCCCCGCGCATCGCGGCGAGGAGATCACGGACGAGGTGATCGAGTCTCCGCGGTCCGTCGTCTTCGATCAGGCCGAGAACCGCGTGCACGCCCAGCAGGCGCTGTTGTTGCTCCTGCTGGGGGCCGCGGGCTAGCGCGCGACGTGCCGGAGCTGCCCGCCGTCGTCGGTGACGCGTTCGACCGGCTGTCGCCCGCCGCGGTCGTCGACATCCTGCTCGTCTCCGTGTCGATCTACTGGCTGCTGCTGCTGCTGCGCGGGACCACGGCGATGACCGTGCTGCGGGGCGCAGCGGTCGTGCTGGTGGGGGCGGCGCTGCTGAGCCGCGCGCTGGACCTGCGCGTGGTCAACTGGCTGTTGCGCAACTCGCTCACGGGCCTCGTGATCGCGCTCGCGCTCGTGTTCCAACCTGAAATCCGGCGTGCGCTGGAGCGACTCGGACGCACCGGCCTGCGGTCACACCAGCGGCGCGAGGAGGACCTCTACGCGATCGAGGCGATCGTGCGCGCCGCGGCGCGGCTCGCGCGTCAGCAACGCGGCGCACTGATCGTGATCGAGCGCGAGACCGGGCTGCGCGAGGTCACCGACACGGGCGTGCCCGTGGGCGCGGAGCTGTCGGGCGAGCTGCTGGGCAGCATCTTCGCGCCGAACGGCCCGTTGCACGACGGCGCGGTGGTGGTGCGGCTGGACCGCATCGTCGCCGCGGGCTGCACGCTGCCGCTGTCCGACTCGCCGCTCCCCGCCGAGCACGGCATGCGCCACCGCGCGGCGCTCGGCATCACGGAACGCACGGACGCCGTGGTGGTGGTGGTGTCCGAGGAGCGCGGCGAGCTCGCACTCGCCTCGAACGGGCGCATGCTCACCGGCCTCGACGAGCCGCGGCTGAGCCGCCAGCTGCTGCGGCTGTTCGCGCTCGAGGACCTCGGCGTCGAGGCCGGCCGCCCGGGCGACGCGCCGAGCGACACGCGGCGGGCGTCCTGAGGCCGCCCGTGGAGCGGCGGCCGCCGGCGCGCTTTCCGGACCGTGTCAGGGGCGCGCTCGTGCAAGCGCGCGTGCTGGCGGCGCGGGTGCGCTTCCATCTGCGCCGCTCGCCCGGGCTCGCCGTGCTCTCGCTCGTCATGGGGGTCGCGCTCTGGCTCGTCGTCAACGAGGCGGAGAACCCGACGCGTGTCGATCGCTTCCCAGGCGCGATCCCGCTCGAGGCCGTGAACCTGAGCGCAGGCTATGCGGTGGCGAACCAGCTCTCCGCGGTCGAGGTGCGGATCGCGGCCGCGGACGACCGCTGGGACGAGCTCACGGCCGCGAACTTCCGCGCCTTCGTCGACCTGAACGGCCGCGACGCACGCGAGCAGTTCGTGCCGGTACGCATCGAGGTCGTCGGGGTGCGCGGCGTGCGCGTGCTCGAGGCGCTGCCCGCGTCTGTCGTCGTGAACCTCGAGGAGCTCGTCACGAAGCAGGTGCCGGTGAGCACGCGCCAGCTGGGCACGCTGCCGCGCGGCCACGAGCTGCTCGCCGCAACGCCCGAGCGCCGCACCGCCGAGGTCTCCGGCCCCGCCACGCTCGTGGCGCTCGTGAACGAGGCGGTCGCCTCGATCAACCTGACCGGGCTCACGGTGGGACTCGAGGAGACCGTCGCGCTCGTGCCCGTCGCCGAGGGCGGCGGCGAAGTGCGCGGGGTTACGGCGCGGCCGTCCACCGTCCGCGTCACCATCGGCGTCACGCTCACCTCGCTGACGCGCACGCTGCCGCTGCAGGCGCAGATCACCGGCCAGCCGGCGCCGGGCTACCGCATCGCCGGCGTGCGCGTCACGCCGGCCACCGCGGCCGTCGACGGCACGATCGATGTGTTGCAGGCGCTCGATACGCTCAAGCTGCCGCCCGTGGACATCACCGGCCAGCAGGCCGACGTGCGCAGTTCGCTGCGCGTCGTGCTCCCGCCCGGCCTCAGCGCGGCGGGCCTGACCACGGTGGCCGTCGAGGTGCAGATCGTCCCGATCGTGGGCTCGCTCTCGCTCACGGTGGCGCCGGAGGTGCTGAACGTGCGCAGCGGACTGCTCGCAAGGGCAGCGCCGGGTGCCGTCGTGATCACGCTCGATGGCCCGCTCGCACGGCTGAACGCGCTCGCCCCGGGCGCCGTCCGCGCCACCGCCGACGCCTCCGGACTCGGCCCCGGCACCGCCGACGTGCGCCTGAACGTGCAGCTGCCGGACGGCATCGATCTGCGCGAAGTGCAGCCAGCCTCCGTCTCCGTTACGCTGGCCAGACCATGAGCGACCTTTCCACCGGCCCGCTGGTCGCCATCGTCGGCCGCCCGAACGTGGGCAAGTCCGCGCTGTTCAACCGCCTCACGAGCACGCGGCGGGCGCTTGTCGAGCCGATGCCCGGCACCACCCGCGACCGCCTCTACGGCTGGTGCGACTGGCGCGGCCAGCGCTTCCGCGTCGTGGACACCGGCGGCGTCGAGGGGCCCGAGGCGGACCCGTTCTCCCCGCGCATCCGCGAGCAGGTGCTGGAGGCGATCGCCGAGGCGGACGCCATCCTCTTCGTCGTCGACGCGCACGAACGCATCACCGCCGCCGACGAGGCGATCCTCGATCTGCTGCGCCGCAGCCCGCGCCCGGTGCTGCTGGTGGCGAACAAGGCCGACCGCACCGGCGCGCGCGCGGAGCTCGTCGAGCTGTACGCGCTCGGCCTGGGCGAGCCGCTCGGCGTGTCCGCGTACCACGGCCAGGGCATCGGCGAGCTGCTGGACCGCATCGTGGAACTCGTGCCCGGCGAGCCGCCGCCCCCGCGCGAGGAGCGGTTGCGCATCGCCGTCGTCGGGCGGCCGAACGTGGGCAAGTCCTCGCTCGTCAACTCGATCCTCGGCGCGGAGCGCGTGATCGTGTCGGACATCCCCGGCACCACGCGTGACGCCATCGACACGCCGCTCGACTTCGAGGGCCACTCGCTGCTGCTCGTCGACACCGCAGGCATCCGCCGCCGCGGCAAGATCGAGCGCGGCGTCGAGCGCCACTCGGTGCAGCGCGCCGAGCAGGCGATCGACCGCGCCGACGTGGTGTTGCTGCTGATTGACCAGGCCGAGCCCACCGTCGCGCAGGACACCCACATCGCTGGCTACGTCGCCGAGCAGGGCAAGGGCCTGGTGCTCGTCGTCAACAAATGGGACCTCGCCGAGGACCGCGACGCACGCCACGAGTTCGCGCGCGCCGTCGACCGGCGGTACGACTTCGTCGCGTGGGCGCCGGTGCAGTTCACGTCCGCGCTCACGGGCGAGGGCGTGCGCGACCTGCTCGAGCTCGCCGTGCACATCGACGAGGTGCGCAGGCGGCGCGTGCAGACGTCTGAGGTCAACCTGCTGATGCAGCGCGCGCTCAGCGAGCATGCGCCGCCCGCGATCCGCGGCAAACGCCTGAAGCTGCTGTACGCGACGCAGGCGGAGGTCAACCCGCCCACGTTCGTGTTCTTCGTGAACGACCCGGAGCTGCTGCACTTCTCGTACCGCCGCTACCTGGAGAACCGGCTGCGCGCCGCGTTCGGCTTCGAGGGCACCGCGATCCGCATGCGCTTCCGCCAGCGGACGGAGGCTCGATCGCTGCAGGCGATGCCCACGTGATCGCGCGGCAAGAGATGCTGGCGTGATCGCGCCCGCGCTGCTGCTGCTCGGCGGCTATCTGCTGGGTTCGCTGCAAGCCGGTCTGCTCGTCGGCCGCATCTATCGGGGCGTCGACGTGCGCGAGTTCGGGTCCGGCAAAACCGGTTTCACGAACACGCTACGCACGCTCGGGCTCGGCGCCGCCGCCATCGTGCTCGGAATCGATATCGCGAAGGGCGCGCTGCCCGTGCTCGTCGGCCACTGGCTGCTGGACGACCCGTGGGCGGCGTCGCTCGGCGGCACCGGCGCGGTCGTCGGGCACACGTGGCCGCTGTTCGCCGCGTTCCGTGGCGGCCGGGGCGTGGCGACGTCGTTCGGCGCCTTCGTGGCGATGGCGCCGCTCGCGGCGCTCGCGGTGCTCGCGACCGGCGCGGCGGTGCTCGCCGCGACGCGCTACGTCTCGGTCATGTCGATGAGCGGCATGCTCGTCGGCCTCGCAGCGCTCGTCGCGCTGGTGGCGAGCGACCGGTTGGACCCCGCGTACGTGCTGTACGGCGTCGCCGTCACGCTCTCGGTAGAGGTGAACCACCGCTCGAACCTGCGCCGGCTGCTCGCCGGCACCGAGCCCAAGCTCGGCCAGGGCGGCGTCCGGCGCGCACCGCGCGGCACGTGACCGCGGAGCCGATCCGCCGCGCGGCCGTCGTCGGCACCACCGCCTGGGGCACGACGCTCGCGGTGCTGCTCGCGCGCAACGGCCTCGACGTGACGCTGCTCGCGCGCACCCCTGCCGAGGCTGCGGCACTCGAGTCCGCGCGCGAGCATGTGGGCCGGCTGCCCGGCGTGCGCTTTCCGGAATCGCTGCGGGTGCGTAGCGAGCACGCGGCGCTCGCGGGTGTCGAGCTCGTCTGCTTCGCCGTGCCCGCGCAGACGATGGCGGCCAATGCCGCGGCGCTCGCGGGCGCGGTGCCGGCGCACGCGACGGTGCTCTCGGCGGCCAAGGGCATCGAGATCGAGAGCGGCCTGCGCATGTCGCAGCTGTTGGCACGCGTGCTTCCCGGGCGGCCCGTCGCTGCGCTCTCCGGCCCCAACCTCTCGCGCGAGGTCGCGGCCGGACTGCCCGGCACCACCGTCATCGCCTCACGCGACGCGCCGCTGGCGGCGTTGCGCGCCGCGTTCCACAGCGCGACGTTCCGCGTCTACACGAGCGAGGACATCGTGGGCGTGGAGTTCGGCGGCGCGCTCAAGAACGTGATCACGATCGCCGCCGGCATGGTCGATGCGTTCGGCTACGGCGACAACGCCAAGGCGGCGATTCTTACGCGCGGGCTGGCCGAGATGACTCGGCTGAGCGTCGCGGCCGGCGCGGACCCGCTCACGATGCAGGGGCTGGCGGGCGTCGGTGACCTTGTGGCCACGTCGTACAGCCCGCTCTCGCGCAACCGCCGGCTCGGGGAGCTGTTGGCGGGCGGCCGCACGCTGGCCGAGGCGTTGCAGCAGATCGGCGAGACCGCTGAGGGCGCCGCGACCACGCCTGCCGCCCTGCGCCTCGCGCGCTCGCTCGGCGTCGAGCTGCCCATCGCGGAGGGCCTGCACGCCATCCTCTTCGGCGGCGTCGCCCCGCTCACGGCGGTGACCGCGCTGCTGCAGCGCGACCCCAAGCCGGAGCGCGCGCCGTCTTCGCTACACTGAGAGCGAGCGACCCCCGCCCCGCAGCGCCGAGGAGCCCCGCGTGACCGACGACGCCGCCCGCGACGATTCACTCGACCAGCCGCTCGACGATCCGCTTGAAGCGCGGCCACCCTCGCCCGCCGCGGTCGCGGCGGTGCTGGCCGCGCTCCGCGACCCGCAGCAGCCGATCCCCCAGCAGGACCTCGGCGCGCTCGCCTCGCCCGACGAAACGACGGTGCGCGCGCTGATGGCGCTGTGGCCGGCGCTCGCGCCGCCGCGCCGCCGCGAGCTGCTGGCCTCGCTCGAGCAGCTCGCCACCAACGACGCGACGCTGGACTTCCACCGCGTGCACCTGACCGCGCTGCGCGACGCCGACCCCGCTACGCGCATCCTGGCCGTGCGCGGCCTCTGGGAGCAGGAGACCGAAGAGGTCATGCGCCTGCTCACCGACCTCCTGCGCACTGACAGCGAAGCGAGCGTACGCGGCGAGACGGCCACGGTGCTCGGCCAGTTCGTCGTCACCATGGAGTTCGGGCTGCTGTCGGAGGACGCCGCCGAGCACCTGGCGGAGACGTTGCGCGACACCGTCGAAGACGCGTCGGAGGAGGACGAGGTGCGCGGGCGCGCCCTCGAGGCGCTGGGCGCTCACTCCGACGAGTGGGTCGCTGAGCTCATCGCCGAGCACTACGAGGTGGGCGCGGCGCGCATGCGCCTGGCCGCCGTGCGCGCCATGGGCCGCCACGCCTCGGACGACTGGCTGCCGATCCTGCTGCACCACTTCGCCGACGACGACGTGGAGACGCGCGCCGCGGCGGCCACTGCCGCGGGTCAGCTGCTGCTCGAGGACGCCGTGCCTCCGCTCGCCGAGCTCGCGGACGACGCCGAGGAAGAGGTGCGCCTCGCGGCTGTCGCCGCGCTGGGCGAGATCGCGGGCGAGGCGGCCGAGGCCGTGCTCATCCGCATCGCCCAGCACGACCCCGATCTCCGCGACGCCGCCCGCCGCGCCCTCGCCGAAGCCCGCCTCGACTCGCTCGACCCTGCGAGCCTCGACGAGGACTGACGGCGCGCCGCGAGCGCACCAGCGCGCCTCCGGAGCACGCCCGCGCAGCCTGCGCGCCGTCGAGCTATGGTGACCGAATGACCCGCCCCGCCGCCCGCCGCCTGCCCGTCCGCGCCGCGACCTCCGCCGGCGGCGTCGTGTACCGACGCCGTGGCGCGCGCGTGGAGGTGGTGCTGGTCGGGCGGGCCGCGCAGCGGCTGTGGGCGCTGCCGAAGGGCACGCCCGAGTCCGCCGAGAGCATCGAGCAGACGGCGCTGCGCGAGGTGCGCGAGGAGACTGGCCTGGAGGTCGCCATCGCGCAGCGCATCGGCAGCGTTCGCTACTGGTTCGCGCTCCCACAGGAGGGCGTGCGCGTGCGCAAGGTGGTGCATCACTTCCTGATGCAGCCGGTCGGCGGTGACCTCACGCTGCACGACGGGGAGTACGATCTGGTGACGTGGATCGACATCCGGGAGGCGACCGCGCGCATGTCGTACGCGAACGAGCGCTCCATCGTCGAGCGTGCTGCGACGCTGATCGCGGCCGCCGGCGCTGACACCGCGCCGGAGCACCGCGTCGCTCAGCGCGCACCCGCCCTCGACCACGCAGTGGCAGACGGCCTGGCGCCAGGCAGCCCGGTGCCAGACAACGCGGATGCCGCCACGTGACCAGCACCAAACCCACCGTCTTCGCGACCGGCCAGCTCGTGACGCTGCGCGAGAAGCAGCCGGACGACGCCCGGCGCGACTACGAGTGGCGGCGCGACCCCGAGCTCGCCGCCTACGACGCCGCGCGCCCCATCTCGATATCCTTTCGCGCCTTCGCGGCCACGCTGAGCGACGAGCTGCAGTCGCCCTCGACGTACCGTCGCTCGTTCGCCATCGAGGACAGCGAGAGCGGGCGGCACATCGGTAACGTGATGTATTACGGCTACGACGCGGTCCGGCAGGAGGCCGAGCTGGGCATCACCATCGGCGACCGCGACTACTGGTCGCGCGGCTTCGGCACGGACGCCGTCGCCACCATGCTGCTCTACCTCTTCCGCGAGCGGGGCCTGCAGCGCGTGTACCTGCATACGCTGTCGTGGAACCACCGCGCCCAGGCCGCCTTTACCCGCGCCGGCTTCCGGTTCGTGCGCGCCGTGCATCGCGACGGCCACGACTTCCAGCTGATGGAAGTCCATCGCGCCGAGGTCCTGGGTGCCGAGGACTGATCCGCGGCCGCGCACCAGCCGCTGCTCCACCGTTACCGCCCCCGACCTGGATTCGTTGCGGCCAGTAGAGGCCCGTGCTACAACCGTCCCGGCACGCCACACCGCAGCCTGCCACGGGGGGACGCAGCGTGATCCCTGAGCAGTTCGGGCGTGTGGGCGTGTTGCTCGGCTTCGCGCTGCTGTTTCCCGCCATCCCGCTGGCCGTTTCGTACCTCTTCTACCGGCTGCGGCTGCGGCCGGAGCACCCCGACCCGATCAAGCGCGCGACCTACGAGTGCGGCGTCGAGGCCGAGGGCAGTTCGTGGGGCCGCTTCAACGCCCGCTATTACATGGTCGCGCTGGCGTTCGTGATCTTCGATGTCGAGGTGGTGTTCCTCTTCCCGTGGGCCACGGTGTTTGCGGACCTCGCCTGGTCGGCGTACTTCGAGGCCGTGCTGTTCGTCGGCGTGCTCGCGCTCGGGCTCGGCTACGCGTGGCGGCGCGGCGCGCTGGAGTGGCGCTAGTGCCGCGCGGCCCGCGCCAGCTCGCTGGGCACGACGTGGCGGCGCGACTGAGCGCCGCGCTCCCGGCGGCCGTCGCCGGTGCGAACAGCGAGTGGGTGGACGTCGCCGCCAGCAGCATCGTCGACGCGCTGCGCTGGCTCCGCGACGACCCCGCGCTCGACGCCGCGCAGCTGTCGAACCTCTGCGGCGTCGACCGCTACGACCACTTCGAGATCGTGTACCACCTGCAGTCGCTCGACCGGAACCACCAGATCGTCCTGCACGCCCGCGTCGACGATTACATCGAGCCGGAGCTGCCGAGCTGCTACCCGGTCTACCGCGGCGCGCTGCTGCAAGAGCGCGAGGTCTTCGACCTGATGGGCGTCCGCTTCACGGGCCACCCGGACCTCCGCCGCCTGTTCCTGTGGGAGGGCTACCCCGGCTTCCCGCTGCGCAAGGACTTCCTGCAGATCGGCGGGCACCACCCGGGGCTGCCCGGGTTCCCCTTCGAGGCGGCAGGGCGGCAGCAGCGATGACCACCGCCAGCGACCCGTACGTCCTCAACATCGGGCCGCAGCATCCGTCCACGCACGGCGTGTTCCGCCTGCGCGTGGTCATGGACGGCGAGCGCCTGACAGACGTCGACATGGTCGTCGGCTACCTGCACCGTTCGATGGAGAAGCTCGCGGAGGAGCGTACCTACACCCAGAACATCCCCTTCACCGACCGCACGGACTACCTCGCTGCGATGTCGAACAACCTCGGCTACTGCCTGGCCGTCGAGCTGCTCGCGGGCGTCGAGGTGCCGGAGCGTGCGTCGTACCTGCGCGTGATCTTCGCGGAGCTCCAGCGCATCGCCAGCCACTCGATGGCCAACGGCACCTTCATCAACGATGCGGGCGCCTGGCAGACCCCGTTGATGTACATGTTCCGCGAGCGCGAGAAGATCCTCGACCTGTTCGAGATGACCTGTGGCGCGCGCCTGACCACGAACTACATGCGCATCGGCGGCGTCGCCTTCGAGCCCCCCGCCGAGTTCTACCCCGCCGTCGACGCGCTGATCGCCGAGCTGCCGGACCGCATCGCGGAGTACACGGAGCTGCTCGTCGATAATGAGATCCTGCTCGCTCGCTCGCGCAACATTGGCGTGCTCTCCGCCGCCGAAGCGATCAACGCGTCGATCACCGGGCCCGTGCTGCGCGCCTCGGGCGTGCCGTGGGACCTGCGTAAGGCGGAGCCGTACTGCGCGTACGATCGCTTCGACTTCGAGATCCCGGTGGGGCACACCGGCGACTGCTACGATCGCTTCCTCGTGCGGCTGGAGGAGATGCGCCAATCCGTGCGCATCATCCGCCAGGCGCTCGACGGGATGCCGTCCGGCGCGCACAAGACCGAGATCCCGCTCGCGCTGCGCCCGGACCCGGGCGAGGCATACGCCCGTGTCGAAGGCCCGCGCGGCGAGCTCGGCTTCTACGTCGTTTCGGACGGTGGGCCCGCGCCGTACCGCTTTCACATCCGCGCGCCGTCGCTGATCAACCTCTCGCTGCTGCGGGAGATGGCCGTTGGCAGCTCGCTGCCGGACGCGATCGTCACGCTCGGCTCGCTCGACATCGTCGTCGGAGAGATCGACCGATGAGCGCCGCGCTCGATCCGATCCGCCTGCGCGTGCGGCTCGCGCCACGCGCGCTCGCCGGGGGTGCCCTCGCGCTCGTCGTGTTCGTCGCGCTGAACGTGGCGATCGCTGCGCTCGTGATCAGCGGCGCGCTCGACGGCGAGTGGTACGACTTCCGCGACCTCGGCCTGGGCGTGCAGCAGCTGCGTGAATGGCTGGACGAGCAGACCGCGGATCAGCCGGGCTGGCTCACGGACCTGCTGCGAAGCACCACGTGGCTGTCCTACATCGTCACCGCACTGCTGGGCGCGACGGGCATCCTGAGCTTCGTCGGCGGCGTGCTGCTCGCGCTGATCTGGGTCGAGCGACGCCTGATCGGGCGCATCCAGGTGCGTCGCGGCCCCAACCGCGTCGGCCCGTTCGGGCTGCTGCAGCCCGTCGCGGACGCGATCAAGCTGATCCAGAAAGAGACGCTCATTCCCGTCGGCGCAGACCGCTTCATGTTCTTCCTGCCGCCCGTGCTCGTGTTCATCCCCGGTCTGCTGGTGTGGGCGCCGATCCCGTGGGCGCCGCACATGACGTACCTCGACACCAATGTCGGCGCGCTCTACCTCGTCGCGATCGGCTCGCTGGCGACGCTCGCGATCTTCATGGCCGGCTGGTCGTCCAACAACCACTACGCGCTGCTGGGCGCGATGCGCACCGTCGCGATGATGATCTCGTACGAGATCCCGCTCGCGCTGTCATTGCTCACGGTCGTCGTGCTCACCGGCACCGCGCGGCTCTCCGCCATCGTCGAGTGGCAATCGGTGCACAACGTCTGGGTCGGCATGCTGCTGCCGCTCACGTTGTTCACGTTCTTCTTCTCCTCCACAGCCGAGCTGAACCGCACACCGAATGACATCGCTGAGGCGGAGTCCGAGATCGTCGCGGGCTTTCACACCGAGTACTCCGGCATGAAATTCGGCCTGTTCTACGCCGTCGAGCTCGGGAACGCCGTCGCGGTCTCGGCGCTGGTCGCGGCGCTGTTCCTCGGCGGCTGGTCGCTGTTTGGACTGCAGGAGTGGGTGCCGCCGTACCTGGTGTTCGCGGCCAAGGTGAGCGCGGTCTACTTCGTGCTCGTCTGGCTGCGCGGCACGTTGCCGCGCTTCCGCCTGGACCAGCTGATGGCGTTCGCGTGGAAGTACCTGATCCCGCTCTCCCTCGTGCAGCTCGCGCTCGTCGCCGTGGAGGCCGCGCTGCTCCGGCGCTGGGAGGGGGAGGGCATCGTCGCGTTCGGTGGGTTCATCCTCGTTAACGGGCTGTTCACGGTGGTCGCCGTGCGCGGCTGGGCGCGCTTCCTCGGCTACGCGCCAGAGCGCGAGCCGCTGCTGCGCCCCATGCTCACCACCGGCGTCGGCGGTATCGAGGCCGCCGAACGCATGCGGACGCGGTAGGGCAGGGGCGCATGGAATCCACCGGCGTGATCATCGGCTTCTGGGCGCTCGCGGGGCTCACCGTGAGCAGCGCGGCGCTGGTGTTCGTCGCGCGCAACCTGCTGCACGCAGTGCTCGCGCTCGTGCTGTCGTTCATGGGCATGGCCGGGCTCTTCCTCACGCTCTCGGCCGACTTCATCGCGATGGCGCAGATCCTCATCTATGCGGGCGCGATCTCCGTGCTGCTCGTGTTCGCGGTGATGCTCACGCCGCTGGCCTCGCGAGACAACGGCAACTCGCTGTTCGCGCTGCCGGGGCTCGCCATCGGCGGCGCGTTCGCGCTGCTGCTGATGTTCATCGCGGTCGACGTCGACTGGCCCGAGCTGCGCGGCGCGGCGCTGGCCGAGCGCGCCTTCGACGACACGATCGCGGCGATTGGCCGCTCACTCATCGATCGCTACGCCTTCGCGTTCCAGCTCGCCTCTGCGCTGCTGCTCGTCGCGCTGATCGGCGCGATCGCGCTCGTACGGGAAGACAGCGAGCGATGAGCCTCAGCGTCACGCTCGCCCACTATCTCGCGATCTCCGGCATCGTCTTCGGCATCGGCATCGCCGTCGCGCTGGCCAAGCGCAACGCTATCGCCGTGCTGATGGGCATCGAGCTGATGCTGAACGCGGCCAACCTCGCGCTGCTCGCGTTCTCACGCTTCGGCTCGGCGTTCGCGCCCGGCGACGCGCCGCTCGCGGGCCACGTGTTCGTCGTGTTCGTGCTCACCGTCGCCGCCGCCGAGGCGGCCGTCGCGCTCGCCATGGCAGTGCTCGTGTACCGCCACCGCGAGACCATCGAGCTCGATCGCATCACGCTGATGCGCTGGTAGCGCACGGAAACGACGAACACGCGATGTGGGTGAAGTTCATGGAGGTCCCGGACGGTTACGCCGCCACGATCTGGAGGGAGCTCTTCAATACCGAAGCGCTTGCCGTGCGCGTGGTCCCGCCGCTCGAGCTCGGCGCGATGAGTGAGGCGCGCGAGATCTGGGTGCCGGACGGCAAGACGCACGTGGCGCGCGAAGTGCTGAACAAGATCTGATGCCTGAATTCCCCGAAGCCGCCGCCTGGACGATCTACTTCGCGCCGCTGACCGCGTTCGTGGTGGTGGCCGCGCTGCTGCGCGGCCGCCCGCGCGACGCCGGACGGCTCGTGATCGCCGCGATCGGCGTCGCGTGGCTGCTCTCGCTGTGGGCGCTGTCGAGCGTCTCGGACGCGCACGGCGAGGCGATCGGCTTCGGCAGCCACGACTGGATGACGATCGCGGACTTCCACTTCGCCGTGAGCATCCACCTCGACGGGCTGACGGCCGTTATGCTCGTCGTGGTGACGAGCGTCGCGCTGCTCGTGCAGGTCTACTCCACGGCGTACATGCACGGCGACGGCGGCTACGCGCGCTACTTCGCCTACATGGCGCTGTTCACGTCGGCGATGTTGGGCCTCGTGTTGGCCGGCAACCTGCTGCAGCTGTTCGTGTTCTGGGAGCTGGTCGGCCTCAGCTCGTACCTGCTCGTGGGCTTCTGGTTCGATCGGCCCGCCGCGGCCGCAGCGGCGAAGAAAGCGTTCATCGTCACGCGCTTCGGCGACTTCGGTTTCCTGCTGGGGCTGCTGCTGATCTGGTCGAAGACCGGCGAGCTCGACATCGCGGCGATCAACGAGCACGCCGAGCTGCTGTCGGGCGCGGTGCTCGCCGGCTTCACGCTCGGGCTGTTCGCCGGGGCCGTCGGCAAGTCCGCGCAGTTCCCCCTGCACATCTGGCTGCCCGACGCGATGGAAGGCCCGACGCCCGTCTCCGCGCTCATCCACGCCGCGACGATGGTGGCCGCCGGCGTGTACCTGCTCGCGCGCTTCTTCCCGGCCATCGAGGCCGCCCCCGCCGAGGTGCATACGATCATCGCATACACCGGTGGCCTCACCGCGCTGCTCGCCGCGACGATGGCGATCGCCGCGACGGACATCAAGCGCGTGCTTGCGTACTCGACGATCTCGCAGCTCGGCTACATGGTGCTCGCGCTCGGCCTCGGCGGGTACGTGGCGGCGATCTTTCACCTGTTCACGCACGCGTTCTTCAAGGCGCTGCTGTTCCTTGGTTCCGGCTCCGTAAACCACGCGACCGGCACCTTCGACATGCGGCAAATGGGCGGTCTGCGCGGCGCGATGCCGATCACGTTCGTGACGTTCGTGCTCGGCGCACTGTCGCTCGCGGGCTTCCCGCTCACCTCGGGCTTCTGGAGCAAGGACGAGATCCTGCTCGACGCGTGGAACCACAATCGCTTCCTGTTCCTCGTCGCCGCGGCCGTCGCGTTCATGACCGCGCTGTACATGACACGCGTGATCGTGCTCACGTTCCTCGGCAGCTACCGCGGCGGCGCGCCGTCGGCGCACGGCAGCAGCGCGAGTCACGGCCCGCAGGAATCGCCGCTCGCGATGTGGGTACCGCTCGTGATCCTCGCCGTGCCCGCGATCTTCATCGGCTGGACGAACGTCGGCGGTGGCTTCGGCGAGCTGATCGAGGGTGCGCTCCCGATAGCGCTGCGCCACGGCAAACCGGAACCGGAGGCGGTGGTCGTGGTGACCGGCACGCTCGCCGCGCTGCTCGGCATCGGCGCCGGCCTCGCCATCTACCTCGCGCGCATGCCCCGGCCCGAGGCGCTGCGCGCCCGGCTCGGCCCGCTCCCGCGCATCGTCGAGCAGAAGTACTACATGGACGTGCTCGCGGAGGACATCCTCGTGCGGCGCGTGCTGTACGGCGGCATCGGCCGCGCGCTCGAGCTCATCGACATGTACGCCATCGACGGCGTCGTGAACGGGCTTGGCCGCGCGGCGCGCCTCGGCGGGGACCTGCTGCGGCGCTCGACCGTGGGACAGCAGCAGGCGTACAGCTCGCTGCTGCTCGCTGGCGCCGTGGTCGCGATCGTAGTGTTGCTCGTGGTCAGCGGAAACGTGCTGGAGCGCTAGATGCTGACGACGTTCTTGCTGCTCCCGCTTGTCGGCGTACTGCTGGTCGCGTTCCTGCCGCGCGCGCGCGAGCACGAGGCGAAGTGGATCGCGCTGTTCGTGTCCGCGCTGGCGTGCGGGCTCAGCCTCGCCATCTTCGTGCGCTTCGACCGCGACGCGGCCGGCTACCAGTTCGTCGACCGCTTCGAGTGGATTCGCGCCGGCGACGCCGGGTTCTCCGTGCAGTACATCGTGGGCGTCGACGGCCTTTCGGCGCCGCTCGTGCTGCTGCTCGGTATCCTCTCGCTCGCCTCGGTGCTCGTGTCGTTCAACGTCACGCTGCGCGCGCGCGAGTACTTCGCGTGGCTGCTGGTGCTGGAGACGGCAGTCGCCGGCGTGTTCACGTCGCTCGACCTCATCCAGTTCTTCCTGTTCTGGGAGCTCGAGCTGGTGCCGATGTACCTGCTGATCAGCATCTGGGGCTCGGGCCGGCGCGAGTACAGCGCGATGAAGTTCCTGCTGTACACGATCAGCGGCTCCGCCCTGATGCTCGTCGGCTTCCTCGTGCTCGGCCTCGCCGCGGGCACGTTCGACATCGAGCAGCTGACCGCGCAGCCGCCGAGCGAGACGCTGCTGCCGCTCCAGGCCGTGTTCTGGTTCGTGATCGCCGCGTTCCTCGTCAAGCTGCCGATCGTGCCGCTGCATACGTGGCTGCCGGACGCGCACACCGACGCGCCGACGGCGGTGTCGGTGATGCTCGCGGGCGTGCTGCTGAAGATGGGCGGCTATGGCATCCTGCGCATTGCGCTGCCGCTGCTGCCGGAGCAGGCGCACGACGCGCGCGTCGTGCTCGCCGTGCTCGCCGCCGTCTCCGTCGTCTACGGCGCTGTGCTCACGCTGCGCCAGCGCGACCTGAAACGGCTGATCGCCTACTCGTCCGTCTCGCACATGGGCTACGTGCTGCTCGGCGTGGCGGCCATGGGCTCGGTTGCGCTCTCGGGCGCCGCGCTGCAGATGGTCACGCACGGCTTGATCACCGGACTGCTGTTCATCATGGTCGGGCTGGTGTACGACCGCGCGCACACGCGCCAGATCGGGGAACTCTCCGGGCTGATGCACCAGATGCCGCTGATCGGCGTCGCGACGGTGGTCGCGGGCCTTGCCGCGCTCGGGCTGCCTGGCCTCGCGGGCTTCGTCGCCGAGATCACCGTGTTCCTCGGCGCGTTCCAGGCGCATCCTGCCGCGACGATCGCCGCGGTCTTCGGCGTGGTGCTGGCCGCCGGCTACGTGCTGTGGACGGTGCAGCGCGTGTTCATGGGGCCGCCTAACGCGCGCTGGGCAGCGCTGCCGGACTTCGACGCGTGGTGGGAGCGCACCGCTGTCGCGGGCATGCTCGCGCTCGTGCTTATCGTCGGCGTCTACCCCCGTGTGCTGAGCGACGTCGTGGTGCAGGGCGTGGAGCCGCTGGCCGCGATTCTGAGGGGCCCCGCCGCGTGAACACGCTCGACCACTTCGACGTCATCGGCCCCGCAACGGTGCTGCTGGCCGGCGCAGCCATCGTGCTGCTCGCGGACCTCATCACTGGCCGCCGCGCGCGCGTGCGGCCGCTGGCGCTGCTCGCGCTCGGGGTCGCCGCGCTCTACGCGGCCGGCCAGACCGCCGCCGACACCACCGGCGAGGCGTTCGGCGGGGCCGTCGGCGTGGATCGCTTCACGCTCTACGTCGCGCTGCTGCTGATCGTGATCGCGGCCGCCGTCGTGTTCGCGGGCGAAGCGGGCCTCGATCGCGTCGAGCAGCGTGGCGAGTTCTACGCGCTGCTGCTCGCCTCGACCGCCTCGATGCTGCTGCTCGCGCAGGCGCGCGACCTGATCGCGATCTTCGTCGCGCTGGAGACCACGTCGGTCGCGCAATACGTGCTCGTCGGCCTCGGCCGCGACGCTCGCGCCTCGGAGGCCGGGCTGAAGTACCTGCTCACCGGCGCGGTCGCCGCGGCGGTGCTGCTGTACGGCTTCGTGCTGCTGTTCGGCATTGCCGGCAGCACCTCGCTCGACGACATCTCGCTCGCGATCGTCGAGACGGGCGACGAGACGCGGCTCGCCGTGATCGTCTCGTTCGTGCTGATCGCCGCGGGCGTCGGCTTCAAGATGGCGATCGTGCCGTTCCACGCCTGGGTGCCGGACGTATACCAGGGCGCGGCCACTCCGGTCACCGCCTTCCTGTCCGCGGCGTCGAAGGCAGCCGGCTTCGCGATTGCGCTGCGGCTGTTCTACACCGGCTTTGGCGGCGGTGACACGCCCGTCTCCGCCGACTGGGCGAAGCTCTTCGGCGTGCTCGCGGCAGCCTCGATGACGCTCGGCAACCTCGCCGCAATCCAGCAGACCGACGTGAAGCGCCTGCTCGGCTACTCATCGATCGCGCAGGCCGGCAACATCGCGGTGGGGCTCGCCGCCGTCGCGGCAGGCGGCACGCTCGGGGCCGCCGGCGTGCTGTTCTTCCTCGGCACGTACGCCGCGACGAACCTCGGCGCGTTTATCGCGGTGATCGCCGTCGGCGCGCGCGTGGGGTCCGACGAGCTGCGCGACTACGCCGGCCTGCTGCGCCGCTCGCCCGGCCTGGCGATTGTGCTCGTGCTCTGCTTGCTCTCGCTTACCGGCCTGCCGCCGACGGCGGGCTTCCTCGCGAAGCTGTACGTGTTCAACAGCGCCGTGCAGGGCGGCGAGCAATGGCTCGTCTGGCTCGTCGTCGTCGCCGTCTTCAACACCGCGCTCTCCGCGTACTACTACCTGCGCTGGGCGCGCACGATCCTGCTTGACGAGCCGCTGGACCCCACGCCGTTCCAGCCGCCCGCCACCACGAACGCCGTGCTCGCCGCGGCGGCCATCGGCGTCATCTTCTTCGGCCTCGTGCCCACCCCGCTGATCGACGCCGCGCGCAGCGCCGCCGCGGCGCTCGCGTAGCGCCCCGGCCTACGACGGCTGCCAATCGATCTCGAGATCGCTGTCGGGGAAGCCGAGGATTCGGATCACCCGATACGCGATATTCCGAGCCCGCTCAGAGCTCATGTTCGTCTCAGCGTGGAGGCCACTGCCTCGGACCTCGCCGGGGTCGTGAAGATCACTAGCGTTAACGGAGAAGTACGGGCGGCTGCGGCCGCGCAGGATCAGCACGCGCTCGAAGTCCGGTACCCCCAGCCGGTATAGGAGCGCCGTGAGGTCGAGGAGCATGCCCCGGTGCGTCGTAACGAAATGCTTCTCGCCTTGAAAAGTGTCCGACCGGATCCGCTGAGGACTCGATCGATGGCGATCCGGCGTGCTAAGCCCATGTCGTCTTCCCCCCCGTCGACTGCGCGAATCAAGGCTCCCAAGTGCTGGATTTCCCGCTCCATCGTGGCAACTTCGCTCTTCTTGCGACTCAGACTCTCGACGAGACTCGCCGCGCGCTCCCGGAGCACCTGGAGGTAATCGTCCGAAGCCACTGCGGCCTCCTTCATCTTCGCTTCCTGTGTTGTTGCTGTAGCAAGCGTTAATAAGCAACGCAAGCATTACCGTTACCTACGAAGAAGCGAGGCGTCCCGCTGCCGTACGACATCACCATCGAGCCCGACGACGCGCTGCCCGCCGCCGAGCTCGCCGCCGTCGACCTCGCGCGCCTCGCGACCGCGGCCGAGGCGCTGCTCGCTGCCGAGGCCGTGCGCGCCGGCGCGGCCGTGACCGTGCTGCTCGCCACCGACGAGCGCCTGCGTGCGCTGAACCGCGACCACCGCGGCCTCGATGAGCCGACCGACGTGCTTTCGTTCCCCGCGGAGGAGGGCGACGCGTTCCCGACGCCTCCCGGCGAGCCGCGCTACCTCGGCGACATCGCCGTGAGCCTCGCCGCGATCGAGCGGCAGGCGCGGACCGCCGGCCTCGATCCCGCGCTCGAGCTCGCGCATGTGGTCGTGCACGGCCTGCTGCACCTGCTCGGCCATGACCACGAGACGCCCGAGGACGACGCCGCGATGCGCGCGCGCGAGGAGGCGCTGCTCGGCCCCGCGATCCACGCTGGGCGCGCCCACGACGACTGACCGCCGCTCACCCCCAGCCCCTCGCCCGCTCCGCGGGAGAGGGGCTGGGGGTGAGGGTGCCGGCCGCGAAGCGAGGGCCGTCGGCGCGGACGCAGGTTCGCGCCCGGCAGCGACCGAGCCGTCCCCACCCGTTACACTCCTCCGGGACGCGCGACCACTCCCCGGACGCCGCGAGCTGCCAGTGAGCCAGGAAGTCCTCTACCGCAAGTGGCGTCCGCAACGCTTCGCGGACGTCGCGGGGCAGGCCCCGATCGTCACCACGCTGCGCCACGCCGTGGCCGGTGCATCGCCCGCGCACGCCTACCTCTTCACCGGGCCACGCGGCACCGGCAAGACCACCACCGGCCGCATCCTCGCGAAGGCCGTCAACTGCCTCGCGCCGCAGGACGGCGAGCCGTGCGACGTGTGCGCTTCGTGCGAGGCGTTCCTCGCCGGGCGCGCGCTCGACCTCATCGAGCTCGACGCCGCCTCCAACCGCGGCATCGACGAGGTGCGCGCGCTCCGCGAGGCCGCCGGCTACTCCCCCAACGTCGCTCGCTACAAGGTGTACCTCGTGGACGAGGTGCACATGCTCACGGACCCCGCGTTCAACGCGCTGCTCAAGACGCTGGAGGAGCCGCCGCCGCACGTGATCTTCGTGCTGGCGACCACCGAGCCGCACCGCATCCCCGCCACCATCACCTCGCGCTGCCAGCGCTTCGACTTCCGGCGCATCGCGCTCGTCGATGTCGTCGCGCGACTGCAGACGATCGCCGCCGGCGAGGGCTTCGACGTGCCTCCAGCGGCGCTCGAGCTGATCGCGCGCCAGGCCACCGGCTCGCTGCGCGACGCGGTCGGCCTGCTCGACCAGCTCGTCGCGTACCACGGCCCCGCGCTCGACGTGGAGGCGGTGCAGCGCGGGCTCGGACTCGTCGGCGACCGCCGCACCATCGACCTCGCGCGCGCCGTGGTCACGCGCGACCTCGGTGCGGGGCTCGCCGTGCTGGCCGCCGCGCGTGACGACGGGCTCGAGCTGCGCGCGTTCGTCCGCGAGGCCGTCGGCGCGCTGCGCCAGCTGCTGTTGCTCAAGGCCGGCGCCGTCGACCTGCGCGCGCTGCCCGAGGTGCTGGCGAGCGAGCTGCAGCCGCTGGCCGCGCAGGCGAGCGCCCCGGCGCTCGTGGCCGCGCTGCGTACGCTCGGCGCCGTCGACTTCGCGGGCGACCCGTACGACGCGCTGCCCGCCGAGATCGCGTTCGCAAGCGTCGTCGTCGCGCCCGAGCCGGTCGCCGCCGCAGCGCCGCCCCCCGGGCCGGCGCCCGCCGCGCGAGCGGCGCGCCCCGCCCCGCCGCGGCCCGCGCCCGCGCAGCCGC
>SHYP01000007.1 GCA_009692725.1 Dehalococcoidia bacterium
CCCCGGTGTCCCAAGCGACGAATCGGTGCTAACGTAACTACAGGCACTTTCCACGCGATGCGTCGTATCGAATGGGCGGGGCTGCAGCGGGGCTCCTTTCTCGTTGGCGCTCGACGCACACGCGTGAGCGCGAGGAGCGGCCCGCTGAACGGATCCGAGTGGCTGGCACTCGGCGATCACCCTGGGCGGCACAACGAGCGACGAACATCTGCCGGCTGTCGGGTGTTCTACTGCCCCAAGGGGACGCCGCCTCCACGCGCCGGCTCCTGCTCTATCCCGATCAGCCTCATCTCGAATGGAGACCCTCCGAGTGCGTTTTCTCGCGCGTAATGCGCCCACACTGACGCCGGACGAACCTGCTGCTGACGCCATCCGCCCCGACCTCGACTTCGACCCCGCTGACCTCGAGTCCGACCTGGACTCCGACCTCGCTACCGACTCGGCACTGCCGAGCCGCGCGGCTGGTCGCGGGCCGCGCGCGGCGTCGTACCCCACGTTCGAGGAGCTCGGTGTGTCGCCCGACCTCGCAGCGGTGCTCGCCGCGGCCGGTATTGCGGTGCCGTTTCCGATCCAGACCGTGACGATCCCCGATGCGCTGGCAGGCCGGGACGTCTGCGGGCAGGCGCAGACCGGCTCCGGCAAGACGCTGGCGTTCGGGTTGCCGCTGGTGGAGCGTACCAGCACGGCGCGCCGCCGCCACCCGCGCTCGCTCGTGCTCGTGCCGACGCGCGAGCTCGCGAACCAGGTCGCGGAGGCGCTCGCGCCGCTCGCCGCTCGCCGCGGGCTGTGGCTCGCCGCAATCTACGGTGGCGTCTCGATGGGGCGCCAGATCAACGCGCTGCAGGCCGGCGTCGACATCGTGATCGCGACGCCCGGCCGCCTCAACGACCTCATCGAGCGCAACGAGGTGTCGCTGAGCGACGTCGCGTTCGTCGTGATCGACGAGGCGGACCTGATGGCCGACATGGGCTTCTTGCCGCAGGTGGAGCGCATCCTCCGGCAGATCGAGGGGCAGCCGCAGACGCTGCTGTTCTCGGCCACGCTCGAGGGCGCGATCGGCACGCTGGTCCGCCGCTACCAGCACGACCCCGTGCACCACAAGGTGGCGACGCCCGCCGCTGCCACCGACGACGCGCTCCAGCAGCGCTTCATCAGCGTGCAGCATCACGAGAAGCTGGCCGTGGCCGCGCGCATCTGCGCCGGCGCGCAGCGCGCGCTGGTGTTCGTGCGCACCACCCACGGCGCCGACCGTATCGCGAACCAGCTCGAGCGCGAGGGGCTCAAGGCGGCGGCGATTCACGGCCGCCTGGCGCAGGGCAGGCGCGAGCGCGCCCTCGCCGACTTCGCGTCCGGGGCCTCGCCGGTGCTGGTCGCCACTAACGTGGCGGCGCGCGGCCTGCACGTCGATGACATCGACGTAGTGTTGCACTTCGACCTGCCGGAGGACTCCAAGACGTACCTGCACCGCTCCGGCCGCACCGCGCGGGCTGGTGCGCAGGGGCTGGTGGTCACGCTGTCGCTCCCGGAGCAGCTGTGGGACGTGACCTCGCTGCAGCGCGACGCGGGCCTCGACGTGGCCGTGGAGGAGATGCGCCCGGACGACAACCGCCTCGACGACCTCGCGGCGTGGGAGCCGGCGCTGCGCAGCACGCAGCCCGGCGCAGCCGGCGCGCGCGGGCGCGGCGGCGCGCCGCAGCGCTCGTCGCGCATGCGCACGTACTCGCCGCGCCGCTAGTCCGCGCGCGGTCAGGCGACGGCACAGAGCTGTGTCGCAGCTTCGATCAGCCCCGCAGCGCTTCGGCGCTCGCGGGGCTGTTGGCGTCACGGGCGCGCCGCGCGTCGTCGCGTCGTCGCCTCGTCGCCTCGTCGCGTGAAACACAGGCTTCACATCGCAGCAATCACCCCGAAATCGGGCGCCCATAGCCTGCGGGCAGGCCGCTAGGGTTCCGCTCCTCGCTCGCGAGGGGGCTGGTCCGAGAGCGGCGACCTGCCCAACGGGGGCAGGGGCACGGCGGGACAAAAGCCCGGGAGGTTGTATCCTCTCGGGCTTTTTCGTTGCACCCACGCGCTCGGCGCGGGGGAGGCTATGGGCCGCGCGTTACGCTGCCGTTGCGTGCACATGAACGCTGCGTTTCGGCCCAGTGTCGACGAGGCTACGTCGAGCTGCTGCCCCCGGGGAAGCCGACCGGCGAGCGACGCACGCCCCGGCGCGGTAGGCTCGCGCTTAGTGAGGGGGGCCGTCGATGTCACTTGCGGATCGCAGACCACCGACTGTCAACGAGTACGCCGCGTACCGTCAGCGCTTCAGCAACTGGGGCCGCTGGGGGCCGGACGACCGACTGGGCACGCTGAACCACATCACGCCCGAGGTGCGCGTCGCGGCCACGCGCCTCGTGCACGAGGGGCGCGCCGTCTCGCTCGCGGTGCCGTTCCGGGGGCCGGCGCGAGCGCAGCTGTCCTCGGGGTTCGAGCAGACGATGCGCATCGGGGAGTCGAGCTCGAGCGACGAGCTCACCATCAACTTCCACGGCTGGACCGTCACGCACCTCGACGCGCTGTGCCATATCTTCACGGACGCGGCGGGCCAACTGTACAACGGCCGCCCGGCCTCGGACGTTACGCCCGACGGCGCACTGAGTGGCGACGTGTCCGCGTACGCGGACGGCATCGTCACGCGTGGCGTGCTGTACGACGTGCCACGCTTCCGCGGCACGCCGCACGTGACGCTGGCGGACCCGGTGCATGGCTGGGAGCTGCGCGACATCGCATCGGCGCAGGGCGTCGAGGCGCATGCGGGTGACGCCGTGATCGTGCGCTCCGGCGCCACCGCCTGGTACGCGGCGACGCCGGACTTCGGCAACGGGGAGATCGGGCGCATGCCGGGCGTGCACGCGTCGGCGCTCGAATTCTTGCACGCGACGGACGCCGCGCTGCTCGCGTGGGACCTGCTCGACGCGGGCGAGCAGGAGTATCCCGGCACCCTCCGCTTCGGCGCGGGACGTCCCGTCGCGATGCCGATCCACGAGATCGCGATCCCGTACCTCGGCATGCCGCTGCTCGACAACGCGGACCTTGACGCGCTGGCTGCCACGTGTGCGGAGCTCGGGCGCTGGGAGTTCTTGTTGGTGGTCGCGCCGCTCGTGGTGCGCGGCGGCACAGGCTCGCCGGTCAATCCGCTCGCCCTGTTCTAGCCGCGCCTTCTCGTCGTTTCCGGGACGGCGCTGCCGGCGGCTAGTCCAGCTCTGCGGTCGCCGCTTCGAGCGCGCGGCGCTCGGGCGCGTCGAGCGGCGTGTAGTCCGCGGCTGTGGCGACGTTCTCGATGATGCGCGAGGGCTGGCGTGCGCCCGGGATCGCGACCGAGACGCCGGGGTGCGAGAGCACGTAGCGCAGCAGGTTCGCGGGTGTGAGCGGCCCTGCGTACCCTGCGGCGATGCGCCCGCGCAGCTCGCTCGTGCGCCCCGAGCCGCCGAGGGGGCGCATCACGATCACGCCGACATCGTGCGCGGCGGCGAGCTCGATCAGCGGCGCCGTCTGCGGGAAAAACGCCGAATACTCGAGCATCACCGTGTCGAACTGGCCGCTCTCGATCGCGAGCCGCAGCACGTCGAGGCTGTGCGAAGACATGCCGATGTAGCGGACGAGGCCGCGGTACTGCGCGATGCGCAGGCCGGCCAGTGCTCCGTCGTCGTCGCGCATCGCGCGGTCCCACGCCTCCCGCGTCGAGATGTCGTGCAGCTGATACAACGCCACGCTGTCGACGCCGAGGATGCTCAGCGAGCGGTCGACGTCACGCTGGCTGCCGTCGAGCGTGTGGCTAAACGTCTTGGTGGCGATGTGGAAGTCTGCGCTGCCACGCGCGCGCACGACCTGCCCAATCAGGAACTCGCTGCCCGCGTACTCCCGCGCGGTGTCGACGAAGTCGATGCCCAGCGCGAGCGCGGTCGTGAGCGTCGCGGGGCCCTCGGGCGACTCCGGCGTGTCCATCGCGCCGAGGCCGAGCTCCGCCACTATGAGGCCGGTGCGGCCGAGCCGGCGCCTGTTGAGGCCGGTCACGCAGACCTCGTCTCACGGGATGCCAAGCGTCTCACGGCCATGCCGGGCGGGTGCGGTGCTGGTACGGGGGCGCTGTGCCCAGTATAGCTGCGGGGAGCGCGCGGCCCGCCGTGCTTGAGCGCCTCCGGGCGCCCGCCGAGGTGTGACCGCTACGACGGCCCGGTGTAGAGTGCGCCGCACGCCCGACGCGGTCCCGCGCGTTGCGAGCCGAGGGGATACGCATTGCGGCGGACATTGCGGCGCCCCTTCTACGGCTGGTGGATCGTTGGCGCGGGAGCGGCCACGCAGGCGATCGGTTCCGGGCTGTTGCAGCAGGCGTTCGGCACGTACGTCGTGCTGCTCGGTAAGGAGTTCGGCTGGAGTCGCACGACGCTCTCGGGCGCCTTCTCGCTCGCACGCGTCGAGGATGGGCTGCTCGGCCCGATCGAAGGCTGGCTGCTGGACCGCTTCGGCCCGCGGGCGGTGATGCGCGCGGGCTTCGTGCTGTTCGGCGCCGGGTTTTTCCTGTTCGCGCGCATCGACACCGTGTTCGAGTTCTACGCGACGTTCCTGATCATGTCGGTCGGCGCCTCGATGGCCGGCTTTCTCGCGATCACGACGGCCGTCGTCAACTGGTTCGTGCGGCAGCGCTCGCTTGCCATGGGCATCGCGCTGCTCGGCAACCCGATCGGCGGGTACGCGCTGCCGCTCGTCGTGCGCGCGCTCGAGACGTGGGGCTGGCGCGACGTCGCGAACGCCTCCGGCGTGATCGTGCTGGTGGCCGGGCTCGCCGCCGCGCAGCTCGTACGGCACCGGCCCGAGCAGTACGGCCTGCTGCCCGACGGCGACCCACCCGCCGCACCCGACGACGGCACGCTCCAGGCAGGCGAGGGCGACCACGCGCGCGGGGGTGAGGTCAACTTTACTGCCGCGCAGGCGCTGCGCACGCGCGCGTTCTGGTTCATCTCGATGGCGCACGCGGCGTCGGTGCTCGTCGTGTCGGTCACGCAGGTGCACTACACCGCGCACGTCGTCGAGACGTTCGGCGTCTCGCTGACGACCGCCGCCGCCATGCTGATGCTGCAGACGACGACGAACTTCATCGCGCGGCCGCTGGCCGGTGTGCTCAGCGACCGCGTGGGGTCCCGCAACGTGATCATGGTGGCGATGCTGATGCACTCGGTCGCGCTGCTGCTGCTCGCGTTCGGCACCACGCTGTGGACCGTGGCGGCTTTCGCGCTGCTCAACGGCGCGGCCTGGGGCGCGCGGGTGCCGGTGATCGTCGCGATGCGGGCCGAGTACTTCGGCGCGCGCTCGTTCGGCACGATCATGGGATTGTCGTCGATGGCCGTGACCGTGGGCTCCGTGGCCGGGCCGGTGCTGGCCGGGCTGTCCTACGACATCACCGGGAACTACGAGTTCGGCTTCGCGGCGCTGGCGCTGCTGGCGGGCGCGGGGACGATCTTCCTGGTGTTTACGCCGCCCCCTCCTGCCAAGCGCCTCCTCCGCGCGGCTGAGCCCGCCTAAGTCCCGAGGCACGAGGCGCAGCGCGCGCCGCTGCCGGCGGCCCGCCGGTGCCTTCCCTCCCCCCTTCCCGCCATAATCCGCCGCACAGGAACCGCAATACGTCGATCTGCTACGGTTCGCGTCATTCACATGGCCGGCGGGGGTGACCGTGGCAGGACAGACGCTCGACGATCTGGGCACGGTGCTCGCCCCCTCCCGGTGGCGGCGGGTCGCCACGCTGCTCGTCGCGTTGGGCGTGGTCGCGGCCGCCAGCTACGGCGCGTACCGCTACTGGTTCCAGGAAGGCGACGCAGTCGCGCCGGTCGCCGCCAGCCAGACCGCGACGGCCGCGCGCGGCACGCTCGCGAGCACGCTGACCACCGCGGGCACCGCGGCCGCGTCGCTCACCAGCCGCGTGACGTTCCAGACGAGCGGCGTCGTGCGCGCCGTCGAGGTTGGCGTGGGCGACACGGTGCAGGCCGGCCAGGTGCTCGCGCGCCTCGACGAGCGCGACGCGCAGCGCCGCCTGCAGACCGCGCTCGTCAACGTGGCGACCGCGAAGCTGCGCCTCGAGCAGCTGCAACAGCCGCCCACGTCCGCCGACGTCGCGACCGCGCAGGCGGGTGTCCTGAGTGCGCGGCAGCAGGTCGTGTCGGTGCAGCTGGCGCTGTACCGGCTGATACAGAAGCCGTCGGCGATCGACTACGCCACCGCAGACGCCGCTATTGCGCAGGGCGAGGCGAGCATCCGCACGGCGCGGGTGAGCCTCGATGGCGCGTACGCGAGCTTACTGGCCGCAAGCACCGCGTACTGTTCGCTGACGGAGTCCGTCATCCCGTGCGAGCAGCTCGCCTATCCGCTGCGGGGGGACGCCACCCGCGCGCTGCTCGGCACACAAACCGCCATCACGCTGACGAACAACACGGTGAGTCGCGCCGCCGCCCTGCTGCAGGCGAACAACGCCTATCTCAACCAGCTCACGAACGTGCGGAGCGCCGAGCAGGCGCTCGAGCTCACGAAGCTCAAACGCGCCGCGCTCGACACGCCGCCGGATACGAGCGAGGTGTGGCAGGCGCAGGCGCAGCTCGCGAATGCCGAGTTCGGCGTTGCCACCGCGCAGGCGCGGGCCGCAGCGCTCAACGAAGGGCCGGCCGCGCTCGACCTGGCGCTGCAACGCGAGGCCGTGCGGTTGGCCGAGATCGCTGCGCAGACGGCCGCCGAGGCGGTGACCGACCTGACCTTGCGCGCGCCCTTCGCGGGCTCGATCGCGGCGGTCGGCATCGCTGTCGGCGATCAGGCGGGCGCGGGCACGGCCGCGTTCACGCTCACCGACCCCGATGCGATTCGTGTCGACCTCACTGTCGGCGAAGCCGACTTCGCCGGGCTTGCCGTCGGCCAGCTCGGGCTCGCGACCTTCGAGGCGCTGCCCAACCAGCAGTTCTTCCTGCGCGTGCGCGGCATCAGCCGCATCCCGACGGTGACGCAGGGCGTGGTCACGTACGCGGTGCAGACCGAGATCCTGCGCGGCGAAGCGCTGGCGCAGCAGCGCGCGCAGATCATGCAGCTGGCGGCGGCGCTCGGTGGCGGGGCGCGTGCGGGCGGAGCGGGAGGTGGCGCAGCGGCTGCGGCCGCGGCGAGCGCGACCCCAAGTGGCACGCGGCCGGCAGGCGTCGGGACGCGACCGGCGGGCGCCGGCACGCCGGTCGCTGGCGGCTTCGGAGCGCGGGCCGGCGCTGGTGGCACGCCGCCGACGGCGACGGCTGCGCTGCCCGCGGCCGGGATGAACGCCAGCGTCAGCGTGCTGCTGAAGGTCGACGAGGGGGTGCTGCTGGTCCCATCGTCCGCGGTGCGGCGGTCCGGGCGGCAATCGTTCGTGATCGTACGCGACGCGGCCGGCGCCGACAGCCAGCGCAACGTCACCGTCTCCGGCACGAACGGCCAGCAAAGCGCGATCGCCGCCGGCCTCGAGGAGGGCGAGACGGTCGTCATTGGCGCCAGCACCGCGGTCATTGCCACGGCACGCGCCGGCGCCACCACCGGCGTGGGCGGCGGCGGCGGTGGGCAAGGGCCGCCCGGCGGGTTCGGCGGCGCGGGTGGCGGCGCGGGCGGAGTGCGGTGATCGAGCTCCAGGCCGTCTCCCGCCAGTACCGCGCCGGCGGCGAGGTGATCCGTGCGCTCGACGCCGTCGACCTGTCGATCGCGGCCGGGGAGTTCGTCGCGATCATGGGGCAATCCGGCTCCGGCAAGAGCACGCTCATGAACATCCTCGGCTGCCTGGACCACCCGACGGGGGGCCACTACCTGCTCGAGGGGCACGATGTCGGCAAGCTCTCGGACGATGCGCGAGCGCGCCTGCGCAGTCGCGCGTTCGGGTTCGTGTTTCAGTCCTACAACCTGATTCCGCGCATGTCGGCGCTGGAACAGGTGGAGCTGCCGCTCGTGTACCAGGGCGCCCGTGATCGTTCCCGGCGTGCCGCCGCGGCGCTGCAGGCGGTCGGGTTGGGCGCGCGCATGCGTCATCGCCCGACGCAGCTGTCCGGCGGCCAGCAGCAGCGCGTGGCGATCGCGCGGTCGCTCGTGGTGGAGCCGCGCGTGCTGCTGGCGGACGAGCCGACCGGCGCGCTGGACACGCGCACGGGGGAGGAGGTCATGGAGGTGCTGCGCACCCTTGTGCGCACCCGGGGCATCACGGTGATCATCGTCACGCACGAGCCGGAGATCGCGGCCTTCGCCGACCGCGCCATCCGCATGCGCGACGGCCGCATCGTCGCCGACGAGCGCGTCGCGTGAACGTGTTCGACGCGCTACGCATCGCCCTGCGCGCGATCGCCGCGAACCGGCTGCGCAGCGTGTTGACGACGCTCGGGATGATCATCGGCGTGGGGTCCGTGATCGTGCTGATCGCGGTCGGACAGGGAACGCAGAAGGGCGTGCAGGACCAGATCCGCGGGCTCGGCACGAATCTGTTGTTCGTGCGGCCGGGCACCGCGCAGGACGCGCAGTCCGGCGCGCGCGGCGCTGCCGGCTCCGCGGCGACGCTCACGCAAACGGACGCCGAGGCGATCGCCACGTCCGGCATCCCGGAGGTTCGCGGGGTCGCGCCGCAAGTCACGTTCAACGCGCAGGCGATCGCGAACGGCAACAACATCGGCGTCACACTCGTCGGCACCACGCCCGCATACCCCGAGGTGCGGTCGGCCGCGCTCGCGGAGGGCGCCTTCGTTACGGACCTCGACGTCGAGCGTCGCGCGCTCACCGCCGTGCTCGGGGCCGAGATCGCGCGAGCGCTGTTCCCGGACGGCGGCGCGGTGGAGCAGACGGTGCGCCTCGCCATCGGTGGCGGGCGCATCGGCTTCAACTTCCGCGTGGTCGGGGTGATGGCCCCGCGCAGCGGCAGCGGCGGGGGCGAGCAGGACAACTACGTGTTCGTGCCGCTGCCGACGATGCAGAGCCGCATCGGCTTCCAGCGCAGCGCGGCCGGCGTCGTGCTCGTGAACCAGATCAATGTGCAGACCGCAGACGGCGCAGACCAACAGCGGGCCGCGCTCGCCATCTCGGACCTGCTGCTGGTGCGGCACGCCGCCGTGGCGCCGGACTTCACCGTGCAGAGCCAGGACGACCTGATCGGCGCGGCGGGCGCGGTCAGCCGGACGCTTTCGATCCTGCTCGGCAGCATCGCCGGCATCTCGCTCGTCGTCGGCGGCATCGGGGTGATGAACATCATGCTCGTCAGCGTCACCGAACGGATTCGCGAGATCGGCATCCGCCGCGCCGTGGGCGCGCGGCGGCGCGACATCGTGGTGCAGTTCGTGACAGAAGCGCTCACGCTCACCATGGGCGGCGGGCTGCTCGGCATCGCCGCCGGGGTCGGCATCGCCATCGGCATCAACGGGCACGAGATCTCCGGTCAGCTGATGATCACTGTCGTGCAGCCATGGAGCGTCGCGGCTGCCTTCGCGGTCTCGGTCGTGATCGGCATGCTCAGCGGTAGCTATCCCGCCTACCGCGCCAGCCGGCTGGACCCCATCACTGCGCTCCGCAACGAGTAGCTGCGCGACGTAACGGCAGGCATGTACCCTAGTCAACGCCTCGATGGGGCGCGTGGGCGCTCGAACCTGGCGTAACGAATCGGGTCGCGGTCACGTGTATACCTGCCGACACATCCAGTGGGATGATGTGTCGAATTAGCGCGTTACTCGCAGCGGATATCGGCACCACGACCGCCGCATAACTCGACGGTTCGAGCCACGATGAGCGGTCGTGTGTGAGCGGCTTCGAGGTGCGGCTCAGCTCGGACGGCTCGTACCCCTCGCAGATGATCCACGCGAAGGACTTCACCGTGTGGAGCAGGTGAGCGGCTACGCCTGACGAGCGCGCGCTCACGCGATTGCGTGCGAACGGGGAGCCTCGAGGCTCCCCGTTCGCCGTCCCCGCCGTCGAGGCGTCGTGCACGCGATGGTGCGAGGCTTTACACCTCGTTCACAGTCGCCTCGCACGACGTGCGTCGTCGAGCCCGTACGCTGGCTGCGCAGAGAGCGGGGGCGATGACACGCGCGCGGTGGTTGTTTGTGGGCGCGGCGGCGGCGGTGCTGGTGCTCGGCGCCGGCGCCTGGTTCACGCTGCTGCGCGATGACGCCCCGCAGGCCGTCGCTCTCGCGTCTGCGCTCGATGCGGCCGCACAGCAACCGATGCGCAGCCCGACCGCCGCGACCGCGACGTCGGTGCCTGCCGGCCCGCCGGCGAGCGGCGCGGCGAGCTCGCTGGCCGGCACGTGGACGCTGGCGTCCGGTGCGAGCTTCGTGGGCTACCGCGTGAACGAAGAGCTGGCGAACATCGGCGCGAAGACGGCCGTAGGCCGGACCTCGGCCGTCACGGGCACGCTCACGTTCGACGGCGCGGCCATCACCGCTGTCGAAGTCCGCGCCGACCTGCGCCAGCTGCGCAGCGACGAGGCGCGGCGCGACCGAGCGCTGGAGATGCAGGCGCTGGAGACGACGCGTTTCCCGTCCGCCACGTTCGTGCTGACCGCGCCGATCCGCCTCGAGCGCGCCCCCGCCGAGGGCGGCACCGTGCGCGCGACGGCGACCGGCGACTTCACGCTGCACGGCGTCACGCGTCGCGTGGAGGTGCCGATCGAGGGGCAGTTCCAGGGTGGGCGCGCCGTCGTCGTCGGCTCACTCGCCATTCGCTTCGCGGACTTCGGCATCGCGCCGCCGCGCGCGCCGATCGTGCTGTCGGTGGAGGACCACGGCGTGATCGAGCTACAGCTGGTGTTCGAGCGCCGCTAGGCCGCGGCTACGCGCGGCGCAGCGAGCCCCAGCCGAGCGCCATCAGCGCAAACGCCACGCTCGAGATCGCGAAGAACGCGCCGACGGCGGGGGCGGCGCCCCAGCGATCGATCGCCAGCGCCATCACCAGCACGCCGATCGGCTGCAGCGCGAAGCCCATCTGGAAGACGCTCGTCGCGCGGCCGCGCATGTCGTTGCGCGCCAGCAGCTGCACGAGCGTTTGCTGTAGCGCGAGCGAGACGCCGTGGAACACCCCGGCGATTGAGAGCAGCACCAGCGAGAGCCACAGCACCGTCGACTGCGAGAACGCGAGCAGCAGCAGCGCGTAGCCGAGCATGCCCCAGAGCGCCGTCCGCCCCTTGCGGGGCAGGTCGCCGGCGAACGCGAGCCCGAGCAGTCCGACGAGCGAACCCCAGCCGATCGACGCCGCGAGCAGGCCGTACTCGAGCGAGCCGCCGCCCAGCACCCGCTTCGCGAAGACCGGCAGCAGCTGCACGTACGGGTACACGAGCAGCGCCGGGATCAGCGCGAGCACGACGAGGCCGAGCACCGCCGGCTCGCGCGACACGTAGCGGATGCCGTCCCACGCGCCGCGCAACGCGTTCTGGCTCGCGCGGCCGGATTGCCGTGTCGCGTGGCTGAGCGGCAGCGTGAGTATGACGCCGATGCTCTTCATCACCGTCAGGAAGACGAACGGCGCGGCGACGTTGAACACAGCCAGCACGCCGGCAAGCGGCGGGCCGGACACCCGTGAGAGGTTCTGCGCCACGGAGCTCAGCGCGACGGCGTTCGGCAGCGTCTCGTCGGTCGTGATGTCGTAGACGTACGCCTGGCGCGTGGTCTGGTTCGTCGTGGTAATCAGGCCCTCGGCGAGCGCAAAGACGTAGATGTGCCAGACCTCGGCGCGCCCGCTGAGCACGAGCGTCGCCAGCGCGCCCCCCTGCGCGGCTCCGAGCGCCGTCGACCAGAGCAGGATGCTGCGACGCTGGTAGCGATCGAGCGCGAAGCCGATGAACGGCCCCGCGAGCAGGCGCACGACGCCGCTGAACGCCGAGATCGCGCCCAGCTGCACCGCCGACTCCTGGCTGAGCTCGTACACGAGCCAGCCCATACCGATGGTCTGCGCCCACTGCCCGAACCCCTGCGCGATCGTGCCGAAGAACAGCAGCCGAAAGTCGCGCCCGCGCAGCGCGCCGATCGCGGTGGAGAAGCGGGCGCTCGCGCTCTGGCGGGGGGGTCGGGGGAGAGGTGGGGCGGCGGGGATCGGCTCGGTGCGCGCCAACGGTCGTCCCTCTCCTCTGCCCGCCACTCGTGTGGTCGGGTGCGGGGCGCTGGCCATTATGCACGTTTTGCGCGAACGCGCTCCCTCGGCGCGCCGATGACGCTCGTTGGGGGGCGGCGCTAGGATGGGCAGCCTGCGCGGGACGGCGACGAGGCGGGACGGCGACGATGCGGCTCCGGTCGGTGTACACCGGGTACTGGGTCGTCGCCGCGCTCTTCATCGCCGAGATCGCCGTCACCGGCGTCAGCTTCTACTCCTTCAGCATCTTCATCCGCGAGTGGCAGGCGGACGACGAGCTGCGCTGGAGCCTCACCGCGATCAACGCGTCGTTCTGGATCGGGCTGCCGCTCGCGGTGCTCAGCCCGCTGATGGGACGCAGCATCGACACGCGCGGCCCGAAGCTGCTGATGCTGGTTGGCGTGCCGATCGTCGGCGTCGCGTTCGTCGTCGAGGCGCTGATGACGGAGCTCTGGCAGCTCTGGCTCGCGCAGGGGCTGCTGGTCGTCGGGCAGTCGGCCGCGTTCCTCGGCACCGGCAAGCTCGTCGGCATGTGGTTCGACCGCGACCGCGGCCGGATGATGGGCATCGCGCTCGCGGGCAACAACGCGGGCGGCATCATCATGGGCAAGCTCGTGCCGCAGATGATCGACGGCGTCGGCTGGCGCGCCACGCTCGGCTTCTTCGGCGTGGCGCTCGTCGTGCTCAACCTGCTGCTGATCTGGTTCTTCATCAAGGACCAGCCCGAGGACGTGCTGCGCGAGGCGAGTCTCCGCCCCGACCGCGCCGCCGAGGCGCGCGGCGCGCGCGTGCTCATCGCCGCCCGCGACGCCGAACGCGCGCGGGCCGACGCCGCGGGCCGCCTCGGCCTGTGGCAGCTCACCGTCGGCCTGACGCTGCGCACCTTCGCCGACGCCTGGGGCCGCGGCATGGCGAGCGCCACGTTCTGGCTGCTTACGGTCAGCTCGGCAGCGACGTTCGTCTCGATCTTCGCGGTGCTCAACCAGCTCGGGAAGCACCTCGAGCTCGTGAACATCGACAAGGCGGCGACGGGTACCGCGATCACGATCCTCGGCGCGGCCGGGCTGTTCGGGAAGCTCATCTTCGGCTACGCGTCCGAGCGCCTGCCTTCGCGCTTCAGCTTCGCGACGGTGTGCGGCGTGCAGATCGTCGGCATTCTCGTGCTGCTCGCGGTGCGCTCCCCAGACCAGCAGGCGCTGCTGTGGGTGTTCGCCGCGGTGTACGGCGTGGGCTTCGGGGCGGTGGGCGCGGTCCAGCCGCTCGTGATGGCGGAGTCGTTCGGGCTCGTCGCGTTCGGTATCGTGTTCGGGGCGTTGCAGCTGCTGCTGCGCGTGGTGCAGTCGGGCATCCCCTTCGTCGTGGGGCGCTCGGTGAACGCGACCGGCTCGTACGAGGCAGCGTTCATCGCCACGATGGTGGCGCTCGCGCTGGGCATCGCGTGCGCGGTCTTCGCGCGCCCGCTGCCCGCCGCGCTCGAGGAGCGCGAACGCTCGCGCATGGCCGCGGCCGCCGACACGTAGCGGCGCGCGGCGCACGATGCACCTGCGACGATCGCGCGGTGGAAGGGTGGGCGACGTGGACGAACGACGTGTGCTGGCCGTGTACGGACACCCGGACGACGAGGGCCAGGCGACCGGGACGCTGGCGGCCGCGCTCGCGGCGGGCGTGCGCGTGACGCTGCTCTGTGCGACGCGCGGCGAGGTCGGTGAGATCAGCGACCCGGCGCTCGCGACGCCGGAGACGCTCCCGTACGTGCGCGAGCTGGAGCTGCGCGCGGCGATGGCGCAGATCGGGCTCACCGATGTGCGCTTCCTGCCGTTCCGCGACAGCGGCATGGAGGGCACGCCGCCCAACGAGGACCCGCGTTGCCTGTACCGCCAGCCGGCGGACGCGGTCGTTGCGGAGCTCGTCGGGCTGCTGCGCGAGCTGCGGCCACACGTCGTGCTCACGTGGGACCCCGAGGGTGGCTACGGGCATCCGGATCACGTCGCAGTGCACCGCCACGTGCTCGCGGCGTTCGACGCGGCGGGCGACCCCGCCCTGCACGGGGACTGCGGCGCGGCGTGGGCGCCGGAGCGGCTGTACTGGGGGGCGCGGCCGATGAAGCGCTGGGCGGGCGTGTTCGCGGAGATGGAGCGCCGCGGCCTCGTGGCGGCCGACGAGATCAACCCGGCGTTTCGCGAACGGGCGGAGGCCGCGTTACGCGAGCCGGACCCCGTCGTGAGCCTGCAGGTCGATGTGCGTACGCACGTCGCGGCGAAGCGCCGCGCCGCGCGCATGCATCGCACGCAGTTCGGCGAGGGCAGCATGTTCGCGCGCATTCCGCCCGAGCTCGAGGCGGAGTTTTTCGGCGACGAGCTGTTCTACCGCGCCCGCCCCGCCTGGAGCGAGGGCATCGATCCTGAGCGCGCGCTCTGGGCCACCGAGGCGTAGGGGTCGCCGCCGCGCCGGCCGGCGGGGGTCTACACTTGGGGGGAGTCCGCGCGCCGCGCGGAGCCGCCGAGGAGACTCACATGAGCGACCAGCCACAGACCCAGCTCGATCCGCTGCCGAATCCACTGGCGGTCCGGCGCGCCGTCGTGGAGCGCTACGGCGCCCACGCGCGCGCAGCGCTCGCCGCGCAGCACGTCGAGGCGGCCGCGGCTGCCTGCTGCGAGCCGGCCGCGCCGGCCGGCCCGCGCGCGCTGCAGTTCCTCACGCTCGACGACGATGACGCGGGCGCGCTCAGCTGCGACCCCGCCGACCCGAACTGCGCCGTCGAGGCCCCCGTCGCATCAGGCGCGGACGCGGCCTTCGGGGCTGCCCTGTACGGCGACGCTGAGCTCGCGGCGCTGCCCGAAGGCGCGCAGCTCGCCTCGGCCGGCTGCGGCAACCCGGTCGCGATCGCGGGCTTGCAGCCCGGCGAGCGCGTGCTCGACCTCGGTTCGGGTGGTGGCATCGACTGCTTCCTCGCCGCGCAGCGCGTCGGCGCGACGGGCGCGGTGTGGGGTCTCGACATGACGCCGGAGATGGTGCAGCTCGCGCGCCACAACGCGGAGACGATGCAGCTGCCCAACGTGCGCTTCCGCCTCGGCGAGATCGAGGACGTGCCCTTCCCCGACGCGGCGTTCGACGTCGTGATCTCGAACTGCGTGATCAACCTCTCGACGGACAAGCCGCGCGTGCTCGCCGAGGCGTTCCGTGTGCTCGCGCCGGGCGGCCGCTTCGGCATATCCGACATGGTGCGCACCCGCCCGCTCACCGCAGCCGAGGCGCGCGACGCTGAGCTGTGGGCCGGCTGCGTCGCGGGCGCGCTCCCCGCGGCGGAGTTCGCGCAGCTGCTTGCGGCCGCCGGCTTCACCGACGTGGCGCTCGACTTCGAGGATAACGAGCGCGGCGTCGCGAGCGCGTACATCGCGGCGCGCCGCCCCGCGTAGCGCGAGGTCTCGTCTAGCGCGCCACGCTGGCCGTATTACGGGCCACGCGACCCGGCCGCAGCACGAGCACTGCGAGTAGCCCCGCCGTGACCGCGAGCCACACGCCCGTCGCGAGCGCCGTCGAGCTCGGCGCGACGAGCGCGCCGTACGCGATGTTGTACGTCGTCGCCACGAGCATCGTGGAGAATCCGAGCACCGACGAGGCAAGCCCCGCGATATGCGGGAACTGCACGAGCGCGCCCGCCATCGCCGAGGGCCGCGTCAGCCCCAGCCCCAGCGCCGTCACGAACATCGGCGCGAGCAGCGTCAGCACGTGCGCGCCGCCCGCCCACATCACGGCCGCCATCAGCAGGCTCGACACCGCCGCGGTTGCCGCGCCGACGAGCACGAGCTGCCCGCCCGACACGCGCCCCGTGAGCCGGCTCGACAGCGTCGCGCCCGCCATCAGCCCGAGCGCCACGAAGCCGAAGCTCAGCCCGTACATTTGCGGGTTCAGGCCGAGCTCGTCGATCAGCACGAACGACGAGGACGAGATGAACACGAGCTGCCCCGCGAACATCAGCCCCATCACCAGCGCGTAGCCGACGTACGTGTGGTTGCTCAGCACCGTGCGGTAGTCCGCTGCCAGGCCGGCGATGCCGCGCGGCCCAGCACCGCGCCCGACGTTCGTCTCCGGCAGCATCAACCGGTACAGCACCGCCAGCAGCACGCCAAGCGCCGTAAGCGTGGCGAATACCGCGTGCCAGCCGAACGCTTCGTGCAGCCCGCCGCCGATGATCGGCGCGACCGCGGGCGCGAGCGGCAGCGCAATCGCCATGTACGACAGCACGCGCGCCGCCCGCTCGCGTCCATACACGTCGAGCACGATCGCCTGCGCGAGCGCCGGCCCTGCCCCACCGCCGAGCCCCTGCAGTACGCGCCCCGCGAGCAGCATCTCGGCCGATTGCGCGAACAGCGCCAGCAGGCCGCCCGCCGTGAACAGCGCCATCCCGACCAGCAGCAACGGCCGCCGTCCGAGGCGGTCCGACGCCGGTCCGTACACGAGCTGCGACGCCGCGAACGAGATGATGAAGAGCGTGACCGCAAGCTGCAGCAGCGCCTCGCTCGCGCCGAACTCAGCGCGTAGCGCCGGCATGGACGGCAGGAACATGTCGACGCTGAGCGGAGCGACGGCGCTCAGCGCCACCAGCAGCGCTGCGGCCGGCAGCGCCTCCGCGCGGCGGCGGTCGCGCTCGCTCAGCGTCGCGGCGCGTGCGGGAGCAGCGGCTGGGGTCGTCACGTCGCGCGCGCCCGCTAGACGTACTGCTGCAGGCGGTCGCGGATCTCGTCGTCGTACACGATGTGGCCCGTGTACGTCGCGGGCTGCTCGCAGATGTAGCGGGCCGCGCGTCCCATCCAGTCGGCGTCGTCGAAGTCGAGCCGGGGGTTCGCCGGGTCGTTCTGCGCGAAGATGTTGCCCGGCGTGCGGATCTGGTACTTCAGCGACAGCACGTTCGCCTTGATGTGGTGCTCCTGCGCGTTCATGGCGAGCCCCTGCGTGAAGCGCTCCAGCCCTGCCTTCACCATGCCGTAGAACAGCCCGCCGATACCCGCGTCCGTGTACGGGCCCGGCCCCGGGAAGATCGCCGCGCCTGACGACAGGTTGATGATGTCGCCGCCGCCGCCCGCCCGCATGTGCGGCAGCGCCGCCTTGCACAGCAGGATCGGCCCGCGCAGATCGATCTGCCACATCAGCTCGATGTGACGCTCGAGCACGGCGTCGAGGTCGCCCGGCACGAGGATCGCCGCGTTGTTCACGATGATGTCGAGCCGCCCGAACTGCTCGACCGTGGCAGCGACGCCAGCGCGGATGCTATCGGGGTCGCGCATGTCCATGCGCAGCGGCACGGCCTTGTGCCCGGCGTCCGTGATCGCCTGCGCCACCGAGTGGATCGTCCCCGGCAGCCGCGGGTCCGTCGCCTCCTCCGTGCGCGCCGCCACGACGACCTGCGCGCCGCCGCGCGCGAGGTGCTTCGCGATGTACTCGCCGATGCCCCGGCTCGCGCCGGTGACGATCGCAACCCGTCCGTCGAGCGTCATCGCCCGTCCTCTCTCGGTCAGCATGTGTCGGTTCGCGGCGGGATTGTACCCCTACCGGGGCCCGCGACCGACGGGGCCCGGCCGCTGCCAGCGACGCTACCCGGCGAGCACGGCGAAGGTGCCCGCGAGGCACAGCACGGTCCCGGCGGCGATCCGCCGCGTCGCGCGCTCGTGCAAGAACAGCATCGCCAGCGGCAGCGCCATCAGGGGGGCCGTGGAGTTGAGCACCACGGCACGCGCGGCGCCCGCCTCAGTCACCGCGAAGAGATAGAGCCACGACCCGAGCCCCGTGCCGAACGTGGCGATGCCCAGCGTCGCGAGCAGGTCGCGGCCGCGCGGCAGGCTGCGCAGCACCGTGCCGCGCGTCGTCGCGATCGACACCGCGGCGACGGTGAGCCCGCCCGCCGGCAGCCGGATCGCCGCGATCGCCGTCGCGTCGAGGTCCGCGCGAGCGCCCGCGACCAGCAGCGTCGCGACGGTCCAGCAGGTGGCCACGCCCACCACGGCCAGCGTGGCGAGGCGCGCGCTCCAGCGCGGGCCGCTCACCGTGTCGCCGAGCGCGCCCGTCGCGTCACCGACGATCAAGTACGTGCCACCGATCACCAGCACCGTGCCTGCGAGCAGCGACCAGCCGAGTGGCTCGTCCAGCAGCACGATGGCGCCCGCCGCGCTCAGCGCCACCCAGACGGCGGTCGTCGTCGGCACCATGCGCTGCAACCCCACGTGGCGCAGCGAGCGGATGTACGTGGTGTCGCCCAGGCCGTAGCCTACGAGTCCGCTCATCACCATCGCCGCCACGGCCACGGCGCCGGCCCGCCCGAGGTCGGCGGCGCCCCCGGTCGCGAACAGCACCGCGAGCACCAGCGGCGTCGCCAGCAACATGCGCAGCGCGCTCAGCACCGGCGCCGGGTAGCGCGTGCCGAGGCGGGCCAGCATCACGCTCGTGGCCGCCCACGAGAACGCCGAGGCGAGCGCGGCTAGATCTCCCAACACGGGCCTCCCACCGGCCTGTCAGGCCGATTATCATGCGCGCCCGCGCCCCCAGCGGCGAGCGACGTGGCGAGCGACCGGTGCTACAGTTGGGCAGCACACTCGACCCGGGTATCGCGGGAGGCAAGCGCATGGACTGGAACGACAACCCCGAGCAAGCTGACTTCCGGCAGCAAGTAGCCACGTTCATCGGCGAGCGACTGCCCCCCGAGTACCGCCGCCGCGCGGCAGCCGTCGACGACGGTTCGGGCGAGGGCCTGTTCGCGTGGTACGCGGACCGCATCTCCGACAAGCAGGAAGACCGCGACGCCGCGAAGCAGTGGGCCGACGCGCTCGCCGAGCGTGGCTGGATCGCGCCGCACTGGCCCAAGGAGTACGGCGGCGCCAGCTTGACGACGATGGAGCAGTTCATCTTCGGCGAGGAGATGGCGAAGGCCCGCGCGCCGATGGTCGGCGGCTCGGGCGTGATGCTGCTCGGCCCCACTGTGCTCGTGCACGGCACCGAGGCGCAGAAGGCGAAGTACCTCGGCCGCATCCTGTCCGGCGAAGTCGCGTGGGCGCAGGGCTACTCGGAGCCGGGCGCGGGCTCGGACCTCGGCTCGCTGCAGACGCGCGCGGTGCGCGACGGCGACGACTACGTGATCAACGGCCAGAAGATCTGGACGTCCGCGGCGCACATGTCCGACGCGCTCTTCGCGCTCGTGCGCACGGACCCGGACGCGCCGAAGCACCGCGGCATCTCCTTCCTGATGATCGATGACATCCACACGCCCGGCATCAGCGTGCGCCCGCTCATCGACGCCGCCTGGGGGCACGTGGTCAACGAGACGTTCTTCCAGGACGTGCGCGTACCCGTCGCGAACCTGCTCGGCGAGGAGAACCGTGGCTGGTACGTCGGCATGACGTTGCTGGACTTCGAGCGCTCCGGCATCAGCGGTGCTGTCGAGCAGACGCGTGCGCTCGACGAGCTCATCGAGACTGCGCGCACCGACCCGCGCTCGCAGCTCACGCGCAGCCCGCAGCTGCGCGCGCGCCTGGCCGATCGCGCGCTCGACATCCAGGTCTCCTACGCGTTCTCCATGCGCATCGCGTCGATGCAGGCCGCTGGGCTGGTGCCGAACTACGAGGCGTCGATGGGCAAGATGTTCGGGTCGGAGGCGGGCCAGGAGCTGCACCGCGTCGGCATCCGCACGTTCGGCCTGTACGCCAACCTCTGGCCGGGCGACGCGCTCGCGCCGCTCGCGGGCAAGCACACGCGCGGCTATGTGCGCTCGATCCCCTCGACGATCGCCGGCGGCTCGTCCGAGGTGCAGCGCAACATCATCGCGACCCGCGGGCTCGGCCTGCCGCGCGGCTAGCGATACCGCGGCGAGACACGAACGAGGCGCCTGCGCAGGCGCCTCGTTCGTGTCTCGCCGCTACTCCACGGGGCGGTGTGCCACGGCACGAGGCTGCAGGCCGCACGCCTGCGCCAGGAGCTCGTAGCTGCGCGCGCGCGCCGCGTAGTCGTGCGTGATGGTCACCACCATCACCTCGTCCGTCTCGAACAGCGTGGCGAGCTCCTCGAGGCCCCCGCGCACCGCCTCCGGCTCGCCCTCGACGGCGAGCGACTGCTGGTAGCGGATGTACTCCCACTCGGCGTCCGTGTACTCGGTGGCGAGCGCCTCCTCGGCCGTCGGTACGCCCGCGCGCTCGTCGCGGCCTTGCTGGCGGCGCAGCCGCATCAGGTGCCGGCTCATCCCCAGCCGGCGCGCTTCGCTCGTCGTGTCCGCGCACAGCGCGGACACCGCGATGCTCACGCGCGGCGCCGCGAGCCAGGGCGACGGGCGGAAGCGCGCACGGTACTCTGCGACCACCCGTTCGCCGCCCGCCGGGCTGATGAACTGCGCGAACGAGAACCCTAGCCCCTGCTCCGCCGCGAAGCGCGCGCTGTCCCACGCGCTGCCCAGCAGCCATGGCTCCGGCATGCCCGGGCCCGCGGGGATCGCGCGGATGCCGTGGTGCGGGTGCTCCGCACCCACGCCCTCCGTCATGTACGCCAGCACGTCGGCGACCTGCAGCGGGTACGCCTCCAGCGGCAGCGCGCCCGGGCCGTGCGCGAGCGCACGCGCGGTGAGCCCGTCGCTGCCGGGTGCGCGGCCGAGTCCCATGTCGATGCGGCCGGGGTACAGCGCCTCCAGCAGCCGAAACACCTCGGCGACCTTCAGCGCCGCGTAGTGGGTGAGCATCACGCCGCCCGTGCCGACGCGAATCGCACTGGTCGCGGCCGCTACGGCCGCGGCCAGCACCTCGGGGCTCGCGCTCGCCAGCGTGCCGGTGTTGTGGTGCTCCGCCAGCCAGTAGCGGACGTAGCCCAGCCGGTCCGCCGCCTGCGCGAGCGCGATCGTGGCGAGCAGCGCTTCGCGCGCGCTCCCGCCCTGACGCACCGGCGACTGGTCGAGCACGCTCAGCTGCAATCGCGTCATACGCTCGATTCTACGCGCGCGTCCCTCAACCTCGTACCATGCGCGCGCGCCCAGCGCGAACGAGGCCAGCGCGAAGGAGCAGCCACGATGCCCGTGCCGGACCTCGACGCGTGGCGGGCGCGCTTCGACACCGCGCCCGCACGCCGCCTCGGCGTCGCGCCCGAGGCGGTCGAGGTCGGCTTCGCCTCGTTCATGGTGCAGGTGCCCTACGGTGACGCCCGCGATGACGACCCGCTGTTCTTCGCGACAGCGCTGCACTACGCCGCAGACATCGCAGCGCTCTCCGCGGTGATCGCGCGCTGCGACCAGGAGCAGCCGAACGGCACTGCGAGCCTGCACCTGAACGTGCTCGCCGACCCGCAGGGCGCCGTTCGCGTCTGGTCGCGCGTGGTGCACTGGGGTACGTACTCGGCGCTGCTGGAGCTTGCCGCCGAGGACGCCACCGGCGCACTCGTGGCGCGCGGGCTCACCGGCTACTCGCTGCGCCCCGCCGCGGCGGGCGCTGCCTCGTGATCCGCTCGTGACGCCGGCCGGCGGCGAGCTGCTGCGCGAGCTCGGCGCCGTCGTCGAGGCGGCGGGCGGTGGTACGGCCCGCCTCGCCATCGATCGCGAGCGCGTGCTGCTGCGCGGCGTGCGCGACTCGATCAACGGCGGCATCGTCGCCGCCCTCGCCGAGGCCGCGTTCCGCGTCTGCCTCGAGGCGCTGCTCGAGCCCGGCGAGCGGCTTGGCCGCACGCAGGAGGTCACGGTCGCGTACCTCTCGGCCGCGCGCGGCGAGCGCACCGCCTTCGAGGCTCGCCTGCTGCGCAAGGGCCGCCGCCTCGCCGTCGGCGAGGTCGAGGTGCGCGACTCGGGCAGCGGCGAACTCAACGCCAAGGCGCAGGTCAGCTGCGCGCTCGCGCCTGCCCCACCTCCCGCCTGAGCCTGGCCCGTCGCCCCGCGCTGCACGATAACGAATGCGTATAATGCCGGTGCGTGGAATGCGGCGGCCGCGCGGCCGCCCAGCGCTGCCGGAGGGAGCACCCAGTGACCGCCCAACTACAGTTCGATGACCTACTCACCCGCGCCGCGCTCGGGCGGCGCTAGGTGCTGCGTGGGGGCGCCCTCGTCGCGGAACGCCTCCTTCATTAGCTGCCTGCCGAGGCCGAGCCCGCGCACCGCCGGCCCCAGCAGCACGCGGACCTCCGCCACATGTCGGGACCAGCGCACACGGCTGGGGTCCACCACGAGGTAGCCGCATACCTCCGCGTCGCGCGTCGCCAGCAGCGTGATCAGCGCCGTGTCGCCGAGCCACCCCTCGACCTGCGCGGCGTCCGTGATGTCGCGACGCAGGAACAGCAGCTCGTGCTCCGGCAGCGCGCGCGCGAACGCCAGCAGCGCGGGTGCGTCCTCGGGTGTCGCCCGGCGCAGCGTCGCAGCCCCGCCGCGCGTCTGGACCTGAAGCGGATACGGCTCCCACACCCCGTCGATCGACATGGGCCTCGCCTCCCGGCTGAGCGCGCCGGCCGGCCGCTATGGCTGCATCATAGGCGCGGCTCCTCGCGTCGGGGCGCCGAGTGCAGAGAGGAGCGCGGTGTGTCGATCGAGCGCATCAACCCGCCAGGAGTCGTGTCGACCGGGGGTGGCTACACGCACGTCGTGCGGGCAGTGGGCACGCGCACGCTGTACATCTCGGGACAGGTGGGGCTGGACGGGCAGGGCCGCCTCGCTGGCGACTTCGCCGCGCAGGCGCGCCAGGTGTTCGCCAACCTGCGCACGTGCCTCGCGGCGGCGGGCGCGAACCCGAGCCAGGTCGCGAAGATGACGACGTACATCGTCGGCTATCAGGCCGCGGTGCACCGCCCCGCGCTGACGGCCGCGCGCGCCGAGGTCTTCGGCCTGCACCCGCCGGCCAGCACGCTCGTCGGCGTCCAGGCGCTGGCGGTCCCGGAGCTGCTGATCGAGGTCGAGGCGATTGCCGTGCTCGACTAGCCCGCGCCCGTGCCCGCATCACGAACGTTGGCAGCCCGCCCGGGGCGGTCACACTCTGTCTCCGCCCGCGAGAGGCGCGGGAGACCGTGCCCGCGGGGGCGATGCGACGGGAGGCACGCTCGATGGCTGCATTCGAACTCGAGGTCGTCGACGGGCATATCGCCGTCATGCACCTCAACCGCCCGGAGGCGATGAACGCGATCAACCGCGAGATGCGCGAGGGCATGGACGCCACGTTCGCCCGCCTCAACAGCGACCGTGAGCTGCGCGTCGCCATCCTGATCGGTGAGGGCGGTCGCGCCTTCAGCGCGGGCGCCGACCTCAAGGAGATGGCCGAGGGCGGCGATCGTGGCACTCCATGGACGCCCCGCGCGCAGTCGCTGATGGGCACGCTCGAGGTCTAGAAGCCGCTGATCGCCGCGATCGACGGCTTCTGCCTGGGGGGCGGCCTCGAGATGTCGCTCGCGTGCGACATTCGCGTCGCCACTGCCGCGTCGCAGTTTGGCCTGCCGGAAGGCTCGCGCGGCATCATCCCTGGCGCAGGCGGGACGCAGCGCATCACTCGTGCGATCCCCTTCGGCATCGCGCTGGAGCTGCTGATGACGGGCAAGCGCATCGGCGCGGACGAGGCCGCACGCTGGGGCATCGTCAACCACGTCGTCGCGTCGCGCGATGAGCTGCTGCCGAAGTGCATGGAGATCGCCGAGCAAATCGGGCAGAACGGCCCGCTCACCGTGCAGGCCGTCAAGGAAGCCGCTTACCGCGGCCGCTACACGACGCTCGCCGAAGGACTGCGCATCAAGCAATTCGAGTCGGCGCTGCTCGGCAACACGGAGGATGCGAAGGAAGGCCCGCGCGCCTTCGCAGAGAAGCGCCCCGCCAACTTCCAGGGTCGCTAGCGACACACCGCGGCGCCGGCCGTTGGAGAGGGGTGACGCATGGACTGGGCCGACACCGACGAGCAGGCCGGCTTCCGGCGCGAGGTGCACGAGTTCATCGAGACGCGGCTGCCGGCGTGGTACCGCGCCCGGCGCACGCTCGGCGAGGGCCACCACGTCGGCCCGTTCTCCGACGACTACGGCGGCGACCGCGCCTCGCGCGAGCCCGTCCGTCGCGACGCGGCCCTCGAGTGGGCGCGGGCGCTCGCGGATCGGCGCTGGGTCGCCCCGCACTGGCCCAGCGAGTACGGCGGCGGCGGCATGACCACCATGGAGCAGTTCATCTTCCGCCAGGAGATGGCGCGAGCGGGCGCGCCGACCGTTGGCGGCGGCGGCGTGCAGATGCTCGGCCCCGCGATGATGGTGCACGGCTCCGAGGAGCAGAAGCGCCACTATCTGCCCGCCATCCTCAGCGGCGAGACCGCGTGGGGCCAGGGCTTCTCCGAACCCGGCGCAGGCTCGGACCTTGCCGGCCTGCAGACGCGCGCGCTGCGCGACGGCGACGAGTACGTGGTCAACGGCCAGAAGATCTGGACCTCCGGCGCGCACAACGCCGACTGGCTCTTCGCGCTCGTACGCACGGATCCGGACGCGCCGAAGCACCGCGGCATCTCGATGTTACTGTTCGACATCCACAGCCCGGGCGTCTCCGTGCGCCCGTTGATTTCCGCTGGCTGGCAGCATGACCTCAACGAGACTTTCTTCGAGGACGTGCGCGTGCCCGCCTCGCAGGTGGTCGGCGAGCCGAACCGCGGTTGGTGCGTCGCGATGACCCTGCTCGACTTCGAGCGCTCGAACATCGCGGGCGCCGAGGAGGTGCGCGCGCATCTGCGGGAACTGCTGGACTACATCCGCAGCGAGCGCGGCGCACGCCAGAGCGATGAGCGCATGCGCCTCGCGCGGGCCGAGCTCACCGACCGCTACATCGAGTCCGAGGTGCTGTTCAACTTTTCGTTCCGCATCATCTCCATGCAGTCGCACGGCATCGTGCCGAACTACGAGTCGTCCGTCTCGAAGATCTTCGGCGCGACGCTCGAGCAGACGGTCGCTCGCTCCGCGATGAAGGTGTTCGGCCTCTACTCGAACGTCTGGGACCGCACCGACGAGCACGCGCCGCTCGCGTCGTCGTTCACGCAGCTCTACGTGCACTCGATCCCGCGCACGATCATGGGCGGCAGCAACGAGATCCAGCGCAACGTGATCGCGACGCGCGGCCTCGGCCTGCCGCGCGGCTAGGCCGCACCCGCGCTGAGCAGCAGCGAGCTGTCGCTGACGGCGGCTCGCCCGTTCCCGCGATGTCGCCCTCGGCGCGCGCCGCTCGAGGTGCGCCGCGGGCTGGTGCCCGCTGGCCCCGATGCTGCTAGGCTGCCCCGATGAGCAGAGGCGGGGGGACACGCGTGCTTCGGAGCCGCCGCATCTTCTACGGCTGGTGGATCGTCGCCGGCGGCTTCATCATCCAGCTGCTCGTCGGTGCGCTGCTGTTCCACCCGTTCGGCCTCTACATCGTCAAGCTCGAGGACGAGTTCGGCTGGAGCCGCACGCGGATGTCGATCGCGTTCTCGCTCGCGCGCGTCGAGGATGGGCTGCTCGGGCCGCTGCAGGGCTGGCTGCTCGATCGCTTCGGCCCGCGCATCGTCATGGCGACGGGCGTGCTGATCTTCGGCTTCGGCTTCTTCGCGTTCGCGCGCATGAACTCGCTCACCACGTTCTACGTGACGTTCGTGATCATGGCGATCGGCGCGGCGCTCGCGGGCTTCCTGTCGGTGACGACGGCGCTCGTCAACTGGTTCGTGCGCCGGCGCACGATGGCTGTCGGCATCGGCCTGATCGGCGTCGCGTTCGGTGGGCTGCTGCAGCCCGGTATGGCGGCGCTGCTGGACTCGGTGGGCTGGCGCGGCACCTCCATCATCTCCGGCGTGATCGTGCTCGCGGTCGGCCTGCCCGCCTCGCTGCTCGTGCGCCACCGGCCCGAGCCCTACGGCCTGCTGCCCGACGGCGACACCGCGCCGCCGCCCGCCGCGTCCGCGGACGGTGCGCACGCAGGCGCCGAGCCAGCAGCGCCCGAAGTGGCCTTCACACCGCGCGAGGCGCTGCGCGCGCGTTCCTTCTGGCTCATCTCCGCGGCGCACGCCGCGGCGCTGCTCGTCGTGTCCGCGGTGCAGGTGCACTTCGTCGCGCACGTCAAGCAGCTGCTCGACTACTCCTCGGGCGAAGCCGCACTGTTCATCTCCGCGCTCACGGTGATGACGATCGTCGGGCAACTCAGCGGCGGCTGGCTCGGCGACCGCGTGAGCTCGCGGCTGCTCATCGCGGTTTGCATGCTCGGGCACGGCGCGGCGCTGCTGCTGCTGACGTTCGCGAGCTCAGCGCTCATGGTGTTCGGTTTCACCGTGCTGCACGGCCTGGCCTGGGGCGTGCGCGGCCCGGTGATCCTGTCGATGCGTGCCGAGTACTTCGGGCGCGCCTCGTACGGGATGATCATGGGGCTCTCCTCGCTCGTCGTCGCCACCGGCATGGTGATCGGGCCCGTGCTCGCGGGCGCGATCTACGACGCGACCGGCTCGTACGAGATCGGCTTCACCATCCTCGCCGTGGTCGCGGCCGTCAGCTCGCTGCTGATGGTGTTCGTGTCGCGCCCGCAGCCCCCCGTTCGCGCCGCGCCCGCCGCGCCCGAGCTTGCGCCGGCCGCAGCGCGCGCCGGCGGGTAGCCGCGCTCACACGTCGACGCTTGCCGCGGCGTGCTTGCGCCGCAGCCGCGCGCGGCGCACCGCCAGCGCCTCGACGCGCGCGCTGCCGTGCACCAGCGCCGACGCGATGCCGAGCGCGCGTTCCGTCGCCGCCGCCGCCCGGCCGACGTCGCGCGCGTGATGCTCGTAGTAGATCGCGAGCTCGACGTGCGCGGGCAGCGACCCTCGCCGCTCTGCCAGCTCTCGCCAGAGCGGCTCGGCCCGGTCGCGGCGGCCGCGGCGCTTGTACGCGCGCGCGAGCCGCCACAGCGCCTCGTCCCGCGCGTACGACGGCGCGAGCAGCGCGGTCGCGCGCTCGAGCGCGAGTTCCGCGCGCGCGTGCTCCCCGCGGCGCGCGAACAGCCGCCCGAGCGCGAGCGCGTCGATCGCCGTCCGTGGCGCGCCACCGTCGCGCACGAGCGCCGCCAGCCGCGCGAGCAGCACCACCAGCGAGTGCACGTCGCGCTCGTTGTGCTCCAGCACCGGTCGCACGTCTCGCTCGTCGCGCGAGCGCAGGTACTGGAAGTACCAGCGCGGCGCCTCCGCCCCGCTCGCATCGTCGTCCGGGCGCGTCAGTCCCAGCAGGTGCGTCTCCACGTCGCGCAGCCGGCACGACGGTAGCATGCCGCGGTACATCGTGCGCACGGGCGAGAGCAGGTCCAGCTGCGGCAGCGCCTCGAAGCCCGCGCGCCGGCGGTGCAGCGTCGCGCGCGCGTCCAGCATCGGCGCGTCGAACGTACGGCCGTTGTAGGTGACGAGCGTCGGCTGCTCGTGGACCGCCGCATCGGCGCACAGCGCCTCCAGCACGCCCGCCTCCTCGGCCGGCGTGCGCGCCACGTACTGGCGCAGCACGCACGCGCCCGCCTCGATGCGTGCCGTGGCGACGACGAACGCGATCGCGCCCGCCCCGCCGAGCCCCGTCGTCTCGATGTCGAGGAACAGCAGCGGGCCGGCGGACACCCGCTCGCCGGGCGCGAGCAGCGCGAGCAGCGCCCCGTCCACGGCCGGCGCTGCGACCGCGCTGCGCACCTCGCGGTAGCCGCACGGCCCCGCCGCCGTCTCGCGCGCCACCAGCCACGGCGCGCCGGGCGCGGCCCGCGCAGCCGGAGCGCTCGCGCTCGGCGAGGGCGCACCGCTGGACGCCGGGCGCGGCGCGCGCGCCTCGATACCGCGCACCACGGCGCGCAGGCGCGCCAGCAGCGCGGGGTCCGCGCTCAAGCGCCGCCGCTCGCGACCAGCGCGGCCCGCGCGGGCACGCGCTCCGCGCTCGCGCCGAGCGCCGCGAGCAGCGCCGCCACGCGGGCCTTCGGACGCTCGCCCGGCCCCGCTGGCGGTCCGACGCACGCCGGGCAGCCGTGCGGGCACGGGCATCCCGCCACGGTCGCGCGGGCGAACACGAGCAGCCGCGCCCGCTCGCGGCACAGTTGCTCTGCGAGACCGACGCCCCCCGGCACGGACTCCCACAGGAACACCGTCGGGCGCAGCGTGTGCGGCGAGCGCAACTGCGTCGCGAGCTGCAGATCGCCCGCCGCGCACAGCACGAGCAGCGGCGCGCAGTGCGCGAGGAGCTGCCCGAGCGCGACGAGCGCCGACTCGATGTCCGCGGTCGGCCACCCGTCCGTCGCGCCATCGGGGATCGCGAGCCAGAAGGCCGTGCTGTGCACGTCGTCCTGCGGCAGCCGGATCGTGCCCCAGCCCACGTTCTCGTGCGTATGCAGCTTGATCTTCTTGAAGATCGTCGCGAGGTAGGTGACGGCGACATCGCCGCAACCGCTCGGCTCCAGCTCGCCGCAAGCGTCCGCGCGCGCCAGCACGCGCAGGTCGACCGCGAGGTGCGCGTCCGTGTAGTAGTCGACGTCGACGGGGCGCACGTAGGCCTTCAGCTCCGCCCAGTCGAGCCGGTCGACGTGATACTGGCGGCCGTCGTGCAGGTAGATCGCCTCGTCGTGCAGCAGCGTCATCGCGGACGAACGGTCGATCTCGCCGATCACCACGGGCGGCGCGCCCTGCTCGATGATCACGACGTTCTGGGCGTCGCCGCGCCGCAGCGACACCTCGTGGGCGGGATACGCCTCGCTCGTCCAGTACGTGCGGCCGCCGGCGCGATGCACGATGCCGTGCGCTTCGAGCTCGTCGAGCACCACCGGCGCGCTCGCGCCGAGCTGCTCGCGCTCGCCATCCTCGAGCGGCAGCTCGAATACTGCGCAGCGCACGTGATCGGCGGCGACCAGCAGGTTGTCCGGGTCGACGAGCCCCACCTCGACGCGCTCTCCGTCGAGGAACTCGGGGTGTGTGACGATGTACTGGTCGAGCGCGCCCGACCCTGCGACGTACACCGCGACGGACGGCGCCGCCGAGCGGCCCGCGCGTCCCACCTGCTGCCAGAAGCTCGCCACCGACCCCGGGTAGCCCGCGAGCACCGTGGCATCGAGCCCGCCGATGTCGATGCCGAGCTCGAGCGCGTTCGTCGCGACGACTGTGCGCACGCTGCCGTCGCGCAGGCCCGCCTCGATGGCGCGCCGCTCGCGGGGGAGGTAGCCGGAGCGATAGCCGCGCACCCACTCGTCGTGGCCCGGCAGGCGCGTGCGCCCGCCCGGCGCGGCGCGCAGGTACTGCGTCAGCACCTCGACGTCCGTGCGCGAGCGGGCGAAGACCAGCGTCTGCGCGCCCGCCGCCTGCAGCGCCGACGCCAGCGCGGTCGCGGACCGCACGATGCCGCGGCGGATGCCTAGCGCCGGCTGCACCACCGGCGGGTTGTACAGCAGCACGTGCCGCTCGCCGCGCGGCGCGCCGTTGTCCGCGACCAGCACCGTGTCCCGCCCCGTGAGCGCGTTCGCGAGCTCGCGCGGGTTCGCGATCGTCGCCGAGCAGCAGATGAAGATCGGCTCGCTGCCGTAGAAGCGGCATACGCGCAGCAGCCGCCGTAACACATTCGCGACGTGTGAGCCGAACACGCCGCGGTACGTGTGCAGCTCGTCGATGACCACGTAGCGCAGCTGCTCGAAGAGGCGCACCCACTTCGTGTGGTGCGGCAGGATGCCCGTGTGCAGCATGTCCGGGTTCGTGATCACCACGTGCCCCGCCGTGCGCACCGCGCGCCGCGCCGCGGGCGCCGTGTCGCCGTCATACGTGAACGCGCCGACGTCCAGGCCCGCGGCGTCGACGAGCTCCTGCAGCTCGTGCAGCTGGTCCTGCGCGAGCGCCTTCGTCGGGAACAGGTACAGCGCGCGCGCGTGCGGGTCCTCGACGATCGCCTGCAGCACCGGGACCGTGTAGCAGAGCGTCTTGCCGGATGCCGTCGGCGTGACCACCACCTGGTCGCGCCCCGCAAGCGCGTGCGCGACCGCCTGCGCCTGGTGCGCGTAGGGGCGCTCGATGCCGCGCGAGCGCAGCGCGCCGAGTAGCCGCGGGTCGACGGCGTCCGGCCAACTGGCGAAGCGGGCCGGTTGTGCGGGCACCGTCAGCCAGGTCGCGTCGCCGCCCATGGCCGCGGCCTGCGCCCGCAGCGCTTCCTTGAGCCGGGCCGTCGAGTTGGCGAGCGCGCGCATACGGGCCTCCCTGCCACCGTGACAAGCACGTATGTTCGTAGCGAACAGGTGTGCTCGTCAAGCGAGCGGGGTACTGGCTGCGGCTCTACCGGCGCTCGACCGTATGGCGACGGCCATCGACGAATAGTGAGCACGGAGGCATCGATGACCGCTGTTCAGGAACTGGCCGGGCTCGCGAGGCGTGGCTTGCGCCGCGCTGGAGTCCGACGCGCGCGGCTCGTCGCCGAGCGCATGCGCCTGGAGCGCAGCGCGAGCGCGGTGCGCCGCCGGGGGCGAGCGGCGCGGACGGAGGGGCGCATCCTCGCGTACCACGCCGTCGGCACGCCGGCCTGGGCGTTCAACGACCTCGCCCCGCGACGCTTCGCGCACCAGCTCGAGCTCGCCCTCGAGGCGGGCTACCGCTTCGTGCACCCCGACGCGATCGCACGCGGGGAGGGCGCCCCGGACGAGCTCGCCGTGAGCTTCGACGACGGGCTCGCGAGCGTGCTCCACCACGCGCCGCCGGTGCTCGCCTCGCTGGGCATCCCCTGGACCACCTTCATCGTTTCGGACTGGGCGGAGCAGGGGCATGCCGCGGTCGCGCCCGGCACCTTCGCGAACTGGCGCGATGTCGAGCGCATGGCGGAGCTGGGCGGCACGATCGGCAGCTACTCCGTCACCCATCCGAACTTCGCGCGGCTGTCGCCGGACCAGACGGCCCACGAGCTCGGCGAGTCGCGGCGCGTGATCGAGGCGCGCACCGACCTCGCGCCCGCCACCTTCGCCATCCCCTACGGCCAGTCGCGCGACTGGACCGCCGAGGCGCATGCGGCCGCGCTGGCGGCCGGGTACGCGCTCGTCTACGCCCAGGCGATGGAGACGCGCTTCCCCGGCACCGTTGCGCGCACGAAGATCGCTCGCACCGACACCGACCACGTGTTTCGCGCCGCGCTGCGCGGCGCGTACGACCGCTGGGAAGAGCAGGTCTAGCGCCGTGCGCGTGCTCGTGACCGGCGGCTCCGGCTTCGTCGGCGGCGCGATCGTCGGCGAGCTGCTGCGGCACGGCCACGCGGTGTGCGCCACTACCACGAATCCCGCCCCGCGCCCCGCCGACCACCCGCAACTGCGCTGGCTCGCGTGGGACGCCTGCACGCAGCCGCTGCCGGCCGCGCAGGCGCTCGCGCAGCTCGCACAGCTCGATGTAGTGCGCGGGCTCGCGAACCAGCCGCGTCGCGCAGCCGGCGACGACTTCTCGATCGCGGGCCAGATCGCCCGCCACCGCGTGACCCACCTGCAGTGCACGCCTTCGCTCGCCAGCATGCTGCTGCTCGACGAACGCACACGCACGGCGCTGCGGCTGTTGCGCCGGCTGCTCGTCGGCGGCGAGGCGCTCCCGGTCACGCTCGCGCGGCGGCTCACGGAGCTCGTCGGCGGCGGCCTCACGAACATGTACGGCCCCACCGAGACCACGATCTGGTCGTCGAGCTACGCGGTGGACGCCGTTCCCGCCGCCGCGACTGCGATCCCCATCGACCGGCCGATCGCGAACACTGAGCTGTACATCCTCGACGAGCAGCTGCAGCCGTGCCCGTCGGCACGCCTGGCGAGCTCTTCATCGGCGGCGCGGGCGTCGTGCGCGGATACCTGTACCAGCCGGAGCTCACGGCCGAGCGCTTCATCGCCGACCCGTTCAGCGGCCGTGCGGGTGCGCGCCTCTACCGCACCGACGACCTCGCGCGCTTCCTGCCGAATGGCGACATCGAGTTCCTCGGGCGGCTCGACCATCAGGTCAAGATCCGCGGCCACCGCATCGAGCTCGGCGAGATCGAGGCGGCGCTCGGCGCACACCCCGCCGTGCGAGAGACTGTCGTGCTCGCGCGCGAGGACGTGCCGGGCGACGTGCGGCTGGTCGGCTACGTCGTGCTGCACGCCGCCGGCGGTGCGCCCGACGTCGCGGCGGAGCTGCGCGCGCACGCGCGTGCCACGCTGCCCGAGTACATGGTGCCGTCGCACATCGTCGAGCTTCCTGCGTTCCCGCTCACCCCGAACGCCAAGGTCGACCGCAAGGCGCTGCCGTCGCCGCAGGACGTGCGGCGGGACGCCGCCCAGCACCCCGCCCGTGTTGTCGCGGCGCCGCCCGCGGCTGACGCCCCGCAGGCGCCCGCGCAGCGCGCCGCCGTCCCGGTCACCGTGGAGGCACTGGCGGCGATCTGGGCGCGCGTGCTCAACGTCGACGCCGTGGACGCGGACGACAACTTCTTCGACCTCGGCGGCCACTCGCTGGTCGCCATGCAGCTGATCGCGGATGTGCGCGAGGCCTTCCAGGTCGAGGTGCCGCTGCGTGCGCTGTTCGAGGACCCGACGATCACCGGCCTCATGGCGGCGATCGACGACGTGCGGCTCGCCGGCGCGGACGAAGCGGAGCTGACCGCCGCGCTCGCCACCCTGGACGGGCTGTCCGATGAGCAGCTGAACGTGCTGCTCGACAGCTAGCGCGCCGCGCTACACTCGGCGCGTGCAGCCCGCCCTCGCCGCGTACGACCCGCACACGGCGCTCCTCGTCGTCGACGTGCAGAACGACTTCGCCGACCCGGCCGGAGCGCTGTACGTGCCCGGCGGCGAGCGCGCCGTCGACGCCGTGAACCGCGAGATCGAGCGCGCGCTCGCGGCCGGCGCCTTCGTCGCCTACACGCAGGACTGGCACCCGGAACGCACGCCGCACTTCGTCACGGACGGCGGGCCGTGGCCCCCGCACTGCGTGCGCGACAGCTGGGGCGCGGCGCTGCACCCCCGGCTGCACGCCGGTGCCGGCCCCGTGGTGCGTAAGGGTGCAGGCGGCGAGGACGGCTACTCCGGCTTCTCCGTGCGCGACCCGCGTACGGAAGCGCAGCACGCGACCGCGCTCGAGCAGCTGCTGCGCGATCACGCGGTGCGCGCGGTCGTGGTCGTCGGCCTCGCGACGGACTACTGCGTGCGCGAGACGGCGCTCGACGCCGTGCGCCTCGGCTTCGCCACAACGGTCGTGCTCGACGCTGTGCGCGCCGTCGACGTACTCGACGGCGACGGCGACGCAGCGCTCGCGGCGCTGCGCGCCGTCGGCGTGGCGCTCGTGTGACCGACCCGTCACGCGGCCCCGCCGCGCTCGCGCTCTTCGCCGACCTGTACGAGCTGACGATGGCGCAGGCGTACTACGCCGAGGGCCTGACGGGCCCCGCGGTGTTCGAGCTGTTCGTGCGGCGGCTGCCGCCGGGGCGCAACGTGCTGCTCGCCGCCGGCCTCGGCAGCGCGCTCGATCAGCTCGAACAGCTGCGCTTCGAGCCCGCCGCGCTCGCGTACCTCGCCACGCTCGGCCTGTTCGAGCCCGCGTTCCTCGATCGTCTCGCCCAGCTGCGCTTCACCGGCTCCGTGCGCGCGCTGCCAGAGGGCACGCCCGTGTTCGCCGGCGAGCCGCTGCTGGAAGTGCACGCGCCGCTTCCGGAGGCGCAGCTCGTCGAGACGTACGTGCTCAACCAGGTCGCGTTCCAGAGCGCGATCGCGTCGAAGGCTGCGCGCCTCGTGCTCGCTGCGCAGGGCCGCCCGGTGCTCGAGTTCGGCGCGCGGCGCGCGCACGGCGCCGAGGCCGCCACGCTCGCCGCGCGTTCCGCCTACCTCGCCGGCTTCGCCGGCACGTCGAACGTGCTGGCGGGCGCGCGCTTCGGCATCCCGGTTGCCGGCACGCAGGCGCACTCCTACATCCAGGCGCACGCCACGGAAGCCGAGGCGCTGCGCGCGTACGCGCTCCGCTACCGCGAGACCACGCTGCTCGTCGACACGTACGACACCCTGCGCGGCGTGGACGAGGTCATTCGCCTCGCGCGGGAGCTCGGCCCCGCCTTCGACGTGCGCGCGATCCGCATCGACTCCGGCGACCTAGCGTCGCTCTCGCGCGCCGCGCGCGCGTCGCTGGACGTGGCCGGCCTCGCGAGTGTCGGCATCGTCGCGAGCGGCGACCTCGATGAACACGCGATCGCCCGCCTCGTCGAGCAAGGAGCGCCGGTCACGGCATTCGCCGCGGGCACCGCGGTTGCCGTGTCCGCGGATGCGCCTTCGCTCGACGCCGTGTACAAGCTCGTCGCCTACGACGGCGTCGGGCGCATGAAGCTCTCCGCCGACAAGGCCACGCTTCCCGGCGCGAAGCAGCTCTTCCGCGAGGCGCGCGATGGCGTGCTCAGGCGCGATGCCGTCGCTGCGCAGGGCGAGGCGCTGCCCGGTGCGCCCCTGCTCGTCGAGGTGATGCGCGACGGCCGCCGTCTCCCGGGCGACTACGCCGACGTTGCCGCGTCACGCGAGCGAGCACGCGCCGGGCTCGCCGCGCTGCCGCCCGCCCTGCGCGCGCTCGCGCCCGCTGTCCCGCCCTACCCGGTCGAGGTGAGCGCCCGCCTCAGCGCCGAGGCAGCACGCATGCGCGTGCGCCTCGGCGGCGGGGCGCCCTAGCGCCCCGCCGCCGCCACGGCTTCGCGCTCGCCAGCGTCGTCCGCGTCCGGCGGTGCGCCGGCGCCAGCGTGAGGCGGCTGCGGCAGCCGCGGGCGAAGCTCCTCGGCCAGCCCGCGCACGTGCGCGCGCCGCGGGCGGCGCCGGCCTCGGCCTGTCCATCGCGCGCGAGCTGATGGTCGCGCACGGCGGCTCGATCGCGCTCGCGAACCCCGGCGCGCCCGGCGCCACGCTCGTGCTGCGCCTGCCCGCACTCGACCCCGACGCGGCCGCGCTCGGCGACGACGTGACGTCCGCCATCGAGGCTGCCACCGCGTCCGAGCACTGAACGCGCGCGCTGCCGCGCGTTAGAGAGCGGCGCTACACGACCAGGTCGCGCGTGACCTCGCCCACGTTGCGCACGCCGCACAGCGCGAACGCGAGGTCGAGCTCGGCGCGCAGCAGCTCCAGCACGTCGCGCACGCCTGCTTCGCCGGCGACCGCGAGCCCCCACAGCACCGGGCGCCCGATGAGCACCGCCTGCGCGCCCAGCGCGAGCGCTTTCACCACATCCGTCCCGCGGCGCACCCCGCCGTCCAACAGCACCGCACCGCGGCCCGCCACTGCCTCCGCGATCTCCGGCAGCGCGTCGATCGTCGCGAGCGCGGTGTCGAGCTGCCGCCCGCCGTGGTTCGAGACGACCACGCCCGCCGCGCCTGCCTCGATCGCCAGCCCCGCGTCGTCGCCGCGCAGCACGCCCTTCACGAGCACCGGCAGTCGCGTCACGGAGCGCAGCCACGCGACGTCGTCCCACGTCAGCCCCTGGTCCAGCTGCGCCGCGAAGTACGCGGCAAGGTCCGGCGTCGCGCCCTCGCCGCCCGCCATGACCGCGCGCATGGAGTCGTGCTGCAGGTTCGCCGCCACCATCTCCGGCCGCTCGGCGCCGGCGCTCGCGCGCTCGCGCCGCCCCAGCAGCGGCGCGTCGACGGTGAGCACCAGCGCCTCGTAGCCGGCTGCCTCGGCGCGCGCTACCAGCGCCTGCGTCACCGCGCGATCGCGATACACGTACAGCTGGAACCAGCGCGGGCCCGCCCCCGTCGCCGCCACCTCCTCGATCGAGCGGCTCGCGATCGTGCTCAGCGTCATCGTCACGCCCAGCGCGGCCGCTGCGCGCGCCGTCGCCAGCTCGCCGTCGGGGTGCGCGAGCCGCTGCTGCGCGACTGGCGCCACCAGCACCGGCAGTGCGTGCCGCCGTCCCAGCAGCACTGTGCCCAGGTCGCGCTGCGCCACGCCGCGCAGCATGCGCGGACGCAGCCGCAGCCGCCCGAAGGCCGCGCGATTCTCGCGCAGCGTCAGCTCGTCGTTCGCGCCGCTCGCGTAGTAGTCGAGCGCGCCCGGCGACAGGCGCGCGTGCGCGGCCACTTCGTAGGCGTCGAGGTTCAGCAGCGGCGGTGCAGTCACGGTGCGCGCCGTGTGCCTAGGTGTCGCCGCGGAGGAAGCGCTCTACGTCCCCCAGCAGGTCGTCCGGCGAGGGGAGCTCGCCGTCGCCATCCACATCGGGCGGCGGCGCGCCGGCGCGGGCCGCGAGCGCCTCGTACTCCGTCTCCATGCGTTCCACCGCTTCGCGCATCTGCTCCGAGCGGCCCAGCTCCTCGTCCGCGCGCTCGCGGATCTCCGTCGCGCGCGTGCGCACTTCGTCGAGCGCGGTGCGCGTGCCGAGCAGCCGGTCGAGCGCCTCCGTCAGCGCGATCAGCGCCGCAGGGTTCGGCGCGATGCCGAGGTAGTTCGGCACGATCGCCGCCAGGCTCGCCGACGTCCCCCCGCTCGCTTCGTGCATTGCCGCGAGCAGCCCCCCGAAGTCCACCGGCCCCTCGTACTCGAACGCCACCGGCGTGAGCCCCAGTCCCTCCGCCAGCGCGCTTTCGTCCGTCGTGAGCCGCAGCACCACGGGCCGCGTGTGCGGCACCGGCGCCGGCCACGAGCGCAACACCAGCAGCTCGCGTGCGCCCGCCTCGCGCATCAGCTCCAGCAGCGCCAGCGCGCCGCTCTCCCAGCGCAGGTGCGGCTCCAGTCCCGCCAGCACCAGCACATCGCGCCCGCCCTCGCGCGCGGCGATGCGCAGCACGCGGTTCTGCGGCCAGTCGATCACGCGCTTGCCCGCATCGAGTCGCACCGAGGGCGGCGCGACGGTGAAGTCGAAGAAGCCGTCCGGCGCGAGCTCCGCCACCGCCTCCCCCCCGTGCGCGGCGGCGAAGTGCGCGAGCGACGCGGCCGCCGTCGTGTAGAACCCGTTCTTGCGCACGAACGCCGCGACGAACAGCGGCGCGCGCTGCGGATCGAGCGGACGCAACCGGCGCAGCAGGGCGGGGTCGTTCATCGGCGCAGCTCCTCCGCGCGGGCACGTCCCGGCTCGATCGCGGTCTCGATGGCACTGTAGCGCGCCTGCCCCGCCCCGTCCGGCTCATCTGCGCCCGCGGAGTCTCGCGCCGCCGCGATCAGCGCGATCCCGGCAGCAACCGTCTCCGAGCGCTCGATCCGCTCGAGCGGCAGCCGCAGCTTGCGCCGCCAGTTGGGGTGCTCCTCGACGGTCCTCGGCAGGTTCTGCGCCTCCATCGCGCCCACGGCGTATGAGCGCGCTGCCGCTGTTCCCCGTCACCACCGTCGGCAGCTGGCCGCGCCCGGCCGCGCTGCTGCGCGCGCAAGGGCTGCGCCGCCGCGGGCGCCTCGACGACGAGGCGTGGGCGCGCGTCGCCGATGCGGCCGTGCTCGATGCGCTGCGCGCGCAGGAGGACGCGGGCGTGGACATCGTCACAGACGGCGAGCAGCGCCGCGACAACTTCTACTCGTTCGTCGCGGCGAAGCTCAGCGGTGTGCGGCTGCTCACGCTTGCGGACCTGCTCGGCGTGATCGAGGACAAGGCGAGCTTCGAGGCGGTGCTGCGCACCCTCGACGTGCCCGCGTACGCGATCAGCACCCCCGCGTGCGTCGGTCGTGTTGCGCTGCGCGCGCCGCTGGCCGTCGATGAGCTGCGCTTCCTGCAGGCGCACACAGCACGGCCGATCAAGGTCACGCTGCCCGGCCCGTACCTGCTCATGCGCGCGATGTTCGTGCCGGAGCTCGCGCGCGGCGCGTACGACACGAAGGAGCAGCTGGGCGACGATGTGGTTGCGATTCTGCGCGCAGAGCTGGCGGCGCTCGCGTCCGCGGGCGCAGCGTTCGTCCAGTTCGACGAGCCGGTGCTCACGGAGCTCGTCTTCACCCAGGGGCGCACGCGCACGTTCATGTGCGCCGCGCTCGCCGCGCGGCAGGATCCGGCGGAGGAGCTCGAGTTCGCGGTCGAGCTGCTGACGCGCGTGCTCGACGGCGCGCCCGCGATGCGCACCGGCGTGCACATCTGCCGCGGGAACTGGAGCCGCGACGAGTCGACGTTGCTGCGCGGGAGCTACGCGCCGCTCGCGCCGTACCTCGAGCGGTTGCCCGTGCAGCAGCTCGTGCTCGAGCAGGCCACGGAGCGCGCCGGGGAGCTGCGACACTTCGCGGGCAAGGAGATCGGCCTCGGGGTGGTCAACCCCCGCAGCGACGCCGTCGAGACGGCGGAGGCGATCGTCGAGGCCGGGGCGGTGGCGGCCGCGCTGTACGGGCCGGAGCGCGTGTTTCTGAATTCCGACTGTGGCTTTGGCACGTTCTCGGCGCGCCCGATCAATAACGCCACGGTCGCCGCGCGCAAGCTGCGCGCGATGTCCGCCGCCGCCGCCGCGCTGCGGGCGCGCTACCCGGGGCCGGCCGCCTGAGAGTGGCATTCGACGCTCGCCGATGTTTCACGTGAAACATGTGTTCGCAGGAGCGGCGCCTCGCAAAGGCGGGGCGAGGCGATGACGGCTGTGCTAGCGTAGCCTGCGCATCGGCGGCGGCGCGACGGGAGGGATGGCCATGGCAGGGGGACCGCTGGACGGCATCAAGGTGCTGGAGGCGACGCAGATCGTCGCGGGGCCGTTCTGCGGAGTGCTGCTCGCGGACCTCGGCGCGGACGTGGTGAAGATCGAGCCGCCCGGTGGCGAGGGCACGCGGGTGAACGGGGCGTTCATGCCGGGCGAGAGCAAGGGCTACCACTCGCTGAACCGCGGGAAGCGCAGCCTGGTGGTGGACTTGCAGCAGCCCGACGGCCAGGCGCTGGTGCACCGGCTGATCCCGCACTTCGACATCTTCCTCATCAACATGCGGCCGACGGTGCCGCCGCGGTTGCGCATCGACTACGAAACGCTGCGGCGGTTTCGGCCCGACCTCATCTACATCGAGAACACCGGTTACGGGGACCAGGGGCCCGGGGCGCACCGCTCGGGGTCCGACATCGTGGCGCAGGCGTTCTCCGGGCTGATGGCTGCGGATGCGAAGGTGGACGATGCAGGCGCGCCGTTGCTCATCGGCGGGACCGCGCCGGCGGATTACATGGCGGCCAGCTCCGCCGCGATGGGCGCATGCGCGGCGCTCTTCCACCGGCAGCGCACGGGGCAGGGGCAGAAGGTCTCCACGTCGTTGCTGCTAGCGGGCATGGTGGTGCAGGGCGGCTCGATCGGCAAGCTGCCGGTGGCAGACGTGATGACGGTAGAGCCGACGTTTGCGCGCGTGCTCGCAGCGCGGGCCGCGGGCGAGTCGTACGAGCGACAGCTCGCGATCCGCGGCGAGGCGGCGATCGTGAACAAGTCGTTCCGGCTGTGGTACGGCGGCTACCGCGTGAAGGACGGCGCGCTGATCCTCGGATCGCTCACGCCGGCGAACCAGGATCAAATGCGGCGCGCGCTGGGCATCGAGGACGATCCGACACGCTCGCCCGACTTTAACGCGCTCGACCGCGCGAACGACGCGATCGTCGACGGCATGAAGGAGCGCATCCGCGCGATCATGCTGACGAAGACGATGGACGAGTGGATCGCGCTGTTCGAGCGGGAGGGCGCGCCGATCTCGAAGGTCAACTTCCCGGAGGAGCTCGCCGACGACCCGCAGGTGCAGGCGATGCACTACATGGTGGACCTCGAACACGAGCTGACGGGGCCGGAGCGCATGGTCGGTCCGGCGGCGTACTTCTCGGAGTCGCCGAGCGGGACCACGCGTCCGTCGCCGCCGCTGGGCCGGCACACCGACGAGGTGCTGCGCGAGCACGGGCTGACGGAGGCGGAGATCGCCGACCTGCGCGCCCGGGTGGTGATCGCCTAGCGACACGCGCGGGACGCCCGTGGTGCCCCCGCACGCAGGAGCCGCCCGTCTCGGCGAGTGACCACCGACGCCCGCCGCGGGCGCGCGGCGGGTAGCATGAGCTTGTGCAGCGCTCGCCATCCGCCGCCCTTCGCACATGCCCCACTTGCGGGCGCGCGATCGCTGCGCGCCAGCGGCGCTGCCGAGAGTGCCTGCTCGCGCTGGCGCCCCCGGCGGGCAGCGGCTGGGTGCGCGCCGGCGAGGCGCCGCCGGCGCCGGCGCGCCGACGCCTCGGCATCCGCTGGACGCGCTGGCGGGTCGTGCAGGCCGTCGTGCTGCTGGTGACGGCCGCGTTCGCGGGGCGCTGGGCGTATGACCACTACATCTACGAGCCGCCGACGCTCGCGCTGGCGGCGGAGCGGGGCACGCAGGCGGGCGTGCCGGGCGTGGCGTGGCCGGCGAGCGACGGCGATGGCCTGGCGCAGCGCCGCACCGCGGCGAGCGTCGGCTGGAGCGATACGCCGGCGTGGACGCGCGAGCTGGGCGCGCAGGTGCGCACGGACGCGGTGAGCGACGGCACGCGCGTATACGTCGGGCTCGCCGACGATCGCGTCGTGGCACTGCGCCTCGCGGACGGGGAGCCGGCGTGGGCCTACCGCTCGCCGAACACGCTGTGGAGCCCACCGACGGTGGTGGGCGACACGGTCTACCTGACGCTGCGGCGCGGGGACGTGGTGGCGCTCGACGCGGCGACGGGCGTCGAGCGCTGGAGCGTGCACACCGGCGGCAGCTTCTTCGCGGCGCCGGCGGTCGCTGACGGCGTGCTGGTGGTGGCGGCGGACGAGCTGATCGCGGGCGTCGAGGCGGCGAGCGGGCGCGTGCTGTGGGAGGTGCCGCTCGACGAGACGCGCGTGGTGCGCTCGCCGCTGATCCTAGCGGAGCACATCGTGGTGGCGAGCGGCGCAGGCGTGCTGGTGCACGACCGCGTGACGGGCGTGCGCATGTACCGGTTCCCGCAATCGGGAAACGTCGGCATCACGTCGGATGGCGCGCGCGTGTACAGCGTGTCCGCGAACTTCGCGGTGGCGGTGGACCCGCAGACGCGGCTGCCGTGGTGGGACGGGCTGCGGGGCGCGTGGACGCAGCTGTGGATCTGGGGGTTCGCGTCGCTGCCGCCGAGCCCGGAGTCGGACTGGATCGGGCCGACGCGCGGCGCGCCCTTCCGCGCGGTGCATCCGCCGGCGCTCGACGCGGAGCGGCTGTACATCGCCGACGAGCCGGGCACGGTGCGCGCGTTGCGGCTGGCCGACGGGACGGAAGCGTGGCGCGTGGACGCGGGACGGCAGGCCGGCGCGCCGACGCTCACGGGCAGTGGGTTGCTGCTCGCGGGCCGCGACGCGCTCTCGTTGCGCGCGCCAGCCGACGGCGCGGAGCTCGCGCGGTTGCCGCAGCCCACCGCCGAACAGCGCCGCGTGCTGGTCATGGAGCGCGGGGTGGTCGTGCTCGACCAGTCGGGGCGCGTCGCGCTGTACGCGACGGCCGCGCCGTAGCGCCGGGTCACGCGATCGACGGGTCGTAGTCCGTACCGATGTGGCCCGCTTCCTCGAAGCGCCGGTACTCGGCATCGCTGAAGCCGAGCAGCTCGCGATACACGTAGTCGTTGTCTTCGCCGAGGCGGGGCGCGTGGCGCGCGGCGGGCGAGGGCGCGCTGCTGCTGCGCCACGCGCGGCCGACCTGGCGCTGCGTGCCGGCTTCCGGGTGCGTGACCCACTGGTAGAAGTCGCGCGCCTCGTGGTGGCGGTTCTCGTACACGTCGGCCTCGTTCATGACCACGCCACACGGGACGCCGGCGAGCTGGAGCCGTTGCATCACCCAGTAGGGATCGCGTGTGGCGGTCCAGGCCTCGATCAGCGGGTCGAGCGCGCGGCGGTTGGCGTAGCGGGCGGGCATGTCGGCGAAGCGCGCGTCGGTGAGCCATTCGTCGTGGTGCAACGCGGCGCAGAGCGCGCGCCAGTCGCGTTCGTCGCGCACGGCGATCGTCACCCAGCGGTCCGCGCCCTGGCAGCGGTAGACGTTGTGCGGCGCGAGCCACCAGTGGTCGTTGCCCATCTGCTCGTACAGGCGGCCGTTCAGCGTGTAGTCGAGCACGAACTCTGCCATCAGCGGCACGAAGTTCTCCGCGGTGGCGAGCTCCACCTGGATGCCCTTGCCGGTGCGTTCGCGGTAGCGCAGCCCCGTGAGGAACGCGAGCGCCGAGCCGATGCCGGAGGCCGCGTCCGACGGCACCCCGATCGGGATGTACTCGAGGCTGAGGTCCGGGTACGAGCGGATGGCGGGGTGGCCGGCGAGCGACTCCATGTGATGGCCCATGGTGCGGTAGGTGCGGTACGGCCCGTCGAGGCCGAAGCCGGGCATGCGCACGAGCACGAGCCGCGGGTTGATGCGCGACAGCCGTTCCCAGGTGATGCCCTGCTTCTCGATGTTGGGCGGAAGGTTGTTCTCGATCACGCCGTCCGCCATCGCGACCAGCCGATCGAGTACCTGCTGGCCCTCGGGGCGCGTGAGGTCGACGGTCATCGAGCGCTTGTTGCGGGCGTGGTGGTTGAAGGCGGCGAAGCGGTTCCACGGGCGCGCGCCGCCGATGTCGTCCGGGTAGCCGCCGCCGGCGTTGCCCGAGGCGACGACGGCGGCCTGCGGCGGATGGGCGAGCGCGCCACGCGTCGAGGCGGCCATGTGCTGCAGCGACTCGACGCGGATCACCTCGGCGCCCCAGTCGGCGAGCTGCATCGTCGAGTATGGGCCGGCCCACACGACCGTGAAGTCGAGGATGCGCAGGCCTTCGAGCGGCAGCTTCGTGGTGCGCGCGCCCGGCGTCGACGTGGGAGACGCGGCGCCGTTGCTGTCGCCGGCGACGATCGGGTGCGGCGCGGCGGTGGGTGCGGGCAGCGCCGCGAGCACATCGGCGGTGTGCTCGCCGAGCAGCGGCGCGTGGCGGCGCGGCGGCATCGGGCCCTCGTCGCGGTGCAGGCGGAAGTGGTAGCCGGGGATGGTGAGCGTGCCGGTGACGGGGTGGTCGACGTGCTGGAAGAAGCCGCGCTCGACAAAGCTCTCGTCGACGAGCAGGTCGGCGACGGTGTTGATGGGGCCGCCGAGCACGCCGTGCTCCTGGCACGCGCGGCGAATCTCGGCCTTGGTGTGCGCGAGCGTCCATTCGAGCAGGATTGGCTCGAACTCGGCGATGCGTTCCGGCTGGGCGCGCGCCTCGACGGTGGCCCACTCGGGCTGCTCGAGCAGGTCGGTGCGGCCGACCATGCGCAGCGTGCTTGTGAAGTAGACGCCGCCGCCGGTGAGCATGAAGTAGCCATCGGCGCAGGGGAACGTGCCGGTCGCGACGCCCGACGCGCGGCCCGGTCGCGAGACGACGCGGCCGCTGTGCTGGTAGCCGAGCAGGCGGCCGAGGCGCATGTCGATGGAGTGCGTAGCGGCCTCGAAGATAGAGACGTCGACGTGCTCGCCTTCGCCGCGCTGCGCGGCGGCGTGCAGCGCGACCGTCGTGGCGAGCGCGCCGACGTAGCCGCCGTGGTAGCTCGCCATGCGGCCGGAGGTCTTCAGCGGCTCGTGGTCGACGTCGCCCGAGCCGAACATCGCGCCGCCCATGCCGTAGAGCGTGATGTCGGTGGCGGCGTAGTCGCGGTAGGGGCCGTGCTGGCCAAAGTTCGAGATCGAGGTGAGCACGATGCTGGGGTTGACGGCGCGCAGCACGTCGTAGCCCAGGCCGAGGCGCGCGAGCGTGCCCGGCGCGAAGCTCTCCACGACGGCGTGCGCGGTGCCTACGAGCTGGAGCACCCGGTCACGGCCGGTCGCGGTCTTGAGGTCGAGCACGACGCTGCGCTTATTGGTGTTCAGCAGCTGGAAGAGCGCGGAGCGCTCGAGGCCGGGCTCGTTATTGGGGAAGGGCGGCAGCAGGCGGGCGGGGTCGCCGCCGGGTGGCTCGACCTTGATCACGTCAGCGCCGTAATCGGCGAGGATGCGTGTGCCGAAGGGGCCCGCGGTGTGCAGCGTGAGGTCGATCACGCGTACGTCGTCGAGGGGCATGAGACCGGCCACTGGGCGCCTCCTCGCGCGGCGCCAGGAGCGGCGCGCCGCGATCGCGCCCACTATAGGCGGGCGTCAAGCGCGCCCGGCGTGCGCCGGCGCGCCTATAATGGCGCCGCCGCGGCCGGCATCGCGCCGCCGCCGCGCCGCCCGACCAGGCGAAGGGAGCCCTCGATGGACTGGACCGATTCCCCGCAGCAGGCCGAATTCCGTGCGCAGGTGCGCGAGTTCCTCGGCGGGAAGCTGCCCGAGCTGTACCGCCGACAGGCCGCGGAGCGACGTCCGCGCGGCCTCGAGGGCGACTGGCAGGAGAACCTCGTGCACGGTACGCCGACCGAGCAGGAGGCCGCGAAGACGTGGGCGGCCGCGCTGAACGAGCGTGGGTGGGTCGCGCCGCACTGGCCGAAGGAGTACGGCGGGGCCGGCATGTCCCCGATGGAGCAGTTCATCCTGCGCCAGGAGATGGCCGAGTCCGAGGCGCCGGTCGTGGGCGGCGGCGGGCTCTCGTTGCTGGGGCCGACCGTGCTGGTGCACGGGACCGACGAGCAGAAGCAGCGGTTGTTGCCGCCGACGCTCTCCGGCGAGTACCTGTGGGCGCAGGGCTTCTCGGAGCCCGGGGCGGGGTCGGACCTCGCGTCGCTGCAGACGCGCGCCGTGCGCGACGGCGACGAGTACGTGATCAACGGCCAGAAGCTCTGGACGTCCACCGCGCACAAGTCGAACTGGCTTTTCGGGATGTTCCGCACGGACCCGGACGCGCCGAAGCACCGCGGCATCTCGTTCCTGGTGATGGATATGAAGACGTCGGGGCTGTCGGTGCGGCCGATCGTGTCGATGGGCTGGGAGCACGCGACGAACGAGACGTTCTACGAGGACGTGCGCGTGCCGGCGAGCAACCTGATCGGTGAGCAGAACCGCGGCTGGTACGTGGGCGTGACGCTGCTGGACTTCGAGCGGTCGAACATCGCCGGCGCGGTCTCGATCCGCAAGTCGCTCGACCAGCTGATCGAGAACACGAAGACTGTGGCGGCGCAGACGCAGCTCGCGGGTGGGGGGCTGCAGCGGCAGCGCCTGAACATCGCGGAGCACTACGTCGAGTCCGAGGTGATGATGAACTTCTCGTTCCGCATCATCTCGATGCAGGCGCGGGGGATCATCCCGAACTACGAGGCGTCGACCTCGAAGATGTTCAACTCGGAGCTCGTGCAGCGCGTGTCGCGCACCGGTATCAAGACGTATGGGCTGTACTCGAACATCTGGGACCCGGACGAGGCGCTCGCGCCGCAGAAGTCGACGTTCACACAGTCGAACGTGCACTCGGTCGTCGGCACGATCGCCGGGGGATCGAGCGAGATCCAGCGCAACATCATCGCGACGCGCGGGCTCGGACTGCCGCGCGGCTAGTCGTGCGGCTGATGAGCGTCGCAGCGGCAAGACAGGGGTGACCGGTGGAATGGGATGACAGCACTGAGCAGGCGGCGTTCCGCGCGGACGTGCGAACGTTCATCGCGGACCGGCTACCGGCGTTCTACAAGCAGGGCCGGCAGCGGACGCTGCGCTGGGTGGGGCTGGAGAACAACTGGGCGCAGGACTGGGTGCACGGCAGCGATGCGGCGAAGGAGGCCGCCCGCGAGTGGGCGGCGGCGCTCGGCGAGCGTGGCTGGGTCGCGCCGCACTGGCCGAAGCAGTACGGCGGCGCCGGTTTGACGGCGATGGAGCAGTTCATCTTCAACGCGGAGCTCTCGGTGGCGGGTGCGCCGCCGGCGGGCACGGGCGGCCTGGTGGGGCCGACGCTGATGATCCACGGCTCCGACGAGCAGAAGGAGCGCTTTCTCGGCCCGACGTTGCGTGGCGAGATCATGTGGGCGCAGGGCTTCTCCGAGCCAGGCGCTGGGTCGGACCTCGCGTCGTTGCAGTGCCGCGCGGTGCGTGACGGCGACGAGTACGTGATCAACGGGCAGAAGCTGTGGACGTCGGCTGCGCACAAGTCGAACTACATCTTCGGGCTGTTCCGCACGGACCCAGAGGCGCCGAAGCACCGCGGTATCTCGTTCCTGCTGATCGACCAGACGTCGCCGGGGGTGAGCGTCCGCCCGATCTTCTCGATGGGGTGGGAGCACGCGACGAACGAGACATTCTACGAGGATGTGCGCATCCCGGTTGGGAACCTCGTAGGCGAGGAGAACCGCGGCTGGTACGTGGGGATGACGCTGCTCGACTTCGAGCGGTCGGGCGTGGGCAGCGCGGTGCAGATGCGGGACCAGCTGGAGCAGTTGATTGCGTACGTCCGCTCTCCGGAGGGTGCGGCGAACGCGCCGGCGGCCGCGCAGGCACGTGACGCGATGGCTGAGCGGTACATCGAGTCGGAGGTGTTGTTCAACCTCGGGGCGCGGGTCGCCTCGATGCAGGCGCAGGGCCTCGTGCCGAACTACGAGGCTTCGATGGGGAAGATCTGCGGCTCCGAGCTGGCGCAGCGGATCGCGCGCACCGGGATGAAGGTCTTCGGGCAGTACGCGAACCTGTGGGACATGGACGAGCCGCTGGCGCCGATGGACGCGCGTTTCACGCAGAACTACTGCCACACGGTGGTGCAGACGGTGTTTGGTGGGGCGAACGAGATCCAGCGCAACATCATCGCGACGCGCGGACTCGGACTGCCGCGCGGCTAGCGCTGCTTGTGGCGGCCGCGGCTCCGGACCGCGGCCGAGGCGGGGACCCGGTGCTAGACACGACAACGCCCGCGCACACGCGCGGGCGTTGTCGTGTCTAGCACCGGGTCCCCGCAGTGGGTGCGTGCTACGCAGGGTGGTCGCGGACCCAGTCGATCGCGTGTACGACCTGGCCCGCGACGTCGGGGCCGGCCTCGGTGGCCAGCCAGACGGCGGTGCGCGCGCCGAGCTCGGGCGGCACGACGTTCGCGCGCTCCTGCTCGGTTGCGCCGGCGCGGAGCGGGAAGCCTCGCGTTTCGACGCGGCCCGGCTGCAGCGCGACGCAGAACACATCGAACCGCGCGAGCTCGGCGGCCGTGGTGCGGGTGAACGCCTCGACGGCGCCCTTCGACGTGCCGTAGGGCGCGCCGCCGCGGATCACGGCGACGCCGCCGCCCGCGCCCGAGAGGTTGATGATGCGTCCGGCGCGCCGCCCGATCATCGCGGGGGCGACGGCCTTCGTGCAGAGGAACGTGCCGAGTACGTTGACCATGAGCACGCGTGTGAAGTCCGCCGCGCTCACCTGCTGCATGAAGGCGGCCGGGCCCTGGATGCCGGCGTTGTTGACGAGCACATCGATCGGGCCGAGTTCGTGCTCGACGGTCTCCACCATGCGCGTGACGTCGGCTTCGAAGGAGACGTCTGCGGCGATGGCGAGCGTGCGGATGCCGACGACCGCGGCGATCTCGCTCGCGGCGCGGTCGACGTCGGCGCGGGTGCGCGCGGCGAGCGCGACGGTCGCGCCCTCACGTGCGAGCGCCTCGGCGATGGCGCGGCCGATGCCGCTGCTCGCTCCCGTGACCAGCGCTACTTTGCCGTCGAGCCGTGCCATCGTTGCCTCCTCGTCGCGCGTGCCTTGCATCGTAGGTCGTCGGGCGCGCGCGCGCCTTGCTCAGCGGGGCGCGGTCGCGCCCCCGGCGCCGATCAGCGCGTCGAGGTCGTGCTTGGCGGCGAGGATGTGCGCCCACACGTCGCCTTCGCGCGCGAGGCGCGGCGGGGCGGTGCGGATCGTCCAGTCGGTGGGGTACCAGCGCTCGAGCTCGTCCCAGTGCAGCGGCATGGAGACGGGTGCGCCCGGCTTCGCGCGCGGCGAGTAGGCGACGGCGAGGTTCTTCGCGCGGGCGTTCTGGTTGTGGTCCAGAAAGACTTTGCCGGCGCGCTTCGGCACGTTCCATTCCGTGGTCACGGCGGCTGGGTACGCGCGCACGAGGAAGCCGGCCATGGTCTCGCAGATGCTGCGGATCGTCTGGTAGTCGTACTGGCGGACGACGGGGACGTAGATGTGCAGACCGGTGGCGCCGCTCGCGAAGCGGGAGGCGACGGCGGGCTACGGCGCAAGCGTGGAGCTGGTGGACGGGCCGCTGTCGATGGCGATCGATCGAGCGCGCGCGCTGGCGGCGGAACGCGGTGAGCTGTTCGTGCCGCCGTTCGACGACCCGGCGGTGGTGGCGGGGCAGGGGACGCTGGGGCTGGAGGTGCTGGAGCAGGCACCCGACCTCGAGACGGTGCTGGTGCCGGCGGGCGGTGGCGGGCTGCTGGCGGGCGTGGCGCTCGCCGTGAAGTCGCGCGCGCCGCAGGTGCGGGTGGTGGGGGTGCAGACGGCGGCGATGCCCGGGATCGTCGAGTCGTTGCGTGCGGGCGAGGCGCGCACAGTGCCGGCGGCGCGCACGATCGCGGACGGGGTGGCGGTCGCGGGACCGTCGGCGCTCACGCTCGAGCTCGTGCGGCGGTACGTCGACGATGTGGTGACGGTGTCGGAGGAGGCGATCGCGGCGGCGGTCGTGCTGCTGCTGGAGCGGACGCGGCTGGTCGTCGAGGGTGCGGGCGCGCTGGGCGTGGCGGCGTTGCTCGCGGGCGCGGCGGCGCCGCGCGGGCGCACGGTGGTGGTGCTGTCGAGCGGCAACATCGACGTGAACCTGCTGGGCCGCATTGTGGAGCGCGGGCTGCTGAGCGAGGGGCGGCGGCGGCGTGTGACGATCGCGGCGGCGAACGTGCCGGGCGAGCTCGCGCGCGTGACGCAGGCGGTGGCGTCGGGGCGCGGGAACATCATCGAGGTGCAGCACGAGCTGGTGGTGGCAGAGCTGCCTGTGGGGGTGGCGCGGGTGACGCTGCGGCTCGAGCTCGCGGGGGACGCGGCGTTCGCGGAGCTGCGCGCATCTCTGCTGGCTGCGGGGCTGGTGACGGGCACGGTGACGGACTTCGCGACGCCGGCGGCGGCTGCGGCGGTGGGGTGACAGCGCGGGCTCGGAGCGAGGGGTCCGGCGCGATTGCTCGGCCGCGCGGGGCGCGCCTATACTCGCGAGGCGGGCGGAAGTAGCTCAGTGGTAGAGCGCCTCCTTGCCAAGGAGGAGGTCGCGAGTTCGACCCTCGTCTTCCGCTCCACTCAATCTCGGGCGTGACCCTCCCGGCGTGCCGCCCACGGCCGAAGTGGCGGAATGGCAGACGCGACGGTCTCAAACACCGTTGGGGGCGACCCCGTGTGGGTTCGAGTCCCACCTTCGGCACCACGAAACCCTTTGTGTAGAGCCAGATTCCGGTCGTCCGCTCGGCTTCGTCCGGACGCGGTCGTGCTGAGTTGCCACCGGATTGCCACCCACCTTGGCGGCAGCCAACGCCACGCGGACACACGGGACGGCAGGGCGGCCGTGGCGCCCGCGCCTGCGGGCGTCGTACGCGCGGCCGCCATGGGCCTGGCAGCGCGTCGACATGGGTCTGCCGGCGGCACGTTCCCGGCTCGCCTAGCGCACGAGCGCCTCGAGTTGCGTTCCGACCGTGACCGGGTCGCCCTCGGGCATGTTCAGGAGCTGCACGTCGGCGCCCAACGCGGCGCGCTCTTGCAGCTGCTCGCGCACCGGCATGGCCTATCCGATCTGCTGGCAGCGAGTGCACGGCGACTGGGCGATCGAGCTTGAGATGCCGGACGAGGCCGAGCGTCACTACCGTGACGCCCTCGACTGGTGCGAACGAGAGGGCTGTCCGATCGAGGCCGGCCGCTGCCACCAGGGCCTCGCCGAGGTCGCTGAGCGGCGCGGGCAGCACCTCGAGGCGATGCAGCACCTCGACGCCGCGGGCGAGCTGTTCGCGCGGCACGGCGCGAAGCTCTACCTCGACCAGGTGATCGCGAAGAAGGGGATACTGAAGGCGTAGCGCCCGTGGGCGGAATGCCCGGGCGCGCGTGGTAGATTCGGCTGACCTCAGGGTCGATTGGCTGTCGCGGGGAGGGTGCGGTTCTGACGAGCTGCTTGTCCCGACAGATGATCGGGGACGAATGACGACTGGCGCACCGCTCTCGAGCAGGCGCGGCTCGACCACGGCCGGTCTTCCGCCGACACGCGCGCCAGAGGCGGCAAGTCCGCCGGAGCCGGACGAGCTCTACAAGTGGAAGGCGTTCATCGCGATCGGCATCGCATTCGTCACGCAGGTGATGAGCATGTCGATGGTCTTCGTCGCGCTCTCGTCGATCGCAGACGACTTCGACGTGACCCTCCGCGCCGTGTCGTGGGTCGTCGTCGCGCAGGCATTGACGATCAGCGCGCTGATGATGCCCATGGGCAGGCTCGCTGACATCATTGGCTGGAAGCGAGTCCACCTCGGCGGATTGGCGTTGTTCGGGGCGGGCGCACTGCTCACGGCGCTCGCACCAACGTTCGCCGTGCTGATCGTCGCGCGCGTTGTCATGGCGGCAGGCGCCGCCATGGGGCAGTCCGTTGGCACGGCGATGGTGGTTACCGTGTTCCCGCCGGCTCAGCGCGGAACGGCGATCGGCAGCCAGACCACAGCCGTCTCCATTGGCGGCGCCTCAGGCCCGATCGTGGGCGGCCTGCTGCTCCAGGTGTTCCCATGGGAGGCACTGTTCTGGGTGCTCATCCCGCCGGTCGTCATCGCGTTCGTCGCCGGTTACTTCATCCTCGATGATCGGCGCCTCAAGCAGCATCGCGCAGCCAGCCGGCCACCCTTCGACGTTGTGGGCGCCACGCTGTCGGCAGCGGGCATTGCGCTGCTGGTGATCACCATCAACAACCCGCTCGCGGCGGGGTGGACCTCGCCGCTCATGCTTGGAAGCGGCGGCACGGTCGTCCTGCTGCTGGCCGCCTTCGCCCGATGGGAGCTACGGCACCGTGCGCCGATGCTCGACCTGCGCATGTTCGCAGACCCGTTGCTCAGCATGGCCGTGGCCGCGAGGTTCCTGGGCTTCCTCGGAACGACGGTGACACTGCTGCTGATGCCGATCTACCTGATCAGTGTGCGGAACCTCGAGGAGGCAGCCGCGGGCGGGATACTGTTCTTGAGCTCGCTCGGGATGGGCATCGCAGCGCAGGTTTCCGGCCGGCTGTCCGACCGCTTCGGCCCGCGCCGCTTTTCCGTGCTAGGCTTCTCGGTGATGGTCACGATGGCGCTCGTGCTCTCGCGCCTGACCACCGACGCCGCGCTCTGGATGATCATGGCTATCCTGCTGGTGAACGGCCTCGCGATGGGGCTGTGGAACGTGCCGAACAACAGCATGATCATGGGCAGCGTGCCCGTCGCGCGGTTGGGGGTCGTCGGCGCGCTCTCGAACCTGACGAGGAACATCGGGAACGTGGTCGGACAAGCCGTAGCCTCTGGCGTGGTAGTCGGTGTGATGGCCTCCCGGGGCTTCGATGTGTCGCCGAGCAGGATTACGGGGACACCCGGAGCCGGCGGTGCGTTCATGGCCGGGTGGCAGATCGCGTACCTGCTCGCAGCCGCCTTCGTAGCCCTGGCTCTGGCGCTGACGCTCGTCACTAAGCCCAGAGGTGATTCAGGCTGATTGGCCCCCGGGTCGGTGGGCACTCGCCGCATGAATCCCGGCCGACCCGCGACGATCCGCTGATAGCGCCTTGCCTTCCGCGGCGACGCGAGTGATGCATGGCTCCGAGAGCAAGGAGCCACCTCATGACCACGACCCGCGCCCTGCCCACCGCCTTCAGCGACTCAGCGTCCGGCTGGGAGCGCGCCCTGTACGCCTTCTTGGCCGAGAAGGAGAGACGCTCGGGCTCCCAGCGTACGGTCCAGAGCTACTCACGGATGCTCCAGGACTTCTTCGGCCGGCTGGGGAAGCCGCCGGACGCGGTCACGAGCCAGGATGTCTTCACGTACGCGCACGGCATCGGGCTGTCCGGCCGCGAGCCTTCGGCGGTGACGGTCGGGGCGCGCGTCGCCTGCTTGAGCTCGTTCTTCCGCTTCCTGATCCGCATGGGCGCCGCCAGCTCCAACCCCTGCGACGCGCTCGAACGTCCGCGGGTGGCGACCGCCCCACCCCGCGGGCTGAGCGCTGATCAGGTCCGCCAGCTGCTGGCGGTGATCCCGGCCACGCCCGCCGGGCTCCGCGACCGCGCGATCATCTTGACGTTGGTGTTGACCGGCCGTCGCCGCTCGGAGGTGCTGAGCCTGCGCGCCGGTGACCTCACAGAGGATGGCGAGCGGGTCTACTACATCTACCGAGGCAAGGGCGGGAAGCGCGGACGGCGCGAGTTGCCGCGCGCCCTGCCTACGAGGCGATCGTGCGGGCTCTGACGGCATTCGGGAAGGACATCGGGGCCATGGCGCCCGCCGAATCGCTGTGGCGCGCGGTCGGCGGCGAGAGCGGGATCACCGACGGCACGGCCTACCTCAGGTTCAGGCGCTACCTCGACGACGCGGGGTTACCGCCCTCGGGGCTGCACGTGCTTAGGCACACTGCCGCCAAGCTGCGCCGCGACGCCGGCGAGACGATCGAGACCGTCAGCGCGTTCCTCGATCACTCATCGCTCGCGACCACGACCGTGTACTTGCGCCGGCTCGAAGGCCAGGAGGACCGGGGCTGGGCGCAGGTCGCGGAAGCAATCGGCGCCTGAGTCCACCGGCTCAGCGGACGTGAGTTGCCACCATTCTGCCACCCACCTCGACAGCACCAGCCGGTATCAGCCGTCACTCAGCCTGTCGGGTGAGGCGGAATCCGGCGACAAATCGGACTAGACGGCACGCCGCGTCAGCCGTTGGACGCCGGTCATCGAACTCAAACACCGTTGGGGGCGACCCCGTGTGGGTTCGAGTCCCACCTTCGGCACCACGAAACCCTTATGCAGAGCCAGATTGCGGCGGTCCGCTCGGCTTCGTCCGGACGCGGTCATGCTGAGTTGCCACCGGATTGCCACCCACCTTGGCGGCAGCGAACGCCACGCGGATACACGGGACGGCAGGGCGGCCGTGGCGCCGGCGCGTGCGGGCGTCGTACGCGCGGCCTCCATGGGCGGGCAGCGCGTGGACATCGGGCTGCCCGCGGCACGTTCTCGGCTCGCCTAGCGCAGGAGCGCCTCGAGTTGGGTTCCGACCGTGACCGGGTCGCCCGCGGGCATATTCAGGAGCTGCACGTCGGCGCCCAACGCAGCGCGCTCTCGCAGCTGCTCGCGCACCGAGGCGAGAGGCCCGATCACCTGGATGTCGCGCACCATCGCCTCCGAGATAGCAGCGAGCGACCCTTCGGCGTCACGCTCTGCCCAAGCAGCGCGCGAGGCGGCCACCTCCGACTCGAAGCCGTTGCGGGCGAGCATCTGCCAGTAGAAGACTCCCATGCGGTTGATGTAGAACTGGAGCGGCTGCCGGGCCGCTCGCCACTGTTCCTCATCACGCTGGCCGTCGAGCACGTACGCGAACGTCCAGGGGGCGATCGTGAGCGTGGCGTGCTCGCGACCGGCTGCGCGCGCGGCGTCCGCGAGCTGCTCGCGGAGCGCCCCGAAGCGACTCTTGGGCCAGTGCAGCGGCATGATGCCATCCGCAATCTCGCCGGCCTGGCGGATCGAGCGTGGCGTCAGCGCGGCGACGAAGATGGGAACGTGGTCGCGCACACGCGCGCAATCCAGGCGAAAGCCGCGCGAGAGTTGGAAGATCTCGCCTTCGTAGTTGAGCGGCTGGCCGCGCATCAGCACGTTGATGATCTCGACGTACTCGCGCAAGCGCTGTAGTGGCCGCTCGAACTTCGCCCCGTGGAAGTGCTCAATGACAAGTTCGCCTGAGGCGCCCAGTCCCAGCAGCGCGCGCCCTCCGGAGAGCTGATCGAGCACCGCGAACTCCTGCGCGAGCACACCCGGCGAGCGTCCGAAGACGTTGACGATGGAGGTCCCGAGCTGGATACGCGAGGTGTGCAGCGCGAGGATCGTGAGCCACGGGATTGCGGAGGCGCCCCAGGTCTCGCCGGTGGTGACCAGTTCGTAACCGAGTTCCTCGGCGATGCGAACCTTCTCCAACGCCGCACGCCAGTCGTCATTCCATCGCTCGCTGCGCAGCCCGAGACGCATCTTCCCCGCCTTCCTCGTGTGTCGCGGCAGCGACGCCGAGGTCGCATCGTACCTGCGCTCAAGAAGCCCGGCAGCTCGTGCTCCTTGACGGTCCAGCTGAGGATCCGCGTGAGGGTCGCCAGCCGTGCCTGCGCCGGGCTGGCAGGTTTTGGGTCAGGTCTCGACGACGTGGCGCCTAGCGAGGACTCCGTCGAGCGCGGCAGCGGCATCTCGCTGCATGTCCGGCACGACGTGGCCGTAGGTGTCGAGCGTGATGGCGATGGTCGCGTGCCCGAGGCGCTCGCTCACGATCTTCGGGTGGACGCCGGCGCGCAGCATGAGCGTGGCGGCCGTGTGGCGGAGGCCGTGGAACCGCACGGGTCCAAGGCCGAGCCGTTTCATGAGTGTGCTGAACGAGTTCGAGATCCGGTACGGCGGCGCCCCGACGGGGCAGCGTGCTAGTCATCACGATCGCGGGATCGTCACACCGCCGTGCGGCCTCCATGACGATGGCCGGCCATCACCGGCGTTGTGGAAACGCCGGCTTAACGGCCGCGTGATGACTTCTTCGCCTGCGCGAAACCCGCACGCCTGAGGGCCTCGCTACGGTCGTCCCTGACACGAACGGATTGGCTGGCGGACGCCCCATACGGCGCCGACACGAGCGGGACGCGCAGCGCCCGCGCTGGAGGGAGCATCGGTGGTCAGGATCGATTGACGGAAGTTCCTCCAACTCGTGGGGCGTCGGGAACGGCTCTGGTGCTGCCGGCGCTGTTCACCGCCTGCGGGGGCGACGACGAGGGTGGTCCCCCCGCAGTCGCCAGTGGCGCCACCACGGCGCCCGGCATCGCGGCGACGCCCGGCCTGACCGCCACGAGTGATGAGGAGATGAAGATCGGCTTCATCGCATTGACCGACTGCGCCTCCGTCGTGATGGCGCACGAGCTTGGGTTCTTCAAGCAGTACGGCCTGGACGTCGATGTCGTGAAGCAGGCGTCCTGGGCCAGCACCTGCGACGCACTGTTCACCGGTGACATCCACGCCGCGCACATGCTGTTCGGCATGCCTTTCTCCGTGTACACGACGAGCTGATCAACCTCTGGAGCTTCGACCGTGAGACCGAGACGGTGATCATGGTGACGCACGACATCGACGAGGCGCTCTACCTCTCCGACCGGATCGTGGTTATGACGAATGGTCCGCGCGCCACGATCAGCGAGGTCGTCGACGTGCCACTCGTCCGCCCGCGTGACCAGCGCGCGATGCTGCACGACTCTGCGTACATCGACATCAACGACCGCCTCGTCCAGCTGCTTGTTGAGGGCACGGCAACAGGGGCGGCATGAGCTCCCATCGCATCGGGGGGCCGTGCCGGCGCAAGGTCAGGCTACCGGTGTGACGGCGGACCCCTGAAGGTTCCGATCCCGTCCATCCCGCCCCTTCGACCGTGGCGAAGACGAGGTCGCCGTTCCCGTATTCGGGACCGATCGCGAGACGCGCCTGGAGTTCGCACCTGCGATGCGCTCAGCGCGCGCGGATGGCTCTCTTCCGAGAGCGCGATGCGGCGCCGCGAGCAGTGGGAGTCCACGGTGCAGCGTGCAGCGGGTTCCGGCGTACTGCGGCCCGCGGACGCTATCGTCGCCCGTCCGAGGTGCCGCGCCGAGTCCGTTCCGCCTGCACCTCGGTCTCCCAGTAGTCGCGGGCGGACGCGCGCTCCTCATCGGTCCCCGCGCTCGGCGGGGGCGTGTACTGTCCGCGGTGTCGCCAGCTCAGCAGTCGAGTCCACAGGGACATGCATCCTCCTGTGCGCGCACGGTGTTGGGGACAGCCGTGCGTCGCTAGCGGTAGTTCCCAAAACTCAACTCGATGCCCCAGTCCTGCTGCCGGAGCGACTGCATCACGGTCTGCAGGTCGTCGCGGTTTGGCCCGGAGACGCGTACCGCGTCTCCCTGTATCTGCGTTTGCACGCCCTTCAGTTTCTGGTCGCGTACCGACTTGGTGATCCGTTTCGCCGTCTCCGCGTCGATGCCCTGAAGCAGGGTCACCACCTGGCGCACCGTGCCGCCGGTGGCTGGCTGTGGCTCGGCGCGCTTGAGGTTCTGCAACGGCACCTTGCGCGCGACGAGTCGCTCGACGAGCATGCTCCAGATCGCCTCGAGTTTGTAACGGTCAGCGGTGCGCAGTTGGATCGTGCCCTCCGCGCGGTCCGACTCGATCTCGACGAGCACGCCTTTGAAGTCGAAGCGGCCGGTCAGCTCGCGGCGCGCCTGGTTCAGGGCGTTCTCCACCTCCTGCAGATCGCAGCCGGTGGTGACATCGAACGATTGGTCCTTCGCCATCAGTACGCGCCTATCGCCCGGCGACGATGGGCAGCGGGCGCGGCCAGTCGACACGAAGCGAACGCCGACGCGGCCCCGCTGGGAGCAGCCGCGGGCTCAGTGGTGGCGTCGTCCGTGCGAGTGCGCACTGACGGGAGATTGGAGCGCTACCGCGCCGGTCTGGGGGCCGCGGGGGCGATGGCGGCACCGGAGCCGCTCTTCGGCGCAGCCTTGGTGCTCGGCTTCTTCTTGTTGTTCTTCTTCGGACTCTTGTCACCCATACCAATGCCTCCAGTGTGCAAGCTCCAACATTAGCCTATTCCAGCACTCCCTGGGGCGCTGCGGTCGCCGCCGTCTCCCCGCAGGCATCGAGCCGGACGCCGAGACGGGGTGACATACGCCAGGCTGGTGTGCGCGGGGCCTTCGGCACGTTCGTGCTGCGGCTGCTGAGGGGCGCACACGCCCGCAACTGCGACGGGTCGAGGAGTGAATGGGCGAACCGCGACGATACGCCGCTCGTGCTCGAGCGCTGACGGGCGCTCACGGCCACGATCGGACGGCGCGTCGGGTGGCTATTGCTTGGTTCCGCGCGCGGCGCGCCGGTTACCTGCGTGGTGCGGGGAACTTCCTGCCGGTCGTGAAGTTCCGTACTTCGGTTCCACGTGCGACGGCGTTCTGATGCTTCCCACAAAGCGTCTTGGCCGGAGGCTTCAGCGACGAGACACAACGCGTCCCTGACGCCGTCTGCGCATTGCATTGAGGCATGTGAATCTCCTAACGCTCGACCGGTTGCGCCACGTCCGCATTGTCGCCGATTGCGGGCTAACAACAACGGGCAGTCGTAGCGTGGGGACTTCTCGCTGATCCCAACTACGAGGCGTCGATGGGCAAGGCGTACTCGTCCGAGCTGACGCAGCGCCTCTCGCGCACGGGGACGAAGACGTTCGGGTTGTACGGGAACCTGTGGGCGGGCAACGAACCATACGCGCCGCTTGGCGCATCGCACACGCGCACGTACGTAAGCAGCGTGGTTGGGACGATCGCGGGTGGATCGAGCGAGATACAGCGCAACATCATCGCCACGCGCGGACTCGGGCTACCCCGCGGCTAGCGCTCGGGGCTGCTGCGGACGAACGCAGAGCGGGCGCGCCGATGGTGGCGCGCCCGCTCTGCGTTCGCGGCCCTGTCGCGAGGTGCCGACAGTGCATTCCGAGCTGCGCGCGCCTACGACTCGGTGCGTTGGGCGCGCGTGGCGTAGTAACGCTCGACGCGGGAGTAGGCCTGCGTAGCTCGGTCGAAGGACGGGCAGACGGGGTAGCCGCGCCCGATGAGCGTGGCGCGCACGATGTTGTAGGACTCAGGGTTCGTGCCGGGATGCACCACCATGATCAGGGGCTTGCCCCAGCTATTCGCGCGCCAAGCGTCGATGGTGTCGAGGGTGCGCGTGAGCCGGTCCATGTCGAGGCGGCCGCCGGGGCCGCCGGTGCCGATTTCGTAGATCGCGGCGTCGAGGTTCCCGTCCTCGCTCAGGATCTCCAGGATCTTTTCCAGGTTGCTCTCTGAGCCGCGGGCGGACGTCGGGGCGATCGTGGCGCCCATATCGAAGGGGTTGAAGTACGAGCCGCCGATGACGTTGAAGAACTCCTGCAGGCGGCCGTAAGAGCGGTCGGAGAGCCTCGGCATCTGGAGATCGGCGCGGCCGGCGGCGTCGGAGATGGCCACGGACTGGCCGCCCGAGCCGGCGAGCAGGGCGATCCGGCGGCCAGCCGCGGGTGGGCAGTGCACGAGTACCGCCAGCGTGTCGATGAGCTCGTCTCGGGTGACGACCGGGATGGCGCCGGATTGGCGGGCCATCGCGTCCCAGAGCGTTTGCGGAGTGGCGAGCGAGGTGGTGTGCGTGCGCGCAGCGCTCGCGCCGTTGGCGGTGGAGCCGCCTTTGAACATGACGACGGGTTTGCGCTTCGTCACCTCGCGCAGGCGTTGAAAGAAGCGGCGCCCGTCGCGCGGGCCTTCGATGTAGACGCCGATGAACTGCGTCTCCGGGTCGTCGGCGAGGTACTCGATGTAGTCGGCCTCGTTGAGGATGGCGGCGTTGCCGATGGAGACGGTGCGCGTGACGTCGATGCCGGCGTACTGGGCCTCATTCGTGAGGCCGACGGCGTGCGAGCCGGACTGCGACATGAAGGAGACGTTGCCGCCCTCGGCGTGCTGCATCTCGGCGCTGAAGCGGATGCCGAGGCGGCGGTTGTAGATGCCCATGCAGTTGGGGCCGACGATCGGCATGCCGGCCTCGGTGGCCATGGTCACGATGCGTTGCTGCAGTTCGATGCCGAGTGCTTCCTGCGTCTCGGCGAATCCGGCGGTGAACATCGCGATGCCGGAAACGTTGCGGGTGATGGCGTCCTGCACGATGCGCGGCACGACCTGACGCGGCACCGCGCAGATCAGCAGATCGATCTCGCCCGGGACGTCAGCGAGCGAGGTGAAGTTCCTGAATCCGCGTTCCTCGATGCCTTTGATCTCGTTCGGGTCGACCTGCACCGAGTAGAGCTCGCCGGAGAACTCCTTCTGGTTCGTGAGCCACTGGAAGTCGGGCCCCTTGTCACCGACGACGACCACCGTGCGGGGGTTGAGCGTGCGGTGCAGGCGCTCCTTGTCGACGGGCATTCGGTGCTCCTTCGTCTGCTCGCGTGGCCTCGCACGCCTGGACCTGGCGCCCGGCATCATAGCGCGTGGTCGGGCACGGGGATGGTCGTCGCGTCGAGGTCCAGCCGTAGCGCTCACGTCGCCGATGGACCAGCTGGCGTCCGCGCTCGAGGCGCCTCAATCCTGGGGCGCGATATCGAGCTGCCTGCGCACCCACCCTTCGCTCCTACAGCCGGTTCGCCGAGCACACGTCGCGATCGATCAGGATGGACCCGTTCAGGCGGTCCGCAGGCTGCGTGCAAATCCACACGGCGGCCTTGCCCATCTCGTGGGCGTGCTCGAACTCCACGACGGGGTTCGCGGGATCGTTCTCGGCGAAGATGTTGCCGGGGGTGCGCACGCGGCCGACCGGCATCAGCACATTCACTGAGACACCATCGCGCTGTAGCAAACGCGCCTGCGTCTGGGAGAAGTGCTGCACAAACGCCTCGCCGGGGCCGAACAGGCTGTCGCCTGAGGCGAGCGCGCCGGCGTCTGCGTACGGGCCCGCCCCGGGGAGCGTGCCGCCGCTGCCGGAGATGTTGATGATGTGCCCGCCGCCGACCGCGCGCAGGTGCGGCAGCACAGCCTGCATCGTCAGTACCGGACCGCGCACGTTGACGTCGATACTGACGTTGATATGCCGTGGCGCCGCCTTCGCGAGGTCGCTGCTCGGGACGAAGATCGCCGCGTTGTGCACGAGGATGTCGATACGTCCCCACTCCGCCACCACGCGCGCGACCGCGGCGGCGATGCTCTCCGGGTCGCGCAGGTTGAGTACCACCGGGAGGGCGATTCCGCCCGCCGCAGCGATGTCCTCGGCGACGGAGTAGATGGTGCCGGGCAGCCGGGGATCGCGCACCGCCTCCGTGCGCGCTGCGACCGCGACCCGCGCCCCTGCGCGGGCGAGGTGCAACGCGATGTCCGCACCGATCCCACGGCTCGCCCCCGCCACGATCGCCACGCGCCCCTCAAGCGACATCGGTCCCTCCCGCCTGTGCTACACCTCTATCACCCGCACGGTATCGCCGCGGTGGGCAGCATGCGGGCCGCACACTCGCGTGGTGCAGGCCCCCGAGCACCGGGTGGATTGACGGCCACGGCCGTGAGCTCGGCGTTTGTCCCAGCCGATGCACGGTAACGGCTATGATGCGGCCGGACGGCGGGGAGCCCGATGCACCTGACTGCGCCGAGGTCGATGTTCTGGGGCTGGTACATCGCCCTGGCCGGGGCACTCAGTAACTTCTTCGTCTTCGGCCTTGCCCTCTTCGGTCTCGGCGTCTTCGTCACCCCGATGCGCGAAGAGCTCGGCTGGTCGGTCGCGGCGATCGCCGCCGGCGCCTCACTGCGCACGTTCGAGCAGGGCGCCCTCGGGCCGCTGAGTGGCATCTTCATCGACCGCTTCGGCCCGCGCAGAATGGCGATCATTGGCCTCTGCTTCCTGCTGTCCGGGCTCGTCCTGCTCTCGCAGGCACGCACGCTGCCGGTGTTCTATGCGTCGAGCTTGGTGTTGGCGCTCGGTCAGACCTTTGCCTCCATGACGCCGTTCTCCGCCGTGCTCATGACGTGGTTCGAGCGCAAGCGCGGGCGTGCGATGGGCATCTTGAACACCGGCAACGGCGCCGGCTACCTCGCGGCGCCCGTGCTCGCCGTGCTCATGGCCCAGGTCGGTTGGCGTTCCACGATCTTGATCGCCGCCGTCGCCGTCGCAATCGTGTGCTTTCCACTCACGCTGCTGCTCAAGGACCGCCCGGAGGATCGCGGTCTCCTTCCCGATGGGGCAGCAGTTCCGCCGGGCGGCCGCTCCGCCCGCGGCTCGCAGACTGGCACAAGTGTCCGCGAGGCGTTTCACACGCCTGCCTTCTACCTGCTGCTGCTGGCGAGCGCCGCCGGCGGCTGGCAAGGTGCCTGGATCTTGCTCCAGATCTCGCACCTCGAGAACGTTGGATTCTCACGCGGCATGGCCGCGTCGCTCTACGGCCTCTATGGAGTGACCCAGCTGGGACTGCGCTTCGGCGCGGGCTGGCTCGGCGACGCGCTCGGACGAAAGCGCACGTACGCCGCCTCGTTTGTGGCGCAGGGCATCGGGCTCATCATTTTCGCGCACCTCAGCTCCGACCACCTCTGGCTCCTGCCGCCCTACTTCCTGATCTTCGCGGTGGGTCAGGCCACGATGATCGTGCTCGGCCAAACCATGATCGCGGACTACTTCGGACCACTCCGCTACGCGTCGATCCGAGGATTCGCTTCGACGCTGCAGACGCCGGTTGGCATCGCTGCGCCCTTGTTCGCCGGCTTGATGTTCGACCGCACCGGTAGCTACTCGGTGGCGTTCACCCTGTTCGGCGTGATGTCGTTCACGGGCGCCCTCTGGGTCTCCCTGATCCGACGGCCGTTCTGGGCGGATCTCGAGGCGGAGCGTGCCACCTCGATGCCCGTCAGTGAGGCGCTCAACCGAGCGAGCCCCGGACAAGTCGCGGGCCGATGAACGGCTTGGTGGAAGCCCGCTCTAGGACCTCGCATCCATGAAGCTGGACGCTCGGCAAGTCGCGTCCACCTGAGCCAGAGTCGTGTTCCTGCCGTCGGCGCGGGTGGGGACGTTGCGACGGACGTAGGCTGTACTCGAAGCCGCAGGTTCGGCCAAGCGCCTTGTTGCGCCGAAGGGAACGCCATGCGCATCGGTGTTGTGTTTCCGCAGACAGAGATCGGCGCGGACCCGCTGGTCATCCGCGAGTTTGCGCAGGCCGTCGAGGCGCTCGGTTTCGACCACCTCGTCGCGTACGACCACGTGCTCGGCGCGGACCCGGCGCGTTGGCAGCTACGCCCCGGGGCCTACACCCACGAAACGATGTTTCACGAGCCGCTCGTCCTGTTCGGCTACCTCGCGGGGGTCACACGACAGCTCGAGTTCGCGACCGGCATCCTGATCCTCCCGCAGCGCCAGACGGCGCTCGTGGCCAAGCAAGCGGCAGCCGTCGACGTGCTGAGCGGGGGGCGCTTCCGGCTCGGTGTGGGGGTCGGCTGGAACGAGGCCGAGTATGCGGGGCTGCGCGAAGACTTCCACACACGTGGCCGCCGCATCGAGGAGCAGATCGCGTTGCTCCGCGCGCTCTGGGCTGAGCCGGTCGTCAACTTCGAGGGCACATACGACCGCGTCATCGGGGCGGGCATCAACCCGCTGCCGCCTCGTCGCTCGATCCCGATCTGGCTCGGCGGCACCGCCGACGTGGTGATCGAACGGGTCGGCCGAGTCGCCGATGGCTGGTTCCCGCAGGAGCGCGACCCGGCCCGTCTGGCCGAGCGCATCGAGCGCGTGCGGTCGGTCGCGCGCTCCGCGGGGCGCGACCCGGCAGTGATCGGGTTCCAGGCGGGCATTCAGGCGGCGAGCCGCGATGCAGTCGAGCGAGCCGGGCAGTTCGAGGCCGCGGGGGCGACTCACCTGTCGGTCTCTACGATGGGGAGCGGCTTCCAGTCACCGCAACAGCACCTCGACGCGCTTCGCCGATTCATCGAGGCGATGCCGCGGTAGCGTGCTCGAGTCCCGGGACCGCAACGCTGGGGGACCGGAGTCCTATTACCTCGAATAGGCGACGGGGGGCTGCCGTGCCGGACTTCCGCGTGAGCGCGGTTGTGACGCTAGAAGAGCTGCACAGCGCGCTTGCGATCCGCATGCGCGTCTTTGTCGAGGAGCAGCACGTCCCAGTCGAGGACGAGGTCGACGCCTACGACGCTGACCCCGCCACGAACACCAGCGCTGCGCACGTCCTCGGCCGCCTCGATGGCGAGCCAATTGCCACGGCGCGCCTGCTGATCGACGGGCACGCCGCTCAGCTTCCGCACATCGGACGCGTCGCTGTGCTTCGGCAGTACCGCGGGAACGGGTACGGCGCAGCGATCATGCGAGCGCTGCACGCCGAGGCGCGCGCGCGGGGCTGCCGAGGGGTGACACTCGCCGCGCAGCTGCATGCGCTCAGGTTCTACGAGCGGCTCGGATACGCCGCGCATGGGCCGGTCTTCCTCGACGCGGGCATCGAGCACCGCCAGATGGACCTGCGTTTCGAGCCTTGAGGCGTCCGCCGCGGGGAAACACGATGACCAGGTTGAGCTGACCGCTTCGGCCTCGTGGTCGAACAGAACCACACAGCGGACAAGCTGCTGCTCTCCGCCGCCTGACTTCTCGATCAGTAGATCGCCACGCCGCAACGCTCGTCCGGCGTGTTGCGCCGGCGTCACCGCCCTCAGAGTCGGATCATCGAGGCGGACGCGAAGCCGGGCGCGATCGAAATCGGCCACGCGGAGAACGAGCGTCCGGACGCTCGCTCAAGCAGCGCGGCGGACGTTCACGTCGCGGCGGTTTATACGTTCCTCGTGCTCAGCCCAGGTTGTGGGTGCTTGAGTCGTTGTCCCACCGCCCAGCATCCCGGCTGGGCGTGCGGTGCCCGCCAACCCTGGCCTTCGGCCCACGGTGTCGTATGTGGGACGGCTTGAACGGTTCGGCTACAGTGGCCCGATGCTGAAGCGGCTGCTGCCGGACGTGTACGAAGGCTGGCTGATCGTGGGTTCGATGGCGGCGATGATCGTCGTCACCGGCGGAGCCTTCGCCTAGGGCTTCGGCGCCATTTTCACGCCGATCCGGCGGGAGTTCGCGTGGAGCGCCGCAGCGACGTCGGTTGCGTTCTCGCTGCGCTCTGAGGTCTCCGGTGTCGCCGCACCGTTCGTCGGCATGCTCATCGATCGCCTCGGGCCGCGACGCGTCTTCCTGGGCGGGGTCGCGATCGCGGCGCTGGGGATGGC
>SHYP01000019.1 GCA_009692725.1 Dehalococcoidia bacterium
ACCCCAACGCGCGGCCGAACGTCGCCAACGACCTCATGTTGCAGTTCGGCATTCCGTTGATCTTCGGCTACTTTCTGGTGCTTGGCTTCCCCGCGGGCCTCGGCCTGTACTGGGCCGCAAGCACGATCATCGGCATCATCCTGCAGTGGGTCTTCGTCGGTCCGGGCGACTTCACGTGGCGCACACTCGTGCCACTGCCCGCCAACCTGCGCCAGCGCGCCGGCGCGCTCCTGCGCCCATCAACCCAGCCAGCCAGCGCCGCCCATCGCGGCGTGACCGAAGCGGGAGACAGCAATGCCAGTGGTGGAGGTGAGCGGCAAGACGGTCGACGAGGCGGTGGCAAAGGCGCTGGCCCAGCTCGCACTCAGCCGCGATCAGGTCGACGTCGACGTCGTTAGCGAGGGCAAGCGCGGCGTCTTCGGCATCGGTGCTGAAGACGCCGTCGTGCGCGTGGCAACCCGTGGCAATGTGCTGGCTCCGGACACCCGGCCGCTAGCCATGCGCGCGCCCCAGCAGGAACGCCCCGACCGGCGCCAGGACGACCAACCCCGCGAGCGGCCGCCGCAGCGGGAGCGGCCGACGCAGGGCGAGCGCCCACCCCAGCGCGATGCGCGCCCGAGCGGCGGCGACGGCCGGGGCGGGCCGTCCGCGCCGATGCGCGGGCGCGGCGGCCCCCCCATGGACCGCCCCATCCCCGGCGCCGGCGCGCCGAGCGCCGTGCGCGTGCCCGGCACTCCGGACGAGCTCCCCTATGCCCCGCCCGAGGACGCCGAGGACGCCGTCGACTTCGCGGGCCGCACGCTGCGCGACCTGCTCACGCTGCTCGGCCTGACCGACACGGAGATCTCGGCGCGCGACCCCGAGACCGCGGGCGACGGCGCGGGCCTCGCGGCGCAGGTGTTCGACGTGTACGGCAGCACCGCCGACGCCTCCGAGGAGCTGGGGCTGCTGATCGGCCGCCGCGGCGAGACGCTGAGCGCGTTGCAGTACCTGCTCAACGTCATGACCGCGCAGCGCCACGAAGGCGAACATGTGTTCTCTCTGGACGTGGAGCAGTACCGCCGCCGACGAGAGGACACGCTGATCGACATGGCGAAGCGCATCGCGCAGGAGGTCCGCGAGAGCGGCGACGTGATCACGCTGGAGCCGATGCCGGCCGCGGAGCGCCGCATCGTCCACCTCACGCTTGCGGAGGAGCCCGGCGTGCGCACCGAGAGCGTCGGCACGGGCCCGGACCGCCAGGTCGAAGTGATGCCGGACGTGGGCGAGTAAGGCGGGAGCCAGAGCTGCCGCCGTGCGGCCCGCGCTGCTCATCGTTGGTGCAGTCACGCGTGATGTGGTGGTGGGACAGGGCGACCAGCCGATGGGCGAGCGCGCGGGCGGGGCGGCGAGCTACGCGGCGCGCGCCGCCACGGCGCTCGGCGTGCGCGCCGCCATCCTCACGATCGCCGCGCCAGACGCTGATCTCGATGCGCTGGCGGGCCACGACGTGACCGTCGTCCCCGCCGACACCACGCTCACGTTCGAGCACACGCATGGTGCGGCAGGCGCGCGCGCGTTGCGGCTGCTTGCCCGCCCGCAGCGCGCGCTCACGTGGGCGGATCTGCCGGCGCAGTGGCGCGCCGCCGATGCGTTCCTGCTGGCGCCGCTGCTCCCGGACGACATCGACGTCGCCTCGTTCGCGCGGGTGGACGCACCACTGCGCGGGCTGCTCGCGCAGGGCTTGCAGCGTCGCGTCGCGGAGGGCGGCGCGGTGCACTCGCTCGATGCGCCATCGCCCGTGCTGCTCGCGGCGCTCTCGCCGTCTGTCGCCGCGCAGACGACGGTGTTCCTGTCCGCGGAGGAGACTGCGGCGTGGAGCGCGGCGGACCGTGACGCGCTGGCAGCGTGCTGCGCGCGCGTCGTGCTCACGCAGGGCGCGGCAGGGGCGCTGGTGCACGCGAGCGGGGTGACGCACAACGTGCCGCCGGCACCCGCGATCGCCGTCGACGCCACGGGAGCAGGCGATGTGTTCGCGACCGCGCTTATACTCGGCCTGAGCGCGCGCGACGCAGCGGCGGAGCAGGTGGCCAGCATGCTCGCTGCGGCGTCGGTCGCGCGCTACGGTCCGGCCCCGCTCCCCACGCGGGCCGAGCTTGAGGGCACGAACGCAGGCACTAGCGAGGCGGAGACCGGGCAGCGATGAGCACCGTATTCGCAGTAGTGAACCAGAAGGGTGGCGTCGGCAAGACGACGACCACGGTCTCGCTGGGCGCGGCGCTCGCGTTGCGCGGACAGAGTGTGCTGATCATCGACGCCGACCCGCAGGCGAACGCCACGACGTCGCTGGGCGTACGCCAGGGCGAGGGCGGCGGGCTCTACGAATCGATGGTCGACGAGCGGCCGCTCGACGCGATGGTGGTCGCGACCGCGGTGCCGGGCCTTTCGCTCGTGCCGACGACGCCGCACCTCGCGGGCGCGGAGGTGGAGCTCGTCTCGATCATGGCGCGCGAGTTTCGCATGAAGCGCATTCTCGATCCGCTGCGCGATCGCTTCGGCGTGATCCTGATCGACTGCCCGCCGTCGCTCGGCCTGCTCACCGTCAACGCGCTCGCGGCTGCGGACGAAGTGATCATCCCCGTGCAGTGCGAGTACCTGGCGCTCGAGGGGCTGGGGCACCTCGCGCAGACGATCCGCCTCGTGCAGGCGAACCTGAACCCACGGCTGCGCATTCGCGGCATCGTGCTGACGATGTTCGACAGCCGCACGAATCTCGCGCGGCAGGTGGAGGACGAAGTGCGGCAGCACTTCGCGAACACGTTCCGCGCGGTGATCCCGCGGTCGGTGCGGCTGTCTGAAGCGCCGAGCCACGGCGCGCCGATCCAGCTGTACGACCCGACGTCGACGGGTGCACAGGCGTACGACCAGCTCGCGGACGAGCTGCTGGCGCAGCTGCAGCCGGCGGGAGGGGCAGTCGCGCATGGCTAGGGGCCTCGGCCGCGGGCTAGCGGCGCTCATCCCCGAGGCGGTGCGCGCGCCCGATGCGCGCATCCCGACGACCGAGGTAGCGATCGACCGCATCGTCGTGAACCCGTGGCAACCACGCACAGTGATGAACGCGGAGGCGCTCGCGGAACTCGCGGCGTCGATCCGCAAGCACGGGATCATCCAGCCGCTGCTGGTGTCGGAGGAGGCGACGCCCGACGGCGCGCCGCGTTACCAGCTGATCGCGGGCGAGCGACGGCTGCGCGCGGCCACCGCGGCGGGGCTGACGCACGTGCCGGTGACGGTCCGACAGAGCACGCCGCAGGAGCTGCTGGAGCTCGCGCTGATCGAGAACGTGCAGCGCGCGGACCTCGGACCGCTCGAAGAAGCGCAGGCATACGAGCGGCTGGTGCGGGAGTTCGGGCTGACGCAGCAGCAGGTTGCGGAGCGCGTCGGCAAGTCGCGCGCGGCGGTTGCGAACACGCTGCGGCTGAACCAGCTGCCGGAGGAGCTTCGCGCGTCACTGGCACGTGGCGAGTTCTCGGAGGGACACGCGCGCGCGCTGCTGGGCGTGTCGAACGTGGCGCGGCAGCGGCGGCTGTGGCGCGCGATCGTCGACGAGCAGCTGAGCGTGCGCGAGGCGGAGCAGCACGCGAACGACCAGGCGTTCGGGCGAGCGGCCGATGCGCCACCGGGGCCCGACGGCGCGCGGAGCGACGGGGGCGCGCCGGGGACCGAGGCGCCTGCGGCAGCGGTAAGCGCCGAGCAGCTGGCGCTTGCGGACGCGCTACGGCGCGCGCTGGGGACGAAGGTGACGCTGCGTCGCAGCCGTCGTGGCTCCGGCACGCTGACGATCCACTTCTTCAGCGACGACGAGCTGGAGGGTGTGCTCGACCGGTTGGGAGTGCACGCGACATGACGACACCGACGACGCCGTCAACGGTGGAGCAGCGGCTGCACGCGCTGGGCGTGACGCTGTCGCAGCCGACGACGCCGCTCGCGGTGTACCGGCCGGCGGTGCGCAGCGGCGCGTACATCTACGTGTCGGGCCAGCTCGCGACGCGCGACGGCGCGGTGCCGACGCCGGGGCGGCTGGGCGACAGCGTGAGCGTGGAGCAGGGGGAGCTCGCGGCGCAGCTCGCGGCGATCAACGTGCTGGCGGTGGTGCGCGCGCTGCACGGCACGCTCGAAGGGCTGCGGCTGGTGCGCCTCGTGGGTTACGTGGCGGCGACGCCGGAGTTCGACCAGCACCCCGCAGTGGTGAACGGCGCGTCGCGGTTGCTGCGCGATGCGCTGGGCGAGGAGCTGGGCGTGGGCGCGCGGCTCGCGCTGGGTGTGGCGTCGTTGCCGCTGCGCTCGCCGGTGGAGATCGAAGCGCTCTTCGAGGTCGTGGCGAGCGCGTGACGAGGGGACCCTCACCCCCCGGGTCACTCGTCGTGACGGGCAGCTCCCGTCCTTCGCGATGGTCGGCGGCTTGACGGTTGTTGCTCTGCGAGCGGGGTGGCGGCGGTACGAGGAGATGAGCGATGGCTGAGACGGTGCGCATCAACTTCGTGACGGGGGCGGTGCGGCGCTATGTGCCGGAGATCGAGGCGTTGCGCGCGATCCCGACGCGCATAGACGAGGCGATCGCGGGCCAGCCGATGGGTTGGCTGCGCACCGCGGACGCGGAGGGAGAGTGGGCGCCGGCGCGCGTGGTGGGCCACGTGATCGCATACGTCGAGCAGTCGCACGAGAACCTGTACCGCATGGCGGCGATGACGGACCCGGTGCTGAAGCTCGCGGACGACGCTGGTGTGGCGGCGACGGCGGGGTGGGAGCACATGCCGGGCGGCTCGCTCATGGAGCGGCTTGAGGCGGCGGTGGCGCGCTGCGTCGAGGTGCTCGCGGAGCTGCCGGACGCTTCGTGGGGGCGGCCGGGGCTGCACCCGACGGGCGGGCGTCGCTCGATCGTGCAGCAGGTGCGGCTGGTGACGGCGCACTGCGTGGAGCACGCGGTGCAGCTGGAGGGGATGCGGCGGTAGGTGGCGGCGAAAGTGCGTGTGCCCGACGGCGATCGCGATAGCCTGAACCTGATGCTCTGGTTCATCGAACTTGGCGTGGCCTATCACGTCGCCGCTAGCATGACCGTAGCCGCGCTGCCGTCACCAATCGGCGGCGTCTTGGCTCACCAGGCGATCGAGATGTACCTCAAGGCGTTCCTCGCTGGCACCACAACCGAGCACGCGCGAAGGGACTTTGGCCACAGCTTGCAGAAGCTCTGGGAGAGGTTCGATGAGGTGACAAATGAAAAGCACCACGGTCTCTCGTCGCTAGTCGCCTGGGTCGCCAAATCGTGGGACACGCGGTATCCGGAGCGGATTGCTGAGACGCCGACCGTGTTCGTGATACTCGGACGCGGGGAGGTCGATTTGTTCGACATATCGGGGAGCGTCGTGATCGCTCTTGACGATCTGGATCGCGTCGCGCAAGCGGTCCTGACCGAGTGCAAGGTAAGCGTTGAGTCGACTCGTGCGCGACTTATTGAGGCCGCGCGAGGTCACTGGCTGGCCGCCAGCTCGTAAGGTTCGCGGCTGCGCGAAGACGCGCGCTAGCCGGTCTCGATCGGGAGGTCGGTGCGCTGGGCCCATTCGGACCAGGAGCCGTCGTAGTTGGCGGCGAGGTCGAAGCCGAGCAGGTCGTGGAGGACGAGCCAGCTGACGGCGGAGCGGACGCCGCCGCCGCAGTAGGGGTAAACGGGGCGGGTGCCGTCCACGCCGGCGGCGGCGTAGAGGCTGCGCAGCTGGGGGAGCGGAAGCAGGCGGCCGACGTCGTCGACGAGCAGCTCCCAGTTGAGGTGTTGCGCGCGGGGGATGCGGCCGAGCCGCGGCTGGGGCGCGTGGCCGCCGTCGCGGCCGTGCCACTCGTCGTCCGTGCGGCAGTCGAGCACGATCGCGTCGCGCTCCGCTTGCGCCGCGGCGAGCACGTCGTCGACGGTGGCGAGGATGGTGCGGTCGGGGGCGGGGAGCGCGAAGGGCGGACGCGGCGCGGGCGGTGCGGTGGCGTCGGTGGTGACGGCGCAGCCGGCGGCGGCGAGCAATGGCAACGCGCCATCCGCGATGTGCACGCGCGGGAAGCCGAAGTAGCGCAGCACCCAGTAGGCCCGCGCGGGCCACGGCGACTTGGCAGGCGCGTAGCAGACGATGTCGTCGTCCGGGTGCAATCCCAGGCGGGTGAGCGTTGCCTGCATGGTCGCGGGCAGCGGGACGAGCGCGCGCACGATCTCGCCGCGCGGGGCTTGCGCGCGATCCTCGGTGAAGTCCGCGTAGCCGCCGGCGAGGATCGCGCCGGCGAGGTGGCCGGCCGCGAAGTCGGCAGGCGTGTTGGTGACATGCACGAGGCGCACGCTGGGGTCGCGCTGGTGCGCGGCGAGCCATGCGGGGGTGACTACGGCTTCCGGGCGCTCGGGCATCAGTCGGCGCTTGCGTCGACGTGGTCGGCGGGGGCGTCGAACCCGGTTGGAGGCGCGGACGCGTCCGTGGCGTCACTGGTGCCATCGCGGCGGTGGCCGCGTCCGCCGCGACGGCCACGGCGGCGGCGTTTCGGGCCGGTTTCGGCGTCCTCGCCGCCGGCTGCGTCTGCGTCGGCATCGGCCAGCGCGGGCGCTGCGCCGGCGTCGAGCTCCAGCGTGGCGGCGGCCTCGGCGGCGGCGCGCGGCGGTGGGGCGGTGACTAGCTCCATGGTGGCGAACATCGTGTCCTGGTTGCGGCGGTCGCGGCGGCGCGCGGGCTCCTCGACGATGGGCTCGAGCTCTTCGGGGCGGACCGCGGTGCCGTACTGCTTGCGCAGCTCGTCGGCGGACATCTCCACGATCTCGCCGGTCTCGTCGAAGCGCAGCCGTACGACCTGGCGCAGCGAGTTCACACTCAGCACCTTCGCGCGGCCGATGGGGGTGGTGATGCGCTTGCCGGTCTTGGGCAGGTCGCCGCGCAGCTCGCGGTAGGCGTCCACCTCGAAGGCGAGGCAGCAGAGCAGGCGTCCGCAGACGCCGGAGATCTTCGTGGGGTTGGGCGGGAGGTCCTGCTCCTTGGCGAGGCGGATGGAGATGGCGGGGAACTCCGTCATCCAGCTCGCGCAGCAGAGCTCGCGGCCGCAGATGTCGATGCCGGCGGTGGCTTTGGCGCGGTCGCGATCGCCGACCTGCGTGACGGTGATGCGGGCGGCGAGCAGCTCGGTGAGCTGCTGCTCGAACCAGCGGTGGTCGACGCGCTCAGGGGCGGTGAAGGTGAGCTCGCCGCGGGTGCCGGAGAGGTCGTAGGTGATGGCGGCGACGCGCAGGCGCGGGTCCGAGCGCGCCGCCAGCGCCTGCGCGCGGCTGATGTCCTCCTTCGCGCGCTCGCGCTGTTGCTGCCACTGGTGGACGTCTGGCTCGCTGGCGATGCGCTCGATCACGCGCAGCGGGCCCTCGGGGCGGCCGGCGAGGATCTGGTCCGGCGCGAGCACGATCCAGCCGAGGCGGTCGCCGCGGTCGGTGTGGACGATCACGTAGTCGCCGACGCCGAGCAGGAGCTCGCCGGGGCTGCAGTAGCTGATCGCACCGGCCTCGATGAAACGCACGCCGACGACAGCGGCAGCAGCGACAGCTGCTCCCTCCCGCTCCGCCGGGGTCGAGGGCGGATCATTGAGCTGGTCACGGTACTCGGCGACGCTGTCGTCGAAGGCCCTCACCCCCGGCCCCTCTCCCACGGAGTGGGCGAGGGGGGCGGCGGCAGCTGTTTCCTCCGGCTGCGGCGCGGACGCGTCGGTGCGAGGTGCGTTGGCGGTGGGTGACTCGGGCGTGTCGTTCATGGCTGTGTCCGGGCGCGCGCGTCAGGGCGCGGCGACGACCGGCTCCTCCTCTCGGGGGGGTGCGGGTGACGCGGTGAGCTGCGGGAGATCGAGCATGAGGATGTCGAGCGCGAGCTGCGCGTTGACGTTGGCGAGCAGTTGCTCGCGCGCGCCGGCGAGGCCGCGCAGCGCGGCCAGCGCCTGCGCCGGCGTGCAGGCGCTGGCCGGTGTGCTGCGATCGTGCTCGGCGGTGGCGGCGCGCGCGAGGCAGGCGCGCCACCACTCGGCCCAGGCGTCGAGTGTGTCGAGCACGGACTGGCGTTCGCGGTACCAGCGCGCGCCGAGGGTCGCGGCGGCGTCGAAGCGCTCGTTGCGCGCGGCCGTGGCGAGGCGCTCGGCGTCGGCGGCCGCGGTCTCGCGCAGCTGGCGCAGCGCGGGGTCGCTGTGCAGGCGGAGCGCGAGGCCGTAGCGGCCGCGCGCGGCGAGCGCGAGCTCGTCGGCGGTCGCGGCGTCGATGCCGTGGCTGGCGGCGAGCAGTGCGGCGAGCTCCGCACGCGGCAGCGGGCGCAGCACGAGCTCCTGGCAGCGCGAGCGTACGGTCGGCAGCAGTGCGCTCGCGTCGGCGGCGAGCAGGATCAGCAGCACGGACGCGGGCGGCTCCTCGAGCGTCTTGAGCAGCGCGTGCGCGGCCTCGCGCTGGAGGTCATCTGCGGTGTCGATGACGAAGATGCGGCGCGGCGACTGGAACGGCGCGAGGCTGGCGACGCGCTCGAGGCGGCGCACCTGGCAGATGCGGATGCGCGTGGAGCCGTCTGCGGCGTGATCGCGGTGGGCGGGGCCACTCTCGTCGCAGATGCCGCCGATGGCGATGCGCTCGATGTCGGGCGCGGTGCCGGCTTCGACGTGGATGCAGGCGCGGCACTCGCGGCAGGGCGCGGCGTCGATGCCGGGGGCCTTCGCCCCAGAAGGGGGGTCGTTGGCGCGGCGCTCGCAGCAGAGCGCCTGCGCGAGCCGGCGAGCGAGCGTGGCTTTGCCGACGCCGGCGGGGCCGCTGAAGAGGTAGGCGTGGGCGAGCCGGTCCGCAGCGAGCGCGCGTTGCAGCGCGGCGACGCTGAGGCCGTGGCCGGCCATGCCCCAATCGGCGGCCGAAGCGGCGGCGTGACGCTCGACGGAGTCGGCGACATGCGCCCGGGGGCGCGGCGCGCCCGGCGCCTCAGTCGACATCGAGCGCCATCAGGTCGGCGGCGGTCTCGCGGCGGCGGAGCAGGCGCGCTGCGCCGTCCGCGACGAGCACGATGGCGGGCTTGTAGGCGAGGTTGTAGTTGGAGGCCATGGCGAGCTGGTACGCGCCCGCAGCGGGAGTGGCGAGCAGCTCGCCGGCGCGCAGCCGCGGCAGCGCGACGTCGCGCACGAGGATGTCGCCGGACTCGCAGTACTTGCCGGCGATCGTGACGGTTTCCTCGGCGGGGGCGAGCGGGCGCTCGGCGGCGATCGCTTCGTAGCGCGCGCCGTACATCGCGGGACGGACGTTGTCGGCCATGCCGCCGTCGACGGCGACGTAGGTGCGGACGCCGGGGATCTCTTTGCGTGCGCCGACGGTGTAGAGCGCGACGCCGGCGCGGCCGACGATCGAGCGGCCGGGTTCGAGCGTGAGCCGTGGCATGGGGAAGCCGCGCGCGTCGGCTTCGCGGCGGAACGTGCCGCAGATCGCGCGCGCGTAGGCGGCGAGCGCGGGCGGCTCCTGGTCGCCGAGGTAGGCGACGGCGAAGCCGCCGCCAGGGGAGCACTCCGGCACGGCGACGCCGAGGCGGTCGCGGCAGACGTCGGCGATGAAGGCGGCGAGCACCTCGATGCCGAGCACGTACGGCTCGAGCTCGAAGATCGGCGAGCCGAGGTGCATGTGCAGGCCGCGGAACTCGAGGTGGGGGGCTTCGGCGATGGCGCGCACGGCGGCCTCGGCGGCGCCGGTGGCGATGGGCACGCCGAACTTAGTGTCGAGGATGCCGGTGGTGGTCTTCTCGTGGGTGTGCGCGTCGACGCCGGGGGAGACGCGTAGCAGCACGGGCTGGACCACACCGGCGGTGCGCGCGGCGGCCTCGACGAGGGCGACTTCTCCGAGGTTGTCGATGACGATGCGGCCGATGCCGCACTCGACGGCGAGCGCGAGCTCGTCGGCGCTCTTGTTGTTGCCGTGGAAGTAGACGGTGCGCATGTCGACGCCGGCGGCGCGCAGTACGGCGATCTCGCCGCCGGAGACGGCGTCGAAGCCGAGGCCCTGTGCGGCGATCAGGCGGGCGAAGGGGCGGTTGAGGAAGGCCTTGGACGCGTACAGCACGTCGGTCTCAGCGTGCTCGGCGCGGAAGGCGTCGCGGTAGCCGCGGCATTGCGCTTCGAGGGTGGCCTGGTCGAAGACGTAGAGCGGCGTGCCGAACTCGCGGGCGAGCGCGCGCACGTCGCAGCCGCCGAGGCTGAGCGTGCCGTCGGCGGTGAGCGTGGCGGTGTGCGGGAGCAGGTGCGCGAGCGGGAGCACCGCCGCGGCGGTCTGGGTCACTGGTTGGGCTCCGGCCTACCGTTCGCGGGAGCGGCTCGGGGTGGGTTCGCTGGCGGCGGCCGCGCGCGCCTAGTCGGCGCAGCTCCGGTCGGCCTCGAAGCGATTATGGCACGGCGGGGGCGCGGGTGCTGGGCTCTAGTGGTCGCTGGGACGCCCCCGCTCGTGACATCCGGCGTGAACGAGACGACCGTTCTCGACCGTGGTTCGACCCCCGAGGCGATACGGGACCGGCCAGTGGTCGTACTCGCCATCCTCGACGGGCTCGTTGCAGATCGCGCAGCGACCGTGCTGGCGCTCACGAATGATCGTCTGTTGCTGCGCGTCAAACCGCCTGTTGGAATCGAGGGGCGCGGCGATGCCGTCTGGCAATGAAACGCGCCACCGCTCATAGTAATCCTTGATCACTCCGCCCGAGGAGGCGCGACTGTTTTGCGTCACTGAGGGCTCGCTCGCTTCCTGCGCTAGCTTCTGCTTAGCCTCGGGCAGGAGTCTGAAGCTGTCCGACCGACGCACGTCCTGGAGGAACATCGCTAGGGCGAACAGCGTGATCTTCGCGACCTTGCGGCGTCCTTTGCCCTTCACAGCCACGCGCGAGATCACATCCTCGAGGTCATCGAAGATGCGCTCGAGCGATTCGAAACTGGCTTGGGTGTTCCCGTGGTAGAGAGCGTCGAGGTCTGCGGCCTTGATGCTTGGCGCGGCGAATGGGTTGCCCTCGCGGGTCAGCAGCAGTGCGCAGAGCTGCGCACACGTGGTGCGGTGCTTGACGTATGGATCGTTGCTGTCATCCTCGTCGTCGCGCGTGCCTCGCCCGTCGACGGCGGTGAAGAAGGAGTATTTCGGCCGCTTTGTGAGCTTGCCGGCCCACTGCTCGACTTGAGGTCCCAAGGTGCCGGGCCATGCGTCACGTATCTGTTGCCGGGTGAGGGCCGTACCGCTTTGGAGACGGATGAAAAGGTCGCGGACCTCATCGCTGTTCTCCACGTCGGAGACAAGATAGACGAGGACCTTGTGGTCGCGTAGTGATGCCTGCAGTTCTGACAGCGCGGGAATCGTTTCCCACCCTAGGGTTTCCCCGACGTTCTCAGGCTGAGCGGAAGCCGCAGATTGGGATCGTCTGCTCCAAGAAGATCGAAGTTGTCCGCTAGGTACTCGTTGAGCGAAAGGATGCGCTGCTGCCCATCGATGATCTCGAACCGTTCGCTCTTCGTTCCGCCGAGTCCCGGCAACTCCTTCCTTTCGAGGAAGAGGGGGAGGAACCGGATACTCTCGGAAAAGCGAGTCGACAAAGCCCTGTTTCTGCGGCAGGCTCCACGCGGCGCCCGCTGATACTCAGGGTTGCGCGCCAGCGAGCCAGACTGGTACGCCGCGACGAGGTCGCCAACGGTGTAGTCGGTCAACTTGAATTTCATGGCTGCTCCCCGGATCGCCCCGAACCGCCTGTCAACGGGTAACTATGCGTGTTCTCGCTCGCACGCCCGGACACTTCCCATTGTCGCTCAGATCCCCCCCTCGGAGGACGCCCTGCGGGATGGGGGGCGGGCAGCGTGACGCCGGGGTAGGCGCCGCGGAGGACGCGCGCGAGCAGCGCGCCGCGCACGCGGCGGCCGCCGCGGGGGGCGCGCGTCAGGTCGCAGGGCTCGTCGAGCCCGAGCTTGGCGAGGAGCAGTTCCTCGGCGGGGAGCAGGTCGTCGGCGCTCGGGGCGGAGGGCTGGGTCACGGCTCGGCGCTCCGCTGCGGCGCGCGAGGTCGTGGCGGCCGCGCTGCGCGGGGGCATCGTCGCGGGGGGCGGCGCAGGCGGTTAAGTCGCGCGTGCCTCGACGTGCTTCGTGCGTGCCGGAGCCCTCATCCCCGTCCCCTCTCTCCGCGAGGCGGAGCGAGGCGGGGCGAGGGGGGACGGACGACGCGCGCGTTAACCGGGGGGCGGGAGCGAGGCCACGCTCAGACGGGCTCCCGTGCGACGCGCGCGGCTCGATTCGAGGAGGGTGACGTGGAGTGGATCGTGACGGTGTTGATCCTGACGCCGCTGTGCGTGTTCGCGTTCACGCGGGCGCGGCGCGAGGGGGCCGCGCTGACGCAGCGGGCGGCGGGCGGCGCGCGTGTGAACGTCGTGGCGATGCGCGCGGCGTGGGGTGTGCAGATCGGCGCGGCGGTGATCTTCTTCTTGTTCGTGGTGGTGTACACGCTGTCGGTGAGCGTGCATCAGATCCCGGCGGGGCACGTGGGCGTGGTCTACAACTTCGGGCGCATCATCGGGCAGCGGTCGGAGGGGCTGCAGCTGACGTTCCCGTGGCAGACGATGTACCGCGAGAGCATCCAGGTGCAGCGCCATCGCTTCACCGACGTGACGGCGTTCTCGAAGGAGACGCAGGACGTGCTGGTGGTGGCGACGGTGAACTACTCGGTGTCGCCGAACGCGGTGCAGACGCTGCTGCGCGAGGTGGGGGCGAACTGGTTCGACCGGCTGATCGAGCCGCGGGTGGCGAACTTCCTCAAGGAGGAGACCGTGAAGTACATCACGGTGGACGTGGCGCCGAACCGCGAGAGCATCCGCTCGGCGGTGCGCGAGCGGCTGGTGCGGGACTTGCAGCAGTACTCGATCAACGTCGACGATCTGCTGATCGACAACATCGACTTCCTTCCGCAGTTCAAGCAGGCGATCGAGCAGAAGCAGATCGCGACGCAGGACGCGCTGCGCGAGGAGGCGCACGTGGGGCAGCGGCGCAACGAGGCGCAGCAGGTGATCGAGACGGCGCGCGGCGCGGCGGAGGCGTTGAAGATCAACGCGGACGCGCAGGCGCAGGCGAACCGCGCGCTCTCGGCGTCGCTGACGGATCAGCTGATCCAATTCCAGCTCGTGCAGAAGCTGTCTGACAAGATCCAGGTGATGCTGCTGCCGGCGGGGCAGGGCGTGCTGCTGGACACGCGCTCGCTGCTGCCAGCGTCGGCGGCGACGCCCGTGGCGGCGCGCTAGCAAGCGCGCGCGTGACGGCGAGCGAGCGCGTGGCTTCGGCGCTCACGCCGCAGCGTGTGGGTGCGCTGCGGCGCCGCTTACTCGCGTGGTACGACGTCGAGGGTGGCGAGTTTCCGTGGCGGGCGGCGCGCGATCCGTACGCGGCGCTGGTGGCGGCCGTGTGCTCGCAGCAGACGCAGATGGCGCGCGTGCTGCCGCTGTGGGAGCGCTGGATGGCGGCGTTCCCGACGCTGACGGCTGCGGCGGCGGCGGACGACGCGAACGCGCTGCGCGTGTGGGGTGGCGCGGGGTACCCGCGTCGCGCGCTGTCGATCGTCGCGACGGCGCGCGTGTGTATGCGCGAGCACGGCGGCGCGTTGCCGCGCGACGAGGTGGCGCTGCTCGCGCTGCCGGGGGTGGGGCCGTTCACGGCGGCGATCGTGCGTTGCTACGGGTGGGGCGACGACGCGGCGGCGATCGATACGAACGTGGTGCGCGTGCTGGGGCGTGTGGTGCACGGCGATCTGCAGCCCGCGCTCGAGACGTCCGGCGCGGCGCTCGCGGCGACGGCGCGGCGGTTGCTGCCGCCGGGTGACGCGGGGCGCTGGAACCCGGCGCTGATGGACTACGGCGCGCGCGTGTGCACGCCGCGGCCGCGCTGTGAGGCGTGCGTGGTGGCGACGCTGTGCGCGGCGCGGCCACGCTTCGCGCGCGGGGAGCGCGCGCAACCGCAGCGCCGGCAGCCGGTGTACGCGGGCTCCGACCGCGAGTGGCGGGGGCGCATCCTGCGCGTGCTGCGCGCCTCGGACGGTGCGCTCGGCGAGCGCGCGTTGCTCGCGGACGTGGGTGCCGCGCCGGGCGACGCGCCGCGGGTGCGCACGCTGGTGGCGGCGCTGGCGCGCGAGGGGTTCGTGACGGTGGACCGTGGGAGACGTGTGCGCCTTGGGCGATCGTGATCGCGCGAGGACGCGAGTGACGCGGGCCGTACGATCAGCAGGCTGCTCCCGCACCAGCACGGAGGTCCGATGTCTCTGGATATCAGCACGGTCACGGGGTTGCCTGCGTATCCGCCGCTCGTGGATGCAGCGGTGATGCTCGCGCCGCTGGCGGTGGTGGGGCTGGTGGTGACGGGGTGGCGAGCGAGCTGGCGCCGGACGTTCGGGCCGGTGGTGCTTGCGCTTGCGGCGGGTGGAGCGCTGGCCGCGTGGCTGGCGACGCTGAGCGGTGGCCCGCTGGAGCGGCAGTTGCGCGAGGTCGCGCGGGCGGCCGGGGAGCCGCGACCGCGGTTCGGCGACCAGGCGGCGCTGCGGGCGGTGACGTTCGCCGTCACGGCGCTGTTGTTCGTCGTCGTCGACCGCTGGGGCCCGCGGCTGCGGCTGCCGGGCTGGGCGGCGCGCGGTTCGTACGCAGTGTCGGTGCTCGTGGGCAGCGGGACGGTGTTCGCGATCGTGCGCGCCGGGCATACGGGCGCGGCGCTCGCGTGGAAGTATGCACGCTGACGAAGCATTGCTGAAGGAGCGGACGATGACGCAGGTGGTAGCGACGCAGGTGTATGGGGACACGCAGGTGACGGTGGAGCTGATCGGGCCGCTGGGGCCGTTCGCGAACAACGCGTACGTCGTGCGGCCGGTGGGGGGTGGCGCGGCGACCGTCGTCGATGCGCCCGCGGGGGCGGAGGCGATCGTCGCGGCGCTGGCAGGGGCGGCGGTGGAGCGGATCGTGGTGACGCACTCGCACCGCGATCACTGGGACGGCTTCGGCGTCCTCCGGGCGTACACGGCGGCGCCGGTGTTCGCGTCGGAGCGCGAGACGGAGCTTGACGCGTCGCGCGGGGTGCAGCCGCTCGCGGACGGGGCGACGTTTGCGGTGGGCGCCGCGCAGGTGGAGGTCATCCATACGCCGGGGCACACGCCGGGGTCGATCTGCCTGCGCGTGGGCGGCGCGCTGCTGACGGGGGACACGCTGTTCCCGGGGGGGCCGGGCAACTCGCGCTCGCCGGAGGCGCTGGCGCAGGAGATCGCGTCGATCACCGGGCGGCTGTACGTGCTGCCGGACGCGACGCTGGTGCTGCCGGGCCACGGCCCGGGGACGACGATCGGCACGTCGCGGGCGGAGTACGCGGCGTTCGCGGCGAAGGCGCACCCGGCGGAGCTGCATGGGGACGTGCTCTGGGCGGAGTCGTAGGAAGGGCCGCCCGGGCGCGGGCGCCCCCATGTAGGGCGGCATCCCAGCGGCGCGAACAGGAACCGCTACTGGACGCGGGCGCCTATCCCGTGGCAAGCCTGGTGAATGGCCAGGTGAGTCAGGGTGCTGTCGTCGGTCGCGCGGAACGTGTGCACCAGGTCTGGAGGCACAACCACAACATCACCGGCCCCAGCCTGGAAGGTCCGGTCACCAACCGTGTATAGCCCGTGACCTTGCTGGATCACAAAGATTCCGATGTTCGTTCAATGGTAGCGAAAGACTGAGGCGCCTCAGCAATTAGAGGCACCTCTCCCCGTACCTCGATCGCCTCACTCGACGCAACGATCTGAGCGTTCAACGCACGCAGCACGAGATCGAAGTCCGCCCCGTC
>SHYP01000008.1 GCA_009692725.1 Dehalococcoidia bacterium
AGGTCGAGTACGGCCTGTTGATCACCCGTGTCGACATCGACCAGCTCGTGGGCGAGCTGTCCGGGCGGAAGTCCATGCTCGGCGATCCATCCGTTCAGGTCTGCGAGCTGTTGCTCCTCCTCGGCGGTCTCGATCCCGCCCTGCGAGGCCGCTGGCCGCGGGGTAGAACTGTCCGTCCGGACTCGCCTGCCCGACGCGCTTGATCTTGATCGTCCCGCCCGACGTGGAGTCGACCGCGGCGACGAAGATCACACCCGACAACCACTCGACGAACTTCTGCCGAATGACGGCCAGCAGGTTCGGCGTCGAGGGCGCGGTCATACGTTCACCGTGAGCGCGACGGACGCCGAGCGCCGTAGCTTGTGCTTCATGGGCGCGGGTGGCTGGTTCAAGTCCATCTGCCAAGACTCGGCCGCCCACAGCGTCGCTGCCTCAACGCCCGAGACCGCCATCGAATATGACTCGTGCGCGTCGCGACGCGGGTCGCGGAACGTCGCCAGATCGCCCAGCAGCGCCTTACCGGTCTCCTGCCGCAGCGTGAACGCGCACAGGCTCCCCGCCGTCGCGGCGTCGAGGATGCACTTGGTGCTCGGCACGCCGACCGTGGCGCTGCTGCGGCCGTTCAGCGTGAGCAGGTTCGCGGGCACGACAGCGGTGCTGATGCCGCTCGTCGCGTCGGCGTTGGTGGTCTGCTTGTAGCCGAAGGCGGTGCTGCGCACGTCGTCGATGAGCGCCTGCGCGACGTTCTTGAACTGGCCGGAGGCGATCTGCGTCCGCCACGGCTGCGAGGCCGCGATCATGATCGGCTCGGTGCTGTCGCTGAAGGTCACGTCGCTCGGGGCGGTCGAGGGGTCGGCGGGCAGCGGCGCCGTCGTGAACCTGCCGCTCGCGTTCGGCCACACCGGCCAGTAGCCGAGGCCGTCCATCAAGTCCTTGCAGATCTGGAACCACGTCGTGCCCGCGTCCCAAGTGTACGCGAGCGGCGTCGTCGAGGCCACTACGGGCAACGTGGCCACCAGCCCCTGCGCCGTCAGGATGGTGCTGACGGCGGTCATGTAGTTCGTGCCCACAGCTACGGTGCAGGGCGCGTTCGTCGTGCCCATCAGCACCACGACGAGGTCGCTGCCGGCGCACTCGACGTATGACGTCCCGTTCTCGTTGTAGTCGTTCACGCTGACGCTCAGCCGGAACAGGCCGAGCGGGATGGTGACGAGCGTTCCCAGCACGAGCAAGGTCATCACGACGCCGACGTTGTCGGTCGCGAAGTTGAACGAGCCGGGGAGCGCCGCGCGGTTGAGCAGCAGCCCGGTGAGCGTGCGGAAGCACGCCTGATAGTTGTTCCCTGAGATCGCGGGGTCCTGCAGCACCGCCGTCGTGATGTCGGCGATGAGGTTGAAGGCGGTGTCGAAATCGTCCCCATGAAGGAACTCTTCTCAGAGATGTCTTCAGGTGTCGCGTACTACGAGCGAGAGCTGTACAACGTGCTCCGGCAGGGCCGTGGCGTGCCTGCTGTGCCGCTGGTCCTGATCGGGGTCGCGCCCTAAGGCCCGCCCCCCGCCCTTCCCCGCCCCACCGCCACCACCGACAATGCCGCCAACCTCCCCCGAGGCACGCCCATGACCACCGCCACCCCCGACGCCGACCTGCTGCTCCCCGGCTCCGCCGGCCGCCGCTGGCGCCTGCGCGCGGCTGCCGACATCGCGGCGTTCGAGCGGGCGCCGTGGCCCGCGCTCGTGTCGACGCTGCTCGCGCACCGCGGCGTGCACTCCGTCGCCGAGGGCCAGCACTACCTCGGCGCGCCCGGCGAGCTCACCGCCGCCACGCTCATGCCCAACCTCGACGTCGCTGTCGACCGCCTCGCGCAAGCCTGCCGCAACGGCGAGCGCGTCGCCGTGTTCGGCGACTTCGACGTCGACGGCATCACCTCCACCGTCGTGCTCACCGAGGGCCTCGCCGCGCTCGGCGCCGTGCCCATGCCGTACATCCCGGACCGCTTCAGCGAGGGCTACGGCCCCAACGCCGCCGCCGTCCGCGAGCTACACGCGCGCGGCGCCACCGTCTTCGTCACCGCCGACTGCGGCACCTCCGCCGTCGCCGAGATCGCGCTCGCCAACGAGCTCGCCATGGACAGCATCATCATCGACCACCACACCGCGCCCGACGTGCTCCCGGACGCCCTCGCCATCGTCAACCCCAAGCTCGACGGCTCCCAGTACGGCAGCGAGCCCGCCGCCGTCGGCGTCGCCTACAAAGTCGTGCACGACCTGTACGACCGCCTCGGCGTCCCGTACGACCCGGACGAGCACCGCGCGCTCGCCGCGCTCGGCTGCATCTGCGACCTTGCGCCGCTGCTCGGCGAGACGCGCGACCTCGTGCGCCTCGGCCTCGTCGCGCTCGCGCGCACGCGCCGCCCCGGGCTGCGCGCGCTCGCCGCCGTCGCGCGTGTCGACCTCGCCGAGGCCGACGTCGAGATGTGCGGCTGGGCGCTCGGCCCGCGGCTCAACGCCGCCGGCCGCATGGAGCACGCCCGCCTCGCGCTCGAGCTGCTACTCACCGACTCGCCCGACACCGCCGCCGCGCTCGCCGCCCGCCTCGAGGTGCTGAACGAGCGCCGCCGCGCCGACACCACGCGCGCCTGCGAGCTCGCCGCCTCGTTGCTGAGCGAGGAGGAGCGCACCGGCCCGTTGCTCGTCGTCGCCTCGGAGCAGCTGTCCGCCGGCATCGTCGGCCTCGTCGCCTCGCGCCTCGTCGAGCAGTTCCACCGCCCCGCGATCGTCATGGAGCTGCGCTCCGCCGCCGATGGCCTGCCCGCCGAAGGCCGCGCCTCGTGCCGCTCGCTCCCGGCGTTCGACATCACCGCGCTGCTCGCGCGCAACGCGCAGCTGTTCGCGCGCTTCGGCGGCCATCGCGCCGCCGCCGGCTTCTCGCTCGACCCGGCGCGCCTGCCCGAGGCGCGCGCCGCGCTCATCGCCGACGCCGCGCGCCACCTCACCGCGGAGCAGCTCGTCCCCGAGCTTGCCATCGACGCCGAGCTCCCGCTGCGCGCCGTCAACAGCGACCTGCTGCGCTGGCTCCAGCGCGTCGGACCGCACGGCCCCGGCAACGTCACCCCCACGTTCCTCGCGCGCGGCGTGCGCGTGCTGGAGAGCAAGCTGCTGGGCGCCGACCAGTCGCACCTGCAGTTCAAGCTGAAGGAAGGCCCCGCCACCTGGCGCGCGATCGCCTTCCGCTCAGCCGAACGCGCGGTCCCCGACGGCGAGCTCGCCGACCTCGCCTACACCTTCCGCCGCGACTCGCTGCGCGGCACCCTCCAGCTCGAGGTGCTCGACCTCCGCCCCAGCGAGTAGCGCGCTCCGTTCATGCGTCGTGCCGCCAGGTGGCTGGTGCCATGTGACGACCCGAGCCGGCCTTGCGAGGCGGCCACTCTCACGAGCAGTCCTGACCTGACCCATCGGCCGCGTCAGGCCAGGCCAAAGGGCCAGTGTGCCTCGATGGCTATCGCGTCAGGCTCGAGATCGCACGCCGCTACTGGCCAGCAGGAGGAGCACGGTGGTGAACAAGCATCGAACAGCGGACCTTCACGACACGAAGGTGGACGTAAAGGTCGTGCTGTGCGGCCTGTGGGTTTCCATGCTGTTCGTGTTCGCGTACGTCGACATCTTCGGATTCTGGCGGGCTGACGTGATCAACTGGGCAATCGTCGGCAAAGTCCCCGGCCCAGGCTTCACGATCAACCAGGCTTTTCTCGTCTTCACGACGATTTACATTCTGATCCCAAGCCTCATGGTCATCGTTCGCTGCTCGCCCCGGCACCGATCAACCGAACAACCAACATCGTCGTCAGCTTGATCTACGTGGCGTCCGTGGCCGTCTTGATCGTCGGCGAAACCTGGATCTACTTCATCGTCGGGAGTGTCGTCGAGGTGGTGCTGCTCCTCGCCATCGCACGGGTCGCCTGGACCTGGCCACGACGCCCTGCCGAGTAAGGGCGCCGCGAACGCGTCACCCCCGAGCGCTACTCGCGGCGCGGGCCGGAGCCGCCAGCGGCTCAGCCCATGGCGGCCAGCACCAGCAGCACGCCCGCCGCGATCACCGCGATCAACGCGTACGCGTACAGCAACAGCGCGGTCCACTGGAGCGCGCGCGTGTGTGCGGCGGCGAGCGCCCCGCGCCGTCCCGTGCGCGTGCCGCGTAGCCGGTAGCCCGCGTAGTACAGCGTCACGTACAGCAACCACACCGCCACGGCCGACCCGCTGAAGAACAGCGGGTACAGCACGAGGATCGCGCGCGAGCTCGCGCCGTCGACGCCCGACAGGGCGAACGCCGCCGCCCCCACCACCACGAACAGCGCCGCCGCGGCCAGCCATGCCGCGCCCGCGACCAGCATCGCGCGCGCCGGGCGCGCTGAGGAGCGTCCGAGTAGCCACCCGGCGATCACGCGCACACCAGCGTCACGAGCCCCTGCGTCGAGTCGCCGGGCGCGCCCGCCATCACACCCACCATCGCAAGCCGCTCGTATCACGTTTGTAGTGCCGATTCGGGAGCGCTACCATGGCGCTCGCACCCGGGCACTAAAGGAGGCGACCGTGAGAGCGTACAGCCCCGAACAGCTCCGCAACGTGGTCCTGCTGGGACACGGCGGCGCGGGGAAGACGACGCTCGCCGAGGCGCTGCTCTTCGCCTCCGGCGCCATCGGCCGCATGGGCCGCGTCGAGGACCGCAACACCGTCTCCGACTTCGACGAGCAGGAGCACCAGCACCGCTATTCCATCTCCACCTCGCTGCTCGCCCTCGAGTGGCAGGACCGCCGCCTGAACCTGCTCGACGCGCCCGGCTACCCGGACTTCGAGGGCGAGGCCATCGCCGCGACGCACGCTGCCGACGCTGCGCTCGTCCTCGTCGACGCCGTCGCGGGCATCCAGGGCGGCACCGAGAGCGCCTGGAACCAGGCCGACCTGCGCGGCGCGCTCCCGCGCGCCCTCGTCGTCACGCGTATGGACCGCGAGAACGCGGACTTCGCCGCCGTGCTCGCCGCGCTGCGCGCCCGCTTCGGCACGCGCATCGTGCCCGTGACGATGCCCATCGGCGCTGCGCATTCCTTCAGCGGCGTCGTCGACGTCGTCTCCGGCGAAGCGCGCACTGGCGTCGACGGTGCGCCCGCGCCCGTCCCCGACGCGCTCGCCGATGCTGTCGCAGCCGCGCGCGACCAGCTGATCGAGTCCGTCGCCGAGACCGACGACGAGCTGCTCACGGCCTACCTCGACGGCGCGGCGATCGACACCGCGCGCCTCGAGGCGGCGCTCGCGGCCGCCGTGCACGCAGGCGACATCGTGCCCGTGTTCGCCGTCTCCGGCTTCGCCGCCATCGGCGTCCACGCGTTGCTCGATCGCCTCGTCGTGTTACTCCCGTCGCCGCTCGGCCGCGAACACCGCCTCGACTCCGGCGAGTCGCTGGCCACCACCGCAGCGGGGCCGCTCGTCGCGCACGTGTTCAAGACCACCGCCGATCCGTTCGTGGGCCGCCTCACCTACATCCGCGTGCTCTCCGGCACGCTCAAGCCGGACGCGAACCCCTACAACGTGCAGCGCGCCGCCGTCGAGCGCCTGGGGCATCTGTTCCTGATGCGCGGCAAGGAGCAGATCGCCGTCGCCGAGCTCGTCGCCGGCGACATCGGCGTCGCCGCGAAGCTCGCCGTCACCACCACCGGCGACACGTTCGTCGCCTCCGAGGCGTACAAGGCGCTGCGCCTGCCCGCGCTCCCGTTCCCCGAGCCCACCTACCGCTCCGCGCTGCACCCGCGCACCAAGGCCGATGTCGACAAGCTGTCGCACGCGCTCGCGCGCATCGTCGAGCAGGACCCCACCATCCGCGTGCACCGCGATCACGACACCGCCGAGGTGATCGTCACCACCATCGGCGACGCGCAGGCGCAGATCGCCGCCGCGCGTTTGGAGAAGAACTTCGGCGTCGCCGTCGACGCCGCGCTCCCGCGCGTGCCCTACCGGGAGACGATCAGCGCTCCCGCCAAGTCCGAGTACCGCCACAAGAAGCAGACCGGCGGCCACGGCCAGTACGGCCACGTCGTGATCGAGATCAACCCCGCCGCGCGCGGCTCCGGCTTCACGTTCGAGGAGCATGTCGTCGGCGGGAACGTGCCGCGACAGTTCATCCCCGCCGTCGAGAAGGGCATCGTCGAGACGCTCCCCGCCGGCCCGCTCGCGCACTCGCCCATCGTCGACGTGCGCGTGACGCTGATCGACGGCTCCGCGCACGCCGTGGACTCGTCGGAGATGGCGTTCAAGCTCGCCGCTGCGCAGGCGCTCAAGCAGGGCATGCTCCAGGCGCGCCCCGTGCTGCTGGAGCCGATGATGCGGCTCACGATCCGCGTGCCCGGCGACCACGTCGGCGACGTGATGAGCGACCTCAACAGCCGCCGCGGCCACGTGCACGGCGTCGAGCCCGCCGGCGACGTCAGCATCGTGCAGGCCGAAGCCCCGCTTGCCGAGGTGCAGCGCTACACCGTGGACCTGCGCGCCCTCACCGGCGGCCGCGGCCGCTTCACCACGGCCTTCGACCACTACGCCGAAGTCCCGACCCACGTCCAGGACCAGGTGCTGAAGCAGCTCGCCACCGCCGAGGCATAGCCCTGCTCCGGCTCCCCCTCGCCCCGTCCCGGGGAGAGGGGGCCGGGGGGGTGAGGGTCTCGCGCGGCGTGGGCCTTGCCTATTCGCACGTGCCCTTCACCGACGCCGCGACACGGACGAGCTCCGTCTCGGACAGCTCGGACGCGAGCGCGCTGAGGATGAACCCGCGCCCGCAGACCGACCAGCCGATGTTCACGATCTCGATCCCCCCGCCGGTTCGCACGACGACCCCGACGCCGCTACCGATCGTCACCTCGCGGCCGTTCTCCGACGACCCGATCGAACCGCCGAACTGCGTCAGCCGTATCGACTGGCGAGGATTCCGCGACGTGTAACTGATACCCACGCTCGTCGTGCGGACGGCCGCCGCGCCCGCGCTCGGAGGCCCGAGCCCGACCTGGATCGACGTGACGCTGAATCGACCGAGCAGGTCGCTCGGCAGCAAGATCGCGAACGGCACCGCCCGCTCGAGATCCGCAGTGCGGGTCACGGTCCGCTTCGCCCCATCGAACTCGGCGATCGTCATCGACACCGGGCGCGTCCCGGCGAGGGCACCTGGCGTGGCGTCGGACTGCGTCAGAATGAACACCGCGCAGAGCGCGGCGGCGATGAGCCCGCTCAGCATCGCCAGCAACATGTGCCATCGACCCGCTGGCAATGCGGCACCCCTCCGCCTCGCGCAGCGCGCTACGGCTTGCGGTCGCCCGCCCCCGCGCGACCCCACACGGTGCGGTACTCCATCCCCACGATCACCTGGCGTATCTCGACGAGCTCCAGCGCGCGCAGCCGCGAGAGCGCCCGCGCCGCTGCGCCCACCGCCCGCGCATCGCCGCTGTCCGCGAGCCGCGCGAGCACCGCGTCCCACACGCCTTCGCGGCGCAGGCACTCCACCGACGCCGGCCACGCGATCATCGAGAGCGACCCCGGCCGCTCGAACCGCGGACGCAGCCGCCGCAGCGAGGCCAGCCGCTCCGCCGAGTTGTTCACCATCGGCACCACCGTGATCAGCGGTCCCTCGTGCTCGTCCCTGCGGCTATCCAGCAGCAACGTTTGGCGCAGCATCGGGAAATGCAGCGTCACCACCTCCGCCTCGGCGATGTTCTGCACGATCGCCGCGATGTCGACGCCGATGCCACCGTCGATCACGCACGCGCCCCCTCGTCCACGATGCGCAGAAAGCGGTGCGGGCCGACTTTCAGCTCGGCGCCGTGCGCCAGCGGCTCGTCGAAGTGATCCGCCAGCCCCCCGTTGATGCGGATCGCCTTCTGTGCCACCAGCCGCCGCACCTCCGCCTTGCTGTTCGCGAGCCGCGCCGCCACCAGCACATCGGCCAGCCCGCGCTCCGCACCGGCCGCGATGCGGTACACCGGCATCTCCTCTGGCGTCTCGCGCCGCTGCACCGTCGCCTCGAAGTACGCGCGCGCCTCCGCGGCCGCAGCGTCGCCGTGCAACGACGCCGTGATCGCCTCCGCCAGCCGCTTCTTCCCCGCGAGCGGCGGCCCGCCCACGAGGGCATCGACCTCGTCCGCCGGCACGCTCGTCAGCAACGTGAAGTAGTCGCGCATCGCGCCGTCCGGCACCGACATCACCTTGCCGAACACCTCGCGCGCCGGCTCGTCCACGCCGATGTAGTTCCCCAGCGACTTCGACATCTTCTCGTGGCCGTCGGTGCCCACGAGCAGCGGTAACGTGATCACAACCTGCGGCTGCTGCCCATGCGCCTCCTGCAGTTTCCGCCCCGCCATCAGGTTGAACAGCTGCTCGGTGCCGCCGACCTGCACGTCGGCCTCCAGCGCCACGGCGTCGTACGCCTGCATCAGCCCGTACAGGAACTCGCTCAGGTACACCGGCTCGTCGCGCTCCATCCGGCGCGCGAAGTTGTCCCGCCGCAGGAACTCCGCCACGGTGAAGTGCGAGCAGAGCCGGATCACGTCCGCGAACGACAGCTCCCCCAGCCACTCCGCGTTGTAGCGCACTGCCGTCCGCGACATGTCGAGGATGCGCCCCGCCTGCTGGGCGTACGTCGTGGCGTTCGCTGCCAGCGTCTCCGCGCTCACCATCGGACGCCGCTTGTCGCGGTCCGAGGGATCGCCGACGAGCCCCGTGAAGTTCCCGATCAGGAACGTCACCTCGTGCCCGAACTCCTGGAACTGCCGCAGCTTGCGCATCGACAGCGTGTGCCCGAGGTGCAGGTCTACCGAGGTCGGGTCGTACCCGCAGTAGACGCGCAGCGGCCGATCTGCGGCGAGGCGCGCGCGCAGCTCGCGCTCCATCGTGCGCCGCGTCGCCTCGTCGCCGAAGTCGGTCCCGCGCAGCAGCACCGCGAGCTGCGCGTCGACGTCCGCCATCCGCCGCGCGCTCACCCGAAGTACGCCCGTGTCGCCGCCACGTCGTCGCCGATCTGCGCCACCAGCGCCTCGACGCCGTCGAACTTGCGCTCCTCGCGCAGCCGCCGCAGCAGCTCGACGCGCACGACCTGGCCGTACGCGTCGCCCGCGTAGTCGAGCACGTGCGTCTCCACGCGCCGCCGCGTCCCCTCGAACGTCGGCTGCGTGCCGATGTTCGTCGTGCCGTGGTAGCGCGCCTCGCCCAGCTCCACGCGCGTCACGTACACACCGTTTGGCGGCAACGCCTGGTCCGTGCTCGTGCCGATGTTCAGCGTTGGGAAGCCGATCGTGCGCCCTCGCTCGTCGCCGCGCAGCACCGGCCCGCGCAACGAGAACGCCCGCCCCAGCAGCTGCGACACGAGCTCCATCTCCCCCTCCGCGAGCGCCTTCCGCACGCGCGTCGACGAGATGCCGTCCTCCGAGGCCGCGAGCAGCGGTACCGCCACCACCTCGAACCCGGCGTCCGCCCCGATCGCGCGCAACCGCTCCACCGTGCCCTCGCGCCCGCGGCCCAGTGCGAAGTTCTCGCCCACCAGCAGCAGCCGCAGCCGCGCCTCCTCGACGAGCACGCGCGCGAAGTCCTCCGCGGACACGAGCGCCAGCTCCGAGGTGAACTGCACCACCGACACCCAGTCCACTCCGGCAGCCTGCAGCAGCTCCACGCGCTGCTCCAGCGTGGTCAGGTAGGCGAACGGCACCTCCGGGCGCAGCACGGCGAGCGGGTTCGGGTGGAACGTCACCACGCCCGCGCCCAGGCCGCGCGCACGCGCCTCGTCCTGCAGCCGCGCGAGCAGCATCTGGTGGCCGCGATGCACCCCGTCGAACACGCCGATGGTGAGCGCCTGCGGGCCCGGCCGGACGGCGTGACGCAGCTCGTCGCGAGTCAGCAGCACGCGCTCCGCCTCTCTCGTCCTCGTGCCCCGCGCATGCGAGCGCCGGCTCCCGCGCGGGCGGGCGCGGCGGCTATGCCTCCACCAGCGCGTCGTCGAGCGTCGCCGGGGCTTCGCCGCCGAGCACCCGCACGAGCTCGATGTCGCCGAACGCTTCCGCCTGCCGCGCCTCCAGGAAGCGCGCCTTGATCAGCTCGAGCACCGCCAAGAACTCGACGATCACGTCGATGCGCGTCGCTGCCCCCTCGATGAGCGCGCGGAACGACACGCGCCCCTCGCGCTCCAGCCGCGCCGCCAGCGCCGCCACCCGGTCCGCCAGCCGCACGCGCTCGCGCGGCATCACCGCCGGCGCCGGCCGCGGTGCCGGCACGCGGTCCAGCGCCTGCTGTAACAGCGAAACCAGCGTCGGCAGCGTCACCCCGTCGAGGCCCGGCGGCAGCGGCAACTCCGGTGGCGTCGCGGCGCGCCGGTACCCCTGCCGATGCTCCGCCTCCAGCGCGCGCAGGAACTCCGCCGCCTCCTTAAAGCGCCGGTACTCCTGCAACCGCGCCACCAGCGCCGCCGGGTCCTCGTCCTCGTCGCCTGCGATGGGCTCCTCGTTCGGGTCGCGCGGCAAGAGCGCGCGCGACTTCAGCAGCAGCAGCCGCGCGCCCACCGCGATGAACTCCGACAGCGCATCGAGGTCCACCACGTCACCTGCGCGCAGGTGCGCGAGGTACTGCTCCGTCACCGCCAGCAGCGATACCTCGGTGATGTCCAGCCGCTGCTGATCGAGCAGGTGCAGCAACAGGTCGAGCGGCCCCTCGAACGCGGCCAGCTGCAGCACGAACGGGTCGCCGGCCCCCGCCTCCGTTGCCGCGCGGCGTAGCACGCGCGGCTACGCCACCCGCTGGGGCACGTCGGCGAACGGCCGGCCGAGCGCCACGCCCAGCGCTGCGCCTGCGCGCATCAGCCCCGCGAAGTTCGCCGGCGTCAACGACTGCGCGCCGTCCGACAGCGCGTGGTCCGGGTTCGGGTGCACCTCGATCATCAGCCCGTCCGCGCCCACCGCCAGGCTCGCCATCGACATCGGCTCCACGAGGTACCATTTCCCCGTGCCGTGCGACGGGTCCGAGATCACCGGCAGGTGGCTCAGCCGCCGCACCAGCGCGATCGCGTTCAGGTCCATCGTGTTGCGCGTCGCCGTCTCGAACGTGCGGATGCCCCGCTCGCACAGGATCACGTTGGGGTTGCCCTCGTTCAGGATGTACTCCGCCGCCAGCAGCCATTCCTCGATCGTCCCGGCCATCCCGCGCTTCAGCATCACCGGCTTACCGGTCTTGCCGGCCTCCTCCAGCAGCACGAAGTTCTGCATGTTGCGCGCGCCGATCTGCAGCACGTCCGAGTACTGCGCCACCGCGTCCACGTCGCGCACCGACAGCAGCTCGCTGATCACCGGCATGCCGAACTCGTCGCCTGCGCGCCGCAGCAGCTGCAGCCCGGGCACGCCCATCCCCTGGAACGAGTACGGCGAGCTGCGCGGCTTGAACGCCCCGCCGCGCAGGATGTGCCCGCCGCCGTCGCGCACGCCGCGCGCCGCCTCCCACAGCTGCGCTTCGCTCTCGATCGAGCACGGGCCCGCCATCACCACCGGCCGCCCGCCGCCCACGGACACCCCGTGCGGCAGCCGCACAACAGTGTCGTCCTGGTGCACTTCGCGGCTCGCCAGCTTGTACGGCTTGGACACGCGCAACACTTCGTCCACGCCGTCCATCGTCCCCAGCTCGTCGCGCAGCTCCGGGTACACGCTGCCGAGCACCGCGATCACCGTCCGCGATACGCCGACGATCTCCTGCCCGCGCAACCCTAGGTCGCCCAACCGCGCGAGCACAGCGTTCCGCTGCGCATCCGTCCCCGCCGCACTCATCACCACGATCACGGTGTCGCCTCCACATGCTGTTCGCTCACAAGGTCGGGGCGCAGCACGCGCGCCCCGCGTAGATAGATGTGCCGCAACTCGTGCAGGCCGCGCTCCGTGTTCACGTGCATGAGGATGCGCAGGCAGCGCGGCAGGCTGCCGGGCACGTTCATCTCGTGCCCGCACATCAGCGCCACGTCGGTCCAGCCCGCGCTCCGCGCCGCCACCGCCGGGAACTCCGCGTTGAGGTCCGGCGTGGTCGTGAAGATGATCGACGCGACATGGTCGCGCGCGACGTCGTTCGCGCGCACGATCTCCGCGAGTAGCTCGCCTGCCGCGTCGAGGATCGCCTCGCGCGTGTTCGCCTCCACCGTGGTCGCCCCGCGAATGCCGCGTACGAGCATCTGTCGCCGCCCCTCAGCCCCCACGGCCGCACAGCTCCGCCGTGAACGCCCGCACCGCGGCCGCGCGCTCCGCGCGTGGCGCCGCCGCTACTGCCTGCACGAACGCGCTGCCCACGATGACCGCGTCGGCCAGCGCGCCGACCGCCTCCACCTGCGCGCGCGTGGAGATCCCGAAGCCCACCGCCAGCGGCAGCGCGGTGTGCTCGCGGACCCGCGCCAGGAACGCGGGCAACTCCTCGGCCAGCGTGGCGCGCGCTCCGGTCACGCCCGTCACGCTCACGCAGTAGATGAACCCGCTCGCGTGCCGGGCCACCAGCGCGATCCGCTCCGCCGTCGAGGTCGGCGCCAGCAGGTACACCACGTGCAGGCCCGCCGCCCGCGCCGCTCGCTCCAGCTCGCCCGCCTCGTCCGGCGGCAGGTCCACGACGATCAACCCGTCGACACCCGCCGCAGCGGCGTCCCGCACGAAGCGCTCCGTGCCGTAGGCGAACAACGGGTTGCAGTATCCCATGAGCAGTAACGGCATGCGAACGCCCGCCGCGCGGATCGCCGCCGCCTGCGCCAGCACCGCGGCCGGCGTCGCGCCCCCTGCGAGCGCCTGCTGGTACGCCAGTTGGTTCGTCACGCCGTCCGCCAGCGGGTCGCTGAACGGCACCCCCAGCTCCAGCGCGTCCATGCCGCCCGCCTCGGCCGCCTGCGCGATCGCCACCGTCGCGTCGAGCTCCGGCCAGCACCCCGGCACGAAGCCGATGAGCGCCGGCCGCCCCTCGGCCCGCGTCCGCGCGAACATCGCCCCGAGCCGGTCCGTCGTCACCACGCCAGTCATGGCAGCGAGGGTAGCAGCGCCCACCAGCGCCTGCGAGCGCTCACCCCGCACCGCGTTCCAGCGTCCGTTCGATCAGCGGGCCGCGGTCGAGCACTGAAACGAAGCCTCTACAGGCCGGCCACTCGGTCCTTGAAAGACCGGACCGAGGACAGGAAGCTGCCGGCAAGGCCGACGAGTGCTTCCACGGCGTACAGCGCGAGGCCGAACAGTCGTAACGTCATCCGCACGATTGCGCGCAGTAGGTCGACGGTGGCGCCGACGGCTGTCCCGACGAAGAAGCCAGGCACCACGAGAAACAGAGCGGCGAAGAGCGCGGCGGCCCACTTGGGCGCTCCCCAGCCGCCAGGATCGCCCTGATCGAGGAACGGGAGTGCGGCGCCTAACGCGCCGGACGCTACGGCAACAACGACTCCCCACCACCGCCAGTAGCGCCCCACGAGCCAGATGGTTGCCGCTAGCGGGGCGACCGCGCCGAGTGCGACCGCGAGAACCGCGGCTGGATCGACGTGCGTGAAGAGCCACCAGACTCCGCCGATCGCCATGAGTATCAGGACGACGTACCCGGAGCCATCAGGCACCGAAGTTGGGGGGCTCGCCGGGGCTGGCTGGTGGGCGGTGGGCCACACATTCGCGGTCGATGGCCTCATCCGCTGCGCTGTTGCCGTCCGTTCTCGCTCCGCCCTATCCCGAGCCTCCTGGTTCGACCGGTGCATGCCTTCATTGAAGAGCTGCTGTTACCGACGCTCCGCATCGGCTGCCCTCATGCCAGCCTTGTACGCTTCCTAGTTAACACCGGGGTGAGGAGCGTTCCCGTACTTACCGTCCTCGTAGCTTCTTTGTAGATCGCTCACGTGGGGCTCCTGCGTTCGGGCGCAGCCCGACGTGGCTGCGCTGTTGGTCAGCGCGTGCGCCACGACAGCATAAGGACTGAGACAAGCGCACCCGCGTTCAGGTGTGGTGCGCTTGGCCTGCGAGCGCTCACCCCGCACCGTCCAGCGCCAGCTGCAACGCAAACGACGCCCCGTTGAACAGCGCGTGCACCGTGATCGGCACCCAGAGCGACCCGCTCGCCTCGTACGACCACGCCAGCAGCGCCCCCACCAGCACGAACGGCACGAGCACGCTCAGGTCGAGGTGGAAGCCCGCGAACAGCACCGCGCTCGCGGCGATGCCCGGCAGCACCCCCCACAGCCGCCGCAGCCCCCGGTACAGCAGCGCCCGGAAGAACAGCTCCTCGCCCAGCGGCGCGCCCACCACCACCGAGAGCGCCAGCAGCGAGAGCTTCACCGCCCCCACGTCGTCGCCCAGCGGCAGCGCGTTGCCCTCGCTCAGCCCCGAGGTGTCCACCCCCAGCTGGGCGATCAGCGCGAGCACGAGCTGGTACGCCACCAGCGCGACGTAGACACCCGCCCACGCCAGCCCCAGCGGCCGCCAGCGCCGCGGTCGCACGAAGCCGAGGTCGCGCGGCCGCAGCCCGCGCCGCCACGCGAGCAGCGCCACGATGCCGCCCAGCCCCACCTCGAACGCGAGCGTGGCCGCGGCCGTCACGCCGCCGCCGTCGAGGTCCGCGGCGTACACCGCCAGTAGCGCCGTCAGCCCCACGATGCTCGCCGCCAGCAGTGCCGCGCCCAGCAGCAGGTCGCTGCTGCGCCATTCGCCGCACGGCGGCGCTGGCCCCGCGGCCTCGAGTGGCGGGTCGGCGAACACCGCCCGCGGCTAGAGCGTCACGCCGAGCGCCGCCGCGACCGTTCCCATGTCCTTGTCGCCGCGCCCGCTCAGGTTCACCACCACCAGGTCGTCCGTCGCCAGCTGCGGGCACAGCTTCGAGAGCTGCGCGATCGCGTGCGAGGACTCCAGCGCCGGGATGATCCCTTCCGTCTGGCACAGCAGTTGGAACGCCGCGAGCGCCTCCGCGTCCGTGACGGCGACGTACTCCGCGCGCGCGCTCACCTTCAGCCAGGCGTGCTCCGGCCCCACCCCGGGGTAGTCGAGCCCCGCCGAGATCGAATGTGCCTCCAACACCTGCCCCCACTCGTCCTGCAGCAGGTAGGAGCGCGCGCCGTGCAACACCCCCGGCCGGCCCGCCACCAGCGTCGCCGCGTGCCGCCCCGCGAGCCCCTCGCCCGCCGCCTCCACGCCTACGAGGCGCACCGGGTCGTCCAGCAGCGGCGCGAACAACCCCATCGCGTTCGACCCACCGCCGACGCACGCCACCGCCACCGTCGGCAGCCGCCCCTCCGCCTCCAGCAGCTGCGCGCGCGCCTCGCGCCCGATCACGGACTGGAAGTCGCGCACCATCGCCGGGTACGGGTGCGGCCCCACCACCGAGCCGAGCAGGTAGTACGTGCTCCGCACGTTCGTCACCCAGTCGCGGATCGCCTCGTTGATCGCGTCCTTGAGCGTGCGTGACCCCGCGTCGACGGCGCGCACGTCCGCGCCGAGCAGCTTCATGCGAAAGACGTTCAGCGACTGCCGCCGCACGTCCTCCGACCCCATGTACACGACGCAGTCGAGGCCCAGCAGCGCGCACGCCGTCGCGGTCGCCACGCCGTGCTGGCCGGCCCCCGTCTCCGCCACGATGCGCCGCTTGCCCATGCGCCGCGCCAGCAGCGCCTGCGCCAGCGCCGCGTTGATCTTGTGTGCGCCCGTGTGCGCCAGGTCCTCCCGCTTCAGGTACACCTTCGGCCCCGGCCGCCCGCCGTTGACGTGCGCGGAGAGCCGCGCGGCGTAGGTCAGCGGCGTCGGGCGGCCGACGTATGTGCGGAGCAACCCATCCAGCTCGCGCCCGAACTCCGGCGCCGCCTGCGCCTCCGCGTACGCCGCCTGCAGCTCCGCGAGCGCCGGCATCAGCGTCTCCGGCACGAACGTTCCGCCGAACTCGCCGAAGTGGCCCGCCGCGTCCGGCAATTCCTGCGCGCTCATGGCTGTCCCGCCGCCGCGGCGGGACGCGAGCGATCCGCCGCGCGCACCGCCTCGACGAACGCGCGCACGAGCTCGTAGTCCTTGCGCCCGTCGCGCTCCGTCCCGCTCGACACGTCGACGCCCCACGGCCGCACCACGCGCAGCGCCTCGCCGACGTTCTCCGGGGTCAGCCCGCCCGCCAGCAACAGCGGCATCCGGCTCGACACCTGTCGCGCCACCTCCCAGTCGAACGTCACCCCGCTCCCGCCGTGATACGGCCCGTGCGCCGAGTCCAGCAGCAGCGCGATCGCGAACCCCGGCCGCACCAGCGCGAATGGGTCCGAAGGCGAGTCCAGCGGCGAGATGTGCACCGATTGGATCACCTGCTTTGTCACCAGCAGGCACTGCTCCCAACCCTCGTCGCCTGACAGCTGCACAAGGTCGACGCCCGCCTCCTCCGCCAGCTCGTTCACCTCGTCGATCGGCTGGTCGGCGAACACGCCCACGGTCAGCGGGCGCTTCACGTCGAGGTACCCCTGCAGCAGCTGCGCGCCGTGGCGGAACCACTCGCCAGCTTCCTCGCGCACGTGCGGCTGCGCCGGCGGCGGCATCGCCAGTTCGTGCTCCGCGAGCGGCCGCCCGAGCGCGCGCACCATCGCCTGCGCCTCGTCCACGTCCACCTGCCGCGACGAGCGCGCGAACACCATCCCCACGAAGTCCGCGCCCGCCTCCGCCGCCGCCAGCACGTCCGCCACCGTACGGTTGCCGCAGATCTTCACGTACGTCACGCGCCCGCCTCCGCCAGCATCAGCGCGCGCGCGTCCGCCTCGAGATCGTGCGCAAGTACGAGCGCCTCGCCCACGAGGATCGCGTGCGCGCCGGCATCGGCCATCCGCCGCGCGTCCGCCGGCCCGCGGATCGCGGACTCCGCCACGAGCGTCACGTCCGGCGGCACCAGCGCCGCGAGCCGCTCCGTGGTCCCCAGGTCTTCCGCGAACGTCCGCAGGTCGCGGTTGTTCACGCCCACCACGCGCGCCCCCGCCGCGAGCGCCGCCTCGAGCTCCGCCGCGTCGTGCACCTCCACCAGCGGCTCGAGCTGATGCGCGCGCGCCAGCGCGACGAGCTCGCGCAGCGCCGCCGGCTCCAGCAGCATCACGATCAGCAGCAGCGCGTCCGCGCCGTGCGCCTGCGCCTCCGCCACCTGGTACGCGTCGAACACGAAGTCCTTGCGCAGCAATGCCGGCCGCTCCGCGTCCGCGCCGAACGCGCAGCGCGCCGCGCGCAGGTCCGCGATCGACCCGCCGAAGAACGTCGGCTCCGTCAGTACGGACACGGCCGCCGCCCCCGCGCGCGCGTAGCGCAGCGCCAGCGCCGCCGCGTCGATGTTCGCGTCGAACACGCCCTTCGATGGCGACGCGCGCTTCACCTCCGCCACCAGCCGCAGCCGCGCGCCCGCCGGTGCCCCCCCGTGCCCCGCCGCGCGCCCGTGCCGCAGCCGTGCCACGAAGTCGACGCCCGCGCCGGGCAGCGCCGCGCGCAACTCCGCGAGCCGCGCCTCCGGCGTCGCGCGGCGATCCTCCGCCAGCCGCTGGCGGCGGTCCGCGACGATGCGATCGAGCACCGTTCCCGTCGCGCGCACCCCGCCCGCGTTAGCCACGACGCCGCGTCGCCTCCACGAACGCCCCGATGCGCGCCGCCGCGTCCCCGCTCGCGATCGCCAGCCGCGCCGCGTCGACGCCCTGCGCGAGCGTCGCCGCCAGCCCGCACACGTATAGCGCCGCCCCCGCGTTCGCCACGATGAAGTCGTGCAGCGCCGCCCGCCCGTCACCCGCGAGCACCGCACGCAGCGTCGCCGCGTTCTCCGCGGGCGTCCCGCCCGCCAGCTCGCCCACCGCGTACGTTGCCAGGCCCAGTTCGCGCGGCGTGATCGTGCGCCGCGTCACCTCCTCGCCCCGCACCTCGAAGAGCGTCGTCGGCCCGCACACCGACACTTCGTCGATGCCGTCCGCAGCCGTCACCACGAGCGAGTGCCGCGTGCCCAGCCGCGCCAGCGCCGCCGCGAGCTTCGCTGCCAGCGCCTCGTTCGGCACGCCGAGCAGCTGGCAGTTCGCACCCGCCGGGTTCGTCAGCGGCCCTAGGATGTTGAACACCGTGCGCACGCCCAGCTCCCGCCGCAGCGGCGCCGCGAACTTCATCGCCGGGTGGAACGCCTGCGCGAACATGAACCCCACGCCCGTCCGCTCGATGCAGCGCGCCACGTCCTCCGGCCCCAGCGCGATCTCCGCGCCCAGCGCCTCGAGCAGGTCCGCCGACCCCGACTGCGAGGTCATCGCGCGGTTGCCGTGCTTCGCCACCTTCGCGCCCGCCGCCGCCGCCACGAACGCCGCCGCTGTCGACACGTTGAACGTGCCGCTCGCGTCGCCCCCCGTGCCGCACGTGTCGAGCAGCGGTCGCGCCGCCACCTCGACGTGCAACGCGCGCGCGCGCATCACCCGCGCCATCCCCACGATCTCGTCCACGCTCTCGCCTTTGAGCCGCAACGCCACCACGAACGCACCGAACTGCGCCGGCGTCGCGCCTTCGCCCATGATCTCGTCCATGCACGCCGCCGCCTCGCCCTCGCTGAGGTCGCGCCGCTCCTCGACGAGCGCAGCGATCGCCGCCTGGATCGCGCTCACGAGACCGCGTCCCCTTTCGGCTGTGTGAAGCGGAAGTAGTTGAACTCATCCACGAGTTTCGCGAGCGGCCGTTCCCACGCGTTGCAGCACTCCCGGACCAGAGCCCGACTGGGATCGTCCATGCTCGGATTGTCGCGAGCGTATGTCGCGAGGGCCTCCTCAAGCTCGCTCCTCATGCGTGGGAGGAATTTCGCCGCGTAGTCATGGCCGGTGTCCTTGAGCTGATACCCCGAGCTGATCGCTCGGTCGCACATCACGAACAGATCGCGGTTCATCATGTGGAGGGCCTTCGCTGCCCCAGTCGGTGCGCGTTTCGTCGGCATAGTGGCCAAGGCCTCGAACGCGATCCCAATCGCGTCCGTGGTCGCCGCGTCGAGAGTCACGGTGGCGAGATCTGCACGGCGCAGTTCACCCAGCGCCTGCGCCGCTACTCGGCCGGCGCGCCGCAGCGCTTCCACCGTGTCAGGACCGCGCTTGATGCGACTCCCCCATCTGTTCACGAACTCCAATAGTCGCTCGGCTTCGCTCGCGGAAGGGCCGGCCGGGCTCCACCACGCGGTGTCGTCCCGTGCGGCGACGTACTCGCGGTATCGACCGCTGTAGCGCTGCTCCGCTTCAGACTCGGTGCGCCTCGCCGCGTCCCGCAACAGCTCCCAGTTCACGCGCGCCCGCTCGCGACGGGCTGCCCGAGCGCAAGGAAGTTGCGCAGCAGGTCGTGCCCCACCTTCGTCATGATCGACTCTGGGTGGAACTGCACGCCCTCCACCGCGTACGTGCGGTGCCGCACGCCCATGATCACCCCGCTCTCCGCGCGCGCCGACACCTCGAGCTCCGCCGGCACCGACTCCGGCGCGATCGCGAGCGAATGATAGCGAATCGCCTCGAACGGGTTCGACAGCCCCGCGAACACCCCGCGCCCGTCGTGCGTCACCGCCGAGGTCTTGCCATGCATGATCTCGCCCGCCGGCACCACCAGCGCGCCGAACGCCTGCCCGATCGCCTGGTGCCCCAGGCACACCCCCAGTAACGGCACGCGCCCCGCCGCCGCCCGGATCAGCTCCACCGAGATGCCCGCCTCGTCGGGCGTGCACGGCCCCGGCGACACCACGATCCGCTCCGCCCCCATCGCGAGCGCGTCCTCCACCGACAGCTGGTCGTTGCGAAACACCTCCACCTCCGCTCCCAGCTCCGAGAGGTACTGGTACAGGTTGTAGGTGAACGAGTCGTAGTTATCGATCAGCAGCAGCATCAGCGTCTCCTTCCCCGCGCAGCCCCATCGCCCGGAGCTGCGCCGCGTGTTCGAGGTCGTGCGCGGCGATCGAGCGCAGCCGGTCCGCCAGCAGCACCGTGCTGCCCGCGGGGTCCGTGCCGCGCACCGCCAGCTGCTCTGGCGGCAGCCACTGCAGCGCACGCAACGTCTCCGCGTGCGACGCGTCGAGGCGCGCGCGCGCGACGTCCGCATCGGGCTGCGGGTGCAACGCTCGCGCGAGCTCGCCCTGCCGCTCGTTCCACGGCCACCATGCGCCCCCCGGCTCCTCCGCGAGCTGCAGCGCCTCCGCCAGCTCGTACTGCTCGACGGCCATCGCGTGCTGCAGCACGTCGCACGGCGCCCACGCGCCGTCGAGCGCCGCGCTGCGCGCACGCGGCGCGATCGCGTCGAACGCCGCCAGTAGCGCGCGCCGCGCCTCCACCAGCTCCGCCGCGATCGCCGCCCGGTCCGCCTCGGACGGTCGCTGCACGATCTCGCTGCGCAGCCACTCCGCCACCTCCGGCAGCACATCGACGTTGCCGAGCCGCGCCGGCTGCAGCCAGCCCGCGTCCGCGAACTCCTCGTCGCGGTAGTGCGGCTCCCCGTCCCAACCGATCGCGTCGAACACGTTCACCGCGAGCTCGGTCGCCGCGTCCGCGATCGACAGCGTCGTCGCAAACATGATCGCGCCCACGCGCAGCTGCAGCCCCTCGCGCAGCAGCCGCAGCGCCGCGTCCTCGGCGGTCTCATCCTCCGGCACCTCGCGACACGGCAACGACCACACGCCCGCGCCGGGTGCGCGCACGAGCAGCACCGCGCCATCGTCGCGCCGCACGCGCACGCCCGACGCCACCACTGCGCGCCGCACCACCGCAGCCGCAGGCGTCGTCGTCATCAGTAGCCCAGGCTCCCGCTCGGTGCGCCCTCGGCGCGCTCCGCGTCGTCGATCGCCGCGAGCAGCGCGCGCGCCTTGTGCTGCGTCTCCTCGAACTCCCGCTGCGGCACCGAGTCGTACACGATGCCCGCGCCCGCCTGCACGTGGGCCCAGCCGTCCTTCATCACCAGCGTGCGGATGGTGATGCACATCTCCACGTTGCCCGACAGGTCGAAGAAGCCCACGCCGCCCGCGTACGGCCCGCGCTGATCCGGCTCCAGCTCCGCCACGATCTGCATCGCGCGGATCTTCGGCGCGCCCGACACCGTGCCCGCCGGGAACGCCGAGCGCAGCGCCGCGTACGGGCTCACGCCGTCGCGCAGCCGCCCCTGCACGTGGCTGACGAGGTGCATCACGTGCGAGTACTGCTCGATGTCGAACTGTTGCGTCACCTCCACCGACCCTGGCGCCGCCACCCGCCCCACGTCGTTGCGCCCCAGGTCGAGCAGCATCACGTGCTCCGCCAGCTCCTTCGGGTCGTGGCGCAGCTCCTCCCCCAGCCGCGCGTCCTCCAGCGGCGTCGCCCCGCGCGGGCGCGTTCCCGCGATCGGGTGCACCTCTACCTTGCCCTCTTCCACCTTGACCAGCAGCTCCGGCGACGCGCCCACCACGTAGGTGTCGCCGAACTGCAGGTAGTACATGTACGGCGACGGATTGATCGCGCGCAGCGAGCGGTACACCTCGAACGGATGCGCGCCGGTCTCGCGCGAGAAGCGCTGCGAGATCACCGCCTGGATGATGTCGCCCGCGCGGATGTACTGCTGCGTGCGCTCCACCGCGCCGATGAACGCCTCCGGCGTCCAGTTCGATTGCACCGCGCGCCCCGTCGGGCCCGCACACGGCGTGTACGGCAGCGTCGCCAGCGGCGTCGCGAGCCGCCCGACGAGCTGGTCGATCTGCCAGCACGCGCGCTCGTACGCCGCGTCGATGTCGCCGTCCAGCCGCACGTGCGCCACCACCTTGATGGTGTGCAGCACGTGGTCGAACACCAGCAGCGCATCCGCGAACATCAGCCACGACTCCGGCACGCCCAGCGCATCGCGCTCCGGCGCCCCCACGCGCGGCTCGAAGTGGCGCACCGCCTCGTACCCCACGTAGCCCACCGCCCCGCCGTGGAAGCGCGGCAGCCCCGGCGCCGGCACGGAGCTGAACTGCGCCAGCTCGCGCTCCACCTCGGCCAGCGGGTCGCCGCCGTCGTGGCGGCCCACCAGCACGCGGTACGGCTCCGTGCCGATGAACGAGTAGCGCCCCATCCGCTCCCCGCCCTCCACCGACTCGAGCAGGAACGAGTACTCCCCGCGCGCGACCTTCAAGAACGCCGACACCGGCGTCTCGAGGTCCGCGCGCACTTCGCGGTAGATCGGCGCGACGTTGCCCCGCCCCACGAGCCCGCGCACCTCCGCGAGCGACGGGCGGTACGTGGTGGCAGTAGTGCTGGTGGTCATGGCCTCACTCCTTGCCCGCCCCGCCTGCCATCGAGGCGGGCGGCGGGACGCTGCACATGCTGGCTCGCTGCTCGCCCGCGCCGCGCCACCAGCGCGCCGACGCAGTCGCGCCAGTCCCGCGAGCGCTGGTCTCGTGGGCGCTCGTCGCGCTGGGTTCGAAGCGTCCGTCGGTCATCGTGCCCTGCCAATCCCAGAGGCGCTACATAACGAAAAGGACCACCGCCCCTGGGGCGATGGTCCTCGCGGTGCCACCCAGTATCGCGCGCCGACCCCACCCTTCGAGGCATCCCTCGGGACGGAGCCAGTTACGCGCTCATCCAGAGACGGCTGCGACACGCGAGCGCGCCGAGGCGATCCCCCGGGGCATGGATAACGGCGCCCACACCGCCGACGCCTACTGCCGCGCTCCTCCGAGGGGAGGGGACGGGTTCAGGCCGGGACTCCCGGGTCCATTCAACCGCTGCTCGTCAGGCGCCGGGCTTCCACCTTGCCCCGGCTCTCTTGTTCGGCCCGCAGCCCGCGCTGCCTGCCGTATGCCCCGCTCGTGCGGCCTACTACTCCCGTTCGACGTCATCTATTGCCAACCGACTCGTTCGAGGCTAGGCGCGCGCCCGCGGCCTGTCAACGCGGGCGCGTCGCCCACGGCGACTACGCAGTCGTGACGCGCGTCTTCGCGACGGCGCGCTTGAGGTCGCGCGCGGCCTCGCACACGCTCGGGCCGCCTCTGTTGCCCTCGAGTACCAGGTGACTGTAGTAGCGGCGTGATTCTATCGACTTCGATCCCTTCGACGTGCTGCCGTGCCAGCGGCTACGGCGCTCCCGGATGCATACCATACCCCGGTATGGGTGTAGTATACCCCATGCAGGTATGGGTTGGCGGTGCCCTCGGTTACTGCAGCCTCGGTTACTGCAGCGCTGTGCCGCCCGCGGCCCCGCGGCGTCCTCAGTCGGCTACGCCACCACCGGCTGCCGCCCCGGCCGCGCCCGCTCCGCCTCCACCAGCGCGAGCAGCCCGTCCACCGTGCCGTCCAGGTCGCCCTCGACGTTCACCAGCACATGGTCGAAGTGCACGCGCTCCTCGAGCTCCCGCTCCGCGCTTGCCAGCCGCAGCCGCAACGCTTCACCCTCCTCCGCGCCGCGCGCGCGTAGGTGCGCCTCCAGCCGCGAAGGCTCGTCCGGCACCAGGAACACGAACAGCGCCTCCGCCAGCAACGCGCGCAACGTCGCCGCGCCCTGCACGTCGACGCGCATCGCCACGTCGTGCCCGGACGCGAGCGCCGCGCGCAGCTGCGCCCGCGGCACGCCGTACGACCGCTCATACACCCGCGCGTGCTCCAGCAGCTCGCCCGCCGCCAGCTGCCGTGTGAACTCCGCCTCGTCCACGAACAGGTAGTCGCGCCCGTTAAGCTCGCCCAGGCGCGGCGCGCGCGTGGTCATCGTCACGGGCACCGCGAACCGCCCGCGCAGCCGGTCGAGCACCGCGTCCTTGCCCACCCCCGACGGCCCCGACAAGACCACCACGAGCGGCGGCGGCGGCTCGCCCTCAGCTGGCAGCGCGCTCACCGTCCCCGCGGCCCCCGTCACGGCCCCCGCGGCTCCCCTCATGGCGGAGTGCCGCGACGCGTCCCGCGAACGTCTCCGGCGTGATCGCCAGCAGCGCCACCCAGTCGTTGTCCAGCAACACCACCGCCTTCGTGCGTCGGCCGCTCGTCAGGTCGATCACGTGCTGCTCTTCCTTGCCCCGCTGCACGAGCCGCTTCAGCGGCGCTGCGCTCGGCGTCGCGACCGCGACCACGCGGCTCAGCGCGAGCTGATTCTCGAATCCCACATGCACGAGCTCCGTCGTCACCGGGTGCAATCCGTCCCGCGCGCTCCCTGGTGGCCCGGCTAGCTCGCCGCGAGCGCGCCAAAGCGCGCGAGCTGCTCCCAGAACTCAGGATACGACACCCCCACGGCGCCCGCGCCGCCGACCTGCGACGCTCCATCGGCGAGGAGCCCCGCCACCGCCGCCAGCATCGCGAGGCGGTGGTCGCCTCCGGAGTCCGCCGCGCCCGCGTGCAGGCGCGCGCCCCCACGCACGAGCAGCCCGTCCGGCCGCTCCTCGATGTCCACGCCGAACGCCCGCAGCGCCCCCGCGGTCGCCGCCACGCGGTCCGACTCCTTCACGCGCAGCTCCGCCGCCTCGTGGATCAGCGTCTCCCCCGACGCGAGCGCGCCTGCCAGCGCCACCAGCGGCAGCTCGTCGATGGCGCGCGGCACGAGCGTGCCCCCGACCGTCGTGCCGTGCAGCGCCGCCGACCGCACGCGCAGGTCCGCCACCGGCTCGCCACCGCTCACGCGCTCATCGAGCAGCACGATGTCTGCGCCCATCGCGCGCAGGATGTCGATGATGCCCGTGCGCGTCGCGTTCACGCCGACGCCCGTGAGCAGCAGCTCCGCGTCCGGGTGCAGCGTCGCCGCCACGAGCCACACCGCGGCCGTGCTGATGTCGCCCGGCACCACCACGGCCGTCGCCTGCAGCTCGCCCGCGGGCGGCGTGAGCATGACGCGGTGACGGCCGTCCGCGTCCGCGACCGCCTCGATGCGCGCGCCCATCGCCGCGAGCATGCGCTCCGTGTGGTCGCGCGATTGCACGGGCTCGACGACCGTCGTCGGCCCGTCCGCGGCGAGCCCTGCCAGCAGCAGCGCGGACTTCACCTGCGCCGACGCGACAGGCGTCTCGATGCGCTGGCCGCCGTGCAGCGGTCCGCCTCGCACCACGACCGGCGGCAGCGTGTCGCCTCCCCGCGCGCGCACGTCCGCGCCTAGCGCACGCAACGGCTGCACGATGCGCCCCATCGGCCGCCGCCGCAGCGACGCGTCGCCGGTGAGCACCGCGAGCCCCGGTAGCCCCGCGAGCGCGCCCGCGAGCAGTCGTATCGTCGTCCCCGAGTTGCCGCAATCGAGCACGTCCGCAGGCTCGTGCAGCGCGCCGCGCCCGCCGCCCCGCACGCGCAGCCGCCCGCCGCCCAGCTCCTCGACCTGCGCGCCGAGCGCGCGCACGCACGCGAGCGTCGACCGTGTGTCCGCCGCGTCGAGGAAGCCCTCGATCAGCGCCTCGCCCTGCGCGAGCGCGTTGAACAGCAACGCGCGGTGCGTGATGGACTTGTCGCCGGGGATCGCGATCGTGCCGCGCAGCGTCGCCGGACGCCGCACGGTCACGAGGTCGGGCGCCCCCTCCGGACGAGTCGCCACCACGCGCGCTAGCCGCGCTCGCCGCGTGCGCGCCGCTCGGAGTCGTTCAGGCGCTCCTCCTGCCGCTTCAGCAGCTCGCGCGCGCGGTCCATCATCGTCGGGCTCAGCAACATGTCGAGCATCGCTACCTCCGGCATGTGCTCGTACATCTGCTCGTCGATCTCGCGCCGCCCCACCGCGCCCCCGCGGAACGCGTCGTACTCGAAGCTCGATTCTGACAGCACGCGGAACAGCGCCCCCTCGTCGCTCGTGTCCTCGAGCTGCTCCTGCAGCACGCGCAGCTGCTCGCGGTAGCGGCCCAGCCAGTGCGCGATCTGCGCGCGGTTCGTGATCGCGATGTCGTGCGCCATCGTCGCGTCCGTGCCCGCGAGCCGCGTCGTGTCCCGGAAGCCGCCCGCCGCGAGCGTTGAGAGCTCGGGCCACGCCTCCGAGTCGCGCGTGAGCCGGAAGAGCGCCGTCGCGACGAGGTGCGGCAGGTGCGAGATCGCCGCAACGTACGCGTCGTGCTCCGCCGCGTCCATGAACATCGGCTCTGCGCCCATCATCCGCGCGAGCGCCGACACCACCTCCACGGCGTCGCCCGCCGCCTCCCGCGTCGGCACGATCGCCCAGCGCGCGCCCTCGAAGAGCGCGGCGTCCGCTGCGCCCGGCCCCGTGTCCGTCTTGCCTGCCATCGGGTGCCCGCCCACGAACGAGACCGTCGGCGGCAGCCACTGCCGCGCCCAGCGCAGCACCTCCGCCTTTGTCGAGCCGGTATCCGTGACGATCGCGCCCTCCGCGAGCGCCGGCGCCATCTCCTGGAGCAGCTCGCGCATCGCGAGGATCGGCGTGGCGAGCACCACGAGCGCCGCCCCCTCGACGGCCCGGCGGGGGTCCGGCTCGGCGCGGTCGATCGCGCCCACGCGCTGCGCCCCCTTCGCATGGTCGAAGAAGCTGTCCGAGCCGATCACCTCGAGGTCGCTCCCCGCGGCCGCCGCCCGCAAGCGCAGCCCGATCGATGCGCCAATGAGCCCCGTGCCGAAGATGGTGACGCGTGGCATGTCCCGCCCTTTCGGCGCTGCGCCGCTCAGGCGGCCGCACAGTACCAGTGTACGGCGCGGGCCACCGCCCGGCGGTGCTCGCCCGCCACGCGGGCGGACAGGTGCGGTTGGCCCTCAGCAGGCCGCATCGGCGGCGCGCAGCCGCGCCAGGTCGCCCTCCGCGAGGCCGGGGTCGCTGTGCCGGCCGACGAGCTCCACCACCGCCGGGCGCGTTCCCGCCGCCCCCAGCAGCGCGGCGCCGAGGCGCGCGTGGTGCTCCAGCCGCCACAGCGCCCCGCGCAGCCCGCGCCCCTCCGCACGCACGAAGCGCTCGCGCGCTCGCCAGCGCACCGCCCCCAGCAACACGAACGCGATCCGCTCCCAGTCGCGCAGCCGCCCCTTACCCACGTCGTGCAGCAGCGCCGCCGCCAGCAGGTCATCCGAGCACGGGGGGCGCGAGCGCAGCCACAGCACCATGTCCATCGAGTGCCGCCGATCGCGCGGGTCCATCGCGGCGAAGAGCTGAAACTCGGAGTCGCTCAGCAGCCGGCGTACGAGGCGCGCCTCGTCGGGCTGCAGCGCGGGGCGCAGGCCGCGCACGAACTGCGCCGCGCGGTAGCGCGGGCTACGCCACACGCAACCCTCCGCTGGGCTCCGCGAACACCCGCAGGAAGAAGTCGATGAGCGGGCTCATCACCGTGAACAGCGGGTTGTACTCGCCCCCCGTCAGATACGGCACCAGGAACAGCAGCAGCAGCACGCCCGGCCCCCACGCCTCGTAGCGCGCGAGCACTCGCGCAATCTCGGGCGGCAGCAGCCCCGTCGCCACGCGAAAGCCGTCGAGCGGCGCGAGCGGCAGCAGGTTGAAGACCGCGAGCAGCACGTTGAGCAGCACGATCGTGCCCAGGAACAGGCCCAGCAGGTTCGTCGCGGACGACGTCCACACCTCGGCGGCGATGTCCGCGAGGCCCGGGCTGATGAACGGGTGAAAGAACGGCACCACGCCGGTCTTGATCGCGATGCCCGCCAGCCCCGCGATCGCCAGGTTTGTCAGCGGCCCGGCCGCCGCCACCAGCACCATGTGCCGCCGCGGATTCGCCACCGAGTTGGGGTTCACCGGCACCGGCTTCGCCCACCCGAAGCCCACGAACAAGATCAGCGCCGAGCCGATCGGGTCGAGGTGCGCGCGCGGGTCCAGTGTCAGCCGGCCCGCGCGTCGCGGTGTGCGGTCGCCCATGCGGTCCGCGACGAACGCGTGCGCCGCCTCGTGCAGCGCGAGCCCGAGCACCATCGACACGAGGAACGCCGCGATCAGGATCGCGAACGCCGCTGGCTCCGACCCGAGGACCGAGAAATAACGCAGCAGCACGTGAACAGCATAGACGGGCGATCGGTTTGACACATCCCGCGATGCGTCCGGTATCGTGACTGCGCTCGCAACGCGAGCGATCCGCATGCCGGATGCGCGGGGGTTCCGGCAGGCACACGCGAACGCACACGACGCCACAACGGCGTCGTGGGACTGCTGTGACTGAAGAGGTTCCCCCATGAGCCGTGCGCAGCGGGCGCTGGTACCGGTGGTAAGCCTGGCGATCGCCGCGCTCGTGCTCACGGGCGTGGCGTTGTTGCGCGCCCGCGACGACGGCGCCTCGCCCCCGGGCGGCCCGACGCTCGTGCTCGCAGAGTTCGGCAACACCGTCGACCGCATCGTCACCGCGCCCGCGGAGCAGCCGGACTCGCGCACGCTCGTCGCAAGCGTCGAGCACGTGGCGGGCTGGGGCATCAACCCCTCGCCGCAGGCCGCGGGCACGCTCGTCGCGTTCACCGTGCTGCCGCCGGGCGCGATGCCGCAGCGCGACTCGCCCGCCGAGCTTCGCCTGCTCGACGTTGCGACCGGCGCGCTGCGCACGCTGGCCCGCGACGCAGACCTGCTCGTGCCGCCGCTGTTCGATCAGGCCGGCGCGGCGCTCGTCTACCGCGCCAGCAGCGAGGGCGGCCAGCAGGCGCTCGTCCGCGTGGAGCTCGCCAGCGGCACGCAGCGCGTGCTGCACCGCGCCGAGTCCGCCTTCGGCGACTTCCCCGTCGGCTTCGCCGCGGACGGCGCGCTCGTGTTCGCGAGCCTGTCGGCAGGTGGCACGGACCTCTACCGCGTGCGCGCCGGGGAGCCGGCCCAACTGCTGTTGCACGCCTCCGACCAGATCGCGCGCGACTGGCGGCTCTCGCCGAACGGGCGTGCCGTGTCGTACCTCGCGCCGGAGCTGCTCGCGGAGCGCATCGTGCACCGAGCGCAGGTGCTCGCGCTCGGCGCAGACGGCGTCGCGCGGCCCACCACCCCGCCCGGCGGCGGCGAGCCGAACGAGCACTTCGCGCCGGTGTGGACGCCCGATTCCGGCGCGCTCACGCTCGGCCGGGAGGCCTACCCGCAGCGCCGCGCCACCGCGATCACCGTCGCCGTCGACGGCAGCGCGAGCCGCGCGCTCGCCGCCCCGGCCAGCGGCTTCGACGTGCCGCTCGGCTGGAGCCCGGACGGCCACTGGCTGGCCGCGCGCTCGTTCGACGGCGTCTCGGCCAACCAGCCCGGCACGGAATCGATGGTCGTGATCTCAGACAGCGGGCGGCGCTTCGCCGTGGACGGGGTGGCCGAGCTGATCTTCCTCGGCTGGGTGACCCGTGACTAGGCGCCGCATGGTGGCCACCGCGCTGCTCGCGGCGGCGCTCGCGTGGCTCGCACTCGCCGCCACGCCACGCGCGGCGCAGCGCGCCGAGGCGTGCGTGTTCCTGCGCGACCCCCACGCGTACGAGGCGGACGCCGCGCGCGCGACGTACTTCGCGGCGATGGATGCCGCCGCCGTCGACGCGCTCTTCCCCGGTGACCCCTTCTTCGGGCTGCCGCCCGTCGAGGCGGGCGGCCGCAACGCGCGCACCGCCAGCGTGCGTCGCGTGCCGCAGTCGCTCTTGCGCTCGATCGGCTGGGTCGAATCGAACCTTGCGATGGCCGCGCGCTCCGTGCCGTTCGCCGCGACCGGCCCCGCGCTCGTCTCATTCGATTGCGGCTACGGGATCATGCAGGTGACCACGGGCATGACCGTGCCGCTGGGCGTGAACAACCAGCCCACGGCGAACCAGGTGAGCGTCGCCACCCACTACGCGTACAACATCGCCCGCGGCGCAGGCATCCTCGCCGAGAAATGGAACGGCGCGCCCGAGCTGCGCCCGCTGGTCGGCACCGACACCAACAGCGACCCCGCGATCATCGAGAACTGGTACTACGCCGCCTGGTCCTACAACGGCTTCACGGGCCCCGGCACCAACCGCTCGAACCACCCGCTCGACCCCTCGTTCGCGAACCCCCGCGAGCGTTACCGCTGCGACGGCGGCCAGTCCCGCACGCGTTACCCGTACCAGGAACTCGTGTGGGGCTGCCTCGCGAGCCCGCCGCAGAGCCATGGCGTCGCGCTGTGGGCGCCCTTGCCGGCGTCGTTGCCGGACCTCAGCCAGCCCGCCGTGTTCGGCCCGCTCGCCGTCGCGAACTTCGTCTTCCCGTACGCCGCGATGGACCTGCCGACGCCGCAGCCGCAGCACATCGACCCGGCGCCCGCGGTGTCCGCGGACCTGCGCGCGCGCGCGCTCGGCGCCCCCGCGCCCGCGGCGAGCCGCCAGAGCGTCGAGGTGCGCTTCGACGGCACCCCGAACAGCGGCCGCGCCACCGTCGAGGTGAGCAACAGCGGCAGCGGTATCCTCTCCTGGCACGCGGTGCCCTCGGCGAACTGGATCGTCATCGACCCGCCCGCCGGCGTGGCGCTCGGCGCGGACGTGGCGTGCGCGGGCTGCGCACGCACCGGCACGCTCACGATCACCGTGAACCCCACGCTGCTCCAGCAAGCGTCTGCGCGCGGCTCCGTGACGATCACCGCCGCCAACGCCGGCGCCGCGCCCGTCACCGTCACCGTCGCGGTGCAGGCAAACTTCGAGTTCGGCGCGCCAGGGACCAGCCGCGCGTATTAGCTGCGCGGCCCCTGCGGTGGGAACGGGTACACTCCGGGTGAAGGGCGGTGTGCCGATGCTGCGCAGTTGGGCGAACGCGGTCCGTCGGAACCACGCGCTGGAGCACGCCACGGTCGCCGTGCTGCTCGCTCGCCACGGCCCCACACGCCTCGCCGGGCGCGCGAGCGGCGATGGCTTCTTCCTGCTCGGTGATATCGATGCGGACGAGCTCGCGGACTGCGCACGGGAGGCGCTGCGGCGGCTACAGGCCGGCCAGGCGACGCTTGCTGTGTCTCCGCTGTGCGGCACCAACATCGCCGTCGCGGGCGTGCTCGCGGCCGGCGCCGCGACCGCGGTGCTCGCGACCGGTACGCTGCGCGAGCGTTTCGCGAACGCCTTCGTCGCCGCGATGCTCGGCGTCGTCGTCGCGCAGCCCGTCGGGCGGCTCGTTCAGCAGCACTTCACTACCAGCCCCGACCTGCGCGGCGTCGAGATCGTCGGCCTGCGCACCGTCGCGGGGCGGCTGCGCAAGGTGCGCACACGCACCGCAGCCACCGTCGCGAGCTAGCGCGCTGATCGAGCCGTCCCGCTGCGGGTGCTCGCCGCCCAGTGGCGATGCGCGTCTGGTGCCGCCAGCGCACGACGCGCGGACCGACGGCGGAGCAGGGGAGCGCGAGGGGCGTCAGCCCCTCGCAGAAGAGGACGGGCTGGCGGGTCCGCTCGGCCCGGCGGGCCGCCCGTTTTCTCGCGACGCGCTGCAGCACGTGCACAGCGAGGCCGTGCTGCTCGCCGGCGGCGGCCGCGCGCTGCTGCTGCAGCTCGCGCATCCCGCCGTCGCCGCGGGTGTGGCGGCGCACAGCCGCTACCGCCGCGACCGCACCGCGCGCCTGCTGGGCACGCTGCGCCCGATGTACGCGCTGGCCTTCGGCACGCCCGCGCAGGTCGTCGCCGCCGCCGCCGGCGTGCGCGCCGCGCACGAGCGCGTGGCCGGCCCCGGCTACCGCGCGTCGGACCCGGCGCTGCTTGCGTGGGTGCTGGCGACGCTGATCGACTCCGCGCTCGTGGTGCACGAGCGCGCGCTCGGCCCGCTGCCCGCCGCGCTCGCCGATCGCTACTACGCCCAGATGTGCGCGCTCGGCGGGCTGCTCGGCATGCCGCGCGACGCGCTCCCGGCCGACCGCGCCGGCTTCGCGCGCTACATGGATGCGACCGTCGCCGCGCTCAACGTGGGCCCGCAGGCGCGCGCGATCGCCGTCGAGCTGTTCGCGCCGCTGTCCGGCAGCGGCCCGCTGCTCCCGCTCGCGCGCGAGCTCACCGCCGGCCTGCTGCCGCCGCGCGTGCGGCGCGCCTACGGCCTGCGCTGGGATTCCCCGCGCGCCGCGCTCCTGGAGGCCGCGTGCGTGCTGTCGCGCCACGCGCTGCCGCTGCTGCCCGCGCGCCTGCGCCGCCCGCCCGCGCTGCTGCTCCCCCCGCGCGCAGCGCCGCAAGTGCGGAGGAAGCGTACCGAGGGAAGCGTGCCGAGGTAAGCGCGCGCCGGTGACGGACGCTACGTGACGGTGAGCGGGACGCCGGCCCGACAGAGCGGGCAGTCGTCCGGCGCGTACGTCGCCAGCGCGAACTCGGTCGCCGCGGCGAGCGGTAAGCCCTCAAACGCCACCGCACCACCCGAGCGGTCGACGACCACCGCCACGCCGACAGCGACGCCGCCGCTCGCAGCCACGGCCGCGAGCGTGTCGCGCACCGACGCTCCGCTCGTCAGAATGTCGTCGACGACCAGCACGCGCTCGCCTGGCGCCAGCCGGAAGTCACGCTGGAATGAGCGGCCGCCCGCGGCGTCGCGTTCCGCGAAGATGCCGCGCACGCCCAGCTGCCGCGCGAGCTCGTACGCGAGGATCACCCCGCCCGTCGTCGGCCCCGCGACCGTAGTCGGCGCGAGCGCGCGCGTGGCCTCCGCCAGCTTGCTGCACACAGCTTCTGTCTGTGCGGGCCATTGCAGCAGGTTGAACTTCTCGAGGTAGCGCTCCGAGTGGCGCCCCGAGTTGAGCTGGAAGTGCCCCTCGAGGATCGCGCCGGTCGCCTCGAGGGCGGCGACTACCTCGCGGTCGACGGGGATAGCGCGACTCCTGCGCTCTCGGCCGGCGTCTCGCTGGCGGCGCTGTGGTCCATGCGGCCCGCGCGCGAGAGCGGCCAGTACCGCAGCTCCACGCGACCGATCAGGTATTGCTGCTTGAGCGTGCCCCACGAATGCGAGTCGTACGAGTTGTTGCGGTTGTCGCCGAGCACGAACATCGAGCCCTCCGGCACCGTGATCGGCCCGAACTCGTACGCGACCGGCTGGGACAGGTACGGCTCCTGCACCGGTACCCCGTCGATCATCAGCACGCCGGAGCGCACCTCCACCGTCTGCCCCTGCGTCGCGATGATGCGCTTGATGAAGGCGCGCTCCGGGTTCTGCGGGAAGCGGAACACCACGATATCGCCCGCCTGCGCCCTGCCGAACGGCTGCCAGTGCTGCTCGTCCGTCCACGGCAGCCACGAGACGTTGAACGAGCGATACGCGAGCTTGTTCACGATCAGCATCTCGCCGTTCGCGAAGGTCGGCTCCATCGAGCCGCCATCGACGACGAAGTTCTGGGCGATCGAGCGCACCGCTACGAACATTAACAGCGCGAGCGCCAGCACATCGAGCGCCTCCACGGCGCCGCGCACGAGCGCGCCCCAGCGCGAGCCGCGCGCTTCGCCGCGCACGCGCAGGCCCGGCAGCGCCATCGTCGCCGCGCCGCCGGCGGACGCCGCGACCTGCCACGAGGGCTGGTCGCCGCGCGCCTGGTCACTGAACACGTTGCGCCAGGCGCTGCCCGTTTCCACGGCGCTTGGCCCGTCCTTCAGCGCGACCACCCATGCGGGCGGCGTCGGAGGCCCCAGCTCATCGACGCCTGTGCTGGCGTCGTTGGCCGAGGCGCTGCGCTCGAAGCTGAGCACCCGCCCGCTCTCCGCGGCCACGAGCTCCCGCCGCGGCGCGTCGTCCGGTGCCTCGGGGGCGGGCGCATCCTCGAACTCGTGCGGCGGTGGGGGCGTGGCGGGCGGCAGCTGTGCCGCGGGGCGAATCGACAACGGGAAGTCCGGTGCCGGCGTCTCGACGGGGTCGTGTCGCGGCTCGACGCTGGCGATCGGCTCGCGGAAGGGCGGCGCCGGCGTCGCCAGCTCTGAGAGGTCCGCGAACATCCGCTCCCAGCGGCCGTTGTCGCCGTCGGCCGGGTGCCCCGACGGGGGCGGCGGTACGGCCCCGAACAACGGGGGCGGGGCCGAAGCGCTGGCCTCGTCGTCGGCCGCCTCGCCGTCGTCCCGCTCTGGCTCGCTCGGCGGGAAGAGCAGGCGCGGCCGCAGCGGCAGCGGCGCTCGGTCATCGGAGGGGTCGGCGGGTGACGGTACGTCGTCGGCGCCCGACTCCGGGCGCCCGGCAGCGCTGATATCCGTCAGCGGCGCCTCGGCGGCCGTCTCGACGTCGGCGGCCTCGTCGTCACCACCCGGCTCGTCACCCGCGGTGCCCGGGAAGGCCGGCGAAGGCGCGAACTCCGGCAGGTCCGCGAAGTAGCGGTCCCACTTGCTCGCGTTGTTATTCGATGCGCCGCTCGGGGCAGACCCGCCCGAATCTGGGCCGCTTGAGGCCGGGATGGCGGCGGGCTCGGCCTCGCCGACGCCTGGCAGGGGGCCCGGATGCTGCTCGTCGGTCATCGCAGCCAGTATAGGCGGTCACGCCCGGCGGGACGCCCTTAAGGATTCGATCCGTAATTGGGCAGCTGCGGCCACCGCCTCGCGTGCGCGACGCAGCGCGGGGCGCGGATCCGCGTCCACCCCAGCGGCGAGCGCGCGCGCGAATGCCGCGTGGATCTCCGTGCTGATGTTCACCTTGCGGATGCCCGCGTCCACCGCCGCCGTCAGATCGCGTGGCGACACCCCGGAGCCGCCGTGCAGCACCAGCGGCAGCGCACGCGTCGCCGCCCGCAGCTCGCGCACCAGATCGAGGCGCACCGTACCCGTGAGCCCGTGCGCCGTGCCCACCGAGACCGCCAGCGCGCTCACTTGCGTCTCCTCGACGAAGCGCCGCGCCGCGGCCGGCTCCGTGAGGATAGCCTCCGACGTCACCACCCCGGGCTCACGCCCGCCGACGTGGCCGAGCTCCGCCTCCAGCGCGAGCCCCGCCGCAGCGGCAACCACGTACGCCTCCCGCGTCTCGCGCAGGTTGCGTTCGAAGGGCAGCGTGGAGCCGTCGAACATCAGCGATGTGAACCCGGCCGCCACCGCCGCGCGCAGCTGTGCGACGCTCTCGCCGTGGTCGAGGTGCACCGCCACGGGCACCGTGGCGCGCGCCGCCAGCGCCCGCCCCAACGCCGCCGCCACCTCGATCCCGCCGAGGTGCGCGAGGTTCGACGTGTTGCACTGCAGCAGCAGCGGCGCACGCAGCGCCTCCGCCGCGTCCAGCACGCCGAGCGCCAGTTCGATGTTCGAGATGTTGAAGCCGGGCACGGCGTAGCCGCCCGCCTCCGCCGCAGCCAGCAACTCGCGACCGCCGACGAGCGGCATGCAGCACTCCCGACGTGTGCGCGCGTACCCACTGAACGCAGCCGGGGCGCATGCTACGCTCGGCCAACGGGCGGGGCGAGCGGAACACACGTGGATGCACGCCCTGAGCGCGTCGACGTGGCGCTCGGCGACTCCGCCGAGCTCGTACGCCGCGTGCAGCAGGGCGAGCTCGCGGCGTTCAACGCGCTCGTGCTGCGGCACCAGGACCAGGCCTACGGGCTCGCGCTGCGCTTCCTCGGCTCGCCCCAGGCCGCCGAAGACGTCACCCAGGAGGCGTTCCTGCGCGCCTACCGCAACCTCGGGTGCTTTCGCGGCGAACGCTTCCACGCCTGGCTGCTGACCATCGTCGCGAACGCCGCGCGTGACGAGCTGCGGCGCGCGCGCCGGCGGCCGCAGCAATCGCTGGACGCCGCCCGCGTCGACGACGAGCGGCCCTTCATCGACCCGCCCGACCCGGGGCCGCCGCCAGAGCAGAACGTGCTGCGCGGCGAGCTGCGCGTGCGGCTGGAGCAGGCGCTGCGCACGCTGCCGGAGGAGTGGCGAATGCTCGTGCTGCTCGCCGACGTGCACGAGCTTGCGTACGAGGAGATCGCTGCCGCCGCCGGCATCCCCGTCGGCACGGTCAAGTCCCGCCTCAGCCGCGCGCGGGCGCGGCTACGCACCGAGTTGCGCGCCGAGCTGCGCCCGACCACCGCCACGCCGGCCGCGGAACCCGGCACGCCGCCGGGTCGTCATGACTAGGTGATGCGCATGCGCTGGTGGCGACGCCACGACTCCGACCTACTCAACGCGCCGAACGCGCCCGAGGCGGCGCGCGACGAGCTGGTGTCCGCCTACCTCGACGGCGCGCTCGACGCGCCCGCCGTCGCCTCGCTCGAGCGCGCGCTCGCCACCGACCCGGCACTGCGCGAGGAACTCGCGGAGCTGCGCGCCCTCCGCGCCGCGCTCGCCTCGCTGGACCCGGTGCGCGCGCCCCGTTCGTTCGCCCTCAGCCCGTCCGCCCTCGGGTCGTCCGCCTCCCGGCCGGCCGCCGCGCACGCCCGCGCATCGCGACTCGAGCTCGCGATGCGCGCCGGAGCGGTCGCCGCTGCCGTCGCGAGCTTCGCAGTGCTCGGCGCCGGGCTGCGCGACCCCGCTGTCGAGCGCACGGCATCGAGCGCCCCGCAGGACCTGCGCGCGGCCGGCGGCACGCAGGCCCAGGCCGAGGCGGGCGGTGCGGCCGCCGTCCCGACCGCCGCACCGCCACAGGAGTCGCCCGCCGCCCCGCTCGCCGCCCCCGCGCTCGCTCCGCCCGCCGCGACCGCTGCTCTCGCCGCGCCGCCCGCCCCCACGGTCGCGACGTCCGAGGGCGCGCGGGCGGCCGCCGCGCCTACCGCAGTCGCAGCGCCCGCGTTCGGCGCGACTCCGCCCGGCGGCGCGTCCGCCGCGGGCGCGACGGCCGCGGCCACCCTGCCGAGCGCGAGCGGCGCGGCGCTAGCCGCCCCGCCCGCGACTGGCTCGTCGTCGGCCACTCCTGCGGCGCCCTCCGCCCTAACGCCGGCCGCCGGCGCCGTGATCGCCGCGCCGCCCGCCGCCCCGACCGTCGCCGCGCGCGTCGCGGCGCCGTCGACGCCGCTCGCCGATGTCGCTCCCGCCGCCCCCGCCATCGCCCCAACGCTCGCACCGCTCGACGCGGGCAAGGCGGCCGGCGCCGCCGACGGCGGGGCGCAGTCGGTGCTGCCAGAGCAGCCCGGCGAAGAAGTCGAGGGCGACGCCCAGCGGCGCTCCCGCGGCTTCGACACGGGGGGAACGATCGCACTCGCCCTCGGCGCGGCGGCCGTCGCGCTCGCCGTCGCCTCCAGCGTGCTCTACGCGCGCCGCAACCGGCGGCACGCGTGACCGCCACCCGTGACTGGCGTAACGCAAAGGAGACCGCGATGACCGTTCGAATCGCCCGCACCCGCGGCGGGCGCGCGCTGACCGTGGCGCTACTGGGCGGCGTGGCGCTGCTCGCCGCGGCCTGCACGTCCAACACCGACGTCACGCTCACCTCGCCGGAGCAGACCGGCGTCGCCGTCAGCGGTGAGGGCGTGGTCACGGTCGTGCCGGATGTCGGCACCTTCACCGCCGGCATCGAGGTCACACGACCCACCGTCGCCGCGGCGCGCGAGGAGGCGGCGCGCGCCGCCGCCGCGCTCACCGCCGCTGTGCGCGCCCTCGGCGTCGAGCAGCGCGACGTGCGCACCGTGTCGTTCACCGTCAACCCGCAGTACGACCTGCGCGCGCCGAACGGGCGGCCCATGATCACCGGCTACACCGTGAGCAACGTCGTGACCGTCAAGGTGCGCAAGGTCGACGATCTCTCGAAGGTGCTCGACGCCGCCGTCGCGGCGGGCGGCAACGCGACGCGCGTGCAGCAGATCGCGTTCGAGGTCGGCGATCCGCAGCGCTTCGAGGTGGAAGCGCGCGACCTCGCGATGGCCGACGCGAAGCGCCGCGCCGAGCAGCTCGCGAAGGCTGCCGGCGCCTCGCTCGGCCGCGTGCGCGCCGTGTCAGAGGCGGTCGCGGGCGGCCCGGAGCTCCTCAGGCGCCTCGCGGCGCCCGCGACCGGCGCCAGCTTAGACTCCGACACGCCGACGCCGGTGAGCCTCGGCGAGACCGAGCTGCGCCTGACCGTCAGCGTCGTGTACGATCTCGACGAGTAGCGCGCGCGGCGCGTCGCACGGGGCCCGCGCGCACAGTACGATTGTCCGAGCGCGGGCCCTTTCGGCAAGGCCGAAGAGCGCATCGCGCGCGCGCTCCATCGGCGGTGCCACCGTGATCCTGAGCGACCGATCGATCGCCGAAGCGCTCGCCTCCGGCCGGCTCGTGATCGCGCCGCTCGGCGAGGACGCGCTCCAGCCCGCGTCGCTCGATATCCGCCTGGACCGCACCTTCCGCGTCTTCCGCCACCACCGCCGCGCCTACATCGACGTGCGCGAGTCCGTCGACGACCTCACCGCCATCGAGGAGATCGCGGATAACGAGCCGTTCGTGCTGCATCCCGGCGAGTTCGTGCTCGGCTCCACCCTCGAGCGCGTGCAGCTCGGCGACGACATCGTCGCGCGCGTGGAGGGCAAGTCATCGCTCGGGCGGCTCGGGCTGCTCGTGCACGCGACGGCCGGCTACGTCGACCCCGGCTGGGACGGCCACCTCACGATGGAGCTCTCGAACGTCTCCAACCTGCCGATTCGCCTCTACTACGGCATGAAGATCGGCCAGCTCTCCTTCGCCGAGCTGACCACGCGCGCCGACCGCCCCTACGGCTCCCCCGGCCTCCGCTCGAAGTACCAGGGCCAGACCGGCCCCACCGCCAGCCGCGGCTACCAGGACTACCGCGCCCCGTGACCGCCGGCGGCCCCCCGCCCCTCGCCGTCTTGCCTCCCCCTCGCCTCGCAACGCGGGGAGAGGGGGCCGGGGGGTGAGGGTCCGCCACGCCGTGACCTCGCTCTACATGACGCAGGCGCTCACAGAGGCGGAGCGCGGGCTCGGCTGGTCCTCGCCCAACCCCGCCGTCGGCGCCGTCGTCGTGCACGCGGGCGAGGTCGTCGGCCGCGGCCACACGCAGCCGCCCGGGGGCGACCACGCCGAGATCGGCGCGCTGCGCGAGGCCGGTGCGCGCGCCGCCGGCGCCACCGTGTACGTGACGCTCGAGCCCTGCGGTCACACCGGCCGCACGCCACCGTGCACGCAAGCGCTGCTGCGCGCCGGCGTCGCGCAGGTGCGCTACGCCATCGCCGACCCCGACCCGCTCGTGAGCGGCGACGGCCATCGCCAGCTCGCTGCCGCGGGCGTCGCCATCGAGGCCGGCGACGGCGACGCGGAGGCCGCCGAGCTGCTCGAGGGCTACCTCACGCACCGCCGCACCGGCCTGCCCTTCGTCATCGCGAAGTTCGCGTCGTCGCTCGACGGGCGCATCGCGGCCGCGTCCGGCGACTCGCGCTGGGTCTCGGGGCCCGAGGCGCGCGCCTGGGCGCACGAGCAGCGCGCCCGCGTCGACGCCATCGTCGTCGGCTCGAACACCGTGCTACAGGACGACCCGCAGCTCAGCGCGCGCCCCGCGGACTGGCCCGGGCCCGTGCACCAGCCGTGGCGCGTGGTCGTGGACTCCACCGGCCGCGTGCCAGCCACCGCCGCCGTGCTGCGCGGCGGTGATCGGCCCACGCTCGTCGCGACGACGGCCGCAGCGCCTTCCGCGTGGCGCGCCGAGCTCACCCGCGCGAGCGCCGAGCTGCTGGAGCTGCCATCCGACGCCGGGCGCGTGGACCTCGCCGCGCTGCTGGCCGCGCTCGGCGCGCGCGGCGTGCTGACCGTGCTCGTCGAGGGCGGCGGCACGCTGCTCGGTGCGCTCTTCGACCGGCACCTCGTGCAGCGCGTGCACGCGATCATCGCGCCGCTGATCATCGGGGCCGCCGAGGCACCACCCGCCGTCGCCGGCCGCGGCGCACTCGCGATCGCTGACGCGGCCCGCCTGCACGGGGTCCGCTCCTGTCGGCTCGGCGAGGACGTGCTGGTGAGCGGACTCGTCGGCTGGCAGTAAGGCCGGCCGCGATGCGCGCTGGTGGCGATGGGCTACGATGGAGCTCGCAACGGGCCGGTGCAGGGGGGCGGGTCCCCGCAGCGAGGTCCGGGCAGCCAGGAGCAGGAGGCGACGTGTTCACGGGCATCGTCGAGGAGGTCGGGAACATCGCGCGGCGCGACGGCGGCGAGCTGGTCGTCGCGTGCTCGGTCGTCCTCGAAGGCACGAAACTCGGCGACTCGATCGCAGTGAACGGCGTCGATCTCACGGTGCGCGCGATGGACGCCGGGTCGCTCACCTTCGACGTGATGCCGGAGACGTACCGGCGCTCCAATCTCGTGGAGCTCGCGCCGGGCGCGCGCGTGAACCTCGAGCGCTCCGTGCGCCCCACCGACCGCCTCTCCGGTCATATCGTGCGCGGCGTGGTCGAGACGACATGTACGCTGGAGAGCGTGACGCCGGAGGGCGAGGCGCTGGTGCTGCGCTACCGCACGCCGCCGGAGTACCTCCGCTATATCGTCATGAAGGGCCCGGTCTGCATCGACGGCGTGTCGTTGACGGTGATGGCGCGCGACGCTGAGTCGTTCTCCGTGTCGATCGTGCAATTCACGCAGGAGCACACGAACCTGCTGTCGCGGCGGCCCGGCGACCGCATCAACCTCGAGACGGATATTCTGGCGCGCTACGTCGAGCAGCTGCTCGAGGCGCGCGAGCAAGAGCGCGCGAGCGCAGCGCAGTAACAGGTCGCGGAGGCCGCAAGCATGGCATCGAAGAGTCGGCGCAGCATCGTCATGGCGACCGTGGAGGAGGCGATCGAGGAGTTTCGCCAGGGCCGCATGCTCATCGTCATCGACGACAAGGATCGCGAGAACGAAGGCGATATCTGCGTGCCCGCGGACGCCTGCAGCGCCGAGGTCATCAACTTCATGGCCACGCGCGCGCGCGGCCTGATCTGCGTGCCCATGAAGGGCGACCGGCTCGACGCGCTCGGGCTGCCGCCGATGGTCGGGCGCAACACCGCGCCACTCGGCACCGCCTTCACCGTCAGCGTCGAGGCACGCGAGGGCGTGACCACCGGCATCTCGGCGCCCGACCGCGCGCGCACCGTACAGGCGCTGATCGACCCGGCCACCACACCCGATGACCTCACGCGCCCGGGGCACATCTTCCCGCTGCGCGCGCGCGAGGGCGGCGTGCTGGTGCGCGCAGGCCAGACCGAGGCGTCCGTCGACCTGTGCGAGCTCGCCGGCCGCTTCCCCGCCGCAGTGATCTGCGAGGTGATGAGCGCGAACGGCGAGATGGCGCGGTTGCCGGAGCTGCAGCGGCTCGCGCGGCAGCACAGCCTGAAGATCGTCAGCGTGAACGACCTGATCGCTCACCGCTGGCGCAACGACATCCTCGTGGAGCGCGTCGCGGACGCCGCGCTGCCGACGCGCTTCGGCGACTTTCGCGCCATCGCGTACCGCACGAAGATCGACCTCAAGGAGCACTTCGCGCTCACCATGGGCGACCTGACCACGGACGAGCCCGCGCTCGTGCGCGTGCACGACGAATGCGTGACCGGCGACGTGTTCGGCTCGCTGCGTTGCGACTGCGGCGAGCAGCTGGAGACCGCGCTGCGCCGCGTCGCCGAAGCGGGCCGCGGCGCGATCGTGTACATGGATCAGGAAGGCCGCGGCATCGGGCTGCACAACAAGCTGCGCGCGTACCGGCTGCAGGACGGCGGCCTCGACACCGTCGAGGCGAACGAAGCGCTGGGCCTGCCCGCGGACAAGCGTGAATACGGCATCGGCATGCAGATTCTCGTGGATCTCGGCGTGCGCAAGATGCGCCTCATGACGAACAACCCCACCAAGCGCTCCGGCCTCGAAGGGTTTGGCCTAGAGATCGTCGAACGCATCCCTATCGAGGTGGTGCCGAACCCCCACAACCTGCGCTACCTGCAAACCAAACGCGAGAAAATGGGGCACCTGCTGGGCGTGGAGGAACGACTCTAAGTGCGCACGATCGAAGGAACGCTGGACGCCGCCGGGCTGCGCATCGCCATCGTGGTCGCGCGCTTCAACGAACTGATCACGGAACGGCTGCGCGACGGTGCGATCGCCGCCGCGCAGGAGCACGGTATCGACGGTGACGACCTCGACGTAATATGGGTGCCGGGAGCGTTCGAGCTTGCCATGGCGGCGCAACTGCTGGCGGATGGCGAGGAGTACGACGCGATCGTGTGCGTCGGGTGCGTGATCCGCGGTGAGACGCCGCACTTCGAGTACGTCGCCGGCGAAGCGGCGCGCGGCATCGGCGCGGTAGCGCGGGAGAGCGGACTGCCGGTAACCTTCGGGGTGATCACTGCAGACACCCTCGAGCAGGCGCAGGCGCGCGCGGGCGGCGCGGTGGGCAACAAGGGACGCGAGGCCATGCTCGCGGCGATCGAGATGGCGACGCTATTCGCGCAACTGGGCGGGGGTGAATCCGAAGACGACGCCGATTGAGCGGCACCAGGGAGGGAGCCGGACGCGTGGGTAAGGACGGACACCCCAGCGGCGGAGAGCCGATCGACCGCGCCGCCCAGGAATCGATCCGGCTGGCGCATCGCGCGCTGGAGCGGTTCCCGGAAGTCGTGCGGCGGCACAAGTTCATCGCCGGCGGAGCCGCGATCTCCACGTCGCTGATCGTGCTCGCGGGCGTGGCGATCACGCGGCGCATGCGCGCCGGCGAGAGCGCCGAGGAAGCGCTCGCGTCCGTGACCGAGCAAGAAGTGCAAGGCCTCCGTGTCATCGAGCCGGCCCCCCCGGCGGACACCGCCGCGCCCGAGCCGCGCCCGACGGAGATCCGCGCCTCGCGCTGACCCCGGGCTGCACCCGCACGCCGCTCGGGCGCACAATGTTTCACGTGAAACATGTGTGCTAGCCAGCCGCCGGTGCCGCGCCTCCCGCGCCGAATCGCGCACTGCGACTTGGACACGTTCTTCGTCGCCGTCGAGCGGCTGCGCGACCCTCAGCTCGTCGGCCGGCCAGTGCTCGTCGGCGGGCGCGGCCCGCGCTCGGTCGTGGCCAGCGCCTCCTACGAAGCGCGTGCCTTCGGCTGCCACTCGGCGCAACCGATGTCCCAGGCGCTGCGCGCGTGCCCGCAGGCGCTCGTCGTCTCTCCGGACTTCACGGCCTACCGCGCGGCGTCCGAGGCGTTCCACGCGCTGCTGCACAGCTCGTCGCCCACCGTCGAGTCCGTCGGGCTCGACGAGGCGTTCGCGGACCTGACCGGCATCGGCGCGGACGGCATGGGCGCGCGCGCCATCGCCGAGGCGATCCGCGCGCGCGTGCGCGCGGAGCTCGGCCTCGCGGTGTCGGTCGGCATCGCCGGCGGGCGCACGACGGCCAAGGTCGCGTCGGACCGCGCCAAGCCGGACGGGCTACTCGACGTGCCGATCGGCGGCGAGGCCGCGTTCCTGGCGCCGCTGCCCTTGCGCGAGCTGCCGCTCGCGGGCCCACGGCTCGTCGAGCGGCTCGCGCTCGCGGGGGTGCGCACGATCGGACAGCTGGCGGCGCTCGACCCGGCGTGGCTCATGCGCCAGTTCGGCGCCGCCGGACAGTCGCTGTCCGAGCGCTCGCGCGGCATCGACGCGACGCCCGTGCGCGGCGTGCCGCGCGCGCCCGTCTCCGTCTCTCGCGAGGTGACGTTCGGCGAGGACGTGCGCGAGCGCGCGGTGCTGGAGCGCGTGCTCGCGGGGCACGCCGAGCGCGTCGGCGCGGACCTGCGGCGCGCGGGGCGGCGCGCGCGCACCGTTACGCTCAAGGTGCGCTGGCCGGACTTCACGACGGTGACCCGCAGCCGCACGCTCGCGCGGCCGGCGCAGTCGACGGCGCAGCTCCAGGCGGCGGGCCGCGCGCTGCTCGCCGAGCTGCTCGCGCGCGAGGGCGAGCAGCCGGTGCGGCTCTTGGGCCTCGCCGCCACGAACCTCGTCGTCGACGCACTGCAGCTGCGGCTGGAGGAGCGCGCAACGCCGCGCGACGAGCAGCTCGACCGCGCCCTCGACGCGATCCGGGAGCGCTACGGCGGCGGCGCAGTGCGCCGCGGCGCCGCGGGCTGCTGAGAGCGCCTGTCCCGCGGCGCACACCTGCCGCTGATCGCGTTCTGCGGCGAACACCGGTCGCTCGCAGACCTGCTCGCCTTCACGGATGCCGCACGAGAGCTCGGCTACTCGCATCGTTGCGCGAACGGTCACCTCGTCTTCCAGCGCCCATGGCTTGACGGTCCGACGACGCTCGCGGCGGTGATCGCGCACTCGGGCGCGATGACGCTCGCCACTACGGTGACGGTGCCGGTGCTGTGCGGTCCCGCCGCCACCGCGAAGCTGCTCGCCGCGATCGACGTGCTGTCGGGCCGATGTCTGGTGGTCGGCCTCGGGCCGGGGTCTTCGGTGCGCGACTACGAGCTGGTCGGCGTGCCGTTCGAGCAACGCTGGAAGCGGCTGGACAACGCCGTGCACACCATGCGCGCGTATTGGGGCGCCGAGGGCGGGCGCTTCGACGGCGAGTGCTACTCCACGGTCGGCGTGACGATGGCGCCAGCGCCGTCCCAGCGGTTGGGCGCGCCGATCTGGATCGAGAGCTGGGGATCGGCGGCGGGGCTGAGGCGCGTGGCGCGGCTCGCGGACGGCTGGCTCGCGTCGGGCTACAACACGACGCCGGAGTTGTTCGGCGCCGCGTGGCAGGACGTACTCGCGCGCGTGGCGGCCGTGGACCGCGACGCGGTGCGCTTCCCGAACGGCATCGCGACGATGTGGTGCTACGTCAACGACGACCGCGCAGCCGTCGAGGCGATGCTGTCGGACATGCTGGCGCCCGATGCTGAACCGGCCGCTGGAGGAGCTGCGCGCGAAGCTGCCGAGCAGTGCGCCGGAAGCGTGCGCGGCGAAACTGTCCGCATATGCGGCGGCCGGCGCGCAGCGCATCTTCCTATGGCCGCTCGCCGACGAGTGCGCCCAGCTCGAGCGCTTCCGGCGCGAGGTGATCCCGCTCGTCGCGTAGCGGGCCGCGGAGCCCTCGGGGCCGAGCGCGCAAAGCGCCGTAAAGCTCGCTGATTCGCGTTTCTCTAGGCGAACCGCAGTAAGTCCCGCAAACCGCGGGGGCGGTGCGTTGCGGCTGCGGATGCCTGGCGCGAGTGTGCGCGCATGCGCTACCGACGGATCGCGAACACCGAGATCGACGTGTCGGAGATCGGCTTCGGCGTGTGGACGCTCGCCTCCGGGTGGTGGGGCGAACGCAGCGATGCGGAGGCGATCACGCTGCTCAGGCAGGCCTTCGACCGCGGGGTGACGTTTTTCGACACGGCCGACACCTACGGCGACGGGCGCGGCGAGCGGCTGCTGGCGCAGGCCTTCCCCGGCGCCGACCGCGCCGAGATCGTGATCGGCACGAAGTGCGGGTACGACTGGGAATCGCGCAGCGAGGCGCGGCGCGCCGGGCAGCGCGAGGCGCCGCAGCGCTTCGACGTGCCGTTCCTGGAGCGCGCGCTTGCCGCGTCGCTGGAGCGGCTCGGCTGCGAGCACATCGACCTGTGGCAGTTGCACAACGTGCGCATGGCGCAACTCGACGACGACGCGTTGTGGACGTTCCTCGAACGCGTGCAACACGAGGGGCGCGTGCGCGCCGTGGGCGTGGCGCTGGGACCGGCGATCGGCTGGCGCGAGGAGGGTGAGTATGCGCTGCGCGAGCGGCCGGGGGCGACCGTGCAGATGATCTACAACGCGCTGGAGCTCGATCCCGGGCGCGCGCTGATCCAGGCGGCGCGGGCGCACGGGCGATCGCTGCTGGTGCGGGTGCCGCACGCGTCGGGGATGCTCGAGGGGCGTTACACCGCAGACACCACGTTCGCGGAGGGCGATCACCGGCGGCACCGGCCCGAGCGCTGGCTGCGCGAAGGGCTGCAGAAGGTCGAGCAGCTGCGGTTCCTGACGGACGGCACGGGGCGCACGCTGGGGCAGGCCGCGTTGCGCTTCGTGCTGCACGAGCCATGCGTCGCGAGCGTGCTGCCGAATGTGTACGAGCTGGCGCAGCTGGACGAGTTCGTGGGTGCGAGCGACTGCCCGGACCTGAGCGCGGATGACGTGGTGCGCGTGGCGGAGCTGTACGAGCGCAACTACGGGCTGCCGCGCGAGGCGGCCGAGGCGGCAACGTCGTGACGGCGAGCGCGGCGCGGCCCGCAGCGATCGACGAGCTCACGGGGCCGCTGCTCAACGAGCTGCAGGACCGCTTCCCGCTCGAGGAGCGGCCGTACGCCGTCGTGGGCGAGCGACTGGGCATCGACGAGGCCGAGGTGCTGGCGCGCCTGCGCGCCGCGCGGGCGCAGGGCGTGGTGCGACAGATCTGCGCGATCTACGACACGGCGGCGCTGGGCTACACATCGTCGCTGGTGGCGATGCGCGTCGCGGCGGAGAGGCTGGCGAGCGCGGCGGCGGTGGTGAACGCGCACCCAGGGGTGTCGCACAACTACCTGCGCAGCCACGAGTTCAACCTCTGGTTCACTGTGGCGATGCCCCCGGGGCACACGATCGAGCCGGTGATCGCGCGGCTGCATGAGCTGGCGGGCGCGGAGTCGACGCGCGCGCTGCCGACGCTGCGGCTGTTCAAGATCGGCGTCACGCTCGACATGACGGGCGAGCGCCCGGCGGGTGAGCGCGGCGCACCGGAGTACGGCGAGGCGAGGCGCGAGCTGGCGCGCGGGCACACGCTCGATGCGGACGACATCGCGTTCGTGCGGGCGACGCAGGGCGACTTCGGCGACGTGGCGCGGCCGTTCGATGCGCCGGCGGCGGCGCTGGGGACGACGACGGCGGCAGTGCTGGCGCGCGCGGAACGGTTGCAGGCGCGGGGTCAGCTGCGGCGCGTGGCGGCGATCCTCAATCACCGCGTCGCCGGCTTCCGTGCGAACGGGATGGCCGTGTGGGCGGTGCCGGCCGAGCGCACGCGCGAGTTCGGCGAGTTCGTGGCGGGCTACCGCAACGTGTCGCACTGCTACGAACGGCCGACGTATGAAGATTGGCCGTACCGCGTGTTCTCGATGATCCACGCGGCGCACGCGAGCGGGGTCGAGGCGGTGGTGCAGGAGATCGCGGCGGCAAGTGGGGTCGAGGAGCGGCGCGTGCTGTACTCGAGCACGGAGTTCAAGAAGATTCGTCTCCCGTACTTCACGCCTGAGTTGCGACGAGTGGGAAGCACGCTGCATGCAGGCCGCGCAGGTGCGCGCGTGAGCGACGCGAGCGGGACGGCGCCGGAAGCTTCAGGGCGCGAGGCGCTGGCGCGCGGCCAGCAGTTCGTGAAGTTCAGCGGGTACCGCCTGGGCGCGACGCTGCGTGGTGGCTCGGCGGAGGCGCGCCGGGCGGCCGGGCGCTGCCTCGTCAAGCTGCTCGACGCGTCGGCGGAACGCATGCTGACGCGGGTGTACTCGACGGTGGGCGTGCGCGCGGACACGGACTTCGTCGTGTGGCAGGTTGCGGAGGAGCTGGAGGCGATCCGCGGCTGGCACACGCAGCTGCTCGCGTCGCCGCTCGCCGGAGCGATCGAGCGTTCGCAGTCGTTCCTGTCGATGACGATGCGCTCGTTGTACGGCAATCCGCTGCACCCGCGGGCGGAGGGCGATGCCGGGCGCGCGCGGCTGTGGGCCGAGGAGCGCGGGTCGGCGTACCTGTTCGTGTACCCGATGGTGAAGACGCGCGCGTGGTACGCGCTGCCACGCGCGGAACAGCAGCGGATGATGGATGAGCCATCGCCATCGGGCACCGCTACCACGAGGTGCGCATCAACACCACGTACTCGTACGGGCGGGACGATCAGGAGTTCGTCGTGGCGTTCGAGGCGGACGACCCGGGACTGTTTCTCGCGCTGGTGCGCGAGCTGCGGGAATCGGAAGCATCGGCGTACACGGAGCGTGACACGCCGATGCTGACGTGTCGGCGGCTGGCGCCGGTGGAGCTGGCGGCGGAGCTGGGGCTGACGCCGGGCAAGCCACGTTGAGCGCGGGGGCGCGTTCGTTGCGGCACGCGGAGCGCGGTTGGGCGTACGAGTTGCGGCCCTGACGGCGCGCCCGTATTGTGCGCACATCTCATGCCGTGCGGCGAGGAATGGTTAGATTTGAGCGAGTTGGGTGCAGGCGATGCCGGGGCGGTGGGCCGCAGCGGGCGCGCGAGCGCGCGCTGGGTAAACCTCGCGCGGGCGTGCGAGATCCTCGGGGTCAACGAGTCGACGGTCCGGCGCTGGGCGGACTCGGGGGAGCTGCGTTGCTTCCGCACGCCGGGCGGGCATCGGCGGTTCGCGGAGGGCGACCTGTTCGCGCTGATGGAGGCAGGGCCGCGCCACCGGGAGCGCACGCTGGAGAGCGCGGCGATGACGCGCATCCGCCGGCAGCTGCACGGCACCGGCGCGACGAGCTGGTACGCGGGCATCGAGGCTGAGGAGCGCGACGTGTTGCGGCCACTGGGGCGGCGGCTGCTGGAGCTGGTGAGCGACTACGTGTCGAAGCGTGGGCGACGCACGCTGATCGAGCGCGACGTCGATGCGATCGGGCGGCAGTACGGCCAGATCCTGCGCGAGCGGGGGATGCCGTTGCTGCGGGCGGTCGAGGCGTTCACGTTCTTCCGGCGTTCGTTGCACGAGACGGCTAAGCAGTTGGCGGAGCGCAACGGCATGAGCGCGGAAGAGGCAGCGCGCTCGCGCGAGGAGATCGCGGAGCTGGCGGATCGCGTGCTGCTGGGCGTGACCGCCGCGTACGACGCGGGATAGGGCGGCGGATGGGCTACTACCCGGTGTTCCTGGAGCTGGCGGCGCGGCCGGTGCTGCTGGTCGGCGGCGGGCACGTGGCGGCGGAGAAGCTACCGCGGCTCGTCGAGGCGGGCGCGGATATCACGATCGTGGCCGAGGCGCTGTCGCCGGACGTGCGCGCGTACGTCGACGGCGGGCGAGCGACGTGGCGGCAGCGCGGGTACGAGTCGGGCGACCTCGCGGGGTTCGAGCTCCTGTTCATCGCGAACGACGATGGCGCGGCGAACGAGGCGATCGCGGCCCAGGCCCGCGAGCTGTGGATCTGGGTGAACGCCGCGGACGATCCGACGCGGTGCGATTTCATCCTGCCGTCGGTGGCGCAGCGCGGCGCGATCAGCATCGCGACGACGACGGGGGGCGCGAGCCCGGCGCTGGCGCGGTGGCTGCGCGAGCAGATGGAGGCGTTCCTTAGCGACGAGGTGGAGGCGCTGGCGGAGCTGCTGGCGGACGTGCGAAGCGAGCTGCGCGTGGGCGATGCCGCGTGCGCCGCGACGTGCGCGCGCGCGGGTGTGCCGCCGCCGCTGCTGTGCGCGCAATGCCCGCGGCGCATCCCCCCGGAGCGCTGGCAACAGGCAGTCGACGCGGAGCTGCGAGCGTTGTTGCGCGCGGGGGACCGCGCCGGCGCGCGTGCGCGGCTGGAGCACGCGCTGAGCGGCGACCCTCCGGTCGTGCGCGCCTAGGCCACGAGATGTTGACGCTGCTCGGTACGAGCCACCAGCGCGCGCCGCTCGCGCTGCGCGAGGCGGTCGCCGTCGATGGCGACGCGTTGCCCGCGGTGCTCCGCGCGCTGGCGGAGCGCTTCGGCGCGGCGAGCGTGCTGCAGACGTGCAACCGGCTGGAGCTGTACGTGCCGGGCGCGCCCGCGCGCGCCGACGTGCTGGACGCGTTCGCGGGTGCGGCGGCGGTCGATCGCGACATCGCGGAGCGCGTGTTTGCGCTCGAGCGAGACCGCGCGGCGGTGCAGCACCTGTACGCGGTGGCGGCGGGGATCGACTCGCTCGTGCTCGGCGAGTCGGAGGTGCTGGGGCAGGTGCGCAGTGCGTTCTCGGCGGCAGTGAGCGCGGGCACGGACGACGCGCTGCTCTCGCGGCTGTTTCACACGGCGATCCGCACGGGCCGGCGCGCGCGCACGGAGACGGCGATCGGGCGGCTGGGGCTGTCGGTGCCGGCGCTCGCGGTGCAGCTTGCGCGGGCGCTGGTGCCGGACGTGGCGCGCGCGCGCGTGCTCGTGGTTGGAGCGGGCGAGGCGGGCAGCCTGGCGGCGCGCGCGCTCGTCGAGCGCGGGGTGGGCGAGCTCGTGGTGGTGAATCGCACGGTGGCGCACGGCGCGGAGCTCGCGGCGGCGCTGGGTGGGCGCGCGCGGCCGCTTGCCGAGATTGGCGCGGCGCTGGCGGACGCGGACATCGTGATCGGCGCGGCGGACGCGCCGCGACCGCTGATCGACATGGCGATCGCGTCGGCGGCGCGCGAGGGGCACACGCGACCGCTGCTCGTGATCGACGTCGGCGTGCCGCGCGTGGTGGACCCGCGCGTGGCGGAGCTGGCCGGCGTGACGTACTACGACCTCGACGCGCTGCAGCTGCTTGCCGCCGAGCACCACGCGGAGCGCGCGGGCGAGGTGGAGCGCGTGCGCGCGATCGTCGACGAGGAGGCGGAGCGCTTCGTCGGGTGGTGGGAGCGGCTGCGCGTGGCGCCGACGGTGGCGGCGCTGGGCGAACGCGCGGAGCGGTTGCGACGCACAGAGCTCGCGCGCACGCTGCGCCAGCTGGGTGACCTCGATGAGCGCGAGCGCTACCACGTCGACGCACTGTCGCGCGCGCTCGTGCGGCGGCTGCTGCACGATCCGATCCGCACGTTGCAGGAGCGTGGGGACCGTGAGGTGTATGTCGATGTCGTGCGCCGGCTGTTCGCGCTCGATGCGTCCGAGGACGCGGAGGCCGAGCCGCCGAGCGAGCCGGCTGGGGCGCCGTGAGCGTGCTGCGCATCGCGACGCGCGCGTCGGCGCTTGCGCTTGCACAGGCGGAGGAGGCGGCGGCGGCGCTGCGCGCGCGCGAGCCCGCGCTGGTGGTGGAGCTCGTGCACGTGCGTTCGGAGGGCGACGCTGACCGCACGTCGTCGTTGCGCGTGATCGGCGGGCGCGGCGTGTTCGTGCGCGCGGTGGAGGACGCGCTGCGGCGTGGCGAGGCGGACGTGGCGGCGCATTCGCTGAAGGACGTGCCGACGCAGCCGCTCGACGACCTGGTGCTCGCGGCGATGCTCCCGCGCGCGGACCCGCGCGATGCGCTGGTGGCGGGGCAGGGGCGGCGGCTGGCGGCGCTGCCGGAGGGCGCGCGCATCGGCACGGGATCGCCGCGCCGTGCGGCGCTGCTGCGCGCGTTGCGCCCGGACGTGCAGGTCGTGGACGTGCGGGGCAACGTCGACACGCGCATCGGCAAGGTGGCGCGGGGCGAGCTCGATGGGGTGGTGGTGGCGGCGGCGGGGCTGGCGCGGCTCGGCCGGCTCGACGTGGCGACGCAGCTGTTCGCGGCGCATGAGTTCCTGCCGGCGCCGGGGCAGGGCGCGATCGCGCTGCAGTGCCGCGCGGACGACGCGGCGATGCGCGCGCGGCTCGCGGCGATCGATGACGGCGCGACGCGCGTGGCGGTCGAGGCGGAGCGCGCATTCCTCGGTGCGCTGGGCGCGGGCTGCACGCTGCCCGTGGGGGCGTACGCGGAGGTCGATGGCGACGTGCTGGTGCTGCGCGCGATGCTCGGCAGCGACGCGGAGGCGGGCGTGCCGGCCTTTGGTGACGCGACCGGACGGTTGCGCGACGCGACTGCGATCGGGCGCGGGCTCGCGGAGCGGTTGCTCGCGGGGGTCGCGCCGTGAGCGCAGCTGGCGGCGCCGGTGCGATGGGGCGCGTGTGGATCGTCGGCGCGGGGCCCGGGGATCCGGGGCTCGTCACGGTGGCGGGGCTGGCGGCGCTGCGCGCGGCCGACGTGGTGCTGTTCGACCGGCTCGCGTCGCGCGAACTGCTCGAGGCGTGCCGCCCCGACGCGCAGCGCATCGATGTGGGCAAGGCGATCGGCGACGCGGCGACGCAGGAGCGCATCCACGCGCTGCTGGTGGAGCACGGGCGCGCAGGGCGGCGCGTGGTGCGGCTGCACGGCGGCGACCCGTTCGTGTTCGGTCGGGGTGCGGAAGAGCTGGCGGCGCTGAGTGCGGCGGGCGTGCCGGCGACGGTGATCCCGGGCGTGACCTCGGCGGTGGCGGCGGCGGCGGCGGCCGGCATCCCGGTGACGGCGCGCGGGGTGGCCGCCTCGTTCGCGGTGGTCACGGGGCGGGAGGCGGCGGGCGCGACGCCGCGCGTCGACTGGGGGCGGCTCGCGGGCGCGACGGACACGCTGGTGGTGCTGATGGGCGCCGAGCGGCTCGCGGCGATCGCGGACGCGATCGCGAGCGGCGGGCGCGCCGCGTCGACGCCATGCGTGGTGGTGGAGGCAGCGACGACGGCGCGCCAGCGCGTGGTGAGCGGCACGCTCGGCACGATCGCGGCGGCCGCCGCGGCGGCCGGGGTCGCGCCGCCGGCGGTGCTGGTGGTCGGCGAGGTGGTCGCGCTGCGCGAGCGGTTCGGGGTGCTGCGCGGGCCGCTCGTGGGCCGGCGCGTGCTGGTGACGCGCGCGGCTGCGCAGGCGGCGGGCCTGGCCGCGGCGTTACGCACGGAGGGCGCGTTGCCGGTACTGGCGCCGGCGCTGCGCATCGAGCCGGTGTGGGAGCAGCGGGCGGTGGCGGAGGCGATGGAACGGCTGCGCGGCGGGGCGTACGCGTGGGTCGCGTTCGCATCCGAGAACGGCGTCGTGCAGTGTTGGGCGGCGCTTGCGGCGTGCGAGCTGGACACGCGTGCGTTCGCTGGGGTGCGCGTGTGCGCGATCGGTGACGCGACCGCGGCGGCGCTCGGGGCACGCGGGCTGCGCGCGGACCTCGTGCCGGACGGCAGCACGGCGGCGAGCTCGGCCGCGGCGCTGCTCGCGGCGGGCGCGGGCAGCGGCGGCGTGCTGCTGGCGGGCGCGGCGGAGCCGCGAGCGGAGCTGGCGGCGCTGCTACGCGCGGGCGGCGCGCGCGTGAACGAGCTGGTGGTGTACCGCATGGTCGCGGCAACGAGCGTGGACGCGGAGCTGGGCGCTGAGGCGCGCGCGGGGCTCGACGCGGTGACGCTCGCGTCGCCCTCGGCGGTGCGCGGGCTCGTGGCGATGCTCGGCGGCGACGTGGGCGCGCTGCGCGGTGCGGCCGTCGCGTGCATCGGCACGACGACCGCGGAGGCGGCGGCGGCCGCGGGGCTGGTGGTGGACGCGGTGGCCGCGGAGCCGAGCGTGGAGGCGCTGGTGGCGGCGCTGCGGGGTGCGTTCGCTGCGCGCGCGGCCCGCGACGGGGCGGAGTTCGTACAATCGGGCGCGGGCGGTGCGGATGCGGGAGGGGCGAGATGATCACGCGTACTCGGACGCCGTTCCTGCGGACGCGGCGCACGCGGAGCAGCGCGGCGTTGCGCGGGCTCGTGCGCGAGACGCGCCTCGATCCGGCGCAGTTCGTGTACCCGCTGTTCGTCACGCACGGGCTGGACGTGCGTGCGCCGATCGCGTCGATGCCGGGGCAGCTGCGGCTGTCGCCGGACCAGTTGGCGCGCGAGGCGGACGAGCTGCGCGCGCTCGGCGTGCGCGCGGTGCTGCTGTTCGGCATCCCGGCGTCGAAGGACGCGGTGGGGAGCGAAGGCTACGCGGCGGACGGCATCGTGCCGCAGGCGATCCGCGCGCTCAAGCGCGCCGACCCCGAGCTCGCGGTGGTCGCGGACGTGTGCCTGTGCGAGTACACGGACCACGGGCACTGCGGATTGCTCGACGCGCGCGGCGAGGTGGACAACGACGCATCGCTGGCGCTGCTCGCGCGCGCGGCGGTGGCGTACGCGGAGGCGGGCGCAGATGTGATCGCGCCGTCGGACATGATGGACGGGCGCGTGGCGGCGATCCGCGAGGCGCTCGACGACGCGGGGCACGCGTCGCTGCCGATCATGGCGTACAGCGCGAAGTACGCGTCGGCGTTCTACGGGCCGTTCCGCGAGGCGGCGGACTCGGCGCCGCGCATGGGCGCGAGCGATCGGCGCGGCTACCAGATGGACCCCGCGAACGCGCGCGAGGCGCTGCGCGAGGTGGCCGCGGACATCGCGGAACAGGCGGACATCGTGATGGTGAAGCCGGCGCTCGCGTACCTCGACGTGATCCGTGAGGTGCGCGCGGCGACGTCGTTGCCGCTGGCTGCGTACAACGTGTCGGGGGAGTACGCGATGGTGAAGGCGGCGGTGGCGCAAGGCTGGCTCGACGAGCGGGCGATCGTGCTGGAGACGTTGACGGCGATCCGGCGCGCGGGCGCGGACATCGTGATCACGTACCACGCCAAGGAGGCGGCCCGGTGGTTGACGGAGCGGTGAGCGAGCCGGCAGCGGCCGAGGACACCCGGCCCACGTTCGATCCGGGGGCGATCCGCGCGGTCGCGTTCGACGCGTATGGGACGCTGTTCGACTGGGACTTCCGCGTCGCGCTGGCGGAGTTCCTGTCGACGCACGGCATCGCGGCGGACGTCGAGGCGGCCGCGAAGATGTTCGCCTCGGAGGCGTTCACCGCCGTCAGCGTGTGGGCTCCGGGACATCGAGCCGAGGACGGCAAGCTCGACCGCAGCAGGATGCTCGATGGGCCGCTCCCGGAATGGATCTCGACGTGGGAGATGTGGCGCCGGCAGTTCGAGTACACGTTCGAGAAGCTTGGGCTGGCGGGCGACGCGGCGGCGGGCGCCAACCACCTGCGCCACGTGCTGACGCGCGCCCCGGCCTACGAGGATGCCTTCGAGGCGGTGGAGCGCATCGCTGCGCGCGGACTGATCATGGGGCTGATGTCGAACGCCGACGAGGACTTTCTGCAGGGTGCGGTGTCGCGCAACCGGCTGCGGTTCTCCGTGATCCAGTCGTCCGAATCGCTGCGCATCTATAAGCCCCACCGCGCGGCGTTCGCCGGCCTGTGCGCCCGGCTCGGATACGCGCCGCACGAAGTGCTCTACGTCGGCGACTCCGCCCCCACGGACGTGGCGGGGGCGCTGAACGCCGGCCTGCGAACCGCGTGGATCCGTCGTCCCGACGCGCAGGCGGCTCAGGAAGCGCAACCACCGCAGGCGGCGGACCCGCCGCGTGAGGCGCCGCCGGTGCCGGATATGGAGGTCGCGACGCTGCTCGCGGTCGCGGAGGCGCTCGGGGCGTGAACATCGAACGTTCGCGCGCCGTGATGGAGCGCTCGCGGCGGGTGCTGCCGGGCGGGGTGAACTCGCCGGTGCGCGCGTACCGGGCGGTGGGCGGCGATCCGGTGGTGATCGCGAGCGGGCGCGGCGCACGCGTCGTCGACGTCGACGGCAACGAGTACCTCGACTACGTCGGCGCGTTCGGGCCGTTGATCCTCGGGCACGCGCACCCCGCGGTGGTGGCGGCCGTGCAGGCGGCGACGGCGCGCGGCACGGCGTTCGGCGCGCCGACGGAGGCAGAAGCCAAGCTCGCGGAGCGGTTGACTGGCGCGGTGCCGGGGCTGGAGATGGTGCGCTTCGTGAACTCGGGGACCGAGGCGACGATGACTGCGTTGCGCCTGGCGCGCGCGTCGACGGGGCGTGACCTCGTGATGAAGTTCGCGGGCGGCTACCACGGCCACGCGGACGGCTTGCTCGCAGCGGCGGGGTCGGGCGTGGCGACGCTGGGGCTCCCGGATTCGCCGGGCGTGCCGGCCGCGTTCGCGGCGCACACCATCGTCGTGCCGTACAACGACCTCGCCGCGGTGGCCGCGGCGTTCGCGGCGCACACGGGGGCGATCGCGGCGGTGATCGTGGAGCCGGTGGCGGCGAACATGGGCGTGGTCTTGCCGGCGGCGGGCTTCCTCGCGGGCCTGCGCGCGCTGTGCGACGCCGACGGCGCGCTGCTGGTGTTCGACGAGGTGATCACGGGTGTGCGGCTGGCGCGCGGCGGCGCGCAGCAGTTGTTCGGCGTGCGCGCGGACCTCGTGGCGCTGGGCAAGGTGATCGGCGGCGGGCTGCCGGTGGGCGCGTACGGCGGGGCACGCCGGTTGATGGAGTTGATGGCGCCCGTGGGCGCGGTGTACCAGGCGGGCACGCTGTCCGGGAATCCGCTGGCGATGGCGGCCGGGATCGCGACGGTCGACGCGCTGTGGGGCGAGCCGCACGCGTACGCGCGGCTCGACGCGCTGGGCGCGCGGCTCGAGCGCGGGCTCATCGAGGGCGTGGCGCGCGCTGGCGTTGCAGCGGCGGTGGCGCGCTGCGGTTCGCTGCTGACGCTGTTCTCCCGCGCGACGACGCCCGTCGATTACGCGCAGGCGGTCGCGAGCGATACGACGGCGTTCGCGCGCTTCCATCGCGCGATGCGCGAGCGCGGCGTGCTACTGCCTCCGTCGCAGTTCGAGGCGTGGTTCGTCTCGCTCGCGCACACGGAGGCGGACATCGATCGCACCGTGGCTGCGGCAGCGGAGGCGCTGCTCGAGACGGCCGGAGGTAGCTGAGGTTAGAGTGCGCGCATGGTGTCCGAGCGCTGGCGGCAGCGGATACAGAGCGCACGAAATGAGGTGTACGCCCTCTACCGTGCCTGCCGGGACGAGCGCGTGCCCTGGTATGCGAAGGTCGTCGCGGGGGCCGTCGTGGCGTACGCGGTCAGTCCGGTCGACCTGATCCCGGACTTTATACCCGTGTTGGGGTACCTGGATGATGCGCTGATCGTGCCGCTCGGCGTCCTCCTGGTGAGGCGGATGGTCCCGCGCGACGTGCTGGACGAGCATCGCGCCGCAGCCTCGGAGCGGCTGGCGGCGGCGCCGCTGTTCACGTGGGTGGGCGCGGCCCTGACCGTCGCGCTCTGGCTGGTCACGGCCGCGGCGCTCGCCGCGGTATACCGGTCTGTGCGCTGACGCGGGGCGCTCGCTACGCGTTGCTGAGCTTCCGGCGTAACCGTATACTCCTCTGAGCGCGTAAAGTGCTCAAGTTGTTAATCAATTGATTGACGTCGATGGGTGGTGGCGATGCAGCTGCGCTGCCAGCAGGATCAACTACATCGCGGGCTGAGCGCAGTCTCGCGCGCGGTGCCGGCACGCACGGTGCTGCCGATCACCGGCCACGTGCTGCTGGAGGCCGAGGACGGGCGAGTCAAGCTCTCGGCGACCGACGCCGAGACAATTGCGATCACGTACACGATCCCGGCCACGGTAGCGCAGCCGGGCGCGATCACGTTGCCGTCGCGGCTGCTCTCGGACTTCGTGGCGACGTTGCCGCGCGACGAGATCGAGATTGCGCTGGCGGAGCGCTCGCGGCAGGCGAGCCTGTCGTGCGCGCGGAACGCGGCGTCGATCGGTGGCATGGACCCCGACGAGTTTCCACCGATCCCGCCGGTACAGGGGACGGGCGCAGTGCAGGTCGATCCGGAGCGGCTGCGCACGGCGCTGGAGCACGTGGTGTTCGCGGCGGCGACGGACGACTCACGACCGGTGCTGATGGGCGTGCACTTCGCCGTAGGCCCAGAGAGCATCCGGCTGGCGGCGGCGGATGGGTTTCGGCTGGCGGTGTACACGCTGGAGCTGTCGCAGTCCGGCCTGGAGCGCGACGTGATCGTGCCTGCGCGCGCCCTCGCGGAGCTCGCACGACTGCTGCCGGAGGCGGAGCAGCCGGTGACGATGACGGTGAATACGGCGCAGACGCAAGTGCTGTTCGACCTGGGACACGCGACGTTGATCGCGAACTTGATCCAGGGGACGTTCCCGAACTACCAGCAGTTGATCCCGGCGAGCTCGACGACGCGCTCGGAGGTATCGGTGGGGGACTTCAAACAGGCGGTGCGGCTAGCGTCGATCTTCGCGCGCGACGGGTCGGGCATCGTGCGGCTGATCGCGTCGCCGGGCGTGGGTGGGCAGCCGGGGAAGCTGATGGTGACGGCGCGCGCGGACGAGGTGGGAAACAACGAGGCGGAGATCGACGCGCTGGTGGTTGGCGATGAGGCAAAGATCGCGTTCAACAGCCGCTACCTCATCGAGGTGTTGAACGTGCTGTCGACAGACCGCGTAGCGACCGAGACGACGTCATCGTCGAGCCCGGGCGTGGTGCGGCCGGTGGGCGACGACCGATACGTGCACGTGGTCATGCCGATGTTCGTTCAATGGTAGCG
>SHYP01000009.1 GCA_009692725.1 Dehalococcoidia bacterium
TTGGAGGCCACGGTGGGAATCGAACCCACGATGGAGGTTTTGCAGACCTCTGCCTTACCACTTGGCTACGTGGCCGCGCGAGCAGGGACGGGCAGTGCGTGGTGCCGAGGATGAGACTTGAACTCATACGCCCTTACGGGCACCGCCCCCTCAAGACGGCGTGTCTGCCATTTCACCACCTCGGCACGAGGCCCGGTGCGCACTGTGCACTGGCAGGAGTGGAGGGGTTCGAACCCCCGACCTGCGGTTTTGGAGACCGCTGCTCTTCCAGCTGAGCTACACTCCTGCGCCCCGGAACACGGAGTCTACCAAACCCCCGCGCGACGGGTCACTCGCCGTGACGGGCGCGGGCTAGTTCCCTCGTCGGCACATCGTGGCCGTCGCGGGGCGCGGGGCCTGATGCACAGCCGCTACTCCCGCGGCGGATTGCCGATGACCTCGTACAGACGCCAGCCCGACGGCCCCTCGAACTCGCGCTCCAGGCGCAGCCACGGCGCGCCAGAGTCGAGGTCGGGGTAGCGCTGGTAGATCGCGTCGCGCTGAAGCGCGCGCGCCGTCCTCCCCTCGCTCGATGCCACGACCAGCCAGCGCACGCGTGGGTACGGCTCGTCGAGCAGCGCCGCAAAGTCCCGGTCGGGGTTCGCGACCAGGCGCTGCGGGTCGTCGATCGACAGCACGAGCCACGCGCCGCCGCTCATGTCGACGGCGACGAGCCCGCGCGAAGTGCGCAGGTGCGCCGCGATGTCGCGCAGCGCCGCGCCATCGTCGATCGTTGCGCGCACGGCGTCGGCCTCCTGCGCGCGGCCGGTGACGGTGTAACCGGCGACACGCTCGTAGGCCTCCACCTCCGGCGCGGTGAGCGCAAACGCCGAGACGACGGCCCCGACAGCGAGCAGCGCAGGCACTGCCGCGAAGTCAACGGCCGGGTGCCGCAGCCACCGGAAGCGCCCACGACCAAGTCCGCAGCGCGCGCAGGCGAGCAGCACGAGCGCGAGCGGCGGCAGGTAGACCCAGTACGCAGCCACGGGTGGATGCCGCCCGTATACGCCTGGTACGCCTGGATCAGCATCGTCGAGATGGCCAGCAGCAGCACCCCGGCGGCGCGCACATCGCGGCGCGTGATCGCGAGCACCGCGACCGCGACGGCACCGAGCGGAAACACGATCGAGAGCTGTAGCGTGCGCTCCAGCACGTGGCGCGCCGTACCCAGCAGGCTGCCGTACGCGAAGGCCAGCGGGTGGTCCGGCACGTTGCGCGCGAACTCGAAGGCGCCGCGCGCACCGTGCACGCTGCGGAAGAAGAACAGCGCATCGCCCTGGATCGTCCAGTTCGCGAACAGCCACAGCATGCCGGCGAAGGCGACCGGTGCGAGGAGGGCGGTGAGCTGCGCTTCGAGGCGCAGCGATGACTCGCGGGCGGGTAGCCGCTCATGGCTTGCCCATTCGCGCAGCACCAGAGCCAGCGCCGCCATGCCCGCCAGCGCGAGCGCCTCGTAGCGGGTCAGCAACGCGAGCGCGCATGCCGTGCCCATCCCGAGCACGGCGGTGGTCGGGGCGCGTTCGATATGCAGGAAGCAGTAGATCGTGAGCAGGATGAAGCAGGTGAGCGCGCTCTCCGCCGTGCCATTGGTGAAGTGCAGCAGCACGACCGGGTTCGCGAACGCCGCGAGTACCCACACAGTACGTGCGTGCGCTTCCAGGTCGAGCTCGCGCAGGATGCGGTTCAGCAGCAGCACGCAGCCCGCAGCGAACAGTGCCGAGGTGAGCGGCCCGGTGAACGCCGCGAGGCCGAGCGGCCGCGTGAGTGGGAGCAGCAGCACGCGCAGCGTGGTCGGCAGCGGCGGCCACACAAAGCCGATCGCGCCCGCGTGCGTGTCGCGCGAATAGAGCGCCATGTACGCGTCCGCCGTGCGCGAGAGCGAGTCGCCGTACCAGAGGTCGAAGCCGTAGGCGACGACGGCGCCGACCGCGGTGGCGACGGCGAGCGCGCCGAGGAACACAAGCACGTCGACGGCCACGAACGAGAGCGCAGGCGTTCACGCCAGGGGGCGCGTGTCAGCGCGGGCCAGCTGTTCTGTGACGGCCATGGGAGGCCCCTCGCGCGATCCGGGCCCGCTGGCCAGGCCCTCCACGCTAGCAGCGGCCTGCGCGGCGCGGAGTAGGGGGAATGTCTAGGGGTGCGGCCGCTAGCTGTCGTCGCGCTGCTCGCGCAGGAAGCGCTCGAGGTCGCCAAGCAGCTCGGCGCTCGAAGGGAGCTCAGTGGGGGCGGGCGCCGGCTCGCCGGCACCTTGGGCCGTCTGGTCGAACTGCTCTTCGAGCGTGCGCACGTAGGCGTCGGCCTCGGCGGTGTGCTCCATCGCCTCGTCCACCTGGTCCGCGAACTTCGCGACGCGTTCCTCGATCTCGGCGAGCGGCGTGTCGGTGCCGAAGCCGCGGTCCAGCGCGCGCACGAGCGAGACGATCGCGTTGGGATTCGCGCCGGCGTTCAGGTAATGCGGGATGAGCGCCCAAAGGCTCGCGTTGCGCCAGCCGAGGGCACGCAGGCCCACGTTGAGCACGCCGATGATGCCCGTCGGGCCCTCGTAGCGCGAGACGGGGATTTTCAGCCCAAACTGCTCCTCGAACGCGGCGTCCGAGGCGGAGAGCGTGACCGGCAGCGGCCGCGTGTGCGGCACCGCGGCGGGCTGCGCGCCGAGCGTGATCGTCGTCGTGGTGCCGACCGTGCGCATCAGCTCGACGATCACGTCGGTGAACATGCGCCAGCGCAGGTGCGGCTCGGCGCCCACGAGCAGCAGGATGTCGCGGTTCGCGCCGGGCGGGCTCGCGAGATAGCAGCGGTTGCGCGGCCAGTCCAGCACACGCTGGCCGTCCTCCAGGCGCACGTGCGGCCGCTGCACGGTGAAGTCGTAGAACGGCTCGGGGTCGATCTCCGCGATGGCGCGCGCGCCCCACTGCGCGATGAGGTAGTCGAGCGCGCTCGTGGCGATGCCGGCCGCGTCGGTCCAGCCGGTAAGCGCCACCAGTAGCACCGGGTCGCGCAGCGGCGGCAGCGTTTCGAGCATGCGGAGGCGTTCGTGCATCGGGCCTCCTCGGGCGTCAGGCGTCGCCGGGCTGGTGCGGGAGGGCGCCCGCGGGCTGCGGCTCGTGCGCGCCGTGCTGCGCGGTCTGCCGCTCCGCCATGCGTCGTGCCATCTCCTGTGGAGAGACGCGTTGCAGCTCGAGCTCCGGAAGCAGCCACGCGAACACGAACGTCACGGCGACCACACCCGCCGCGATCAGGAACACGCCGGCGATCGCCTCCGACTGGCTGACGTGCGCGATGTCGAGCACCTGCGACCAGGGCGCGGCGCCCGCGGGCGCGCTCTGGTCGTACGCGCGCTGCACCTCGGCCGCCCCGCGCTCGTTCAGCAGCTTGCTCAGGTTGCCGGTGACGGCGGGGACGTCCGCGGCCGTCCCACCGAGGCCGTCCCGGAAGCGGTGCAGCATGATGCCCGTGAACACGGCCACGCCGAGCGTACCGCCGACGGAGCGAAAGAACTGCACCGCCGAGGTGGCGACGCCGAGCAACTGGTACGGCAGCGCGTTCTGCACGATCACCGCGAATACCGGCATCGTCAGCCCGAGCCCCACGCCCACGAGGATCATGCGCGGCACGAGCTGCGCGTACGGTGTGTCGACCTCGATGCGCGAAAGCAGCAGCAGCCCCGCGGTCATGATCACCGCGCCGGCGATCACCAGCACTTTGTAGCGCCCGGTGCGGGTCATCAGCTGGCCGGCCGTCGCGGAGCCGCCCACGAGCGCGAGCGAGAGCGGGATCATCAGCGAGCCGGCGCGCGCGGCGGGGATATCCTGCGCGCCCTGCAGAAACAGCGGCAGCATAGTGATCGCGCCGAACATGCCCGCACCGGACAGCAGCAGGATCACCGCCGACACTGCGAAGGTGCGATTGCGGAACAGCTGCAGCGGCAGGATCGGCTCGCTCGCGCGGCGCTCCGCTTGCACGAAGGCGGCCAGCGCGACCAGCGAGCCGCCGATGAGTGCGGCAATCTCGACAGAGCGCCACGGGTAGCGGTCGCCTGCCCACACGAGCGCGAGCAGGAACGGGAGCAGCGCCGCCGTGAGCGTGAACGAGCCCCAGAGATCGAGCCGCGGGCGCTGCCCGCCGCGCGGTCGCGTCCACGGCATCCCGAACGACACGACGGCGAGCGCGAGGATGCCCACCGGCAGGTTGATGTAGAAAATCCACCGCCACGACGTGGCGTCCGTGATCCAGCCACCCAGCGCCGGGCCCAGCACCGACGAGATGCCGAACATCGCCGCGAACAGCCCCTGGATGCGCCCGCGCTCGAGCGGCGAGTACAGGTCGCCGACGATCGCGAAGGACGTGGCGAACAGCATGCCCCCGCCCACGCCCTGCACGGCGCGGAAGACCACGAGTTGCAGCATCGACTGCGCGGCCCCCGCGGCCACCGAACCGGTGATGAAGATTACGATCGCCGCGATGAAGATCGGCTTGCGCCCGAACTGGTCGCCGAGCTTGCCGATCAGCGGTACCACGATCGTCGACGCGAGCATGTACGCGCTGAACACCCACGCCAGCAGCCCGATGCCCTGCAGGTCCGCGATGATGCGCGGGAGCGCCGTCGAGACGACCGTCTGGTCCAGTGCGGCCAAGAACAGCGCCAGCAGCGTGCCCGCGACGACGATGCGTCGCGAGCCGGGCGCTACCGCGACGGGTGCGCGTGGTGCCATGTGCCGCCTATCGTTCTGTGCAACCGTCCCCGGCTGCAACACTCACTAGCGCGCGGATTCCCGCGCGCTAGTGAGTGCGGTGCCTGGCCGAGCGTCGTGGCCGAGCGTCGCTCGCGAGCGGTGGAGCTAGGCGCGCCCGCAGCCGCACCCGCCGCCGGCGGTCGCTGCGGCGTTCGGCGCCTCGATGGTGAAGCCGCTACGCATCACGTCCTCGATGTAGTCGACGGTCGCGCCCTCGAGGCTCTCCGAGGACTCCGCGTCGACGATGAAGCGGATGCCCGCGATGTGCAGCACCTGGTCGGTCTCGGCCGCCGCGTCGATGGTCATCCCGAACGACGGGCCGGAGCAGCCGCAGCCGCCGCCGCGCGCGAACAGCCGCAGCCCCTTCTCGCCTTCGAGGCCGTGCTCCTGCACGAGCGCGCCCAGCTTCTCGGCGGCGCTGTCGGTCACAGTCATGATCATGGACGTCTCCTTGTGACGTTCCTGCCCACAGGCGGGCGTAGCCCCTAGGATGCCGCCTGCGCGGCGGGCTCGCAAGCGCCGTGCCCCCTACTCGCCGTCCCGAATGACCGCCAGGAGCTCATCGCCGAAGGCGCGCACGCGCGAGTCGCCCATGCCCCAGACGGTCAGCAGCGCCTGCTCGTCCCGCGGGCGCTTCGCGGCCAGCTCGCGGGCCGTGCGGTCCGTGAACAGCGTGTAGGCGGGCACCTGGTCGCGGCGCGCGCGCTCCAGCCGCCAGGCGCGCAGGCGCCCGTAGAGCGGGTCGTCGAACGGCACCGGCGGGCCGTCGTCGCCTGCCGCCGCGCGGTCGCCTGACCGGCCCGCACCGCCCGCGCGGGCCGCGCCGGCCTGAGGCGGCGGCGGCGCGGCGTCCGGATGCGCGTCCTCCCAGGCGACCACCGCGTCCACGAGCTCCGCGCCGAACCAGCGCACGCGCGTGTCGCCCATGCCCCAGATGCCGAGCAGCGCCTCAGGCGTGCGCGGGCGGTAGGTCGCGATCTCGCGCGCGGTGCGCTCCTCGAACACCAGGTACGGCGCGCGGTCGGAACGCCGTGCGATGGCAGCCCGGATCGCCAGCAGGCTGTCGAACAGCTCGAGCGGGTAGTCCGCCTGCCGTTGCGCCGGCACGCCCTGGCAGTTGTCGCAGTTGCCGCAGCGCTCCGGAGGTTGTTCGCCGAAGTAGCGCAGGATCAGCGCGCGGCGGCAGCTCGGCGTCTCGGCGTACTCGACGAGCTGCGCGAGGCGCCCCTCCGCGTAGCGCCGGCGTTCGATGACGGGGGCCGGGTCGATGGCCGCGTCCGGGTCGAGCGAGCGCAGCCGCAGCACGCCCGGCTGCACGAGCTCGCTCGCGCGGAACGCGGTGAGCGCGGTGGCCATGCCGTCGCGCTGCGCGGCGTCCTCCGCCTCGCGCGGCAGCAGCGCGCGGTCACCCGCGAGCCGCTGTGCGTCGATGAGCCGTCGCCAGATGCGCCGCAGCTCCTCCGCGTCGGGGTGCGCCTGGTCGATGAAGCGACGCTGCAGGCCGGCGTCGCGACGCGCATGTACGAGCGTGCACTCGGCGGGCTCGCCGTCGCGACCCGCGCGGCCGGCCTCCTGGTAGTACGCCTCGATGCTGCCCGGGAGGTGCGTGTGCACGACGTAGCGCACGTCCGCCTTGTCGATGCCCATGCCGAAGGCGTTCGTGGCGACGAGCACCGGCAGCTCGCCGCTCAGGAAGCGCCGCTGCACGCGCGCGCGCTCGCCGGCCAGCATCCCGGCGTGGTACCCCGCGGCGCGCACGCCTGCCGCCGCAAGCGTGGCGGCGACCTCTTCGACGTACCGGCGCGTGCGAGCGTAGACGATGCCCGCCTCGAGCGGGCGTGCGCGCACGTAGCGCACCACCCATTCGAGCCGCTCGGCGTCGCTGCCCACGGGCACGGACGCCAGGCGCAGGTTCGGGCGGTCGAACGTGGTCACCACCTCGGCGGCGCGGCCGCGGATGCCGAGCCGCGCCAGGATGTCGCCGCGCACCAGCGGGTCGGCGGTGGCGGTGAGCGCCAGGGTGCGCGGTTCGCCGAGCTGCACGCGCACGGCGCCCAGATTCAGGTAGTCCGGCCGGAAGTCGTGGCCCCACTCGGAGATGCAGTGCGCTTCGTCGATGGCGAACAGCTGCACGCCCGCTGCGCGCAGCCCCGCGCTGAAGCTCGGCACCGCGAAGCGCTCCGGCGCGACGTAGAGCAGCGCGACGCGGCCGCGCACGAAGTCTGCGTAGCGGCGGTTCTGCTCGGCGCGGTCCAGCGTCGAGTTGATGAACGTCGCGGCGACCCCCGCGGCGCGCTGTGCCTCGACCTGGTCCTGCATCAGCGCGATCAGCGGGGAGACCACCAGCGTGCGCCCCACCTCGAGCGCAGGCAGGACATAACAGAGGCTCTTGCCCGAGCCGGTCGGCATTACCGCCAGCACGTCGCGGGTGGCGAGCGCCTCCAGCACCTCGGCCTGCCCCGCGCGGAAGTCGGGGTAGCCGAACACGCGGCGCAGCCGCTCGCGGTACGGCTCGAGCGTCGTCGGGAACGCAGGCGTGCGCGCAGGCGTCGAGGTCTCCGCGGGTGCCGCGGCTGCCCGCGGCTCGGCGAACAGCCGCGGCTGCGCGATGGGGGCGCGCGACGGAGCGGCGAGTGCCCCCGCCGGGGCGCCGAACTCGAGTGGCGCGTCCACCGGCTCCGGGGCGCCGTCGTCGCGCGGCGGCTCGTCGAGGCGGGTGCCGCATTCGTTGCACCACGGCTCGTCCGGCAGCAGGGCCGCCCCGCAGCGCGCGCAGCTCGCCGGTGCGGGCGCCGTCACGCGCGCTCCGCGTCCGCGCCGCTGCCGGCGTGCGGAGCGAGCGTGCGCGCCCGCGCGATGAGCCCCGGCACGTCCGCGATCTCGCCGTCGATCGTCAGGTGCGGGCCGCCGTCGGCGGGGAGCAGCTTCCAGCGCACGTTGCCCATCGTATCGAACCGCCCGACGCGCGCGACGTCCGGCCAGGCGAGGCGGCGCAGCACGCGCCCGTCGTGCAGCGCCAGCGCCTCGGCCGTGGTGAGCACGATGCTCGTCGCGCTCGACCGCCAGCCGAGTAGCGCGACGGGCAGCATGCACGCGGCGCACGCGAGCAGGAACAGCCCGAAGCCCAGCGCCTCGCCGAAGCCACCGACCGCGCCGATCGCCGTGCTTGCGAGCCCGCCGAGCAGCGGCAGCGCGAACGCGCCGTGGTTCCACCAGTGCGACTCGTTCGGGTGCACCGCGAGCACGCCATCGAGCGCAGCGATCGCCTCGGCGTCCGCCGCGCTGGGGGCCACGTTCGTGGCGTTCACCGGCCCACTGCCGCAGGAGCCGCTTCGGTTGGAGATGGCAGCGGCATAGGACCAATGGTAGCGGGCCGCGCCGCTACGCATGGGAGAGCGGGCCGCGGCGCTTGTCTCACCCCTGCCCGGGGGTGGGCGCTCGCCGCAGGTCCACCGCCGCGTGCGTGTGTGCGCGCAACGCCGCGATCAGCGCGTCGAGGTCGCGCATGGGCGCCTCGAAGGCCGTGGCGACGCGACCGATCGCCTGCACGCTGTGCGCGTCGGAGCCGGCGGTGCAGCCGAGGCCGAGCGTCTGCGCGAGCTGCGCGAAGTAGCCGTTCTCGCGGTCGTTGTGGTCGCCGTTCACGACCTCCAGCGCTTCGAAGAGCGCGGGCAGCTCCGCCCAGTCAGGGCGCGGCAGGTGGAGCTCGCGCATCGGGTGCGCCCAGACCATGGCCGCGCCCTCGGCGAGCGCGATGCGGCGCAGCTGGCGGATGTGCACGAGCTCGGGCCGAAAGCGATCGAGGCCGAACACGAGCACATGGCCGATGTCCGTGCCCACCTCCATGCCGGGGATCACGGCTACGCCGTGCTGCGCGGCAAGCGCGGCCGCCTCGTCCGCGGCGCACACCGCGTTGTGGTCGGTCAGGCAGATGCCGTCGAGCCCGCAGGCGGCGGCGCTGCGCACAAGCGCAGCAGTGCTCGCCCCACTGTCGAGCGAGCGCTCCCAGCCGTGCGTGTGCAGGTCCAGCAGCGCGCCGCCGGGTGGGCGGCGCGCGCGGATGGCGTCGGACACCGCCGCGGCCTCGGGCGGGGCCTCGCTCACCTGCGCAGGCTACTCATCGTCGAAGAACAGGTTCGCCTCGTCGCACCAGATGCGTTCCTCGATCGCGCCGTCCGGGCGCTCGCTAAAGTCGGTGAGCTCCAGGAACGGCCACGGCGGGTCGCCGTAGACCATGCGCCGTCCGGACAGCCGCCCGACGTAGCGCGCGCGTGCGCCGACCTGCGCGCCGCCCGCCGCCGCCCCCGCGTGCCCGCCACCCTCGCAGGTGGCGCGGCGTCCCGCGTGAGCGGCGATGAACTCGATGCGCAGCTCGGCGTCGTCGCTGGCGTCGGTGGTGGGCGGCAGTTCGGCGGGCGGCACCCTGCTACGCCTCGACGGGCTCGACGCGCAGTCGTTCGAGCGTACCGAGCGCCTCCTCTGCCATGTCCAGCACCACCTGGCTCGCGTGCTTCACGGTCGTGATCTGGCCCACGCCCTGCCCGGCGGGCACACCCTGCCACTCCTCGATCTTGTATTCCTTGATCGCGCGCTGGATGTCGGCGACGAGCATGCCTTGCAGCGGCATCGGCAGCGGCTCCGGCGCGCCGGGCTGCCGCCACGCCTCGCTCCACTTCGAGCGGATCTGGCGCACCGGTTTACCGGTGCTCCCGCGCGACTGCACGGCGTCCTCCGCGCTCGCGCGCAGGATCTGGTCACGCTGGAAGGGCTCTGTCTCGGACTCGTTCGTCGCCTGCCAGATCGTGCCGCACCACACGCCGTCGGCGCCCAGCGCGAGCGCCGCTGCGACGTGTGTGCCTGTCGTCACGCCGCCCGCGGCCAGCACCAGCGTGTCCGAGCCGCGCGCGAGCTTTACCACCTCCGGAACGAGCGAGAACGTGCCGATGCTGCCGGAATGACCGCCCGAGTCGCTCCCGGCGGCGATCACCACGTCGACGCCTGCCTCGATCTCGCGGCGCGCCTGGCGCGGCAGCCCGATCAGGCCCCAGATCTTCGTGCCGGTCTCCCGGCCGCGCTCCAGCAGGAACGCGGGGCTGCCTAGCGCCGACGCGAAGATCGGCACGCGCTCCTCGAACACCACGTCGAGCTGCGCCCGCGCGCGCCGCAGCATGTCGGGCCCGATGCCCGTCGTTGGCGGCTTGTCCAGCGGCTTCGGCGCCGGAATATTGCCCTCGCGCTGGAGGCCCGCGACGAACGCGCGGTGGCCGTCCGGGATCTGCGCCTCGAGGTCCTCGGCATTGCCCTCGACGAACGAGGCGGGCAGCAGCAGGTCGATGCCGAATGGGCGGTCGCCGACGCGCTCGCGGATCCAGCGGATCGCCGAGCGGATCTCCTCGGGCTCCAGGCCGACCGCGCCCAGCACCCCGATGCCGCCCGCTCTGGAAACGGCGGCGATCACATCCTTGGTATGCGCGAAGGCGACGATCGGGTACTCGACGCCGTACAGCTCGCAGAGTCGCGTGTGCAGTGGGTTCGCTTCAGGCACGGGACGCTCCTGTCTGCCGGGTCCGGCGATACAGGGCCGGGGGTGCGGCGCCCGGACCTTAGCGCGCGGCGACCCGCCTCGCAATCTGCCCGCGACGCGTAGGATGGCGCCAACCGCGGCCGGGAAGCGCAAGGGGGCCCGCGTGAAGGTCGGCATCGTCCCGTTCAACGTCGGCGTCGCGAACGCCGAGGAGCTCGTCGCGCGCGCGCGCACCGCGGAGGCCGTCGGGCTCGAGTCGATCTGGACATTCGAGCACGTCGTGGTGCCGCTCGAGTACGCGTCGCGCTACCCCTACAACGCGAGCGGCAAGATGGGCGCGCAGCCCGAGACCACGCTCGTCGACCCGCTGATCGCGCTCACGGCGGCAGCCGCGAGCACGTCGACCATTCGTCTCGGCACCGGCATCAGCATCCTGCCGCAGGCGAACCCGCTGCTGCTGGCGAAGCAGGCCGCGAGCCTCGACTACCTCTCGGGCGGGCGGCTGCTGCTCGGCTTCGGCGCCGGCTGGCTCCGCGAGGAGTACGAGGCGCTGGGCGTGCCGTTCGCGCGCCGCGGCGCGCGGTTCGACGACTACGTCGCGGCGATGAAGAAGGTGTGGAGCGGCGACGTGGTGGAGCACCACTCGGAGTTCCTCGACTGGTCGAACTTCAAGAGCTTCCCGCTGCCCGTGCAGCGCCCGCACCCGCCGATCATCATCGGCGGCAACTCCGACGCGGCGATCGATCGCGTGATCGCGTACGGCGACGGCTGGTTCATGCCGGTCTCAGGCGTCGAGGCGACCGCGCAGGGCATCGCCCGGCTGCGCGAGCGCGCGGCGACGGCCGGCCGCGACGTCTCGCACGTCGAAATCTCGACGCAATGGATATTCACGCGCGAGGGCATCGAGTCGATCCCGCGCTACGAGGAGCTGGGCGTAGCGCGGCTGATCGTGCCGCTGCCGGTGCTCGGCGCGGACGCCATCGCGGGCATCGAGCGCATGGGCGAGGCACTGGCGCGGGCGTGACGCCGCGGGCGTGAGCGAGCGCGCGTCGTGCGGCTGACCAGCTATCGCTTCGACGAGACGTGGATGCTCGGCGCGCCCCCGAGGTCGTGTGGGACTACGTGGCGGGCCCGCGGACGTACGCGGCGTGGTGGCGCGAGTTCCGCGACGTGGTCCGGCTCAACACGCTCGATGGCGTGGGCGCGCGCGTCGCGGTCCGAGTGAAGGCGGCGCTCCCGTACCACATGTGCTTCGAGCTTGAGTCGACGCGGTACGGGCCGCCCGGGGTCGCCGCCGTCACGGTGCGCGGCGATCTCAACGGCTGGATGCGCTGGACGCTCACCCCTGCACCAGGCGGCACGCGCGCCCGCTTCGAGGAGGAGGTGCGCACGGGCCGCCGGTTGCTCGCCGTGCTCGCGCCCGTGGCGCGGCCGGCCTTCGCCTGGAACCACCCGCGAATGATGCGGACGGGCGAGGCCGGGCTGCGGCGGGCGCTCAGCGCCGCACCGCCGCGCTAGGTGGCCTCGCTCCTCGGCGGCGCGCGTAGTACGTTCCGCGCGGGAGGCAGAGGGTATGGCGCGGATTCTCGTCGCTGGGAACGAAGCGGGCGTGGGGGCGAGCGCCGTGGCGGTCGGCCTCGCGCACCGGCTCGCGTACGCCGGGCACACGGTGCGGCTCGTGCGGCTCGCGGGCGACGAGCGCGCGGGCGGCGACGCGCACGCGTTCGCGCGCCTAGACTTCGCCGCTGCCGCCGACGGACCGCTCGCGCCCGACGCGCTGCCCGACTCGGACGAGGTGCTGGTGATCGAGGCGCCGCCCGGCGCGGACGCCGCGGCGCTCGCTACTGGCATCGGCGCAAAGCTCGTCGCGGTGACCGGCGCGCGCGACGCCCTGCCCGTGGGCGCGACGCTGGTGATCGCGAACCGTGCGCGGCGCGCGGGCGCGCTCGCCATCCCGGAGGACCGCACGCTCGCCGCGCCCTCCGTCGGCCGGCTGATCGCCGCGAGCGGTGCCCGCGTGATCACCCGCTCTGCGGAAGGCGACGGCGCGCTCTGCGAGCACATCGTGATCGGCGCGATCGCCCATGACTCGAGCGTGCCGTACTTCGACCGCTTCCCGCGCAAGGCGGTGGTCACGCGAGCCGAGCGCGTCGACGTCGCGCTGGCCGCGCTGCGCACGGACACCGCGTGCCTGATCCTCGCGGGTGGCGTCGACCCGAGCCCGTACCTGCTCGATCGCGTCGCCGCGGGTCGCGGCACGACGCTGCTCGTTGCCCCTGAGGGCACCGTCGAGACCGTGCGCGAGCTCGAGGGCTGCTTCGGTGGCGAGCCGTTCGCCGGTGACGCCAAGGCGGAACGCGCCGGCGCGCTGCTCGCACTCGCGGTGGACGACGCCGCGCTGGCTATGCTGCTCTAGGCCGCGCGGCTAGCTGTCGAGCTCGAGCGGCGCGAGCGAGAGCAGCAGCCGCTTCACGCCCGCCCCCTCGAACGCGACTGCGACCTCCTGATCGTCGCCGCGCACGATGCACGACACCACGACGCCCGGCCCGAAGGCGGCGTGCCGCACGCGATCGCCCGGCGCGAGCTGCGGCTCGGTCGCGACGGCGGGGATCACGCGGGCGGCCAGCGCTGCGCGCCGCTCGCGCGGGCTGAGCGTGCTGCCGGTCCGTGTGCCGGGCGCGGCGCCAGCGCGGTCGAGCGCCGGCACGTCGGCGAGGAAGCGCGAGCCGATGTTGTTGCGGTACGCGCCGTTGTGCAGGCGGCGCAACGCGTGCGTCAGGTATAGGCGCTCGCGCGCGCGCGTCATGCCGACGTAGCACAGCCGCCGCTCCTCCTCCATCTGCGGCGGATCGTCCAGCGCGCGGATGTGCGGCAGCAGCCCTTCCTCCATGCCGGGCATGAAGACCACGGCGTATTCCAGGCCCTTCGCGGCGTGCAGCGTGGTCAGCGTCACCGCGTCCGGCACGCCGGCCGCCGGATCATCGACGTCGGCGACGAGCGCGACTTCCTCGAGGAACGCCGTCAGCGACTGCTCCTCCTGCAGGTCTTCGTACTGCGCGGCCACGGTGCGCAGCTCCTGCACGTTCTCCCAGCGCGCCTCGGCGTCGTCCGGGTCTGAGCGCTGCAAGTGCGCGCGGTAGTCCGTGTCGCGCACGATCGCGTCGAGCAGCTCCGCGACGTTCAGCTCGGCGGTGCGCGCCGCGAAGCCGTCGATGAGCGCGACGAACGCGCTGAGCGCCGCGCGAATGTCGCCGCGCAGCTGCGGCAGCGCAGGGTCACGGTCGCCACGCGCGGCGCGGGCGGCGACCGCGAGCGGTCCGATGCCCAGTGCCTCCGCCGCGCGCCCGAGGTCGGCGAGCGTCTTCTGGCCGATGCCGCGCGTGGGCACGTTCGCGATGCGCGCGAAGGCGACGCCATCGGCTGCGTTGTGCACCAGCCGCAGGTACGCCAGCAGGTCGCGCACCTCGCGCCGCTCATAGAAGCGCGTGCCGCCGACGATGCGATAGCGGATGCCGTGCTCGACGCACGCCTCCTCGATGGCGCGCGACTGCGCGTTCGTGCGGTACATCACCGCGATGTCGCCGGGGCGGCGTCCGTCCTCGCGTGTCAGGCGGCGCACCTCGGAGGCGATGAACAGCGCCTCCTCGTCGCCGTCGTACAGCTCCTGGATCACAACGGGCGCGCCGTCCGGGTTCTCGGTCCACAGCTCGCGCTGCGGACGGCCCTCCGCGCGCGCGATCACCGCGTGGGCTGCGCGCAAGATGTGGCCGGTGGAGCGGTAGTTCTGCTCCAGCAGCACCACCTGCGCGCCGGGAAAGTCTCGCTCGAAGTGCTGCAGGTTGCGCACGTCGGCGGCGCGCCAAGAGTAGATCGACTGGTCCGGGTCGCCCACGGCCGTGATGTTGCGGTGCACGGATGCGAACGCGCGCGCCAGCTCGTACTGCACGAGGTTCGTGTCCTGGAACTCGTCGATGAGCACGTGCAGGTAGCGGTCGGCGTAGCGCTGCAGCGTCTCCGGCGAGCGCTCGAACAGCTCGAGCGTGCGGCCAAGCAGGTCGTCGAAGTCCGCTGCGCAGCTGCGCCGCAGCGCGGCCTCGTAACGCTCGAACGTGCGCCCCACGACCTCCTCGAAGTACGAGCCCGCCCCGCTGAGCACGGCCGCCGGCGAGCGCCGCTCGTTCTTCGCGGCGGAGATCGCGGACAGCAGCGCGCGCGGGGCGAAGCGCCGCGGGTCCAGGGCGAGCTCGCCCGCGATCCCGCGTACGATCGCCATCTGGTCGTCCGTGTCATAGATCGCGAACTCGCGCGGCAGGCCCACGGGCTCGCCGTCACGGCGCAGGATGCGCGCGCAGATGGAGTGGAAGGTCCCCATCGAGAGGTCCCGCGCGCGCTCGCCGAGCAGCAGCTCCACGCGCTCCCGCATCTCGGCGGCGGCCTTGTTCGTGAACGTGACCGCGAGGATGCGCCATGGCGGCACCGCGCGTGCCTCCACGAGCTGCGCGATGCGGTGCGCGATCACCCGCGTTTTCCCGGAGCCGGGGCCGGCGAGGATCAGCAGCGCGCCGCCGGGCATCTCGACGGCGTGCCGCTGGGCGGCGTTGAGCACGTCCTGCGAAAGCGTCATGCTGCAGTCATCCAAGCGAGCGGCCACGTGTCAGGCGCGTGCGCCGTACGCGAGCGGGGGGCGGCGGGTGCGGCCGGCCGCGCGGCCGCGGCGCAGCGCCATGGTACGCTGTGGGCTCGGTTGCGGGAACGGAGCGGCGGGTGGACATGCTGATCGGGTGGCCCGGCGGCGAGTGGCAGGCCACCGCACGGCTCGCCGGCACCATCGTCTTCGCGTACCTCGCGCTGCTCTGGCTGGCGACTATTCTGTGGGCGTACCGCGACATGCGCGCACGCACGCGCGACCCCGTGTCGCTCGCCGTCGGCGTGACGCTCGTCACCGCGTTCCCGCTCTTCGGCGTGGCGCTTTACCTGCTCGCGCGGCCGCGCGACACAATCGCGGACGCGTACGCGCGCGAGCTCGAGGACGCGGCGATGCGCGTCGAGCTGCGCGGCGCCGAGGCGTGTTCCGGCTGCCGCCGTGCGGTGCTGAGCGAGTTCGTGTTCTGCCCCTACTGCCGCTCGCGGCTGCGCGAGCCGTGCTCCAACTGCCCGCAACTGCTCGCTGTCGACTGGCGCCACTGTCCGCGCTGCGGCGCCTCTCGCTCGCTGCGGGAGCCCTCGCGCGCGCCTACAGAGCAGCAGCGTCCGCGCGTCGCGCGCGCCGCCGGCGCCGCGCAGCAGCAGCCGCGCGAGGCTCGCGATGAGCAACGGCGCGCGCCGGAAGGCGCGCGCCCTCCCCACCGCGAGCCCGGCGAGCGTGCCGAGCGGGCGGACGACGCGGCACGCGTCGCTGCGCCGCGTGCCGGTGCCCGGCCCGCCGTGGCGCCCGATGCGGACCCCGATCGCTGACCGGCCCTGCCGGACTGGATGGTATGAAACGAGGGAGCCGGCGCATGCGCCGGCTCCCTCGTTTCACCTGACGCCAACCCTGGGGCGTTAGGCCAGCGCCTTCTCCAGCAGTGCCACGAACTCCTTGAGCGTCGCGTGTCGCCACGCGGGTGCCGCGTCCCATGTCGCCGCGCGGTAGCGGTCCATCACGACCTGTCGCTCGGGGCCCTCTTCCTTGGGCGCGCCCGCGAGGATCTCGCGCAGCGGCACCATCTCCTCGTTGGCCAGCGCCGGGCGCTCGATGAAGTGGCCGAGGTAGCGGTGGTTGCGGTCGTAGAACACGATCGTGGGCACGGACTCGAACTCCCCATGGTTGAGGAACTCGGCCATGATGTCCTTATGCTGGTCACGCATGAAGTAGCGCACTTCCATGCCCGTCAGCTCGCCGACCTTGGCCGCGACGGGCAGCCCGCGCCACACGTCCGGGCACCAGTCCTCGCCGATCACCATCGCCTTGACGCCGTGCTTTTCGACGAGCGCCTTGAGCTTCGCGAGGTCCGCCGGGTCCGGCGTGTACTCGTCGTAGTGGCGCTGGAACTCGTACTTGCGCTGGCTAATCGCCTCCATCCAGGCGCCGAACGAGTCGATGCCCGTCGTGTAGCGCTCCGGCGTGACGACCGAGGTCCCGCTGGTCATGTGTGTCCTCCTGAAAGTCGCTCTTGGTACCCTGCTCCGGTTGGGTGTCCAAGTTTACCACGGCGCCCGGCGCCTGCCCGGGGGCACGGCGCCCCAGGGCGTGAGCCGTATACTCATGCCGTGCTCGCCGTGCGCTGGGTCGGCTCTGCGCTGTTCGTCGTCGCGGCGATGCTCTTCGTCGTGCTCTCGAACGTGCGCGTGGCGGCGCTCGAGCCGCGCGTGTACAGCTACTCGTTCTCCACCTACGACGCGCCCGCGGCGACCGGCATCGACCGCGCGCAGCTCGACTTCGCGGCGCGCGACATCGTGCGCTACTTCCGCGACGACCGGGACCTGCTGACCACGCGCGTTCTGGTGGACGGCGAGGAGCAGGCGCTGTTCACGCCCAGGGAAGCGCTGCACATGCGCGACGTGAAGGCGCTCTTCGGCCGCGTGTTCCGGCTGCACGAGCTGGCGTTCGTGTACGTGGTGGCATACGTGGGGGCGGTCTTCGTATGGGCGCGCGAGCGGCCGCTGACGCAGCTCGCGCGCCTCTGCGTGTGGGCCGGCGCGCTCACCGTCGGCGTGCTCGCGGTGGGCGCCGCGGCGACGCTCGTCAGCTTCGATGCGCTGTTCCGGCAGTTCCACGTGCTTTCGTTTGCGAACGACTTCTGGGAGCTCGACCCGACACGCGACCACCTGGTGCAGATGTTCCCGCGCGACTTCTGGTTCGACGTCACGCTCGGCGTCGGCGTCGCGGCGATGCTCGAGGGCGCGCTGCTGATGCTGCTCGGCGTGTCGCTGCGCCTCTGGCTGGAGCGCGGCGCGCGCGACCGCCGGAGCGCGGGCACGCGTCCCGACGCCATCGACGCAGGCCTCGAGTCGACGTGAGCGAGGGCGGGTACGCCGACGCGAACGGACTGCGCACGTACTGGGAGGCCCACAGCAGCGGCGAGCCGGTGCTGCTGCTGCACGGAGGCTTCGAGCACGCCGGCGCGCTCCCGCAGCTGATGGCGGCGCTCGCCGCGCGCTACCGCGTGATCGAGCCGGAACGCCGGGCCCACGGATGCACTCCCGACGCCGCCGGCGAGCTGCGCTACGAGGTGATGGCGGACGACACGCTCGCGTTCATGAACGCGCTGGGGCTCGCGCGCCCGCGCATCGTTGGCTTCTCGACGGCGCGATCGTGGTGCTGCTGCTGGCGTTGCGGCGGCCGGACCGCTGCGGACGACTCGTGCTCGTCGGCGCGAACTACGACGCGAGCGGCCTGCAGCCCGAGTTCCTGCGCCTGGTGCGCGAGACGCCGCCCGAGGTGCTGTTCCCGCAGTTCGTCGAGGCGCATCGCCGGCTGTCGCCGGACGGCCCCGAGCGCTACCGCGCGGTGTTCGATCGCGTGCGCCGGCTGTGGAGCGAGGAGCCGCAACTCGAGCCCGCCGCGCTCGCGCGCATCGCCGCGCCCACGCTCGTGCTCGCCGGCGACGCCGACGCCGTGCGCGTGGAGCACACCGTCGCGCTCTTTCGCGCGCTGCCGGACGCGCGCCTGTGCATCGTGCCGGGGGGCTCGCACGGCGTGCTGACGGAGCATCCCGAGCTCTGCGCGAGCGTGATCCTGCAGTTCCTGGCGGAGTAGGAGGCGACGGTAGTCTGGCTCCGGCGAACGAGATCCCCACTGCCCCCTCTCCCACAGTGGCTGAAGCGGACCGCCCCCGCTGGCGCCTTCGAAGACGCCCTCCAGTAGCACCGGTCCGCGCCGGTCCGTCCAGTATCGAGCATTCCAGCTAACGGGCTGTCGAGACGCAGTGAGAGGGTCAAACCACGGCGATGAAACGCTTTGGAATGGGAAGAGGGGCTCGCTCCGCTTGAACTCAAACGTACCGGTGTTCGTGAGCGTCCACTCGTTTAGACGCTGGTCATTCGCCACTGGCGATACGAGCCTGAAGTACGGAGGGTGATTCACGCCGTCAGCCTCCACCATTACTTGCCCCTCGATCCGGAAGGCAGAAGTCATCGCGCCCTCGTTGAACAGGAGCAGCGTCCAACGGCCCTCGTGTTCCTGCGCTAGGAGATGAAGCTCCTGCTGCGGGAACAGCTGGTTAATCTCGGCGATCCCCGCCCATAGCGTTAGCAGAACTCCGCCCATCGCCAGTGCTTCAATCCAGAGCTGTGCGATGGCGGCACGGGCTGTCACGTCGCTCGCATCGGCCGAAGGGAGTGAACCTAAGACGGCGACGACTAGGGCCACGAGAAAAAGCAGCCCAGCCAGCCAGAGCAGTTGGCCGGGCCGCCGACCCGAGAGCCACACAAACGAAGCACGTACCGGGCGCGCGAGCCGGCGGATGCCGAGCCGCCCGAAGCCTAGAAGTCGTCGTCCCAATCGTCGCCGCCCATGCCGCCGAAGTCGTCGTCGCCATGGCTGTGGCCGTGGTCGTCACCGCTGCCGAGGTCGAGCGCGTCGCTCGCGGGCGCGGCGGTGCTGCTGCGGCCCACCGCGAACATCGACAGCCGCCGATACGTGCGCTTCGACTTGCACGTGATGCACGCCACCGGCTTGTCGAGGTCGGCGATGCGGCGGATCAGCTCGAAGTCAGCGCCGCACTTGCGGCAACGGTACTCGTACTGCGGCATCGTCTCTCCCCCCACTGCCGGCGCCACGCCCGGTCGCTGCCGCCGAGTCTAGCGCGCTCCGCAGCCGTGGTGGCCGCTCGCGCGAACCGCGCGCCCGGCCGGCTCTGGCTGCGCGGTCCGAAGCCCCCAGCCGGGTGCACAGCGCGGCCGGGCCGCGCGCTTCGGAGCGGGCCGGCCGGACCGGAGCCGCGCGGCTAGTCTAAATAGTCCTTCAGCTTCTTCGAGCGTGTCGGGTGGCGCAGCTTGCGCAGCGCCTTCGCCTCGATCTGGCGGATGCGCTCGCGCGTCACGCTGAACTCGCGCCCGACCTCCTCGAGGGTGCGCGAGCGGCCGTCCTCGAGCCCGAAGCGCAGCTCCAGCACCTTGCGCTCGCGCGGTGTGAGCGAGGAGAGCACTTCCACCACCTGCTCCTTGAGCAGCTGGTGCGAGGCGGCATCGGCCGGCGCGAGCGCCGATTCGTCGGGCAGGAAGTCGCCGAGGTGGGAGTCCTCCTCCTCGCCGATCGGCGTTTCCAGCGAGACCGGCTCCTGCGAGACTTTCATGATCTCGCGCACGCGTTCCGGCGGCAGCTCCAGCTCGCGGCCGATCTCCTCGGAGGTCGGCTCGCGACCGTACTCCTGCACGAGGCGGCGCGAGATGCGCACGAGCTTGTTGATCGTCTCCACCATGTGCACGGGGATGCGGATCGTGCGCGCCTGATCGGCGATCGCGCGCGTGATCGCCTGGCGGATCCACCACGTCGCGTACGTCGAGAACTTGAAGCCCTTGCGGTAGTCGAACTTCTCGACGGCGCGGATCAGGCCGATGTTGCCTTCCTGCACGAGGTCCAGCAGCGACATGCCGCGACCGATGTACTTCTTCGCGACCGACACCACCAGGCGCAGGTTCGCCTCGGTCAGCTGTCGCTCGGCGCGCTCGCCGTCGTACACGATCTTCTCGAAGTAGTAGCGGATCGCGCCGCCGTGCTCGCGGTCCAGCTTCTGCGCGAGGCCTTTCGGCGTAGGGAAGACCTTCGACTCGCCGCCGACGATCTCCGCGGCCCAGCGCACCTGCTCCGGCCGCATGATGTGCGTGATGATCGATAGCCGGAACTGCGCGGCCTGCGCGCGGTCGAGCTCCCATTTCTGAGCGGCCATCAGCGCCTGCTGCAGCGGCTCGTCCAGCTCGCGGTCGATCGTGGAGCGGAACAGCGGGTCCACGATGCGCTCGGACACCGACTGCCGCGGCAGGTCGAGGTGACGGCTCACCACCTGGTACACCTGGCGCTCGCCGTGGAACTGGTCGAAGAGCGCGCACAGCACGTCGGCGTACGTCGGCTCCTGGCCGTGCGCCTCGCGGTACTCCTTGCGGATCGCCTCGACGTGGATCCACTCTTCCATTGCGCGGGCGAGGCGCTTCTCGTCCTCCGCGGTGAGCAGCGGCACCTTGCCGATCTCGCGCAGGTACATGCGCACCGGGTCGTCGATGCCGACCGCCTCGTCGACGATGCGACGCGCCGCCTCGACGACCGCGCCGGCGCCGCGATCGATGTCGTTGTCGATGCGCACCGTGATGCCGTTCTCGGACAGCTGCGAGACGATCGAGGAGAGCCGATCACGGCTGCCCTCGGCCTCCGGGATGGCCGCCAGCACCTCGGCCGCGGACACGTGGCCGGAGCGCCGCCCCTTGGCGAGCAGCGCCTCCATGCCGGCCTCTTCGAACGTCTGGGTCATTCCTGCCTCCACTCGGTCGCCGCCTCTGCCCCATTGCCCGAAGGGGCCCCACTGTCCGGAGGAGCGCTGTCGGTCAGCGCTCTGCCGGGAGGGGCCCGATCCGCAAGGGCGAGGTCGGCGCTCGCACTATCGTACCGCTCGTTATGGTCTGAAGCACGCGCGAGCACGCGCTGGCGCGCGTCCAGCTCCTGAAACTCGGCTGCGAGCAGCGCCGTGTCGTTCAGCGCCCCGACGGGCATCTCGTTCTTGGCTTCCGGCGGCGCGTCTCCCTCCGCCTGGACCGGGCGTGCGGCTCGCACCGCCGCGCGCGCCGCGAACTCCAGCACGGGCTCGCCCCGCTGCCGGGCGCCGGTCACTTCTACCGCCTGGGCGAGCGCGACCGGCCGCACGCGCGACTGCGCGCGCCGCGTCCGCAGCCGCGAGGCGATGTCGGCGATGCCCGCGTCCACTTGCTTCGCGTCCCACGCCAGCGGGTCCCAGGAGCCGGCGGCCCAGGCGCGTATGACGCCGTCGCGCTCCCGCAGCTCTTCGTCCAGCTCGTCGCGTCGCGCCTCGTAGTCCTCGCCGAACCCGCACCAGGCCTCGAAGAGCAGTCGATTGGTGGTGTCCTCGAAGACGTCGCCACGCAGGGCGCGGCCGGCGGCGACTGCGTCGGAGCGCAGCAGCAGCAGCAGCAGCAGCTGCGCCTCGCCGTCCGGGATCGCCGGCGCGCCGCGCGCCGCGCGCGCCACCGCTGCGGACGGACCGACAGGCGTGGGTCGCGCCGGGCGCCCGCCGCGGGCGAGCAGTGCGAGCACCGTCTGCTCGTCGACTTGCCCGAGCCGCGCGAGGCGAGTGACATAATGCGCACGCAGCACCGGGTCGGTCGTCGCGGCGACCGTCGGCGCGAGCACCTCGACGGCGCGCGAACGCGAGCGCGCGTCGCCCGGCACGATCGTGCTTGCGGCTGCGTTGAACAGGTGCTCGGCGACGGGCTGCGCAGCCTCCAGTAGCGCGCGCAGGCGGTCCGGGTCCGCGCGCGCCAGCGAGTCCGGGTCCTCGCCCGCGGGCAGCGCCACGACGCGGATATCGGCGCGCAGGACGTCCTGGTATGAGATCAGCCCGCGCCAGTCGATCGTCGGCGCCGCGCCGGTGGGCGCCGCGCCCGAGGCCACGTCGACACCGCGCAGCGCCGCCGCCGAGCCCGCGCTGTCCGCGTCGAGCATCAGCACGACGTTGGCGGTGTAGCGCTGCGCAAGCGCCATCTGCTTCTCGGTGATCGACGTGCCCATCGAGGCGACGACGTTGAGGATGTCGGCCTGGTGGCAGCCGATCACGTCCATGTAGCCCTCGACGACGACCAGGCGATCGGCGCGGCGCGCCTCCGGCCCCGCGCGGTCGAGCCCGTACAGCGTGCCGCTCTTGTCGAACAGCGGCGTTTGCGCGGTGTTCAGATACTTCGGTTCCTGGTCCGCGCGCAGTGCGCGGGCGCCGAAGCCCACCAGCCGCCCGCGCGCGTCGCGCGTCGGGAAGATCAGCCGGTCGCGGAAGCGGTCGTACGCGCCGCGGTCGCCGGGCGCCGCGAGCCCTGCAGCGATGAGGTCGCCCTCGGTAAAGCCGCGCGCGAGCAGGTAGTCCGTCAGCCCGCGCCACTTGTCCGGCGCGTAGCCGAGCTGCCACGCATCGAGCGCTGCCGTGTCGAGGCCGCGCTGCTGGGCGTAGGCGAGCGCTGCTGCACCGGCCGGCCCGCGCAGCGCCGCCTGGAAGAACAGCGCCGCCGCCTCGTTCGCGCGCAGCAGCCGCTCGTGCTCCTCGCGCGCGCGCTGCTCGCGCTGCGTGGGCGGCCGCAGCTCCACACCGGCGCGCTCCGCGCAGCGGCGCAGCGCCTCGCGGAAGTCCAACCCCTCGATGCGGCGCACGAACTCGATCACGTCGCCACCGGTGGCGCAGGCGCCGAAGCAGTGCCAGGTGCGCCGCTCCGGGTCCACGATGAACGAGGGCGTCCGCTCGCTGTGGAACGGGCAGGGCGCCTTGAACGAGCGGCCGCTGCGCACCAGCGCGGGCACGTAGCCCCGGACCGTCTCGACAATGTCGAGCGCCGCCTTCACGTCGTCGATGGTGCCCACTGCTTCAAGTAAGACACCGTCGAGCGCAAAGCGTTACGCCCCGCTGGCGCCGCCCGGCGCGTCGCCCGGAGGTCGCCCCGCGATGCGCGCGGCGAGGCCGAGCTCGCGCGCCGCGACGCCGGCGAGCGCCGCCAGGCTCGCCGCGAGCAGGGCGGTACCCGCGCGCTCCGGGCGGGGCGTCGCCGCGAGCTCCGCGAGCAGCCGCAACGTCTCGTGGCGCGCTCCGGCGAGGTCGTGGACCACCTGCGGGGGCGTCGGGCGCGCGCGGGGGCCCGGGCTGCTCGCGAGCGGCCGCGGCGGCAGTCCCGCGGCGGCGCGCGCCTCGGCCACCGCGCCGCGCTCCGCCGGCGCAAGCGCGGCGAGCGCACCGATCACGGTCTCGCCCGGCGCGAGCTCCAGCGCGAAGTCACGCTCGCCCAGCTGCCCGAGCGCGGCCAGCAGCGCCGCGCGTCCCGCGTCGAGGCTGGCCGTGAGCGCGGCGAGCGCGCCGTCTACCGTCATCGCGGGAAGCTGTCGTTGGCCGGGTTCGCGTCCGTGAGCGCGTCGCTCGCGAGCAGGATCGTGAGGCGGGCGACCGGCACGTTGCGCACCTCGGGGATGTCGATCTGCTCCGCGGCCTGCGGCGCGAGGTTCACGTTCGCCTCGGCGATCGCGCGTAGGCGCGTGGCGGGCGGGGCGTCGCGCACCGCGATGCGCACGACGCCGACGATGGGGATCGGGCTGAGGTTGCGCACCTCGACGCGCAGGTGCCCGTCCACAGCGTCGAGCTCGGCCGCCGCCAGCGCCAGGTCGTTCGGCAGGTCCGGCGCGACTACCGCGTCGAGGCGGTTATTATCGGTGCGACCCTCGCGCGCGGTGGGATCGACCGCGATCTCGACGCGGACGGACGCGCGTCGCTGCACGAACTCGGTGTTCAGCACGGCCTCGAGCGCGTCGCCCGGCCGCAGCGGCTTCCCCGCGACGTCGATGCGGCGCGCGGGTCCGTCGTTCACCCGCGCGAACAGACCCGAGGAGAGGTCGCCGCTGCCCACGTTCGCCACCACGATCACCAGGCGATTCTGCTTGGAGCCGACCGACTGCACCACCAGGTCCGGCAGGTCGGCGCCGGATGACGGCGGCGCGGTGGCGGCGGGCCCCGGCGTCCCCGCTGGCGGCGGCGGCACGCGCACCATCTGGTCGATGCGCCCGGCGTTGCGCACGGCCGTGGCCGGTACCCAGCCGGCGTGCTCCGGCGCGTCGGCGAGCGCAACCAGCAGCCAGCTGCCGTCCGCCGAGCGCCCGAGCAGGTTGAGCGCGGCGCCCTGCGGTGCGTGCCCGACCGGCGCCGCGACGAGATACGGCGGTGGCGCCTCGAGCAGGTCGACGGCGATCGCCGCCGTCGGGCGTGCGGCGGCGGGCGGCGAATCGCGCAGCAGCAGCACCACGCCCGCCGTGACACCCGTCGCCACCAGCGCGAACAGCGCGAACAGCGCGATCGCGCCCGCGCGCCGAACCCCGCGGTGCTGCGCGATGCCGCGCGTGCGCATGTCAGCTCCCGAGCGGCACGAGCAGCGCCACGAGCGAGTTGTTGCCGTCCTGCGACTCCGCGATCTCGTTCGCGGGGTCCAGCTCCAGGCGGTACGAGCCGGGCGCGTCGATGGTCAGCGGCGTGACGATGGTCGCCGCGCTGCCCGGCGCGAGCGTCGTCGGACCGATGCGCAGCACGCCCACCAGCTCACCGGCGAGCGTGCTCACGTGCAAAGCGATCGAGGCGTTGGTCAGCGGGGCCGCGCCGAGGTTGCGCAGGCCGACGGCCAGCCGCCCACCCTGCAACAGCAACGCCTCGGCCAGCACGATGTCCGGGAGCGCGCGCACGCCGTCCCGACGTGCGCTGCCCGGCGCCGCCGTTGCGATCGCCGTCGGGAGCGCCGCCACCGCGTCGGCGCCCAGCCCCAGCGCCACCGCGCGCGCCCAGCCGCGCGCCGTGGCGCCCGCGGGGTACGCGATGAGCAACCACTCGCCATCCTCGCTGCGCCCGTGCAGGGAGGCCTCGCTCCCGGCGGGCAGGATCGCCGTCACCTCCGCGGCGCGGTCCGGCCAAGCGTACACGTTCGCCGTGCCCGTCGCGCGCACGTTCGGCGACCCGCCGGGCGTCGCCGCCGCGGGCGCGGCCGGCAGCGCGGGCGCCGCCGCGGGCGCGATCCGCTCGCGCAGCACGATCGCGGCGATGAAGAGCGCTGCCACGACGATGATCGCTACGCCCACCAGCAGCGGAGCGCGTTCTGAGTCAGCCGTGCTTCGACTCCCGGGGCCCGCCGCCCGCGGCGCATTGTAGCGTACGCGTACGGTCGCTCAGTCCGCGGGGTTAGCTGGCGAGCCCCAGCGCCTCCGCCCGCCGCGTCGCGAAGCCGTCCGTCATGCCGGACACCCAGTCGGCGGCGCGACGCCAGGGCGGGTCGTCCGGCAGGGACCACCCCTCGATCTGCTCGGGATGCGCGCAGTAGTGCCGGAACAGCGCCGCCACCACGCGCTGCCCCTGGCGCGCGTCGCGCAGTGTGCCCTCGACGAGGTAGACGCGCTCGAACATGAACTCGCGCAGCACATCGGTCGCCGCGAGCACGCCCGCGCTGAGCGCGATGCTGCCCGCGCCGCCCGCCGCCGCCGGCAGCGATGCCTCGACGCAGTCCGTGACGAGCGTGCCGATGCGCGCCGACCGCGAGCTCCCGAGCGTGCGATGCACCTCCGCCGGGAGGTCGCGCTCCGCGATCAACCCGGCCCGCTCGGCGTCCTCGATGTCGTGGTTGAGGTACGCGATCGAGTCCGCCAGCTTCACGATCTGGCCCTCGAGCGTCGCCGCGGTGCCCCAGCCCTCGGCGGCGACGGAGACGCGTTCCTTCGAGTGCTTGAGGATGCCGTCGCGCGTCTCCGGCATCAGGTTCAGGCCGCGGCCCTCGCGCGCCAGCAGGTCGACGATGCGCAGGGACTGCTCGTTGTGCCGAAAGCCCTCAGGCAGCAGCTGCGCGAGCTGCTCCTCGCCGGCGTGGCCGAAGGGCGTGTGGCCGAGGTCGTGGGCGAGCGCGATCGCCTCGGTCAGGTCCTCGTTCAGGTCGAGCGCCCGCGCGATCGTCCGCGCCACCTGCTGCACCTCGATCGTATGCGTCATGCGCGTCACCACGTGGTCCGAGTCCGGCGCGACGAACACCTGCGTCTTGTGCTTGAGGCGCCGGAACGCGCTCGTATGGATCACGCGGTCGCGGTCGACCTGGAAGGCCAGCCGCAGCGGATCGGGGGGCTCGGGCCGCGCTCGTCCGGCCGAGGTGCGCTCCCGTGCGGCGGCCGGCGCCAGCGCTTCCTCGCGCCGCAGCAGCCGCTCCCGTACGTGTTCGAGCATGCGCCGAGTGTGGGCGGAGCGCCCGACCGCACGCAACTTCGCCCCGAGCGCATTGGGAAGCCACGCTGAACGCTCGTGCTGGCGGTTCGTATAATGCGGGTCCCGGATCGGGGGCCCACGCGGCCCGTGGCCGTCACGAACCTGCAACCGGACGCCAACGTCCGCGAGTTAGACTCGACACCCTTGAGAGGCGGCAACATGACCGCGACCGCACCCCGGGAGTCCCGAGCTGACACGACGGCCAAGCCGCTCGTCTACCTCTTCGGAGGGGGCCACGCCGACGCCGACGGGCGCATGAAGGAGCTGCTGGGCGGCAAGGGCGCCGGCCTCGCGGAGATGAGCCGCGTCGGCATCCCCGTCCCCCCCGGCTTCACCATCACCACCGAGGTCTGCAACGCCTACTACGCCGCCGGCGCCACCTTCCCCGCCGGGCTCGCCGCCGACGTCCGCGCCGGCATCGCGCACATCGAGCGCATCGTCGGGACCGGCTTCGGCGACGCGCAGAACCCGCTGCTTGTCTCCGTGCGCTCCGGGGCGCGTGTCTCGATGCCCGGGATGATGGACACGGTGCTCAACCTCGGCCTCAACGACGCGACGGTCGCTGGGCTCGCCCGCGCCTCCGGCAACGAGCGCTTTGCGTACGATTCCTACCGCCGCTTCGTCTCCATGTACGGCGACGTCGTGCTGGGGCTCAAGCCCGCCAGCGACCGCGACCACGACCCGTTCGAGGAGCTGCTGGACGCGAAGAAGCGCGCCCGCGGCGTCGCGCTCGACACCGAACTGGATACGGATGACCTGCGCGCGCTTGTCGGCGAGTACAAGGCGCTGATCCGCGAGCGCCTCGGCGTCGAGTTCCCGGAGCAGCCCTGGGATCAGCTCTGGGGAGCGATCGGCGCGGTCTTCAGCTCTTGGGAGAATCCGCGCGCCGTCGCCTACCGCGGCATGTACGGCTACCCGTCGAGCTGGGGCACCGCCGTCAACGTCCAGGCGATGGTCTTCGGCAACCTGGGTGACGACTGCGCGACGGGTGTGGTCTTCACGCGCGAGCCTGCGACGGGGGAGCGCCGCCTCTATGGCGAGTTCCTGCTCAACGCGCAGGGCGAGGACGTGGTCGCGGGCGTGCGCACGCCGCAGCCGATCGGCCGTGCCGACTACCCGGCCGGCGGCCAGCCCTCGCTCGAGGAGCTCATGCCCGCGGTGCACGCGGAGCTCGCGCAGGCGTGCGCGCGCCTCGAGGCGCACTTCGGCGACATGCAGGACGTCGAGTTCACCGTGCAGCAGGGGCGGTTGTGGATCTTGCAGACACGTTCCGGGAAGCGCACCGGTCGCGCGATGGTGCAGATCGCCGCTGACCTCGTCGCCGAAGGCGCGATCGACGAGCGCGAGGCGCTGTTGCGCCAGGAGCCCGAGAAGCTTGAGGAGCTGCTGCATCCGATGTTCGACCGCACCATCCCGGCGCGCGTGATCGCCCGCGGACTGGGCGCGTCGCCGGGCGCCGCCGTCGGACGCGTCGTGTTCAGCGCCGATGACGCCGCCCAGTGGGCCGAGCGCGGCGAGGCGGTGATCCTCGTGCGCACGGAGACCAGCCCGGAAGACGTGATGGGCATGCGCGTGGCGCACGGTATCCTGACCGCGCGCGGTGGTGCGACGTCGCACGCGGCCGTCGTGGCGCGCGGGATGGGCAAGTGCTGCGTGACCGGCTGCGGCGCGCTCGACATCGACTACCACGCGCAGAGCATGCGCGTCGCGACGGCTGACGGTGAGCCGGTCGTCGTGCGCCAGGGCGACACGATCTCGCTCGACGGCGCGACGGGCGAGGTGATGCTCGGCGCGGTCGCGCTGCGCGAGCCGGTGCTGCCGGACGCGTTCGAGCGGCTGATGCGCTGGGCGGACGGCGTGCGGCGCCTGCGCGTGCGCGCCAACGCCGACACGCCCGAAGACGCCGCACTCGCGCGCCAGTTCGGCGCGGAGGGCATCGGCCTCTGCCGCACGGAGCACATGTTTTTCGGCGAGGACCGCATCCTCGCGGTGCGCCAGATGATCCTCGCGGACGACGAGCCCGGCCGCCGCGCCGCGCTGGCGAAGATCCTGCCCATGCAGCGGGATGACTTCCGCGGCATCCTGCGCGCGATGGCGGGCCTGCCCGTGACGATCCGCCTGCTCGACCCGCCGCTGCACGAGTTCCTGCCCCAGCAGCCAGTGGAGATCGCGGACGTCGCCGCCGCGCTCGGTGTCGCGCCCGCCGAGGTCGCGCGCCGCGTCGAGGCGCTGCACGAGTCCAACCCGATGCTCGGCCACCGCGGCGTGCGGCTCGCCGTGACGTACCCCGAGATCTACGAGGTGCAGGTGCGCGCGATCATCGAGGCCGCCTGCGCGCTGACCGCCGAAGGCGTGCGCGTGGTGCCCGAGATCATGATCCCGCTCGTCGGCCTCGCAGACGAGCTGCGCATGGCACGCGCGAGCGTGGTGGCGACCGCCGAGACGGTGATCGCGGAGCTCGGCGTGCCGGTCGAGTTCACCGTCGGCACGATGATCGAGCTGCCGCGCGCCTGCATCGTCGCGGACGCGATCGCGGAGCACGCGGACTTCTTCTCGTTCGGTACGAACGACCTCACGCAGACGACCTTCGGGCTGTCGCGCGACGACGCAAGCCGCTTCCTGCCCGCGTACGTCGCGCAGGGCCTGCTCGCCGTCGACCCGTTCGTCGAGCTTGACCGCGAGGGCGTCGGCGGGCTGATCCACCTCGGCATTGAGCGCGGGCGCAGCGTGCGCCCCACGCTCAAGGTCGGTATCTGCGGGGAGCACGGCGGCAACCCCGCCTCGGTGGAGTTCTGCCACCAGGAGGGCTTCGACTACGTCTCCTGCTCCCCGTACCGCGTGCCGATCGCGCGGCTCGCCGCGGCTCAGGCCGCGCTCGCCGGCGCCGACGTGATGCTCCGCGCCGACTGAGGCGCGGCGGCCGCCCGGTCGTTACTCGACGGTGACGGTTTTGGCGAGGTTGCGCGGCTGATCGATGTCGCAGCCACGCTCCAGCGCCACGTAGTACGCGAGCAACTGCATCACCACCGCCGCCACGAACGGCACCAGCAGCGGGTCCGTGTGCGGCAGCGTGATCACGTCGTCGGCGATTGCGCTGAGGCTTGCGTCGCCCGCAGAGACGATCGCGACGACGCGCCCGCGGCGCGCCTTGATCTGCTGGATGTTCGAACGCATCTTGTCGCGCAGTTCGTCTGACGGCGCGAGCGCGACGGTGGGCATGCGCTCGTCGATCAGCGCGATCGGGCCGTGCTTCATCTCGCCCGCCGCGTACCCCTCGGCGTGCACGTACGAGACTTCCTTGAGCTTCAGCGCGCCCTCGAGCGCGAGCGGAAACGACAGCCCGCGGCCGAGGAACAAGAAATGCTCGAACGCGGCGTAGCGCTGCGCGAGCTGCTCGATGGCCGGCGCGAGCAGCAGCGCCTCGCCGATCGCCGCCGGCAGGTGCAGCGCACCCGCAACCTGCGCTTCCTCCTCCGCCGCGTCGAGCGTGCCGCGTGCGCGGCCGAGGTGCAGCGCGATGGCGTGCAGCATGGCCATCGCCCCCGTGAAGCACTTCGTGCTCGCGACGGCGATCTCCGGCCCCATGCGCATGTAGACCGTGCCCTCCGCGACGCGCGTGGTCTGCGCGCCCGGCGTGTTGCACACCGTCAGCTGCGCGCAGCCCGCGCGGCGCGCGACGTCCATCGCCGCAAGCAGGTCCACCGTCTCGCCCGACTGTGAGACCGAGATCACCAGCGTGCGGTCGTCGAGGATCGGGCGGCGATAGCCGAACTCCGCGGCGTTGTCGACCTCGGCCGGGATGCGCGCGAGCCGCTCGATGTAGTGCCGGCCCACCATCGCCGCGTGCCACGAGGTGCCCATGCCGATCAGCACGACGCGCGTGAACTGCCGCACGCGCTCCGCGTCGAACGGGAACCCATCGAGCTCGACGCGGGCCGGGGAGAGCAGGTAGCGTCCGCGCAGCGCGTCGAGCAGGCCGTCCGGCTGCTCCCAGATCTCCTTGAGCATGAAATGCTTGTAGCGCCCCCGCACCGCCGCCACCGGGTCCAGCGACTGCGGCTCGAACGCACGCGCGATCGCGTCGCCGCCGAGGGTGCTGAACAGCGCCGCGTGCGCGCGCACGTCGACGAGCTCTCCCGGCTCGAGGAACGCGACCTCGCGCGTGTGCGGCAGCAACGCCGCGAGATCGGACGCGACGAAGTGCTCGCGTTCGCCGCGCCCGACAACGATGCCGCCCGCGTTGCCGACGCGCACCGCGACGATGCGCCCCGGCTCGTCGCGATCGATGATCACCAGCGCGTACGCACCCGTCGTGCGCGCCACGGCATCGCGTACGGCGGCCGGCAGGTCGCGCCCCGACGCGAGCGCGTTCGCGATCAGGTGCGCCAGCACCTCCGTATCGGTGTCCGACGCGAAGGTGGCGCCCCCCGCGAGCAGCGTGTCGCGCAGCTCCTCGTAGTTCTCGACGATGCCGTTGTGCACGATCGCCACGCGGCCCGACGGATCGAGCTGCGGGTGCGCGTTCGCGTCGGTCGCCGCCCCATGCGTCGCCCAGCGCGTGTGCCCGATGCCCGCCGCCGCCGCCGGCAGTCGACCCTCGATGCGCGCCGCGAGCTGGTCGATCTTCCCGGCCGCGCGCGCGACGAAGAACCCGTGCCCGTCGTCGAACAGCGCGAGCCCCGCGGAGTCGTAGCCGCGGTATTCCAGGCGCCGCAGCGCCTCCATGATCAGCGGGCCCGCGGGCCGCTCGCCCGTGTAGCCAATGATGCCGCACATCGCCGCCTCCGCCCGCCCCGCCACCTTCTACGCTAAGCCGCGGGGCCCGAGTCGCGCCACCGCGCCAGCCGAGCCCGCTTACGAGCCGGGTACGCGCGCCGTGCCGCGCGCGACGACGGGCTCGCCACCGGGCGGCCCCGCGTACGCGCCTCGCCGCGCTTCTGGAAGCAGCGCCGCGATCCGCCGCATCAGCTCGTCCGTGGCGAGGTCTGCGCGGCGCGGCTCGCTCGTGGAGGTCGCGAGCGGGCTCGGCGGCCCGAACACGACGCGGATGTGCGGCCGTCGCCGGCGCATCCACGCGAAGAAGATGCCCGGCACGCGGATCTGCTCGGTGCCGGTGATCGCTACCGGCAGCACCGGCGCGTCCGCCAGCAGCGCGACCGTTGCGGCGCCTGGCAACGCCGCGTGCAGCAGCGTGTCCCCGGAGCGCGTGCCCTCCGGGAACATCAGCACGGCGTGCCCGTCGCGCAACAGCCCGCGTGCGGCGCGCAGTGCGCCGACATCGGCCGAGAACCGGCGCACCGGGAACGCGCCCAGCAGCCAAAAGTACCAGCCGATCAGCGGCACCTCAAACAGCTCGCGCTTCGCCATCGGGTGCAGCTGCCGCGGCGATGACGCGACCACGAGCGGCGGGTCGAACAAATGCAGGTGGTTCGCGACCAGCACGACGGGGCCCTCGCGCGGCACGTGCTCCGCGCCGACGACCTCCCAGCGCGCGAACGCGAACACCAACGCGCGCGACAGTCCCGTGCCTAGCGCGTACGCCACGCGCCCCACCGCGCGCCGCAGCGCCGCCTTCACGTCCCGTTCGCCGCGCGATACGCCTGCGCGCACAGCTCGACCACTTCGTCGATGCCGAGCGCGTCCGTGTCGACGACCACCGCGTCCTCGGCGGCCTGCTCGCGGCGCAGTGCGCGATGGCCGGTCGCGTCCAGGTCGTCGCGGCGGCGCGTCTCCTCGAGCACCCGCTCGAACCTCGACGGGCGCCCCGCGTCCAGCTCCTCGCCCAGGCGGCGGCGCGCACGCACCTCGCTCGACGCCTCGAGGAAGAACTTCGCGCGCGCCTCCGTCAGCACGCGTGTGCCGATGTCGCGCCCGGACATCACGATCGGCGCGCGCGACGCGATCGCGCGTTGCCGCTCGACGAGCACGTCACGCACCTCGACAATCCGCGAGACGAGCGACACTGTGCGCTCGATGTCCGGCGTGCGCAGCAACGCGTTCACGTCCTCGCCGTTCAGCAGCACGTGCGGCTGCGACGCCTCGGGCCACCGCATGTCGAGCTGCATGTCGCGCACGACGGCGAGCGCTGCCTGCTCGTCCAGCGGGTCGATGCCGGCGCGTAGCACGGCCAGCGTGCAGGCGCGGTACATCAAACCCGTGTCGACGAAGCCGAGGCCCAGCCGTTCCGCCAGCGCCCGCCCAACCACGCTCTTGCCGGCGGCCGTGGCGCCATCGATCGCGACGCTGCGGGCGAGTGCGTCCGTGGCGATGGTGGCGCCTCCAGCTCTGGTGGGTACGGGGTCGGCGGGTGGGGTTTCGGCGGCGCTTGATGATACGAAGGCCGGCGCGGCAGGGTCCAGCGCGGCAGGGTCCAGCGCGACCAGCCCGCGCAGTCGCGCCTCCTCGCCCGCGGTCAGCGGCCGCGCCTCGCCGGGCGCGAGCGCGCCCAGCCGCACGCCGCCGAACTCCGTGCGCACGAGTCGCACCACCGGCGTCCCGACCGCGGCCAACATGCGCCGCACCTCGCGCTTGCGGCCCTCGTGCAGGCGCAGCCGCACCCGCGCCTGCGGGCCGGGAGCGAGCAGCTCGATTTGCGCCGGGGCGGTGCGCCCGTCCTCGAGGTCGATGCCGCGGCGTAGTGCGCGCAGCGCGGCGACTGAAGGCTCGCCTTCGAGTGTCGCCTCGTAGGTCTTCGGCACACCGTAGCGCGGATGCGTGAGGCGGTGCGCCAGCTCGCCGTCGTTCGTCAGCAGCAGTAGTCCCTCGCTGTCGCGGTCCAGCCGCCCGACGTAGCGCAACCCGGGTGGCGCGGCGCGCAGCAGCGCGTACACGGTCGGCCGCTCGCGCTCGTCGTCCGCCGACACGACGTAGCCCGCGGGCTTGTGCAGCATCCACAGCGCGCGCGCCGCGCGCGCCTCGAGCGGCTCGCCGTCGACCGCGATGCGGTCGACGCTGGGGTCGGCGCGCTGGCCCAGCGCGGCGACACGGCCGTTCACGGTCACGCGTCCCGCGATCAGCAGCGCCTCGGTCTGGCGGCGGCTACCGTACCGTGGACCGGCCAACAGCTTCTGCAGGCGCTCGCTCGGCACGCGCTACGAGGGCCGGCGCATTCGCTCGATCGTCACCCATTCCGTGATGATCGTGCGGCTCGCGATGGGGAGCGGTGCGTGTGGCGACGGTGCGACACGCGGCGCGCGCGCGAATAGCGCGCGGCTCGCGAGCGTGCGCAGCGCGAACTCGACGGCCAGACCGACTGCCGCCGCGACCGCCGCCCCGCGCACTGCCGGGAACAGCTGCACCGCCGCCCGCGCGACCCCGCGCTCGGCCGGAAACATGGACCGGGAGCGCGAGACGAACCCGGCGGGCTGCGGGACGATCATCCGAGGCTCCTTCGCCGAGACGCGCGCGCGTGTGCGTGGGCCGCACAGAGTAGCGCGGCCGCGCGCGCCTCGCCACCCGCGCGCGCTCACGACGACGCGCGTTCGGCGCCCGGCACCGGCAGCTGCCGCAGCACACGTGCGGGCGCGCCGGCCGCCAGCGAGTACGGCGGGATGTCGCCCTTCACCACGGAATGGCCCCGATCACCGAGCCGCGGCCGATGTGCGCCCCCGGCAGCACGGTCACCCGCGCGCCGATCCACACGTCGTCCTCGATCTCGACCGGACCGGGTACGCCGATCGCGGCGTGATCCTCGGCCTGATGGTAGTCGTTGTCCATGATGATCGCGTATTGACCGATGGCGCAATTGCGACCGATGCGCACACGTTGCGTCGCCGAGATGTTGGTGCCGTAGTTGATGAACGTGTTGTCGCCGATCGAGAGCTCGCCACCGAAGCAGACCAGCTCGAGCCGCACCGTGTGCCCGTAGAGCCGCACGCGATCGCCGATGGTGAGCGTGCCGCGGTTGACCACGAACGCACGCCCGGTCAGCCGCGCGGAGCCCAGCGACGTAGCGCGCCGCAGGTACCAGCGTGCGCGCAGGTACTGCGACGCCTGCGACAGCGCCGCGCGTACGCCGTGGCGTCGGAGCGCGCGCAGCCCCGCGGCGCGTAGTGAGTAGTACCGAGCGTCCGAGGGCGCGACCATGAGCGCACGCTACGCAGCGAAGGTAGAGGCCGCGTCGAGCACCGGCCGACGCGCGCCCGACACTCAGCCGGCGCCGCGCAGCAGCGCCTCGACCTCCGTCGTGAGGTCGGCGGCGGCGGCCGGCGCGCCCCGCGCGTCCAGCAACCGGCCGCCTTCGGCGCGCAGGCGCCCGTCTGCGAAGGCCGCGAGCGTCGCCAGCAGCAGCGGGGCCTCGCGGCGCACGCCCTCCTCGCGGATCGCGTCGAAGAGCCCGCTCGCCTCGATCGCCGCGTCGTCCAGCGCGCCGGGCTCGGGCCTGAGCGCTGCCCAGAACGGCGCGAGCGCGGGGCCATCGAGGGCGTACCGGCAGCAGCTCGCGACGGGGCCCGCGTCGACGTCCGGGATGGCCATGTGCAGCATCACGCCGCTCTCGCGGGCGTGCGCGCGGATCAACGCGCGGATGACCTCGCGCCAGGTGCCGGCCGGACCGCCGGGCAGCGCCGGGTGGAGGTTCAGCAGCGGATGCCGGGCCACGAACGCCGCGCCGAAGATCAGCATGTACCCCGCAAGCACGCCCAGCGTGAACGGATGCGCCCGGAGCGCGCCGTCGAGATCGGCGTCGTACGCGTCGCGCCACGGCGGCAGCGGCGTGCCGGGCTGCGAGCGCGCCCCGCCGTGCGCGCGCCGAAACGCCACCGACGAGCGCGCGACGAGCGGCAGGCGCAACTCCTCGACGCGGCGCAGGAAGCCGTCCGTGACCGCATCCTCGCCCGGCTCGCGATTGCAGCACACCACCGCGATGCGCGCGTCGAGCGCGCCGCCGTCGATCGCGGCGACAACGGCCTCGAACAATGCGCGCGAGCCCGGCCCTCGCGCGGTCGTGAACCAGCCGAGCGCGAGCGTCACTCCGCGAGGCGTGCGCGCGGGTGCGCGTGTCGCAGCGTCATCGCCCCGGACCGCCGAAGCTGTCGTCGTACGCTTCGCGCAGCGTCTCGATGCGTTGTTCCACCTGTGCGAGCCGCTCCTGGCAGCGCTGCGCGAGCTGCATGCCCTCGTCGTACAGCGCGAGCGACTCGTCGAGCGAGAGCTGCCCCGCCTCGAGCCGTCCCGCGATCACTTCGAGGCGCGCGTACAGCGCCTCGAAGCTCTCGCCCGCCGCCGGCGGTTCTGCGGGCAGCGGTGCGGTCACCTGCGGTCCTCGCCCCGCGCCTCGCGCGCGGCGGCCTCGATGCGGGCCGGACGCACGCCATCGTGGAAGCGCAGCTGCACATGCTCGGCAGCATGCAGCGCCGCCGCCGTGCGCACGGTCGCGCCGTCGCTCGTCAGTACCAGCGCGTAGCCGCGTTCGAGCGTCGCGAGCGGCGAGAGCGCGCCTACGCGCTGCAGCAGCGCCGCGTGCCGCTCGGCTGCGCGGGCGTGGCGGGCTTGCAGCGCGCGCGTCGAGCTGGTCGCGAGCTGGCGCACGCCCAGGCGCAGCCGCGCGACGTCGGGCAGGCCCCGTCGCACCTCGGCGCTGCGGAGGTCGAGGCGCTCGCGCGCGGCGTCGGCCCGCCGCACGAGCTGCAGCTCGAGGTGTTGCCGCAGCGACGCCACCCGTAGCTGCACCGTCGCGCGATCGGGCGTGACGAGCTCTGCCGCCGCGGACGGCGTCGGTGCACGCACGTCCGCGACGAGGTCCGCGAGCGTCGTGTCGGTCTCGTGGCCCACCGCGGAGACGACGGGTACCGGGCACGCGAAGATCGCCCGCACCACCGGCTCTTCGTTGAACGCCCACAGGTCCTCGGACGCGCCGCCGCCGCGCGCGACGATCAGCACGTCCGGCCGCTGGTCGCGCGCGAGCGTGCGGATCGCCTCGGCGATCGAAGGCGCGGCGCCGTCGCCCTGCACCGGCGTCGGCTGCAGCAGCAGCATCGCGAGCGGCCAGCGCCGCGCGAGCACCTGCACGATGTCCTGGAATACCGCGCCCGTCGGCGACGTGACCACGCCGATGCGCTCCGGAAACGCCGGCAACGCGCGCTTGCGCTCCGCGGCGAACAGTCCTTCGCCTTCGAACTGCGCGCGCCGCCGCTCGAACTCCGCCGCGAGCGCGCCCGTGCCCTCCGGCTGCACGAAGTCCACAACGAAGCTCAGGTCGCCGCGCTGCTCGTACAGCGACAACGACCCGTACACGACGATCGACGACCCTTCGTCGAGCCGCGTGCGCTGGCCGACATTACGATTGCGGAAGAACGCGCAGCGCAGCGCGCCGCGCGCGTCCTTCAGCGTGAAGTAGATGTGCCCGGAGCCCGCGCGCGTCAGGTTCGATACCTCGCCCGCCACCCAGATGCCCGTGAGGTGCCGGTTCGTTTCCAGCAGCTCGCGCAGGTAGCGGGTGACCTGGTGGACGGGGTAGACCTCCGGCGGCATCGCGTCGTCCCTCGCGTCAGACGTTCGCCGTGCGCTCGATGTAGCCGCCGGTCGAGGTCGACACCTTGATCGTGTCGCCCTCGTTGATGAACAGCGGCACGTTCACCTCGAGGCCGGTCTCGAGCGTCGCGCGCTTCGTCGCGCCCGTCGCGGTGTCGCCCTTCACGCCGGGGTCCGAGCGCGCGATCTTCAGCGCGACGGACGCGGGCAGCTCGATGCTGATCGCCTCCTCGCCGTGCGTCACCACCGAGATCACGTCGCCCTCCTTGATGTAGGAGAGCGCGTCGCCCGCGATGCCCCGCGGCACCGCCACCTGGTCGTACGTCTGCGTGTTCATGAACGTCAGCGCGTCCGCGTCGCCGTACAGGTACTGCATGTCACGACGTTCAACGCGCGCAGCGGTGAGCTTCTCCCCTGCGTTGAACGTCCGTTCGATGATGTGCCCGGCGCGCAGGTCGCGCAGCTTCACCTTGTACACCGCGGACTTCTTCGTCTTGACGTGGTGCACCTCGACCACCTGGTAGAGCGTGCCGTCCACTTCCACCGCTACGCCGCGCTTGATGTCGCCGGTATTGATCATGCAGCACTCCCGTCCGCTGCTGGTGCCGCGCTCGATGCAGCGTTCACTGCAACTTCGCGGCCGTCGAGAGCCGGCGCACGCGCCCACCCTCGATGACGCACTGGTCCTCGATGCGCACCCCACCCCAGCCGGGGATGTAGATGCCGGGCTCCACGGTCACCACCTGGCCGTCCGCCAGCACGTCCTCCGAGCGCGGGCGCAGCCGCGGCGCCTCGTGGATCTCCAGGCCCACGCCGTGGCCCAGCCCGTGTCCGAAGTACTCCCCGTAGCCCGCCTCGATGATCACACGCTGCGCGATCTCGTGCGCCTGCGCGCCGGTCATGCCGGCCTCGATGCGCTCCTCCGCCATCAGTTGCGCGGTGAGCACGATGTCGTACACCTGCGCGAACCGCGCGTCGGGCTCCCCGATGGCGATCGTGCGCGTCAGGTCCGAGCAGTACCCGTCGACGACCACCCCGAGGTCCATCACCACGCCCTGGCCCGCCGCCATCGGCACGTCACGCGGGTACGCGTGCGGCAGCGCGCCCCACGGCCCGGCCGCGATGATCGTCGGGAATGAGAGCGCGTCGGCGCCGTGCTCCAGCGCGAAGCGCTGTACCTCCCACGCGAGCGCGCGCTCCGTCATGCCGGGCGCGGCCACCGCAGCCGCGTGCGCGAACGCGGCGTCGCCCAGCAGCACCGCGCGCTCCAGCGCCGCCAGCTCGTCCGCGTCCTTCACCGCGCGCAGCGCCTCGATGGCGCGCGGCGCGCCGACGAGTTGCGGGCGCGCCGCCGCCGGCAGCCCCGCCGTCGCCGCCGTCCACTGCTCGTAGCCCTCGACGGTCAGTCCGGCCGGCTCGAAGCCGACTCGCAAGCCGCCGAATCCGGCGAGCAGCTCCGGCCACCACTGTTCGATCGCGTCGTTAGCACGCACCAGCGTGAACGCGGACGCCTGCGTGCCGGCCTGCTCGTAGTAGCGCGAGTCCGTCGCGATCAACGCTCGGTCCCGCGCGAGCAGCAGCGTGCCCGCACTGCCGCTGAAGCCGGACAGCCAGCGCCGGTTCGCCGGCGTGCTCACCAGCAGCGCGTCGACGCCGAGCTCGTCGAGGCGCGCGCGCGCACGCTCCAGCCGCGCGAGCCCTGCCGTCACGTCCGCGCGACCTCGCTGAGCCGTGCGTGCAGCAGGTCGAGCGCCGCGAGGTAGCCGCGGAAGCCGAAGCCGACGACCTGCCCCCACACCACCGGCGCGAGGAACGAGCGGTGGCGCACCCGCTCGCGCGCGTGCACGTTCGAGAGGTGCACCTCGATCGCCGGCAGCGCCACCGTCGTGATCGCGTCGGCGATCGCGAGCGACGTGTGCGTGTACGCGCCCGCGTTGATGATCACGCCATCGCAATCGCGATGCCCGTGGATCGCGTCGATGATCGCGCCCTCGCTGTTGGACTGGAAGAACTCGAGGTCGACGCCCAGCTCCTCGGCACGGTTCGTCATCAACAGCTCGATGTCGGGCAGCGACTCGAGGCCGTAAATCTCCGGCTGGCGATGGCCGAGCAGGTTCAAGTTCGGCCCATTGATCACAACGATGCGCATGCCGCCTCCGATTCCTCGTTGCCGCGGCGGCTAGGGTGCGCGCTCGACCGCGCGGGCGCGCGCGAGCGCGCGCTCGACGATCGCGGCCTGGCGGTCCTTCGTGACGGCGGTGTAAATCTGCGTGGTGTCCGCGGAGGCGTGGCCCAGCAGCGCCTGCACGACGCGCAGATCCGCGCCGCCGTCCAGCATATGCGTGGCGAAGGTGTGCCGCAGCAGGTGCGGGTGCACGCGCGCCGGCTGCGCCGCCTGCAGCCCCGCCCGCCGCACCATCTGCTGCACCGTGCGCACCGAGATGCGCGCGCCCGCGCGCCCGAGGAACAGCGCCGCCTGCGCCCCCGTCGCCAGCGCCGGGCGCCCGTGATCGAGGTACGCGACGAGCGCCGCCCGCGCCGGCGCGCCGAACAGGCACACGCGCGTGCGCTGGCCCTTGCCCGTGACCACCAACTGCCGATTCGCGAGGTCGAGATCCACCGTGTTCACGCCCACGATTTCGCTGACGCGCAGGCCCGCCCCGTATAGCAGCTCCAGCAGCGCGCGGTCGCGCAGGCCGCGCGGCAGCTCGCCGTCAGGGGTGTCGATCAGCGCCGCGGTCTCGTCGACGCTCAGGAAGCGCGGCACGAGCCGCGGCGCTTTCGGTGCGCGCAGCATCAGGATCGAGTCGCCGCGTTCCGCCGGCGGCAACAGCCCCTCGCTGTCGAGCCACTTGTAGAACCCGTGCAGCGTGCGTCCGATGCGTCGCGCCGAGGCGGGTGCGACCCCCGCATCGAGCTGCTGCGCGAGGAACGCCCGCCCCAGCCGGCGGCCCACGCCGTCGAACGCACAGTCGTGCTCCGCGAGGAACGCGAAGAACGCGCGCAGGTCGCGCTGGTAGTTGCGCACCGTGAACTTCGAGCGCCCCCGCACGTTCTCGAGCTCTCGCACGTAGCGTCCGAGCATCGCCTCCGAGCGGGCCAGCAACGCGAGCGCGGGCTCGCCTGCGCTGGCTGTTCGCGGTGACGAGCGTGGCACGGCAGCGCGCTCAGGCCGAGCGCCGCGTGGCGGCGCGAGCGGTGCGCGCGCGGGGCGTCGCGCGCGTCCCATTGCGCGGGGCGGTGGCACGCCGAGGCGTGCGCGGCGCCGCGGGATCGCGGCCCTGCTCGCGCAGTCGTGCGGCGCGCAGCGCCAGCAGGTCCAGCGCCTCGTCGAGGTCGATCTGCTGCGGGTCGCGGCCCGCGGGGATCGTCGCGTTCACCGCGCCGTCGGTGACGTACGGGCCGAAGCGCCCGCTGCGCACCGTCACCGGCTTGCCGCTGTCCGGGTGCGGCCCCAGCTCGGCGAGCGCGCTGGGCGCGGCGCGGCGACCGCGCTGCTGCCGCGGCTCCGCGAGCAGCGCCACCGCCTCGTCGAATTCAATCGCGCGCAGATGCTCGTGGTCGCGGAGACTGCGCGTCTCCTTGCCGGCCTTCACATACGGGCCCAGCGGCCCATCCTGCACCGTCACCGGCTCGCCGGTCGTCGGGTGCGCACCCAGCGTGCGCGGGAACGACAGCAGCGTTTGCGCCTCCTCGAGCGTGAGCGTCTCCGCCTCCATGCCCGGCCACAACGAGGCGCGGCGCGGCTTGCCCTCGTTCGTATCGTCCTCGCCGAGCTGTACGTACGGCCCGTAGCGCCCGACCTTGAAGTACACCGGCAGGCCGCTCGCGGCGTCGGTGCCCAGCACCTGGTCGCCGCGCTCCGCCTGCTCGAGCAGCGCGATGGCGCCGGCAAGGTCGATCTCGTCGGGGGGCGTGTCTTCCGGCAGGCTCGCGCGCGGCTCGTCGTCGCCGGCCTGGATGTACGGCCCGTAGCGCCCGACGCGCACCGCCACCACGCGCCCGCGCTCGTCCGTGCCGAGCGGGATCGACGACACTTCGCGCGCGTCGATGGCTTCCCAGCCGGCGCCGATGCGCGCCTTCAACCCGTCGGTCGCCAGCCCGTCGTCGGGGTGCGCGGGCGCGTCCGGGTCGCCGAAGTAGAAGCGGCGCAGCCACGGCGTGGCCTCCAGCGCCCCGTCCGCCACGCGGTCGAGGTCGTCCTCCATGCGCGCCGTGAAGTCGAGGTCGACGAGCTCCGGGAAGTGCTGCTCGAGCAGGTTCACGACCGCGAACGCGACGAACATCGGCACGAGCGCGCTCCCGCGCTTGCGCGCGTAGCCGCGGTCCTGGATCGTCCCGAGGATCGACGCGTACGTCGATGGCCGGCCGATGCCGCGCTCCTCGAGCTCGCGGATCAGGCTCGCCTCCGTGTAGCGCGCGGGGGGCTGCGTCTCGTGGCCGCGCGGCTCCGCCGCCTGCACGTCGAGCGGCTGACCGCTGCGAAGCGGCGGCAGCACGCGCTCCTGCTCCTCGAGCTCCGCGTCGGGGTCGTCCGAGCCCTCGACGTACGCACGCAGGAAGCCCGGGAACGTGATTACCCGCCCCGAGGCGGCGAGCACGGCGTCGCCCTCGCCGAGCAGCGCCGCGGCCATGCGCACCGCGGTGCGCAGCCCGCTCGCGTCCGGCATCTGGGAGGCCATCGTGCGCATCCAGATCAGCTCGTACAGCCGGTACGCGTCGCTATCGACGCGGCCGCGCACCTGCTCCGGGCGCTGGAACGCCTCGCCTGCCGGGCGGATCGCCTCGTGCGCCTCCTGCGCGCCGCGCACCCGGCCGGTGAAGCGCCGCGGCTGCGCGGGCACGTACTCCGGGCCGTACAGCTCGCGCACCTGCGTCCGCGCTGCGTTCAGCGCCTCGTCCGACAGGTTCGTCGAGTCGGTGCGCATGTACGTGATGAAGCCGTTTTCGTACAGCTGCTGCGCCACGCTCATCGTGCGCTGCGCCGTGTAACGCAGCTTGCGCGCCGCCTCCTGCTGCAATGTCGAGGTGATGAAGGGCGGCGCCGGCCGCTGCGTGAACGGCCGCTCCGTCACCTCGACGACGTTCGCCGCGGTGGCCGCCAGCGCAGCGGCGACGGCGCGCGCGCGGGCCTCGTCCAGCAGCACGATGCGCGCGTCCGTGTCGCCCGCGGTGAGCTGCCCGGTCGACGCGTCGAAGTCGCGCCCGCTCGCAACGCGCTGCCCGCCGAGCTCCACGAGCCGCGCGCCGACCGTGGCCGGCGCCCCGGGCGTGGCGTCCGCCTCGCGCACCGCCAGCGTGGTGTCGACGTCCCAGTAGCCCGCCGCGACGAAGCGCATGCGCAGGCGCTCGCGCGCGACGATCATGCGGATCGCCGCCGACTGCACGCGCCCCGCCGAGAGCCGCGGCCGCACCTTGCGCCACAGCACCGGCGACACCTCGTAGCCGTACAACCGGTCCAGGATGCGCCGCGCCTCCTGCGCCTGCACCAGGTGCTCGTCGATCTCGCGCGGCCGGCTGATCGCCTCCGCGATGGCCTGGCGCGTGATCTCGTGGAACACCATGCGATGCACAGGCACGCGCGGCTTCAGCACCTCCTGCAGGTGCCAGGCGATCGCCTCGCCTTCGCGGTCCTCGTCTGTCGCGAGGTAGAGCGAGTCCACGTCCTTCAGCAGCGCGCGCAGCTTGGTCACCTGCGGCTGCTTGGACGCCGGCACGACGTACAGCGGCGCGAACCCGTGATCGACGTCGACGCCCAGCCGCGCCCACGGCTCGCGCTTCACGTCCGCCGGGATCTCCGCAGCCTTCGAGGGCAGGTCGCGCACGTGCCCGATCGAGGACTCGACGATGTACTCCGGGCCGAGGAAGCTCGCGATCGTGCGCGCCTTCGCGGGCGACTCCACGATCACCAGGTGGCGGCCAGAAGGCGTGCGGGCACGGCGTGCGCGCCGGGGTTCGCTGGTCATGACCGCTGGCCCCCGTCTTCCGCCGCTGCTTCGTATTCCGCCGGCTCCTCCCTGACGCGCACGTACTGCATGCCCCTCAGGTCGCGGACCAGCCCCTTCAATTCGAGCAATGCGAGCGTAGCCGACACGGTCGCTGCGGCCAAACCGCTGCTGCGCGCCACCTCATCCACGTGCCTCGGTTCGCGGGTGAGCGCCCGCAGCAGCGCCAGCTCCTCGGGGTCCGTCGCGGGTAGCGCCCGGCCGAAGTCCAGCTGCGCTCCGAGCATCGTCAGGTTGAGCGCTTCCAGTACCTCGCCCGCCGAGGCCACAGGCGTGGCGCCGTCGCGCATCAGCGCGTGCGGTCCGCGCGACCCGGGCGAGAAGATCGACCCCGGCACCACGAACACCTCGCGCCCCTGCTCCACCGCGAAGCGGGCCGTGATCATGGCGCCACTGGTGTAGTCGCCCTCGACGACGAGCGTCCCGAGCGCCACACCGGACATAATCCTGTTGCGCCGCGGGAAGTACTCTGCACGCGGCTTCGTGCCGAGCGGGTAGTCCGTCAGCACCGCTCCGTGCTCAGCGATCTCGTCCGCCAGCCGCGCGTTTTCCGGCGGGTAGACCGTGTCGAGGCCGTTCGCGACTACCGCCGCGGTGCGCCCGCCCGCATCGAGCGCCGCGCGATGCGCGACCGTGTCGATGCCGCGCGCCAGGCCGGAGACGACGGTCACGCGGTTCGCCGGCAGGCGGCGGGCGAGTTCGCGCGCGGCCTGCCGGCCGTAGGCAGTCGCGCGCCGGGTGCCCACTACGGCCACGCTCCAGCCGTCCTCCGGCCCCCAGGTCCCGCGCAGGTACAGCACGGGCGGCGCGCTCGCGATCTCCTCCAGGCGGGTGGGGTAGCGGCCATCGCCGGGAACGAGCGCCTCGACGCCGGCCCGCGCGAGCCGCTCGAGCTCCGCCGACGGGTCCATCGCCGCGCGCTCGCGCACCACCACCTGCGCGGTCGTCGCGTCGAGGCCTGCCGTGCACAGGGCGCCGTGGTCCGCGCGCCACGCCTCCGCCAGGGAGCCGAAGCCCGCCTCCAGCAGCTTGAAGCGCGCCGGCCCCAGCCGCGGGATGCGGTGCAGCGCGACTCTGTACGCCAGATCATCCGTTCGCCCGGTCACCGCAACAGAGTAGCAAGCCGCGGCGTTGGGCGAGAGGCGGTTCCGGAGGGGCGCGGCCGGGCGCTCACACGGCCGGCGATTCCTGGCGCGCCAGCCGGATCACCCGCACCGCCTTGATACGCCGGCCGAGGATCGAGAGCACGCGCAGGCTCAGCTGGTGCTCCTCGTCGATCACCTCGTCGCCGGGCCGCGCGAGCCGCCCGAGCAATGACAGCACGAGTCCGCCCACGGTGTCGAAGTCCTCGTTCGCAATCGACGAGCCGAACAGCTCGTTCAGCTCGTCGATGGAGAGCCGCGCGTCGACGACGAACTCGTCCGCGGACACCTGCTGTACCTCGCGCTTGTCGGTGTCGTACTCGTCGGCGATCTCGCCGACGATCTCCTCCAGCAGGTCCTCGACCGTCACGAGCCCCGCCGTGCCGCCGTACTCGTCGACGGCGATCGCGAGGTGCACCTGGTCGCGCCGCATCTGCGACAGCAGCTCGTCGACGCGTTTCGATTCGGGCACGAAGTACGCCGGGCGCGCGATCTCGCGCAGCGTCGGCGCCAGCTCGCCGGAGCGCAGGTACGCGAGCAGGTCCTTCGCGTACAGCACGCCCACCACGTGGTCGATCGACTCGCCGTAGAGCGGGATGCGGCTGAACCCCGTCTCGGTGATCAGCTTCATGACGTCGCCGATCGAGCCCTCCGTGGACACGGCCGCGATGTCGATGCGTGGCGACATCACCTCGCGCACGGTCTGCTCGGACATCGCCAGGATGCCGCGCATCATCCGCCGCTCCTCGGACAGCGGCGCGTCGCCGTGCTCCGCGGAGCCGGGCCGTTCGAGCACTGCGAGCAGCTCGGCGGCGGGATCGGGCTCCCCGGCGCGCGCGTCACGCCCCATGAGTCGCAGCAGCGTGCGCGCCGGCGCTGCGGCCACCCACGCGATCGGCGTGAGCACCGCTTGCAGCGCGAGGATCGGCCGCGCGAGCCGCACGCCGGTCTGCTCCGGCGCGAGCAGCGCGATCGTGCGCGCGCTCTCGCGCAGCACGCTCACCACCGCCACCGCGACGCCCGCCGCAAGCACCGCACGCCACCCGTCGAGGTCCGCCACATCGAGCAGCAGCACCAGCAGCGCCAGCGTCGTCGCGACGGTGGTGATCGTGCCGCCCGCGCTCAGCGCGCGCAGGATCTGCTGGCGCTGTTGGATGTAGGAGCTGAGCAGCGCGGACAGGCCGCCGCCGCGGCCCGGGTGCACGCGGCTGCGCGTGATCGCGCCCACCCCGGCCTCTGCGGCTGAGATCAGCAGGAGCAGTGCTGCCGAGGTAATAAGCAGCGCGAGTGCCAGTACCGGGCGTGTATCCAAGTGTGATCGGCCCCGAAGGGCCTCAGACCCCCTCTCGCTCGGGGCGGATGCGCGCCGGCACGCCCACCGCCAGCGCGCCGTCCGGGACGTCGGCCGTGACGACCGCGCCCGCCGCCGTGCGCGCGCCCGCGCCGATGCGCACCGGCGCCACGAGCATCGAGTCGCTACCGATGAACGCCCCCGCGCCGATGAACGTGCGGTGCTTCGCCGTGCCGTCGAAGTTGCACGTGACCGTGCCCGCGCCGATGTTCACGTCCGGCCCCAGCTCCGCATCGCCGATGTACGAGAAGTGCCCGACCTGCGTGCGCGCGCCGATGCGCGACGCCTTCACCTCCGCGTAGTTGCCGAGGTGCACGCCGGCCTCGATCACCGAGCCCGGGCGCACGTGGCAGTACGGCCCCACCGATACGTCGTCGGCGAGCTGTGCACCCTCGAGCGTCGAGCCGCCGATCTCGCAGCGGTCGCCCACTGCCGTGTCGCGCAGCACCGCGCCCGGTCCGATCCGGCACCCGCCGCCCACGTGCGTCTCGCCGAGCAGGTGCACGCCCGGCAGCAGCGTCGTGTCCGCGCCAACCGTCACCGTAGCGTCGACGAACGTCGAGGCCGGATCGAGCATCGTCACGCCGCCCAGCATGAGCCGCTCGCGCACACGCGCGCGCAGCACGGCCTCGGCCTGCGCAAGCTCCACGCGCGTGTTTACCTGGCGCACCTCGCCCGCGTCGGCGGCGCTCACGGTGCGCGTCCCGGCGCGCTCGGCGGCGGCAGCGGCCACGATCTCGGTGAGGTACCGCTCGCCGCTCGCCGCGGGTGCGATCGCCGCGAGCGCCGGCCAGAGCCAGCTCGCTTCCGCGGCATACACGCCGACATTCACCTCGCGCAGCGCCGTCCGGAGCGCCGTGCGCAGCTCGCCGATGTCGCGCTCCTCGACGATGCGCAGCACGCCGTCCTCACGCAGCACGCGCCCGTACCCCGCGGGGTCGGCGAGGTGCGCCGTGAGGAACGTCACCGCTACCTCGCCCTCCGCGTGCGCGGCGGCCAGCGCGCGCAGCGTCTCCGGGCGAATCAGTGGGAGGTCGGCGTTGAGCACCAGCACGTGGCGCGCCCCGGCGCAGGCGTCGCGGGCGGCGAGCGTCGCGTGGCCCGTGCCCTGCGGCTCGCCCTGCGATACCACCCGCGTGCCGAGTGCGCGCGCGGCGGCGGCGACGTCGTCGTCCGCCCGCGACGCCACCACGACAATGTCCGCGCATCCGGCCCCGCGCACCGCTTCGACGACCAGCGCAAGCATCGGGCGGCCCGCAACCGGGTGCAGCGGCTTCGGCAGCTGGGAGTGCATGCGCGAGCCCCGGCCCGCCGCCAGCACGACCGTCGCCCAGCCCACGAAGCTATCGGCGGCCGCCGGCGGCGGGCGCTTACCGCCGGGCCCGGCCCCCGGACTCGAAGGCCACGGACTCGAAGGCCACGGACTCGAAGGATCGTCGCTGTCGATAGCGGGAGCCTCCCGCCGCCGCGAAACACCGAGCGGCAGCCGCGCGCAAATTGACTAGCCTGACTGAGCCATTTTACACTCCCGGCTCAGCCTGTCACTACTCACGTGGTGATCCGCCAGTCCCACGAAGCCACCCCACCGCCACCCAGCCACGCCGAGGGCCTCGCCGTGACCGTTGACGAGTTACGAGCCGCTTTCCTCGCGTTCTTCAACGCGCGCAGCCACCGCACCATCCCGTCGTCCTCGCTGGTCCCGCATGGCGACCCATCGCTGCTCTTCACCTCGGCCGGGATGGTCCAGTTCAAGCCCTACTTCATGGGCCTGCAGGAGCCCCCGGCCCGCCGCATGACCTCGGTCCAGAAGTGCTTCCGTACCACGGACGTCGAGGAGGTCGGCGACGCCTCGCACCTGACCTGCTTCGAGATGCTGGGCAATTTCTCGATCGGCGACTACTTCAAGCCGGAGGCGATCATCTGGGCGTGGGAGTTCCTCACCGGCGAGCTCGCCATCGCCCCTGAGCGGCTGTGGGCCACCGTCTACCTCGACGACGACGAGGCGTACGCGCTCTGGCGCGAGCGCGGCGTGCCGGACGCGCGCATCCTGCGCTACTCCGCCGACCAGGGGAACTACTGGTACTCCGGCGAGACCGGCCCCTGCGGCCCCTGCTCCGAGCTGCACTACGACTTCGGTACGCGCGATGGCTGCCCGGCGTGCGCGGACGGCACGTGTCACCCGGACGTCGGCTGCGGGCGCTTCCTCGAGATCTGGAACCTCGTGTTCATGGCGTTCGACCGCCAGCCCGACGGCTCCCAGATCCCGCTGCCCGCGCAGAACATCGATACCGGCTCCGGTCTCGAGCGCGTCGCCTGGGTGCTCCAGGCCGGGAGCTCCGTCTACGAGACCGACCAGCTGCGCAGCATCCTCGCGCGCGTCGAGGCGCTGTCGGGCGTGACGTACGACCCCGCCGTCGGCGGTGAGTCCGTGCAGGCCCTGCGCGTGGTCACCGAGCACGCACGCGCCGTCGCCTTCCTCGTCGCCGACGGCGTGCTGCCGGCGAACGAGGGGCGCGGCTACGTGCTGCGCCGCGTGCTGCGCCGCGCCATCTACTTCGGGCACCGCCTCGGCCTCCGCGAAGCCTTCCTCGGCGAGGTCGTCGACGCGGCCATCGCGGCGTCGCTGGGCGCGCACCCCGAGCTCGGGCCGCAGCGCGACTTCATCGTGCGCGTCACGCGCATGGAGGAGGCGCGCTTCCTCGCCGCGCTCACCCGCGGCCTCGAGCTGCTCGAGCAGGTGATCGCGCGCGAGGCCGCCACGCGCCGCATCCCCGGCCGCGACATGTTCACGCTCTACGACACGCACGGCCTGCCGCCCGAGCTCACGCTCGAGGTGGCCGCGCAGCGCGGCTACAGCGTCGACCGTGAGGGCTTCGAGCATGAGATGGCCGCGCAGCGCGACCGCTCGCGCGGCGAGGGCACGTTCGGCGTCTTCGAGGACCCCCGCGCAGAGCGCAACGCCGCGGTCGGACTCACCAGCGCCTTCGTGGGCTACGAGGAGACCGTCGCACGTTCGCACGTCACTGCGATCTTCGCCGACGGCGCGCTTGTCGAGCGCATCGAAGCGGGCGTGCGCGCGGAGCTCGTGCTCGCGGAGACGCCGCACTACCCGGAGGGCGGCGGCCAGGTCGGCGATCACGGCGAGCTGGTGGGGCCCAGCGGCCGCTTCCGCGTCGACGACACGCAGCGGCACGGCGAAGCGATCACGCACTTCGGCGAGCTCGTTGAGGGCGCGCTCGCGGCCGGCGACGCCGTCGAGGCGCGCGTCGACCCCGCCTGGCGCGCCGGCAGCGCGCGCAACCACACTGCCACGCACCTGTTGCACGCCGCGCTCCGCCGCGTGCTCGGAGAGCACGTGCGCCAGGCCGGCAGTTACGTCGGCCCGGACCGGCTGCGCTTCGACTACACCCACCTGGCGGCGCCCACCGCCGCCGAGCTGCGCAGCGTCCAGCAGATCGTGAACGCGAAGGTGCGCGACGATATCGAGCGCGAGACCGTCGAGCTGCCCTACGAACAGGCGATCGCCCGCGGCGCGATCGCGTTCTTCGAGGACCGCTACGCCGCGGACGTGCGCATGGTCGAGTACTGCGACACGCACGCGCACAACCCCTCCGACTACGCCTCGTCCGCCGACGACCACGGCCACTGTTTCAGCCGCGAGCTATGCGGCGGCACGCACCTGCACTCCACGGGCGGCGTCGGCAGCCTGCATATCGTCAGCGACACGAGCATCGGCGCCGGCCTGCGCCGCATCGAGGCGCTCACCGGCGCCGAGGCCGAGCGCTTCGTGCAGGAGCGCCTGGACGTCGTCGGCGCGCTCGCGCAGCGCTTCCGCGTGCCACCCACGGACGTGCTCGCCCGCGTCGACGCACTCGAGGCGCAGCTCGCCGAGGAGCGCAGACGCGCAGACGCGCTGACCCGCCGCGCCGCCGGCGGCGTCGCCGACGAGCTCGTCGCCCGCGCGCAGCAGCTCGGCCCGCTCATGCTGCTCGTCGCGCGCGTCGAGGCCGACAGCGCCGACGACCTGCGCGCGCTCGCCGACCGCCTGCGGGAGCGGCTCGGCCCCGCCTTCATCGGCCTCGGCGCGCAGACCGGCGATCGCGCCACCGTGCTCGCGTCCGCCGCGACGGAGGCGGTCGCCGCCGGCCTCGCCGCCAACGAGATCGTCAGCGCCGCCGCGAAGTCCGTCGGCGGTGGCGGCGGCGGCCAGCCGCGCTTCGCGCAGGCCGGCCTGCGCGACCCCTCCACGCTCGACGCGGCGCTTGCCGCCGTCGAGCGGCTCGCCCGCGAACGCGCCGGCGCGCCGTAATCCGCATGCGCTGGTTGGGCATCGACCCTGGCGCGGCGCGCGTCGGCATCGCCATCTGCGACGACGAGGAACGCATCGCCGTCCCGCTCGAGGTCGTGCCCGCGTCCGCCGCCGTGCCCGCGATCCGCGCGATCGCGCGCCGCGAGGGCGTGGGTGGCGTCGTCGTCGGGCTCCCGGTCACGATGGCGGGGCGCGAGGCCGCGGGCGCCGCCGCCGCGCGCAAGCTCGGCGAGCGGCTGCGGCGCGTGCTGGAACTACCCATAGAATATGAGGATGAACGCCTCACCACCGCAGCAGTGGAGCGCCTCGTCGGCCGCGCGCGGCCGTCGGACGACCTCGCTGCGGCGTGGCTGCTCCAGCAGTTCATCGACCGCCGGCGGCCCGATGCGCTCGACTAGCCGCGGGCACGAGGCGTCCACGTGATCCCCAACGCCAGCCGCCGCGTGCTCCGCATCGTGCTGCCGCTGCTCGCCGTCGTCGGAGCGGTGCTGCTCGTCGCCGGTGCGCCGCAGGCCGCCGCGAACGCGCTGCGCAGCGAACGCCCCGCCGCCGTGATCGCGCCCGCCGCGCGCCCCGTGACCTTCACCGTCGAGCCCGGTACGCCCGCGGGCCGCATCGCCGAGCAGCTACGCGACGCCGGCGTGCTCTCCGGCACGCGCGAGCTTCGCGTGCTGCTCCAGCTCTCCGGTGGCGGTTCAGACCTGCTCGCCGGCTGCTACGTGTTCGAGACCGGCACCCCTGCTGCCGAGGTGCTGCGGCAGCTGCGCGGCGGCATCACCGCCACCCAGCTGCTCGCGGTGCCCGAAGGCCGCCGGCTCGAGGAGGTCGGCGCGATCCTCGAGCGCGCTGGCATCACCAGCCGCGCGCAATGGGCCGCGGCGATCGACGCCGCCCCGCGCGAGCTCCTGCCCGAGCCGTTGCCCGCGGGCGCCACGCTGCTCGGCTACCTGCTGCCCGCCAGCTACCCGCTGCAGTGCACCACTGGCGCGCCGCAGCTGGTCGCCGCGATGCTGGAGGCGTTCTCGGCACAGGTGACCCCCGCGCTGCGCGCCGAAGCCGCGCGCGCCGGCCTTACGCTGCACGAGGTCGTGACGCTCGCCTCGATCGTCGAGCGCGAGGCGGCGATCCGCGAGGAGCAACCGCTCGTGGCGTCGGTGTTCCTGAACCGGTTGCGCGAGGGCATGCCGCTGCAAGCCGACCCCACGGTGCAGTTCGCGATCGCCTCACAGCGGCCGCCCGCCGGCGAACAGGGCTGGTGGAAGCGCGAGCTCAGCGTCGACGACCTCGCGTTCGAGTCGCCCTACAACACCTACGTTGAGCCCGGCCTGCCCCCGGGCCCGATCGCGAACCCCGGCATCGACGCGATCACTGCGGTGATCCGGCCCGCGCGCACGGACTACCTCTACTTCGCGGCGCGTGGCGACGGCGCACACGCGTTCGCGCGCACACTGGCGGAGCACAACGCGAACGTCAGCCGTTACCTCCGGCCATGACGCGCACCATCGCGCTGCTCGGACACCCCGTGGCGCACTCCATCTCGCCGCAGTTCCAGCAGGCCGCGCTCGACGCGCTCGGCATCGACGCGCGCTACGAGGCGTGGGACGTCGCGCCGGCGGACCTGCCGTTCGCCGTCGAACGGTTGCGCGCCGCCGACGTGCTCGGCGCGAACGTCACCGTGCCGCACAAGGAGGCGATCGTGCGGCTCGTGCAACGCCCGGACGCGCTCGTGGAACGCATCGGCGCGGCGAACACCATCGTCTCGCGCGATGGCGTGCTGCACGCGACGAACACCGACGTGGCCGGGGTGCAGCACGCGCTCGCCGACGCTGGCGTGGAGCTGCGCGGCACGCGCGTGCTGCTGATCGGCGCTGGCGGCGCGGCGCGCGCGGTCGTGGCCGCGGTGCGCCGCGGCGGCGCACAGCACCTGACGATCGCGAACCGCACGCCCGACCGCGCAACCGTGCTGCTCGCGCTTGCCGGGGCGGACCTCCCTGCCTCCGCCTGCCCGCTCGACCCTGAGGCCCCGAGCTTTCGCACCGCCATCGGTGCCGCGGACATCGTCGTGCAGTCCACCACGCTGGGCATGCGCCACGGCCCAGATGCGTTGCGCACGCCCGTCCCCAGCACGTGCTTCCGCCCCGGGCAGGTGGCGTTCGACCTCGTCTACGTGCCGGAGCTGACGCCGTTCCTGGCCGCCGCGCAGCGCGCCGGCGCGCGACCCGTGGGCGGGCTGGCGATGCTCGTGCACCAGGGCGCGGAGGCGTTCCGGCTGTGGACTGGCTTCGACCCGCCGATCGACGTGATGACCGCCGCCGCGCGCAGCGCGCTCGCGACGCGAGAGGCGTAGCGCGATGCGCGTGCTGGTCACCGGTGGCACCGGCTTCCTCGGCAGCCACGTCGTCGCCGCGCTCGTGCACGCCGGCCATGAGCCACTGCTGCTCGTGCGCGACCCCGCGCGCATTGCGCCGGCGCTCGGCCCGCTCGCTGTACCGGGCATGGTACGCATCGCGCACGTCGTCGGCGACGTGGCCGACGAGCGCGCGGTCGCCGCGGCCACGCACGGCGTCGATGCCGTCGTGCACGCCGCGGGCCTCGTCGGCGTCACGGCCGCAAACGCGCCACGCGCCCGCGCCTCGAACGCGCACGGCACCTCGATGGTGCTGCGCGCCGCCGTCCGCGCCGGCGCCGCGCGCATCGTGCACGTGTCGACGTACCTCGTGCTGCTGCCGACGACCGCGCGCGTGCTCACGCCCGTGCTGCCGATCGGCACGCTGCGCGACCCCTACACCGCAACGAAGGCGGAGGCCGAGGCCGTGGCGCGCGAGCTGCAGGCGGACGGCGCGCCGCTCACGATCACCTACCCCGGCAGCCTCTGGGGCCCCGACGATCCCCGGTTCGGCGGCGCGCACTCGCTCGCCGCAGCCATGCTGCGCGGCCAGCTCCCGTTGCTCCCGCCCGGCGGCCTCGATATCGCGGACGTGCGCGACGTGGCCGCGGCGATCGCGCGCGCGGCGGAACCGGACGCCACGCCCGGCTCGTACATGCTGTCCGGGCGCTACGTCACGCTGCAGCAGCTCACGAGTGCGCTCGGCCGCGTCAGCGGTCGCGCGCTCACCGCGCGCGAGCTGCCGGCCTGGTCGCTGCCGCCGCTCGGCGCACTCGCGCGGCTCGCGCGCGGCCGCCTGCGCCGGCTGCCGGACGCCGGCTTCGCGCGCACGCTCGCGGCCGTGCGGCCCGGCGACGACGCGCCGGCGGCGGCCGCGCTCGGCTTCGCCGCGCGCCCGCTCGACGTGACGCTGGCCGATACCGTGCGCGCGCTCGTCGCCGCGGGGCGCATCGACGCCGCGACCGCGGGCCGGGCCGCGCCGGATGGAGCCGTCGCATGATCGTGCTCGGCGTCATCGCCGTCGTCGCGCTCGGCCTGCTGCTGGGCTTCGTGATCGTGCAGTCCGCGTTCTCACACCGCCACTGGCGGCACGTGATCGCCGAGGGCGACACGCCGACGCTGCTCGCCGCCGTCGAGGAAGCGCTCGAGACCTTCCGCAGCCTGCGCCCGCCGCGCGGGATGCCGCCGGCGGACTGGCGCGGGCTGCAGTCGGCGGCCCTCGTCGCCGCGGACCGCGACCGCTGTCGCGTCTCCGTGCTCGCCGAGCCGGACATCCGCGTGATCGGCACCGCACGCCGCGAGGTCGGGCCCGCTGAGAGCGTCGGGCGGCGGGTCGCGGTGCGCATGGCCGAGCGGCTGCTCTACGAGATTCCGCTCGCGCACTTCGCGGCCGTGCAGGTGGACGTGTACACGCAGTACCGTAGCCAGGACGGGGCGATCACCACAGACTGCCTGCTGACCACGCAGCTCACGCGCGAGCGCGGCGCCGAGACTGAGTGGGACGAGCATAAGGCGGCGGCGATCCTCGCCGACTGGCGCACGCGCGAGCGCGCGCCGGGCGTGGCGGTCGACCCCGACGAGCACGCGATCATCATGCCGGGCCCGCCGCCGGCCGACCCGCCCGTCGAGCCGCCCCGGAGTGACACGCCATGACCGAGTTTCGCTTCCTCACCGCCGGCGAGTCGCACGGCAAGGGCCTGACCGCGATCATCGAGGGCGTGCCAGCCGGCCTCGCGCTCAGCGAGGCGCTGATCGAGCGCGACCTCGCGCGGCGCCAGCAGGGCTACGGTCGCGGCCGCCGCCAGCAGATCGAGCGCGACCACGCCGAGATCACCGCGGGCGTTCGCCACGGCCTGACCACCGGCGCGCCGATCGCGCTGTGGATCGTCAACGCTGACCACGCCAACGCGAACTGGCAGGTGCGCATGGCCGTCGAGCCCGTCGACACACCCGTCGAGCGCGTCACGCTGCTGCGTCCCGGCCACGCCGACCTCGCGGGCACCCAGAAATACGCCCTCGACGATGTGCGCCCGATCCTGGAACGGTCGAGCGCGCGCGAGACCGCGCAACGCGTCGCCGCCGGCGCGATCGCGCGCGCGCTGCTCGCGGAGCTCGGCGTGACGATCCGCTCGCACGTGCTCGCCATCGGCGACGTCGAGGCGCGTGTCCCGGAGCGCGTCGACTGGGACGCCGTCGACGCCTCGCCTGTGCGCGTCGCCGACGCGGCCGCCGAGCCGCGCATGATCGCCGCCATCGATGCCGCCCGCGAGGCGCTCGATTCGCTCGGCGGCGTCTTCGAGGTGCGCGCCTCCGGCGTGCCGATCGGCCTCGGCAGCCACGTGCAGTGGGACCGCAAGCTCGACGGCCGCATCGCGCAGGCGATCATGTCCATCAACGCCGTCAAAGGCGTCGAGGTCGGCCCCGCGTTCGACAACGCGCGCCAGCCGGGCTCCGCCGTGCAGGACGTGATTCTCCCCGCACCCGCGTGGGAACGCCGCCCCTGGGAGCACGCGACGAACCGCGCGGGCGGCCTGGAGGGCGGCATGACGAACGGCGAGGACATTGTGGTGCGCGCGGCGCTCAAGCCGATCTCGACGATCCCGCGCCGCCTCGAGACCGCCGACCTGCTGACCGGCGCGGAGACCACCGCGCTCTACGAACGCGCCGACGCGTGCGTCGTGCCGGCCGCCGCCGTCATCGGCGAGGCGATGCTCGCGCTCGTGCTCGCGCACGCCGCGCTCGAAAAGTTCGGGGGCGACCACGTCGACGAGTTGCGCCGCAACTGCGCCGCGTACCTCGCCACGGTCGGCCCGCGCGAGCCCGGCGAATGACCGAGCGTGGCCCCGTGACGCCGTCCGCAGCCGCCGTAACGGGCGCCGCCGTGCAGCAGATCGTGCTCGTCGGGCTCTCCGGCGTCGGCAAGTCCACCGTCGGCGCGCTGCTCGCGCAACGGCTCGGCTGGCCGCTGCTCGACACGGACGACCTCGTCCGCGAGCGCCACGGCGAGACCCCCGCCGCGCTGATCACCACGCGTGGCGAGGCGGCGTTCCGCGCGCTCGAGCGCGAGGTCGTGATCGAGGCTGCGAAGCGCGTCCCGGCCGTAATCGCGACGGGCGGCGGAGCGTTCCAGCACCCCGAATCGCGCCGCGCCCTCGGCGAGCGCGCGCTGATCGTGTTCCTCGACGCGACCCCGGGCGCGATCGCCGAGCGTCTGCGCACCGCGCCGGCCGCGAGCGAGCGCCCGCTGCTCGGTGACGACGTCGAGGCGCGCCTCCAGGAGCTCGACGACGAGCGCCGCCCCGCCTACAGCCACGCCGACCTGTGGGTGCCCGCCCAGGGCCTCGACGCCGAGGCAATCGCGGGCCGCGTGCTGCAGGCGTGGGCCGGCGACGCGGCGGCGCTGCTGCGCCAGCCGCTCCGCCTCGATCGACTCGGCGCCACGCGGCTCTCCGCCACCCCCGCCGCCATCGTCGACACCGGCCGCGAGCGCTACCCGATCTGGGTCGGCAGCGGCCAGCTGGAGCGGCTGCCGGAGCGGCTACGCCAGCTCGGGCTCACCGGCCGCGTGTTCCTCGTGTCCGATGCGAACGTGATCGAAGCACACGGAGCGAGCATCGCTCGCACGCTCGAGGTCGCCGGCATCCCCGGCGCGTCGTACGTCGTGCCCGCCGGCGAGGCATCGAAGACGTTGCGCGTCGCTACTGAGCTCCACCACTGGCTCGCCGAACAGCGCGCCGAGCGCCGCGATATCGTCGTCGCGCTCGGCGGCGGCGTCGTCGGCGACCTCGCCGGCTTCGTCGCGGCCACGTACCTGCGCGGCATGCCGTTCGTGCAGCTGCCGACGTCGGTGCTCGCGATGAACGACGCCGCGATCGGCGGCAAGGTCGCCGTCGACCTGCCAGCCGGCAAGAACCTCGTCGGCGCCTTCTACCAGCCGCGCGCCGTGATCGCGGACATCGCCACCCTGCGCACGCTGCCGCGGCGCGCGCACGCCGAGGGCTTCGCCGAGGTCATCAAGCACGCGCTGATCCTCGACGCCGGGCTGCTGCACCTGCTGGAGCGCAACGCGGGCCGGCTGACCGGCAGCGCACCGGACATGGAGCTGCTCGCGCAGGTGACGGCCCGCTCGGCGCGCCTCAAGGCACTCGTCGTGTCGGCCGACCCGCAGGAGCACGGACTGCGCGCCATCCTCAACTACGGCCACACCATCGGCCACGCCATCGAGGCGGCCAGCGGCTACAGCGGCGAGTACCTGCACGGCGAGGCCGTCGCCGCCGGCATGATGGCCGCCGGCCGCATCGCCGTGCGTATGGGCGTGCATTCGGACGACCTGCTCGCCCGCCAGGCCGACGTGCTGCGCGCGTTCGACCTGCCGCTCGCCGCGCCCGGTGTCGACGCCCGCG
>SHYP01000020.1 GCA_009692725.1 Dehalococcoidia bacterium
CAAAATTCCTTGCTGCTGCCTCCCGTAGGAGTCTGGGCCGTATCTCAGTCCCAGTGTGGCTGACCATCCTCTCAGACCAGCTACGGATCGTCGCCTTGGTAGGCCGTTACCCCACCAACTAGCTAATCCGCCGCAGGCCCCTCCGAGAGCGCCCGAAGGCTTTGGTCCGTAGACCGCATGGGGTATTAGCGCCGCTTTCGCGGTGGTGTCCCCCACTCCCGGGCAGGTTCCTACGTGTTACTCACCCGTTCGCCACTGCCCACCGGCCGAAGCCGGCTTCTCGTGCGACTTGCATGCATTAGGCACGCCGCCAGCGTTTATCCTGAGCCAGGATCAAACTCTCCAACACAAACACACGCCCGGCTGAAGCCGGGCGTAACAGTCGTATCCGCGTGATGCCCACGACCCCGGCCCGCCCGAAGGCAAGCCAGCATCGAGGCCCCCCGCGGTCGACGGGGTGATCCTGTTTCTGCTTCTGACTGCTATCCAGTTGTAAATGTGCGCGGGCGCCCGCCGTGCGAGCGCCGAACCTTTGCGATGCTACCCCTCCTACCCCCACGAGTCAAGGCGTAGCGCCGCGCCGGCCCTCTCCGGGCCCACGAATCTCCAGCCGCTCCGCCACGCTCATCGCCTCCCCGCCCCCCAGCGAGCGCCGCGACCCGCGCCGCCGGGCGATGCGCAGCAGCCCTTGGAGCTGCTCCGCCTCCGCCGCCACCCCGGCCGCGGCACAGGCGCGCCGCAGCAGGCGCAGCGCCACCGCCTCCGGCAGTGCCAGCAACTCGCGGCGCGGCAGGCTCGCCACCGGGCCGGCGCGCCGCAGCAGCCGCTCGGCCTCCCGCCCGGCCAGCTCCTCCAGCGCCTCGTCGTCACGTCGCTCCGCCGTCGCGAAGCGCGCCAGCGCGGCCCCCGCCCGCGGATTCAGCTTGCGCAGCTCCGGCAGCACCAGCGCCCGCACGCGGTTGCGAGCGAACGCCAGGTCGTCGTTGGAGGGGTCGTGCCGCGCCGCCACGCCCAGCGCCGCCAGATACGCCTGCACATCTTCGCGGCCGATCTCCAGCAGCGGCCGCACGAGCCGCGGTCCCGCCTCCCGCCGTCCCCGCTCCGGCAGCGGCCACGGCGCGAGCGGGCCCATCCCGGCAGCGCCGCGCGCACCGGCGCCGCGCACCAGCCGCAGCAGTACGGTCTCGGCCTGGTCGTCGCGCGTGTGCCCGGTGACACAGTACTCGGCCCCCGCCCGCGCGCACGCGGTCGCCAGCCAGTGGTAGCGCGCCCCGCGCAGCGCTGCCTCCGTCCGCGCCGCGCCCCGCGGCCGCTGCGCCCCGCCAAGTGTCGAACGGCCCAGCCGCGCCGCCAGCGCCTCCACCGCGTGGCGATCCGCCTGCGCCTCGGCGCGCGGCCGCAGCCCGTGGTCGAAGTGGGCAGCGGTCACCGCCACGCCGGGCCGCGCGCGCGCCACCGCCACCAGCGCAGCCGAGGAGTCGGGCCCGCCGGAGCAGGCCACCAGCAGCGGCGCGGCGGCGGGCACCAGCGCATCGAGCGCGCGCGCGACCCGGCGCTCGAAGGCGCCGGTGCGGCGGTTCGACGGCAGGGCGTCGTGCGGCGCGGTTGTGCTCACGGTCATGGCGAAAGCGTAGCGGAGGGGCCGCTCACGAGGGACGGGCTCAGCGCAAGGCGAGCGCCGTCAGCGCCCGAAGACCGACCGCCACCAGCGCCCCCCAGGCGCGGACGGGGGGACCGCCGCCGCCGGAGCCTCAACGACGACCGCCACCTCGCCTGGCCTCACAAGCCCGAAGCGCGTGCGAGCGACCGATTCGATGTACTCGTCGGAGGCGACGTACACCTTCAGCCCCTCGAGGTCGGTGCGGTCGCGCTTGAGCGTCTCCACCTCCGCGGCGAGCGCGCGTTCCGACTGGCGCAGCTGATAGCCCTTGGCGGCGGTCTGCGCAGCGGCGTAGAGGAACAGCCCCAGCAGCAAGACGGCGACCGCCATCACCGCGTGCGCGGGGCCGAACTCGGGCAGGAACGGCGCTGGCAGCCGACGCAATCGCATTCCCTTGCGTACCCCCGCCGCATCTGACGGTAGCAGAGCAACCGCGGAGGCAACAGCGCCCCCCGGCCGTCTCCGCGCGCTAGCGCGAACCGACAGTGCTATCGACGTCGTCCGGGCCGTCCAAGCCCTCGAGGTGGCAGCGGTCGTTGAGCACGGCGACCCCGAATCCGCCACCCGCCTGGAGGCTCTGGTCGCTGTGGATGTCGAGCACGGTGATCGCCGCCGGGTCGAGGCGGATGCGCGCCCACGTCTCGGCGCGCCCGCCCAGCGCGTGCGCGATCAGCGCGCCTAGCGTCGGCGTGTGTGAGACCACCACCGCCGCCCTCCCCTCGTGCCGCGCCGCCAGCTCGCGCAATGCCTCCAGCGCGCGCGACAGCACCGCCCCCATCAGCTCCGGCAGCGCGCCCTCTTCGCGGCTCCGCAGCCGCTCGTCGACCGTGACCGCGAGGCCCAGCGCCGCGGCGGCCGCGGCGGCGGTCTCGCGCACGCGCAGCGCCGGGCCGGCGTAGAACGCGACCGGCGCGTGCTCCCGCAATGCCTCCGCCAGCGCGGCCGCCTGCCGCCGCCCGCGCTCGCTCAGCGGCGGGTCCAGCCGCCGCGACGCCGCGACGCCCGGCCAGGCCTGCGGCTCCGCGTGGCGCACGAGCAGCAGCCGCGCGCTCATCGCTCGAACCGCCCGCGCTCGCGCCAGGCGCGCAGCGCGACGCGCGTGCGCTCCACCTCCACCGCGGTGCGCGCGATGCGCGCCGGCTCGGCGGTCACGCCGAGCGCCGCCAGTACCGACACGGGCCGGCCCGTGCGCCCCTCCTCCAGCGACAGATGCATCTCGAGCACCAGCGTCTCACCGCGCTCCCGCACCGCCAGGCCGAGCACCGCCGCGCGCAGGTCGTAGCGGCGCGTTTGCTCGCCCTCGCCGCGCGCCTCCTCCCAGTCCAGCGCCGCCAGCCCCAACAGCGCGTCCACTCGCGCCCGCAGCGAGGCGGCATCGACTGTCCCGGCCGCGAACGCGACCTCGTAGCGAGCCGCGCGCACGACCGACTGGAGCGAGGGCAGGCGCTCACCAACCTCATCCACATCGACGACCGCGAATCCCGGCGGCGAGGCCGCCACCAGCAGCTCGCGCGCTTCCGCCGGCGCCACCGCCTGCTCCAGGAAGAGGTCCAGCAGCTCGCGCTCGCCGATGATGCCCACCGGCAGCGGCGCGGCGAGCGCGAGGCGGGGGTGCGGCGAGAACCCCTGCGAGTACGCGAGCGGCAGCCCGGCGCGCCGGATCGTGCGCTCCCACGTGCGCATCACGTCGAGATGCGCGACGTAGGTCGCCGGGCCGTCCTTGCGGTAGGTGACACGAAGCCGCTGCGCCATGCCGCTAGCGTAGCGCGGGCCGGCGCCGCTGGGTCAGCTGGCGCTGCGACCCCAGTGTGCGCGCACCGCCTCGAACAGCGCCTGGGCGGCAGCGCGCGGATCGGTGCGGCGCTCCGCCACGTCGGCGGCGAGGCGGTCGAGCACGCCCTCGGCGCGGGCCGTGCGCAGCGCTTCGCGGTGGAAGGCCGCCCGCGCCAGCGCGACGATCTGCGCACGCGCGAGCTCGCGCCGGGCCTCGCCGGCGTTCGCCGCGTCGCGCAGGTAGGCCTGGTGGCGGTCGATCGCGTCCACGATCGCGCCGATGCCCTCGTCGGACCGCGCCACCGCCTTCAGGATCGGCGGCGTCCACCCACGCTCCGGCGCCAGCGAGAGCAGCGCCCGCAGTTGCTGCACGGCGGTGTCGGCGCCGGCGATGTCGGCCTTGTTGACCACCATCACCTGCGCGATCTCCATCAACCCCGCCTTCAGCGCCTGCACGTCGTCCCCGCCCGCCGGCGAGGTGACCAGCACCGTGGTCTGCGTGGCGGTCGCCACCTCCACCTCGTCCTGGCCGGCGCCCACCGTCTCCAGCATCACCACGTCGTAGCCGGCCGCATCCATCACGTCCACGACCCCGGTCGCGGTCTCCGAGAGACCGCCGAGGTTGCCGCGCGAAGCCATCGAGCGCAGGAACACCCCGGTATCGCCGGTGAGGTCCTGCATGCGGATGCGGTCGCCCAGGATCGCGCCCTGCGAAAACGGCGACGACGGGTCCACCGCGACGATGCCGACCGTGCGCCCGCGGCGGCGCTCCTCGCGCGCCAGCGCCGCCACCAGCGTCGACTTGCCGACGCCCGCGGAGCCGGTGACGCCGACCGTCTGGGCCCGCCCGGTGCGCGCGTAGAGGCCCGCGAACACCTCGCGACCCTTCGGCGTGTCGTTCTCGATGTAGGTGATGGCGCGCGCCAAGGCGCGACGATCGCCGCGCGCGATGCGATCGATCAGATCGCCCGGCTCCACCGCGCTACTTTTTTTCGGTGACGTGTTCGCGTAGGAACTTGACGATGTCGTTGGTATCTGTGCCGGGGCCGAAGACACCATCGAAGCCCATCTTCTGCACGGCGGGAATGTCCTCCTGCGGGATGATGCCCCCGCAGAACAGCAGCACGTCGTCCACGCCGCGCCGCCTGAGCTCGTCCACCACGCGCGGGAAGAGATCCATGTGCGCGCCCGACAGCAGCGAGAGGCCCACCACGTCCACATCCTCCTGCAGCGCAGCCTCGGCGATCATCTGCGGCGTCTGGCGGATGCCGGTGTAGATGACCTCCATGCCGGCATCGCGCAGCGCACGCGCCACCACCTTCGCCCCGCGATCGTGCCCGTCCAGGCCCGGCTTCGCGATCAGCACGCGGATCTTGCGCTCGTCAGCCGCCATCTCAGGCTCCTCGATTGGTCAGTCTGGGTCAGCCCCGGAACTGGATCAACTGGATCGCTAGCCCGTGCCCCTGCTCCGCCGCGATCGAGCTGGTCACGCTGTGCGGCAACGCCCCCGGCGTCGCGTCCGGCAACTGGAGCCCGGCACGCCGGTAGCGCGCGATCTCGCGCTCGATGTCATCGACCTGGATCGCCACCATCGCGGAGGCGCGCTCCCCCTGCTCCTCGACCCGCTTCGCCAGTGGCGAGTCCGCGCTCGTGGGCGCCAGCAACTCGATCGTGCACTGCCCGCACGGCATCTGGCCGATCACCAGCCCGCGGCCGGGCGGGCGGACCTCGTTCGTCACCCGCAGCCCCGTCACCGCGCCCCAGGTCTGCGCCGCCGCCTCGAGGCTCTTCACCGAGACGGCGAGGTGGTCGAACCCCTTCTGCTTCGAGACATGAGCGCCGGCCGGCGGCTGCGCCAGCTCGATCAGCACCCCGTGCATCGCCGAGGGATGGATGAACGCCACCCGGCCCGCGAGCCCCTTGCGCGCTGCCTGGTCGATCAGCTGCACCCCCTGCCCATTCAGGCGGGCCAGCTCACCGTCGATGTCCGCAGTGTTGAGGCAGATGTGGTGCAGCGTCTCGCCGCGGCTCGCCAGGTAGCGCGCCACGCCCGTGTCCGCTCGCACCGGCTCCAGCAGCTCAATCTCGTTCTCGCCCAGCGCCAGCAGCACCCCGCGCACGCCCTGCTCCTCAATCACCTCGTCCGCCGTCACCGGCAGGCCGAGCACGTCGCGGTAGAACCCCAGCGCCGCGTCCGCGCTGCGCACGATCACCCCGACGTGATGCACACGGTCGATCACGGGTTGCTCCCCCTGCCCCGCCAGAGCGGCGCCACCGTCAGACGGTCAGCACCTCGCGGTACTCGCCCCACTGCTCACGCAGCACGTCGCAGATCTCGCCGATCGTGGCGTAGGCCTCCACCGCCTCGATCAGCAGCGGCATCAGGCTGCCGCTGCCGGCCGCGGCCACGCGGATGCGCGCCAGCGCGCGCTCCACCGCGCCCCCGTCGCGCCGCGAGCGCAGCGCCGCGAGCCGCTGCGCCTGCTTCTGCGACGCTGCCGAGTCCACGCGCAGGATGGGGACGTGCATCCCCTCCGTCTGGAAACGGTTCACGCCCACCACGATCCGTTCCTGCGCCTCCGTCATGCGCTGGAGACGGTACGCGCTCTCCTGGATCTCGCGCTGCTGGTAGCCCTGCTCGATGCCGGTCAGCGCCCCCCCGAGGTCCTCGATGCGCTGCAGGTACGCCATCGCCTCGGACTCCACGCGATCCGTGAGCGCTTCGATGTAGTACGAGCCGGCCAGCGGGTCGATCACATCCGCCACGCCCGACTCGTAGGCGATCACCTGCTGCGTGCGCAGCGCCAGTTCCACCGTCTGCTCCGTCGGCAGCGCCAGTGCCTCGTCCTTGCTGTTGGTGTGCAGCGACTGCGTGCCGCCGAGCACCGCCGAGAGCGCCTGCAGCGTGGTGCGCACCACGTTGTTGTCGGGCTGCTGCGCCGTCAGCGTGGCGCCGCCGGTCTGGGTGTGGAAGCGCAGCATCTGCGAGCGCGCGCTCTTCGAGCCGTAGCGCTCCGTGGTGATGCGCGCCCAGATGCGCCGCGAGGCGCGGAACTTCGCGATCTCCTCCAGGAAGTTGGAGTGGCACGCCCAGAAGAACGACAGCCGCGGCGCGAAGTCATCGAACGCCAGCCCGGCGGCCAGCGCCGCGTCGGCGTACTCGATCGCGTCGGCGAAGGTGAACGCCAGCTCCTGCGCGGCGGTGCAGCCCGCCTCGCGCATGTGGTAGCCGGAGATCGAGATCGTGTTCCACTCCGGCAGCTCGTCCTTGCACCACGCAAAGACATCGGTCACGAGCCGCATCGAGGGTCGCGGCGGGAAGATGTAGGTCCCGCGCGCGAAGTACTCCTTCAGGATGTCGTTCTGGACCGTGCCGCCGATCTTCTTCAGGTCGGCGCCCTGCTTCTTCGCAGCCGCCACGTACATCGCGAGCAGGATCGACGCCGTGGCGTTAATCGTCATCGAGGTCGTGACCTGCTCCAGCGGGATGCCGCTGGTCAGCGTCTCCATGTCCTCCAGCGAGGCGATCGCGACGCCCACCTTGCCGACCTCGCCGGTCGCGCGCTCGTCGTCCGAGTCGAAGCCGATCTGCGTCGGCAGGTCGAAGGCGACCGAGAGGCCGGTCTGCCCCTGCTCGAGCAGGAACTTGTAGCGGCGGTTGGACTCCTCGGCGTCCGCGAACCCGGCGTACTGGCGCATCGTCCACAGCCGGCCGCGGTACATGGTGGGTTGCACGCCGCGCGTGAAGGGGAACTCGCCTGGGTAGCCCAGCCGGTCGTGGTAGCTCCAGTCCGCGAGGTCCTCGGGACCGTAGAGCGGCGCCACCTCCTCGCCGGAGGAGCTCTCGAAGCGCGGCTGGCGCTCCTTGGAGCGATCCTTCGCCGGGCCGTAGGTCTTCTGGAGCCAATCGTGCTGGCTGGTGCTGGCCACGTGCCGCCGCCTTACGTCCGTCCCCGCGACCGTGCTGCGCAGGGAGTGCCCGCGGAGTGTAGGCGCGCGGTCACGCGCCGAGCAACGAGCGAGGCAGCGCTTTCGCCGGCGGACAGGCCGGGGCGTGGTGGGCGGTGCGCGGGTCGAGCCTGCGGCCTTCCGGCTCTGAACAGCCACCGCAACCGGACGCACCGGCCAGCGTGCGTGCGGTGGTGGGCGGTGGAGGGGTCGAACCTCCGACCTTCCGGGTGTAAACCGGACGCTCTGACCGGCTGAGCTAACCGCCCGCGCTGACGCTCGACGCTGCTCGATGCCGCTCGATGCTAGGGACGCCACGATCGAGGGGTCAAGGCGCGCCCGGCGGCTCACGCCCGTCGCGCCGCCACGGCAGGCGCACCCGCAGCACCAGCAGCGCGTAGCCGAGCATCAGCAGCAACTCGAAGCCGTCGCGCGCGGCGCGACCGGCCAGTGCCTCCACCAGCTCCCCGCCCAGCCAGAGGTTGACGATCAGCGCGCCGAGGACCAGAAGATGTCGTCCGAAACCCATCGCGCCTACTCTACAGATCCGCCCCTACAGGAGGAAAGGCCACGCGCGAGGACCGGATCCGCGATGCGCTCGGCACGCTCTCCCTCCCCGACCTCGAGGAGGCCAGCGGCGAGCTGCACCGCCGCATCGCCTCCGCCCTGCGCCACATCGGCGAGCGGCGCGCCGACCAGCTCGACGCCGAGGGCACGAGCGCCCGGCGCCGCGTAGCTGCGCTGGCGGTCGCCATCGAGCTGGCCGCGGCCTCGCTGGGCGCGATCGCGGCCGGGGGCGCGCCCGCGCTCGCGCCGCTGCACCGCCAACCCGCGCCGATGGCGGCAATGATGTACGCCGCACCGATGCTCAACGCGCTGCTGGCGCGGTTGGAGCAAGACCGCCGCCTGCTGGCGTCGCTGGCGCGCACGCTCGAGTCGCGGCTGGACGAACCGCACGACACGGCGTGGGGGCGGCTGCCGCTGCGAGCGCTCGTGGTGCTGGTGGCGCTGGAGGAGCCCGCGCGCTGTGCGCAGGCAGTGGAGGTAATACAGACGCTAGCGGAGGCCGGGCTCGCCTAGCGCGCGACCGAGCGGCGCCGCTGTGGCAGGTACCCGAGCACCTCGCACACATCGTCGATCGTCAGCCCGGCCGCCGCCCCGTGGTCCTGCAGCTTCGTCAGCACGAGCGCGGCGGCGCAGAACGGCGTTCGCGCACCTCGATCAGCCTGCGCGCCGCCTAGCGCCGCCCTCGCGGGTGACCGCGCGCCGGGCGCTGCGGTTGACCGCCAGCGCGCGCCGCACGCATCCTAATTGCGCCCTGGCAGGGTAGCTCAGCGGAAGAGCAGCGGACTCATAAGCCGTTGGTCGGGGGTTCAAATCCCCCCCCTGCTACCACTCGAACACAAGAACGGGGGCTCGCGAGGGCGCCCGTTCTGTATCTCTTATGCGGTGATGCGTCGACAGCCCGTTCCAGTTCCAAAGCCAGGCCCGCCGCGTGCCCGTAATTGGTCGTGAATAGCGGCCCAAAGATCCGCACGCCACCATCCGCTTGCTTCCGTGCTCGCCTCGATGACGACCACGCGCTCCCGGCATCAGCGCCGCGGGCGACGAGAGCGTCCGAGCGCTCCACCGGCTGCAGCGCCCTCGATCCCGCCGCGCGCACGAGCAGTCCGTCTATGCTACGGCGCTATACTGCGCCCGACGCCCAGCACTGCCCGGCGATCGCAAGGAGGTGGATACCAGTGACGCAACAGCGCGAACTCATGACGAGACTGGAACGCGGCTTCAACCCGCGGAACGTCGCCGTGATCGGAGCGGCCCGCCACAACAACTTCGGCTGGATCCGGCGCCACCTCCCGATCAAGGAGCGCGGCGGCAGGCTCTTCCACGTCAACATCGACAAGAACGAGTGGCCCGGCGCGGAGGAGCTCGGGGCGGAGAACCTGCTCAGCCTGATGGATACCCAGGAGCCGATCGACTACGTGGCCATCTCCGTTCCCCGGCAGGCGGTGCCGCCGGTGCTCCAGGACTGCATCAACAAGGGCGTGGCCGTCGTCCACATCTTCACTGCCGGCTTCGGCGAGTCGAAGGAGGAAGAGGGAATACGGCTGGAGCAGCGGATCGCTGACCTGGCGAAACAGGCCGGCCTCCCGATCATCGGCCCCAACTGCGTAGGGCTATTCAACCCGGCCGCGGGGATACGGCAAGGGGACGGCCAATATTACGGTGAGGGCCAGAGCGGCTACCTGGGCTACATCGCCAACAGCGGCAGCCAGGCCCTCGGCATCGTCAGCGAGGCGCTCGCCCACGGCATTCGCATCAGCAAGTGCTTCAGCATGGGCAACGGCCTGGTGCTCGACCAGGCCGACTTCATCGACTACCTGGCGCAAGACGATGCCACGAAGGTGATCGGGTTGTACGTGGAGGGCCTTAGAACCCCCGATCGATTCTTCCGCAGCCTCAGGGAGGCGTGCAAGAAGAAGCCCGTGATCGTGTGGAAGGTGGGCCAAACCGAGGATGGAGCGCGGGCGGTCGCGGCCCACAGCGGCACCGCGTACTTTCCACAGGGGCTGTGGAGCTCCCTCGTCGCGCGCTGCGGCGCCCTGCAGGTGAACAGCATCGAGGAGATGATTGACACCGTGAAGGCGGCGGCGCTGGTCCCGCCGGCGCGCGGCTATAACGTCGGCCTCTTCGCCGCCACCGGCGGCCACTCCACGGAGATGGCCAACGCCTTTTCCCGCGGCGGCTTCAAGGTGGCCCCCTTCTCCGAGCAGACCTACGTGCAGCTGCGCTCCTTCCTCAGCCTGATCGGCGGCAACCACGTCAACCCGATCGAGGGCGGGGGCTCGGCCCAGCACCTCGACAAGATCCTCGACCTGCTGCGAGTCGACCCGAACATCGACGTCGTGGCCGTGGAGCTGGCGGCCGGGCCGCTGACGGGCAACGCCGAGCAGTTGGCCGGCAGGACCGCGTTGATCAAGCACTTCCGTGAGCAGTCCACCAAGCCGATCATCGTGGTCAACACGCTCGCCTTCCCACGGGTCGACAGCTTCGCCGGCGAGACGATCGGCAGGGCGTTCCACGAGCAAGGGGTCGCCGCCTTCAGCAGTTTCGATCGAGCCGCGAGCGCACTCAAGAATGTGGTGGACTACCACGCCATGAGGTCGTATCTGGGCGACTAGCGCAGCACCCGCGTCGAGGCGGACCCCGCTGGCGGGGCGCCTCACCACAGCTGCCGGCAATTGATCGGCAGGCGCTGCAGCAGACGCCTGCCCACGGGTGCCGTGCGCCGGCGGCAGCCCGCAGTGTCGCCACGTCACCGCGCGCTCGCGAGGAGCCCTGTTCCCACGCACACGCGATCCCTGTGCGCGCTCGGCCTCGCGCTCAGCGTCGCGCTCGCGCTCGGCGCCTGCGGACGCCAGCGCGCGCCCGCCCTCCAGCCGGCGCCCGCCGCCACCGCCACGCCCGCAGCGGCCACGCCCGCGCCGGCCCAACCGCCGAGCACACCGGCAGCACCCCTGCGGACCGCGCCACCTGTGCCGCCTGCACCGCCTGCGCCGCGGGCCGCCATCGAGGTGTCGCGCGGCACCAGGGCGCGGGCTGAGATCGCGCTCACCTTCGATTGCGCCGCCGGCGAGGGCCCGACCGCCGAGATCCTCGCGATCCTGCGCGAGGAGCAGGTCGCGGCCACGTTCTTCATGGTGGGGGTGTGGGCGCGCGACCACCCCGACCTCACGCGCGCGATCGCCGAGCGCCATGAGCTGGCGAACCACTCCTGGGCGCACCCCGACTATCGCGACCTCTCCGACGCCGCGATCGCGGCGGACCTCGAACAGGCGGAAGCGTTCCTGGTCGCGCTCACCGGACACTCCACCCGCCCGCTCTGGCGCGCCCCCTCCGGGGCACGCGACGACCGGGTGCTGGCCGCGGCCGCGCGAGCGGGCTGGCCGGTGCACGTCTTCTGGACGATCGAGTCCGGCCCCACCGGCACGATCACGGGCGACTCCGGCGACTGGCGCGGGCTGCCCGCCGCCGAGGTGCGGGACAACATGCTGCGCGCGGCGTCGCTCGGCGGCGGCGTGATCGCCGTCAGCCACTGCGACAGCGCGGCCACGCGCGACGTGCTGCGCGCCGCGATTCGAGCCATCCGCGCGGCCGGGCTGCGCATCGTCACGGTCTCGGAGTTGCTGCGCGAGTAGCTCGCTACGCCCAGCCCGGATGACCGTGCCCCGCTAGCGGCGCGGTTTCCCCTCGCCACCGGCGTTCGAACCGCCCGCCGGCGGCGCGGCCTCACGGTCCCCTACGGCCCGGCAATCGCGGCGGGCTGCTCGATCGCGGCGGCGGTGGCGATCTAGCGCCCCCTCCCCCCTCTCCGACGCCGCCGGCGCGCCCGGGCATACGACGCTTTGCTATCATGCGCGCTCACCCGGCACACCGCCGGCGGAACGGGGGAGCCCCATGATCCGCGATGCGTTCATCGCCCGGGATCCGGCGGAGGTCGGCGTCGACCGCGAGGCGCTGAAGCGGCTGTTCGACGCGGTGCGTCGGGATGTCGGCCCGCTGGAGCTGCACAGCGCGCAGGTCGCGGTCGCGCGGCACGGGCGCCTCGCCGGCGCGGCGGTGTTCGGGCGCGCCGTGCAGGGCGGCGTGCTGCGCGTCGCCAGGCCGAACACGCTCTACTGCCTCTATTCCGCGACCAAGGGGATCACCGCCATATCGACGTGGCGGCTGGTAGAGGCCGGCCTGCTGCGGCCGGAGCAGCGGGTGGCCGAGATCATCCCGGAGTTCGGCACCAACGGGAAAGACGTGGTGACCGTCCAGCAGGTGTACACGCACAGCTCCGGCTTCCCGCAGGCGCCGTTCCACCCTCGCCTCTGGGGCGACCGGGAGGCGCTGCTGCGCCGCTTCGGAGACTGGCGCCTGACCTCGGAGCTGGGGAAGGCGGTGGAGTACCACCCCACGGCGGCACACTGGGTGCTCTCCGAGATC
>SHYP01000021.1 GCA_009692725.1 Dehalococcoidia bacterium
CTCCTGCGCGACAACCGCGCCGATACCCCGCTCCCCGATCGCGAGCTTCCCGCCAGTGCCTCGCTCGTGCTCGCCGCGCCGCGTGCCGTCATGCCCGCGAGCCCGCTCGCCCCCGCGCACCTGCACACGCTCTCGCGCGCCATCGGCAACGGGCTCGGCAACGCGAGCGACCGGCTCGCGCTCATCGCACCCGACGGCGTGCTCGTCGACACGCTCTCCTGAGGCTCCGACGCCACCTACGACGACCCGCCGCTACTCGCGCCCGGCCCCGGCGAATCGCTCCGCCGCTACTTCGCCGACGACGGCTCGTTGCTCGCCGTGCAGCTCGCGCTCGATCCCTCGCCCGGCCGCCTCGAGCCGCCCCCCGCCCCCGACGGCACGCCGGCCGCCCCCGCGCGCAACGCCATCGAACTGCTCCCCGCCGACGCCGGACAGCGCCAGCTCTGGGCGCTACTCACCGCGGCCGGCGCCGTCTCCGTGCTCGCGTTCGCGTGGCAGCGCGTCCGCGCGCGCAGCTGAGGCGAGCGCTCAGGCCAGCCGCACGTTGTCCACCAGCGGCCCCTTGTGCATGCGCGCCTCCTGCACGATCTGCCGCACTTCCTCCGGCGTGTCGACGATGTCGTACAGCCGCCGGTCCTCGTCCGCGATGTAGCCCCCACCCACCAGGTACTCGTCCAGCCACGCCGAGAGCCCGCGCCAGTACTCGCCGCCCACCAGCACCAGCGGAAACGCCTCGATCTTGCGCGTCTGCACCAGCGTCAGCACCTCGAACAGCTCGTCCAGCGTCCCGAAGCCACCCGGGAACAGCACGAACGCCGTCGCATACTTCACCAGCATGACCTTGCGTACGAAGAAGTAGCGGAAGTTCAGCGACAGCGTCTGGTACGGGTTAGGCTGCTGCTCCTCCGGCAGGCGGATGTTCAACCCCACCGAGTGCGCGTGCGCCTCCACCGCCCCCCGGTTCGCGGCCTCCATCACCCCCGGCCCGCCACCCGTGAACACCGACACGCCGCTCTGACCCAGCAGCCGCCCCGTCTCCCGCGCGCGCTCGTACATCGCGTCGTGCTCCTGCACCCGCGCCGACCCGAACACGGTCACCGCCGGCCGCAGCGGCGCCAGCATGTCGAAGCCCATCACGAACTCCGACATGATGCGGAACATCCGCCACGACTCGCGCTGATACTCGTCGCTGAGCACGTCCACTCGCGGCCTCCTTGCCCTCCCTCCAGCCTAGCCGCGCCCTCTCCCTACGGGAGTAGGGAGAACGCCGACGCGGCCCGATCGGCCTGGCGGCGCCCCCAGAGTCGAAGCACCGTCGCCGGGGACGCCCCCAGCGAGCCCCGGTACAATGGGGCCGATCCGGAGGCCGCATGCCCCACACCCTGCTGCTCGCCGAGCCGCGTGGCTTCTGCGCCGGCGTCGTCCGCGCCATCGACGTGCTCGATGCCGTGCTCGACCGCGAACCGCCCCCCGTCTACGCCTTCCACGAGATCGTCCACAACCGCCACGTCGTCGAGAGCTTCCGCGCCCGCGGCGCCGTCTTCGTCGAGACCCTCGCCGAGGTGCCGGACGGCGCGCGCATCGTCTTCAGCGCGCACGGCGTCGCCCCCGCTGTCGTCGTCGAGGCGCGCGCCCGCAACCTGCGCATCATCGACGCCACCTGCCCGCTCGTGACCAAGGTGCATCTGGAGACCCGCAAGGCCGCGCGCGATGGCTTCGACATCCTGCTCGTCGGCCACCACGGCCACGACGAGGTCACCGGTACGCTCGGCGAAGCCCCCGACCGCACGACGATCGTCGACACGCCCGCCGACCTGGACGCGCTCGCGCCCCATCCTGACAGAGGCGCGCGCCCCGTCTTTGTGGTCACGCAGACCACGCTCTCCGTCGAGGACACCGCCGGCGTGATCGACGCGATCCGCGCGCGCTACCCCGCGGCGGAAGTGCGCAACGATATCTGCTACGCCACCACCAACCGCCAGCTCGCCGTGCGCACGATCGCGCAGCGCGCCGACCTCGTGCTCGTCGTCGGCTCCGCCAACTCCAGCAACTCCGTACGCCTGCGCGAAGTCGCCGCCAGCACCGGCACGCCCGCCTACCGCGTCGACGGCATCGCCGACATCGACCCCGCCTGGTACGACGGCGTCGGCACCGTCGGCCTCACCGCCGGCGCATCCGTCCCCGACGAGCTGCTCGAGCCGATCATCGCCGACCTGCGCGCGCGCGGCGTCACCCGCATCGAGCCCGTCGTCGTCGCCACAGAGACCGTCACCTTCCAACCCCCCGACGGCCTCGACTAGCCCCGGTTCTGGTCCGGCCTCCCCTCGCCCCGCCATGCCGCGGTCCGGAGCCGCGGCGCCGGCAACACGGGGAGAGGAGCCGCGGGTGAGGGTTCCGGGCGGCGTTCGAGCGCCTTACCGCACCACGTACCCCACGCCGCGCAGCGTGTCGATCACGTTCCGTGCCCCCGCCGCCGCGAGCTTCGCGCGCAAGCGCGAGATGTGCGCCTCCACGAAGTTGCGCGACCCGAACGTCTCGTATCCCCAGACGAGCCGCGAGATCTCGTCCGCGTGCAGCACCTCGCCGCGGCGGCCGAGCAGCAGCGAGAGCAGCGCGAACTCCTTTGCCGTCAGCGTCAGCGGCTGCCCCTCCACCGCCGCCGTGTGCGACGGCAGGTCCAGCGTCACGCCCTCCGGACCCGTCAGCGACCGCACCGCCGCGGCACCCGCGCCCGCGCCGCAACGCCGCACCACCGCCCGCACCCGCCGGTCCAGCTCCTCCGGGTCCACCGGCGTCACCACGTAGTCGTCCGCGCCCGCGTCGAACCCGCGCACGCGATCGCTCAGCTCCCCGCGCGCCGTCACGAAGATCACCGCGATCTGGTCGCGCACGCGCACGCGCCGGCACACCTCGAAGCCCGACGCGCCCTCCAGCTCCACGTCGAGCAGCAGCGCGTCCCAGCGCGCGCTCCAGCTGCGCCAACACGGCGGCACCGCTCGCCACGCGCAGCACCTCGTACGCCGCCAGGTCCAGCGCCGACGCCACGCGCTGGCTGCCGTCCGGCTCCGCACGCGCGACCAGCACGCGCAAGCGCCTCGCGTCCGCGGGCGCACGCAACGCCGCCGGCTCGACGCCGGCGCCCGCCTCATCCGCCGATGCGTCCTCGGGACGGCGAACGTTCACGTTCATTATCGCGATCGTTGCGTAGTCGTTGACTGTTCGTTACGCGGGTTCTGTTCCCTGCCGACAGACTACCAGTGCATTAAGGCACGGCAGGCTGCCGTGCTCCTGCTTCAGCCACTCGTCAGTAACCGGTCGCGTTGCTCAGTGTCCTGTCGTGCGCACACGCCGGCCAGCGCCGGTATGAGCGCACGCGTGAGCACGCTGTGAGGAACACGCCCCGCCGCGCGCGCCGCTGTGCAATCGCACGCCCCGCTGGCGCGTTGCCGGCGCCCTGCCGATGCTGGACAGACCAGCACGCGCCCGAGGTACGCCCATGACGACACTCGCTCGACGCCGGCAGCTCGCCGCCGCGTGCGCCGTGGCGCTCATCGCCGCGCTCATCGCGCTCGCCACGCTCACGCCGCTCGGCGCCGACAGTGCGCCCGACCGCTCCGGCGGCGACACCTGCGCGCTGGGCCTCCCCTGCCCGCTCGGCCACCTCGGCAGCTTCGCCCTGCTCGGCGCCGCGCTCGCGTGCTGGGAAGCCTGCCGCATCGCCCGCACACGCGCTACCGTCCGCCCCACGCGCGCCGCGCTCGTCGCGCTCGCCGCCGCCCTCGCGCTCGCCGCCGCCGACGAGGCCGCGCAGACCTGGGTCGACCGCGACCCCCAGCTCGCGGACTGGCTGCTGGACGGCGTCGGCCTCACCGCCGGCTACGCGGCCGCCGCCGCGCTGCTGCGGCGGCTACGCGCCGCGCTCGCCGCTCGCGTTCCCTACGCCTCGTCCGCGTACACGCGGAAGCCGTAGTCGTTGTAGCGCAGCTCCGGCGCCAGCGACGACCGCGCGCTGATCCGCGACACCTTCACCCGATGCCGCCACGACCCGCCCCGCGACGCGCGCCGCGTCCCGCTGGGCGGCCCCTGCGGGTCGCGCACGTCCCCCGCCGCATACCCCGCCGCGTCGTACCAGTCGCTGCACCACTCGTGCACGTTCTCAGCCATGTGCCACAGCCCGAACCCGTTCGGCACCACCGGCCCGCCCGCGATCGCCGTCGCGACCACCGGCTGCGGCCGGTCCATCCCCGCCGCGCCCAGCGCGAACAGTCCCTCCCCCAGTGGCTCGTCGCCCCACGGATAGCGCACCTCCACCACGCCGCCGCGCGCCGCGTACTCGCGCTCCGCCTCGGTCGGCAGCCGGCAGCGCCGCCCCAGCAGCTCGCTCAGCCACGCGCAGTACGCCACGGCGTCGAACCACGACACCCCGACGACCGGCTGCCGCGCGATGTTGAACCGCGCGTCCTCCCAGAACCGCGGCCGCTCGTGCCCCGAGTCCTCGAGGAACCACGCGTATTCAGCGTTCGTGACCGGCCACGCCGCCGCCGCGAACGCGCCCACCGTCACCCGCCGCACCGGCAGCTCGTCGGGACGCGCCGCCGACCCCATCACGAACCCGCCACCCGGCAGCGCCAGGAACGGCGTCGCTGCCGGCCCCATCGCCAGCACACGCGCTACCTGTACCTCGACGTCGCCGCGCACCGCCCGATGCTACCCCTCGCAACACCCCGGGTCGCGTACCCGCGGCCCCCCGAAACCCGTATATTGTGCGGACTTTCTCAAGCGACCGTCCCACGCCCGCGGGACGGAGGTCGACAGCATGCCGCTCGACATACCAGACGTCGTCATCGACCGCCTCCCGGTGTACTACCGCCTGCTCTGCGACCTCCACACGAGCGGGATTGCCGTCGTCTCCTCGCAGGAGCTCGGCGACGCCCTCGGCGTCACCCCCGCGCAGATTCGCAAAGACCTCTCGTACTTCGGCCGCTTCGGCAAACAAGGCCGCGGCTACGCCGTTGCTCGCCTCACCGAGGAGCTGCGCCAGATCCTCGGCCTCGACCGCCGCTGGCGCGTCGTGCTCATCGGCGTCGGCCGCCTCGGCACCGCCATCGCCTCGTACCGCGGCTTCGTTCCGCAGGGCTTCGACATCGTCGCCATCTACGACGCGAACCCGGAGGCCGTCGGCACGCAACTCGCCGGCCTCACCGTGCACCCCGCCGAGCTGCTCGCGCGCGACCTCGACGACCGCCCCACCGACATCGGCATCGTCGCCGTCCCCGCAGACGCCGCGCAAGACGTGATCGACACGCTCGTCCGCGCAGGCGTCCACGCGATCCTCAACTACGCGCCGATCGCTGCGCACGTCCCACCGCACGTCCAGGTGCGCCAGATCGACCCCGTGCTCGCACTGCAGGGCATGACGTACCACCTGCACCGCGACGACCCCGCGCCGCGCGCCTAGCGCGCCTGCGACTGCCCGACCAACGCCTCCTCCTCCGTCGGCATCGACCGCGCGATCACGTCGAGGTAGTCCAGCGCGATGCCCGCACCGCGCGCCACGCAGCGTTGCGGGTCGTCCGCCACGTGCACCGGCACGCCCGTCTCCTGCACCAGCAGGTCGTCCAGGTGGCGCAACAGCGCGCCACCGCCCGTCAGCACGATGCCGCGATCCATCACGTCGGACGCCAGCTCCGGCGGCGTCTGCTCCAGCACGCGCCGCACGCTCTGCACCACCGCGCCCAGCTGCTCCTGGATCACCCCCACCACCTCGGACGAGCGCACCACCACCGTCCGCGGCAAGCCGCTCACCTGGTCGCGCCCGCGCACGCCCGTCGACTCGTCGCGCGCGAGCGGCAACGCTGCGCCAATCGCGATCTTTACCTCTTCCGCCGTGCGCTCGCCGATCACGAGGTTGTGCCGTCGCTTGACGTACTGCGCGATCGCCTCGTTCAGCCGGTCGCCGCCGACGCGCACCGAGTCACCCGCGACGATCCCGAACATCGAGATCACCGCGGCCTCCGAACGCCCACCACCGATGTCCACCACCATGTGCCCGCGCGGCGACCCCACCGGCAGCTCCGCACCGATCGCCGCCGCCAGCGGTTCCGGGATCAGCTGCGCCGGTCGCCGCGCGCCCGCCGCCTCCGCCGCGTCCCGCACCGCGCGCTGCTCGACGCTCGTCACCCCCACGGGTACCGAGATCATCACCTCCGGCCGCACCAGCCGCATCCGCCCCATCACGCGCGCGATCAGGTAGCGCAACAGCGCCTCCGTGATCAGGTAGTCCGCGATCACGCCGTCGCGCATCGGCCGCACCACCTGGATGCTGCCGGGGTGCCGGCCGAGCATCGCGTGCGCTTCGCTGCCCACCGCGACCACCTCGTTGTCGCGCTCCGTCAGCGCGACCACCGCCGGCTCCTCCAGCACGATCCCCCGCCCGCGCTCGTACACGAGCACGTTCGCCGTCCCCAGGTCGATGCCGATGCGCTTCGTGATCAACTGCGCTCCCCGGGCGTTGCCCGCCTCGCGCGGCGCGGCCTACGCCCGCCGCACGTCCGCGCCCAGCGCCCGCAGCCGCGACTCCAGCTCCGCGTACCCGCGATCGATGTGCACCACGTCGCGGATCACCGTCTCGCCCTCCGCGCACAGGCCCGCGATCACCACCGCCGCCCCCGCGCGCACGTCCAGCGCGCGCACCCCCATCCCGAACAGCGGCGTCGGCCCCTCGATCATCACCGCCTGCCCGCCCGTCGTGATCCGCGCGCCCATCGCGCGCAGCTCGCCGACGTACAGCAGCCGGTTCTCGAACACCCGCTCGTGGATGATCGACACGCCACGCGCCTGCGTCAGCGCCGCCGCCATCGGTGCGTGCAGGTCCGTCGCGAAGCCGGGGTACGGCACCGCCTGTAGCTGCACCGCCTCCAGCGTCGCGCCGCGCCGCGCGCGCAGGCCGCCCTCGCACGCCTCCACCACCGCCCCCGCCTCGCGCAGCTTCGACACGAGGCTGTCGAGATGCTCGAGCTCCGCCCCCACCACCTCCACCTCGCCGCCCGTCGCCACCCCCGCCAGCAGGTACGTCCCCGCCTCGATGCGGTCCGGGATGATCGAGAACTCCACCCCGTGCAACGCCGCCACGCCCTCGACGATCAGCGTGTTGCCGCCCGCGCCCGCGATGCGCGCGCCCATCGCCTCCAGCAGCGCGCACGCCATCGCCACTTCGGGCTCGGCCGCCGCGTTGACGATCGTGGTGGTGCCCTCGGCCAGCACCGCCGCGAACAGCACGTTCACCGTCCCCAGCACGCTCGGGTAGTCGAGGAACACGCGCGCCCCGCGCAGCCGCGCCGCCCTCGCCACAAAGGCCCCGCCCTCGCGCCCGACCTCCGCCCCCAGCGCGCGGAACCCCGCCAGGTGCACGTCCAGCGGCCGCACGCCGATCACGTCACCCCCCGGTGGCGGGCACGCCGCCTCCCCCAGCCGTCCGAGCAACGGCCCCATCACCAGGAACGACGCGCGCAGCGCCGCCACCCGCTCCGCCGGCGCCGCCGCACCGGACAACGCCCGCGCCTCGATGCGCACGTCGGTGCCGCGCACCTCCACCGCCGCCCCGAGGTCCGCGAGCAGCCCCGTCATCTCGCCCGTGTCCGCGATCGCCGGCACCCGGTGCAACACCACCGGCTCCGCGGTCAACAGCCCCGCCGCCAGCGCGTACAGCGCCGCGTTCTTCGACCCAGACACCGCCACCCGCCCACGCAGCGGCCGCCCGCCCCGGATCACCAGCCGCTCCGCCACCGTCACCGCGTTCACGCCATCGAGCATAGTCGGGCGCGCCCCGGCGGGCACCCCTGCGTGGCCCACAGCCCTCACCGCACCGCCGCCACAACCAGACTCCGCGCCGCCCCACCACCCACGAGCGCCGCCGCAAACGGCGCACCGAGCAGCGACGCGCGATGCAGGTCCGCGACGTTCGCCGCGGGATACGCTTCCGAGTCGCGCGCCTCGCGCTCCGCGAACGCACACGCCAGCTCCCGCACCACGTCGAGGTCGACACTCGTCTCGCTCAAGCTGCGCTCATGCCGCGTTCATGACGTGCATGGCGTCGGGCAGCCGTAGCCACACCGCGCCACGCGAGCTACGCCCGCTCGCGCAGCGACGGCACGCCCGTGCCGTGATAGCGCCGTCGTACGCGCAGGCGCACCAACGCCCGCTCCGCCGCGAGTCGCGCGCGCAGCACGTTCAGCGCCTCGGCACCCGCGTGCTGGCCGGCGAGGCGGCGCTGCGCACGCTCGCGCGCCGCGTCCGCGCGTTCCTCGTTGATCTCGTCCGCGCGCTCCGCTGCGTCCGCAAGCACGGTCACGCGATCATGCGCGACCTGCAGGAACCCGCCCAGCAACGCCAGCCCGATGGTCTCGCCCGGACACACCACCGTCAGCTCGCCGAAGCCGAGGCTCGACATCAGCGCCGTGTGGCTCGGCAGGATCGTGATCTGCCCGTCCGCTGCCGGCACGATCAGGCGCAGCACGTCGTCGCGCTGCAACACCGTGCGCTCCGCCGTCACCACCGTCAGCGACAGCGGCACGGCTACGCCCCCGCCGCCATCGTGCGCGCCTTCTCGGCGGCCTCGTCGATGCCGCCCACCATGTAGAACGCGCTTTCCGGCAGCGCGTCGTGCCGCCCCTCGAGGATCTCCTTGAAGCCGCGCACGGACTCCGCCACCGACACGTAGCGCCCCGGCGTGCCCGTGAACTGCTCCGCCACGAAGAACGGCTGCGTGAGGAAGCGCTGCACCCGCCGCGCGCGCGCCACAATCGCCTTGTCCTCATCCGCCAGCTCCTCGATGCCGAGGATCGCGATGATGTCCTGCAGGTCCTTGTAGCGCTGCAACGTGCGGATCACGCCGGACGCCACCGCGTAGTGCTCCTCGCCCACGATCAGCGGGTCGAGGATACGGCTGTTCGAGGTGAGCGGGTTCACCGCGGGGTACAACCCCTGCTCCACCAGCGCCCGGTCCAGCGTCACCGTCGCGTCCAGATGCCCGAACGTCGTCGCCACGCCCGGGTCCGTGTAGTCGTCCGCCGGCACGTAGATCGCCTGGAACGACGTGATCGACCCCTTGTGCGTCGACGTGATGCGCTCCTCGAGCTCGCCGATCTCCGTCGCCAGCGTCGGCTGGTAGCCCACCGCCGACGGCATCCGCCCCAGCAGCGCCGACACCTCCATGCCCGCCAGCGTGTAGCGGTAGATGTTGTCGATGAACAGCAGCACGTCGCGGCCCTCGACGTCGCGGAAGTACTCCGCCATCGTCAGCCCCGTCAGCGCGATCCGCAGCCGCACGCCTGGCGGCTCGTTCATCTGCCCGAACACCAGTGCCGTCTTGTCCAGCACGCCGGATGCCTGCATCTCGTGCCAGAGGTCGTTGCCCTCGCGCGAGCGCTCGCCCACGCCTGCGAACACCGACAGGCCGCCGTGCTCCGTCGCCAGGTTGCGGATCAACTCGGTGTTCACCACCGTCTTGCCGGTCCCTGCGCCGCCGAACAGTCCCACCTTGCCGCCGCGCGCAAGCGGCGCGATCAGGTCGATCACCTTCACGCCCGTCTCGAGCATCTGCGCGGACGTCTCCTGCTCTGCGTACGTCGGCGGGCGGCGGTGGATCGGCCAGCGCAGCACCCCCTCCATCGAGGCGCCCGGATCCAGCGGCTCGCCCTGCACGTTGAAAATGCGCCCCAGCGTCTCCGGACCCACCGGCACCTGGATCGGCGCGCCCGTGTCGTTCGCCGTCGCGCCGCGCTGCAACCCGTCCGTCGAGTCGAGCGCCAGGCAGCGCACCCAGTTGTTACCCAGGTGCTGCTGCACCTCGGTCATCAACGTCTTGCCGCCCGCGAGGTCGATCGACACCGCGTTATAGATCTCGGGCAGCTCCCCGCTCGGGAACTCCACGTCCACCACCGTGCTGATCACCTGCCGCACGACACCGTTCGCCATCTCGCAACCTCCCGCGCGCGCAGCGCGCTCTCAGCAGTTCGGCCCGCTACGCCTCGAGCGCGGCCACGCCGCCCACGATGTCCAGCAGCTCGTTCGTGATCAGCTCTTGCCGTGCCTTGTTGTAGGTGAGCGTCAGGTCCGCCACCATCTCCCGCGCCGCGTCCGTGGCGGCCCGCATCGCCACCATCCGCGCGGACTGCTCAGACGCCGCGGCGTCCAGCACCGCCTCGAGGATCTGCATCTCGACGTAGCGCGGCAGCAACGTCTCCAACAGCCGCTCCGGCGACGGCTCGAACAGGAAGTCGACGTTCCCCGCAGCGCTGCCCTCCGGCGCCGTCACCGGCAGCACCTGCCGCAGCGTCGGGCGCTGCACCGCCGTGTTCACGAAGCGCTGATAGCCCAGGTACACCTGGTCGATCTCCCCGCGCATGTAGTCGTCCATGACGATCCGCGCAATCGGCAAGATCGCGTTCATACCGGGGTAATCGCCCAGCTCCGTAAACTCCGCAAGCGACGGAAAGCCCGCGCGCCGGAAGAAGTCCCGCCCCTTGCGCCCCACCGTCAGCACCGACACGCGCTCCACGCGCGGCTGGTGCTCCAGCGCCAGCACCGCGCCCGCGCGATTCATGTTGGCGTTCAGCCCGCCCGCGAGCCCGCGATCCGCCGTGATGTGGATGAACGCAAAGTGCCGCACCGGCCGCTGCTTGAGCAGCGGGTGCAGCGTGTCCGGGTCCGCGCTCGCCGCGTACCCCGCCAGCTGCGCCAGCACGCCCCGCATCTGGTCCGCGTACGGCCGCGACGACAACGCGCGATCCTGCGCGCGCCGCATCTTCGACGCCGCGACCAGCTCCATCGCCTTCGTGACCTTCGAGGTGCTCTCGACGGACCGAATGCGATCACGGATCGCGCGTACTGCGCCGGCGCCTGCCATCTACCGCCCCGCTCCACGCTCCGCAGCGCTGCTCGCCATCATCGACCGCTTCCTCGAACCGCCCGCCGTGCGCACGCGCGCGTGAGCCTGCAACGCGAGCCTAGTACGCGACCGTGCCCTTGAAGTTCGCGATCGCCGCGCGCAGCTGCTCTTCCTGCTCGCTGCCCAGCAGCCCGGACGTCTGGATCACCTCCATCAGCCCGCTCGCGCTCGCACGCAGGTACTCGTGCAGACCGCTCTCGAACGCCGCCACCTGCTCCACGGGCACGTCATCGAGATACCCGCGCACGCCCGCGAACATGATCGACACCTGCTCCGCCAGCGTCTGCGGCCGGAACTGCGGCTGCTTCAGCAGCTCCGTCAGCCGCCGTCCGCGCTCCAGCTGCTGCCGCGTCGCCGGGTCCAGGTCGTCCGTGCCGAACTGCGCGAACGCCTGGAGCTCGCGGAACTGCGAGAGGTCGAGCCGCAGCGTCCCCGCCACCGACCGCATCGCCCGCGTCTGCGCCGACCCGCCCACCCGCGATACCGAGATGCCCGGATTGATCGCCGGCCGCTGCCCGGCGTTGAAGATGTCCGCCTCCAAGAAGATCTGCCCGTCCGTGATCGAGATCACGTTCGTCGGGATGTACGCCGACACGTCGCCCGCCTGCGTCTCGATGATCGGCAGCGCCGTGATCGAGCCGCCACCGTGCGCCGCGTCCAGCCGCGCCGCGCGCTCCAGCAGCCGCGAGTGCAGGTAGAACACGTCACCCGGGTACGCCTCGCGCCCTGGCGGCCGCTTGAGCAACAGCGAGATCTGGCGGTACGCCCACGCGTGCTTTGTCAGATCGTCGTACACGATCAGCACGTCCTTGCCCTGGCCCAAGAAGTACTCCGCCATCGCGCAGCCCGCGTACGGCGCGAGGTACTGCAGCGCCGACGACTCCGACGCGCCCGCCACCACCACGATCGTGTGCGCCATCGCACCGTGCTGATCGAGCGTTGCCACCGTCTGCGCGACCTTCGCGTCCTTCTGGCCGATCGCCACGTACACGCAGATCAAGTCGCCGCCGCGCTGGTTGATGATCGTGTCCAGCGCGATTGCCGTCTTCCCCGTCGAACGGTCGCCGATGATCAGCTCGCGCTGCCCGCGCCCGATCGGCACCATCGCGTCGATCGCCTTGATCCCCGTCTGCACCGGCTGGCTCACCGACTGCCGCGACACCACGTCCGGCGCGATGCGGTCCACCGGCAGCCGCTCCGTCGTCGC
>SHYP01000022.1 GCA_009692725.1 Dehalococcoidia bacterium
GGGGTGAACGGACCTCTGGTGTGCCGGTTGTCCTGCCAAGGGCATTGCCGGGTAGCCAAGTCCGGAACGGATAAGCGCTGAAAGCATCTAAGCGCGAAGCCGCCTTCAAGATGAGGCCTCCCACTGGGTTAACCAGGTAAGACCGCGGGCAGACTACCCGCTTGATAGGCCACAGGTGCACGTGCAGCAATGCACGCAGCTAAGTGGTACTAATGGTCGAGGGCTTGACCATACTCGTCAGACATCTTCGCTCGTTCGCACTCCCGGACGCGGCCACGCTGTGTTCAATGCTCGCGCAATATTCTGTCTGCAGGTGCGTCTCGCCGAGGCGCGCGCCACCCCGAGGGGCAACCCCCGCGCTGGCCGCGCACCGGCAGCTGTGTGACAATGGTCGAGTACGCTGCAGCGGCAGCGAAGTCGGATAGCGGCGCGGGATGGAGCAGCGGTAGCTCGTCGGGCTCATAACCCGAAGGTCGGGGGTTCGAATCCCTCTCCCGCTACCAAGCAACGAACGAGGGCGGCGCAAGCCGCCCTCGTTGTTTGTATCGCAATGCGTTGCGCCACTCGGGGCAGGACGCGGGCAGCGACCGCCGCCTTGACGCCGCGCTACGCACGTACCCCCTCGAACACCGACGGACTCGAGGCTGCCGGCAGCGCCGCCGCCAGCCGGAAGCCGGCCGCCGGAAGGAGCGCCTCGAATTCTCCGCGCGTGCGCTCGCGGCCCCCTGGGAACACCAGCATGTTCAGTTCAGAGAACTTCACCGTCGCCCCTTGGTTGGGCGGCGCCAGCTCCCGCTCCACCACCAGCACGCGCCCATCGGCCGCCATTGCGGCCCGGCACCGCCGCAGGATGGCCGACGCTGCTGCATTATCCCAGTCGTGATCACCGCCTCCAGAACGTAGACGTCGACGGCACCCGGCACCGCGTCGAAGAAGCTCCCGCCACCACCTCACAACGGTCTTGCACGCCGGCTCGCTCCAGCACGTCGCGCGCCGTTGCGACCACGTGCGGGAGGTCGAACAACACCCTGCGCACCACGCGGTGAGCGGCGAGGATCGCCGACAGCAACGCGCCGTCGTCGCCACCCACGTCCGTCACCGAGCTCAACCGCCCGAAGTCGTACGCCTCCGCGCCGTGCGCGACTTGCGGAGCGCTCATCGTGTCGCTCATCGCGGGATTGAATACCTCGTTCTCCTGGGGATGCTGGCGCCGGTAATCTCACGATGACACGCCGTGCAGGTGCCGGAAGCCGCTTTCGCCGGTACGCACGCTGTGCAGCAGCTGCGCCCACACGTCCCAGTAAAACGGTCGCGCGATGAATGCCGCCCAGCCTGCGAGCGACGCCGGCGCATCCGAGCGCAGCTGGTCGCTGAGCGGCGTCAGCCCGAGCTGGGCACCGGCGCGCTCCCTCGAACACGCCTACGCTGGGCAGGGCGTGCAACAGCCGGTACAGGAAGCCGGCGTCCGTCGCCGTCGCCTCGGCCAGCTCGTCGCAGTTGCGCTCGCCGTTCGCCAGCAGATCGGCGATGCCGAGCGTCGCTGCGACGTGGATCGCCCGCGACCCCTGGTACCCGTTGACGAGCTGTTGCAGGCGGTCCCGCGAGTCTGCTGTGGCCTCAGTGCCCGGTTGCGTTCGAGCCCTCCTTCATTTGCGCGCGCCACAAAGCTGCGCGATACTGGCGACCTTGGTGGTTAGAGCGCGGTGGCCCCACCCGTTCTCATCCCGAACACGGAAGTGAAACGCCGCAGCGCCGACGATACTCCCCGGGCAACCGGGCGTGGAAAATAGGCCACCGCCAGGGCTATGTGAGCCACCCCGCCCGCCTTCCCCTCGTCCCGTGCACACGGCGCGAGGGGGAAGCAGGCGGGGTGGCTCGCTTCCTGCACCAACCGCATGCACGCTGACCGCCCGCAGTGCGTCGCCGTGGATGCGGCGTGATATGATGCCCGCCGCTCGCGCTCTGCACTGCACAGGCGGCCGCGGGCAATCCTTTTCCGGAGGCAATGCGCAGGTGATGGACACGTCGACCGACCCGAACGCAGAAATCATGGACATGGCCGCGCTGCTCGATGCAGGCGGCATGCCAGAGCCCCGCTCGCTGCGCCGCGGCGAAGTCGTCGAGGGCATCGTCATGGCGCACGAGCGCGAAGGCGTCCTCGTCGACCTGGTCGACATCGGCTCCAAGTCCGAAGGCATCATCCCCACAAGCGAAATGCACTCGCTCGGCTCCGACCCCGGCTCCCACCTGCGCGTCGGCGAGCAAGTGCTCGTCTACGTCGTGCAGCCGGAAACCAGCGAGGGCCGCGTGCTGCTCTCCGTAGACCGCGCGCGCGGCGAACAAGGCTGGCGCGTGCTGCAGCAGCGCTTCGACGACGGCGAGATCTTCGAGGCCGAGGTCACCGGCTACAACAAGGGCGGCCTGCTCGCCAACGTCGAGGGCGTCAACACCTTCATCCCCATGTCGCAGGTCGTCGGCGCGAAACCCGGCTCTGAAGGCACCGCCGCGCTGTCCGACCAGGTCGGCCGCAAGCTGCGCCTGAAGGTCATCGAGATCAACCGCCGCCGCAACCGCGCCATCCTCTCCGAGCGCGCCGCGCTGCAAGAGTGGCGCACCGAGCAAAAGGAACGCCTGCTCGACGAGCTGCACGAGGGCGAGATCCGCGACGGCCGCGTCACCTCGATCCGCAACTTCGGCGTGTTCGTCGACCTTGGCGGCGCCGACGGCCTCGCGCACCTCTCCGAGCTCTCCTGGGACCGCAACATCAACCCGGAGGAGCGCTTCCACATCGGCGACGAGGTCAAGGTCTACGTGATGAAGGTAGACCAGGAGAATAAGAAGATCGCGCTGTCGATCCGCCGCGCCGCGCCCGAGCAGTGGCAGGACCTCATCGCGCGCTACGCCGTGGGCGACGTCGTGCCCGGCGTCGTCACCAAGCTCGTCGCCTTCGGCGCGTTCACGCGATTGCCCGGACCGGTCGAAGGCCTCGTGCACGTCTCGGAGCTCGTCGACCGCCGCATCACGCACCCCCAGGAAGTCGTCGAAGAGGGCGACCTCATCCCGCTCAAGATCGTGCGCATCGAGCATGACCGCCATCGCCTCGGCCTCTCCCTGCGCGAGGCGCGCTCCGAGGCCGAGGACCGCGGCTGGCGCTTCGACGACCTCGGCCACGTGCTCGCCATCCCGCCCGAGGCCGCCGAGGCCTTCCCGGACGAGGCGCGCATCCTCGATGCTCGCCTCGTCGCCCGCGCCGACGAAGCGTCGCGCCGTGGCCCCGCGTCGCGCGGCGACGAGCACGGCGGCGGCGACCAGCAGCGCGAACGCGAGCGTGAGCGCGAGGAAGCCCCTCCGATAACGGCGATGGCCGCCGCCATGCAGCAGGCTCAGGAGCGCGCCCAGGGCAGCGAGGACACCGCCGCTGAGGCGCCCGTCGCCGAGCTGCCCGTTGCCGAGACGCCCATTGCCGAGGCCGTCGTCGTCGAGGCCGTCGTTGCCGAGACGCCCGTTGCCGAGACGCCCGTTGCTGAGGCCCCCGTTGCCGCGGAGACTGCCACCGAGGCGCCCGTCACCGAGTAACGCGCACTACGCGTACGGTCGCCCGGTCCCGGGCGCCGGGTCGGCTGCGAGCTCACACGCGGCTTTGCCACGTCATCGGTGCACGCTCGGACCCGGCCTCACCTTCCCCGGGGGGCGCATACGGGATTCCCTAAGGGCCGCAGGCGCCCTGTTTGACGACAATGAGCACAGTCGCTGCGACCCCGATCGAGGGCTGTGGGCGTTTACTCGCCCGCTCTAAGGCCCTGTGTTAGCCTTGATCTCGCAGGACGGACGGAGTCTCACATGGCCGACCGATTCGACAAATTCACCGAGCGCGCGCGCCGGGTGCTCACCCTCGCGCAGGAGGAAGCGCAGCGCTTCAACCACAACTACATCGGCACGGAGCACCTGTTGCTCGGCCTCGTCCGCGAAGGCGACGGGGTCGCCGCCAAGGTGCTCTCGAACCTTGGCGTCGAGTTGAACAAGGTGCGTTCGGCGGTCGAGTTCATCATCGGCCGCGGCGACCGCGCCACCACCGGTGAGATCGGCCTTACGCCGCGCGCCAAGCGCGTCATCGAGCTCGCCGTCGACGAGGCGCGCCGCCTCGGCCACTCGTACATCGGCACGGAGCACCTGCTGCTCGGCCTCGTCCGCGAGGGCGAAGGCATCGCCGCGGGCGTGCTCGAAAGCCTCGGCGTCAACCTCGAGCGCGTGCGTGGCGAAACCACGCGCATCCTCGCGCAGACCCAGCCCCAGGGCGCGACGCCCGCGGGTGCCGTCGGCCGCCAGACCGCCCGCACCCCCACGCTCGACCAGCTCGGCGTCGACCTCACCGCCGCAGCGCGCGCCGGCCAGCTCGACCCCGTGATCGGCCGCGAACGCGAGATCGAGCGCGTCGTGCAGATTCTCTCGCGCCGCACCAAGAACAACCCTGTGCTCATCGGTGAGCCGGGCGTCGGCAAGACCTCCATTGCGGAGGGCCTTGCGCACCGCATCATCGCCGGCGACGTGCCGGAGACGCTGCTCGGCAAGCGCATGCTCACGCTCGACATCGGCTCGCTCGTTGCCGGCACCAAGTACCGCGGCGAGTTCGAAGAGCGCCTGAAGAAAGTGATCGAGGAGATCCGCACCTCGAAGAACTGCATCCTGTTCATCGACGAGCTGCACATGCTCGTCGGCGCCGGCGCGGCCGAGGGCGCGGTGGACGCCGCGAACATCCTCAAGCCCGCGCTCGCGCGCGGCGAGCTGCAGGCCATCGGCGCCACCACGCTCGACGAGTACCGCAAGCACATCGAACGCGACGCCGCCCTCGAGCGCCGCTTCCAGCCCGTGCGCGTCGACGAGCCCTCTGTCGACGAGACCATCCAGATCCTCCAGGGGGTGCGCGGCGCGTACGAAGAGCACCACAAGCTCAAGATCTCGGACGAGGCGTTGAAGGCCGCCGCCGAGCTCGGTGCCCGCTACGTCTCCGACCGCTTCATGCCCGACAAGGCGATCGACCTTGTCGACGAAGCGGCTGCGCGCGTGCGCATCCGCCGCTACTCGACGCCGCCGTCCGTGCGCGAGGCCACCAAGGGCCTCGAGGCGCTGCGGCGCGAGAAGGACCAGGCGATCGCCAGCCAGCAGTACGAGTACGCCGCTGAGCTGCGCGAGCGCGAAGTGCGCCTGCAGAGCAAGCTCGAAGAGCTCGAAGAGCAGGTCCAGAGCGAGCGCACCTCCGAGCAGCCGATCGTCGGCGAGGAAGACATCCGCGATGTCGTGTCCATGTGGACCGGCATCCCGCTCACGCGCATCGCGTCCGAGGAATCGGCGCGGCTCCTGGAGATGGAGCAGTTCCTCAGGGACCGCGTGATCGGCCAGGAGGAAGCGATCGGGGCGGTCGCGAAGGCGGTCCGCCGCGCACGCGCCGGCCTCAAGGACCCGAAACGGCCGATCGGCACGTTCATGTTCCTCGGCCCCACCGGCGTCGGGAAGACCTACCTCGCCGAGATGCTGACCGAGTTCATGTTCGGGTCGAAGGACAACATCGTCCGCCTCGACATGTCCGAGTTCATGGAGAAGCACACCGTGTCGCGGCTGGTCGGCTCGCCGCCCGGCTACGTGGGTTACGACGATGGCGGCCAGCTCACGGACCTCGTGCGCCGGCGCAGCTACTGTCTGATCCTGCTCGACGAGATCGAGAAGGCCCACCCGGACGTCTTCAACATGCTGCTGCAGATCTTCGACGACGGGCACCTGTCCGACGCGAAGGGCCGCAAGGTGGACTTCCGCAACACCATCATCATCATGACCTCCAACGTCGGATCGGACCTCATCCGCAAGGACGCGCGCTTCGGCTTCGCGACCGCGCAGGACGAGGTGAAGACCGCCGAGCAAGCGTACGAGCGGATGAAGGGGCGCGTCACCGAGGAGATGAAGCGCGTCTTCCGCCCCGAGTTCCTCAACCGCATCGACCAGTCCGTCGTGTTCCACTCGCTCGGCGCGGAGCACATCCGGAGCATCGTGGACCTGCAACTGGCCGACGTGCGCTTGAACCTCAAGCAGAAGGGCATCGCGTTCGATCCGACGCCTGCGCTGCTCGACCACCTCGGGTCCGAGGGCTTCGACGCCGTGTTCGGTGCGCGGCCGTTGCGCCGCGTCATCCAGAACGAGGTCGAAGACCGCCTGTCCGACGCGCTGCTCGAAGGCCGCTTCGTGGAAGGCGACACCGTACGCCTCGACTACATCGAGGGCCAGGTCACGGCCGAGCGTGTCCTCGCCGAGCCATCGGCCGAGCCGGAGCTCGCGGAGCCCGCGCTCACGACCTAGCGCGGCGCATCGAGTCGAATCACACAGAGGGGCCGCGCAAGCGGCTCCTCTGGTCGTTCAACCACGCGGTTCGTGCGGGAACGGGGCGGCGTCGTGCAAACCGACCGGCGCGGCGCGTCAGCCGTCCGCGCGGGCGCGCCTCGGCGCTACGCGTTCGTCGCCGGCGTCGCGTGGACGTACGTCGAGCGCGAGGTCGACATCCGGCTGCGCCTGCGCGCGTAGCCTCAGCGCAGCATTTCGGTCCGCGTCGACGGTTGCGCGCGCCCACGCCGACGCTCAGCGCCAGCGTTCGCCCGTCGTTGGCGGGCGCTGTGCCGCGACGCTCTGCAGCATGCCCACCGCGAGCAACATCGCCACGAGCGCGGAGCCGCCCTGTGACACGAACGGCAGCGGCACGCCCGTCGCCGGGAACAGCCGCAGGTTCACCGCCACGTTGAGCGCCGCCTGCGCGAGCACCATCGCGCTCAGCCCCGCCCCCAGCAGCCGCGGGAACGCGTCCGGCGCCTGGCGCGCTGTGCGCAGCCCGCGCAGCACCACCGTCGCCAGCAGCACGAGCACCGCGGCGCCGCCCACGAGCCCCAGCTCCGCGCCGAGGAAGCCGAACATGAAGTCGCTCGCTCGCGCCGCCACCGCGTCCAGGTGCGTGTCCGCGCCGCTGAACAGCCCGTGCCCGAACGGCCCCGCCGTCCCCAGCGCAAGCTCCACCTGGCGCAGGTTGAAGCCGCTGCCCAGCGGATCGCGATCGGCGTCCAGGAACACCGCCAGCCGCTCGCGCTGGTAGTCCGGCACCGCCGTCGCGAACAGCAGCGGCCCCAGCGCGAGCGCCGCCAGCGCGCCCCCGCCCAGCACGCGCCACGGCACCCCCCACACCACGAGCATCGCGACCCATGTCGCCGCCAGCACCAGCAGCGTGCCGAGGTCCGGCTGCAGCGCGACTAGCCCCAGCGGCAACGCCGCGATCGCCGCGCTCACCAGCACCGCGCGCGCGTCCGGCCGCCGGCCTGTCGCGTACGCGGCCAGCGCCAGCACTAGCGCGAGCTTTGCGAACTCGGACGGCTGCACGGAGAGCCCGCCCGCGCCCAGCCAGCGCCGCGCCCCGTGCTCGCGCACCCCGGCCACCAGCACCACCGCAAGCAGCAGCGCCGCCAGCACGTAGCACGCCGCTGACCAGCGCGCGAACGAGCGCGCATCGACGCGCGCCGCGGCCAGCATCGCGAGCGCACCGAGCGCCGCGTACGCGCCCTGTCGCGCCGCCGCCGGCGCGACCCGCGCATCCGGCGCGTCGGCGTGCGTCGCCGAGTGAATCAGCAGCAGTCCCGCGCCGACGAGCAGCAGCACCGCCAGCCACAGCCAGCCGTCCGTGCGGCGCAGCGGCCACGCGCCCTGTCGTCGAACGACGTGCCAGCGCGCGCTGCGCATCATCGCGCGCTCGCCGCCACCGCCGGCGCGACGGCGCGTGCCGCCCACGCCTCCAGGATGCGCCGCGCCACCGGCGCCGCGTGGATCGCGCCCGTGCCGTGCTCGAGATAGACGACGACGGCGACCTCCGGCCGCTCGTACGGCGCGAACGCCACGTACCACGCGTGCGCATCGTACGAGCCGTCCGGGCGGCGCGTGCCGAACTCCGCCGTGCCCGTCTTCCCGCCGATCGTGAGCTGCCCCGGCTTGCCCTCCGTCGCCGTGCCGCCCGCGCTGGCCGCGGCGAGCATGCCCGCGCGCACCGTGGCGAGGTGCTCCTCCGCCACTGGCACGCGCCCGCGCGACGTCGCGGGCCGCGCGCGCTCGACGCCGCCCTCGCGCAGCGCGCGCGCCACGCGTGGCGTCACGCGCTCCCCACCGTTCGCAATCGCGGCGATCGCCACCGCCATCTGCAGGGGTGTCGCCGTGAAGTAGCCCTGCCCGATGCCGAACGTGTACGTGTCGCCCAGCACCCACGCCTGCCCGAACGTGCGCTGCTTCCACGCGTCGTCTGGCACGAGCCCCGCCGCCTCGCCCGGGAGGTCCAGCCCCGTGCGCTCGCCGAAGCCGAACGCGCGCGTGTAGCGCGCGAGCCGCTCCTCGCCCAGCCCCGCGAACGTCGCGTGCCCCGCCTCGTCGTAGCCGCCCGCGAGCAGGTAGAAGTACACGTCCGACGAGCGCGCGAGCCCGCCCGCGAAGTCGAGCGTCCCGTGCGCGGCCCAGTCGCGAAACACGTACTGCACGCCCGGCCGGTAGCGGTCCTGCACCGTGATCGCGCCGTTGCTCGTGATCAACGTGCGCGCCGTCGCGACGCCCTCCTGCAGCGCCGCCGCGCCGACGACCGGCTTGAAGATCGAGCCCGGCGCGTGCACCTCCATGTACGCGCGATGCAGCAGCGGCCGCGCCGGATCGCTGAGCAGCCGCTCCACGCCCAGCGGCTCCGCGACGGCGAGCGTGTTGACGTCGTAGCCCGGCAGCGAGGCGAGCGCCAGCAGGTCGCCGTTGCGCACGTCCATCACCAGCGCCGCTCCCGCCGCCGCGGCCACGCCGCCGCTCGCATCGCGGCCGTCGCGCGGCAGCCCCGCCGCGATGCCGTCGCGCAGCGCCGCCGTCGCGGCCTCCTGCAGCCGCACGTCGAGCGCGAGCACGAGCTCCGCGCCGGGCTGTGGCGCCACGCTGCGCGCGCGCGCGAGCGCCGCCGCGGACAGGTCGGCGGCGATCAGGCGCGTGCCCGCCACGCCGCGCAGCGCGCGCTCGTAGACCAGCTCCACGCCCGCCTGCCCGACGATCGCGTTGAGCGGGTAGTCCGCGCGCGCGTACTCGGCAGCGTCCTGCTCCGCGATCGGCCCGGTGTAGCCCAGCACATGCGCCAGTAGCTCGCCGTGCTCGTAGACGCGCGCGGGGGCCGCCTCGACGTGCACACCCGCGAGGCCCGCGAACGCCGCGCGCAGCGCGATCGCGCGTTCGAGCGACACGCCGTCGACGACCGTTACCGCGACGAACGGGTCGACCGAGCGCTCGCCGGCGCTCACCGCCCGTTCGATCGTCGCGTACGGCGTCCCCGCGAAGCGCTCCACGCGCAGCAGCGCGTCGCGGCGCGCGGCGGCATCGCTGGACAGCTCGCCGGGCACCAGCTGCACCGAGAACCGCGGCTGGTTGCGCGCGACCACGACGCCGTTGCGATCGACGATCACGCCGCGCGCCGGTGCCAGCGTGAACGTGCGCAGCTGGCGCGCCACCAGCGCCTGCTCGTAGCGGCCGCCGGAGAACAGCTGCACGTGCGCGAGCTGCAGCGCGGGCAGCGCGAACAGCGCGAGCGCAGCCAGCTGCAGCACCCGCAGCCGCGCGTCGCTCATGCGAACAGGCTCCGCGGCCGCTCCCGCCACGGCCACAGCGCCAGTCCGAGCACGAACGCGACAGCCGCTGTCGTCGCGGCCACCGGCAGCAGCACGTCCGCGCCCAGCAGCAGCTCGCGCCAGCGCCCCGCTGCGAGCAGCAGCACGGCGAGGTACGCCGCGCCGCCTCCCGCGCCTGCGAGCGCCGCCCGCAGCACGCGATGCCCCACGCGCGGCTGCGGCAGCAGCGCGAGCGCCACCGTCGGCAGCAGCGCCAGCACGAACCAGCCCGTGCGTTCCGCCGAGAGCACGCCGAGCGGTAGCGCCGCGCACACCGCGGCAGCCGGCGTCTCGCCGGGCGCGCGCACCGCCGCCCACGCCGCCAGCAACGCGACCGGCAGCGCGGGCGCGAGCTCCACGTCGAGCGCGAGCGCACCCGGCAGCACCGCCTGCGCGAGCGCCGCCGCGAACGCGAGTGCCGCCACGGCAGCACCCGGCAGCGCGCGGCTCATCGCCGGTCGCTCACGGCGGCGTCCGTCGGCAGGAAGCTCGTGACGACCAGCACCTGATCGAGCGCTGCGTCGTCCGTCAGTGGCTCCACGGTCACCGTTGCGAACAGCTCGTGCGGTTGCCCGCGCACCGCCGCGACGCGCCCGATCAGCAGGCCCGGCGGCAGCATGCCGCCGAGCGGCGAGCTGACCACGAGCTCGCTGACGGTGAGCGGCGCGCCCAGCGGCACGAGCTCGAGGTGCAGCCCGCCGTCGCCGCCGGTCAGCGTGCCCGGCGTGCGGGACTGCTGCCCCACGCTCGCCACCGCCGACGCCGCGTCGCGCAGCAGCCGCACGCGCGCGCGCCGCGGCTGCACTTCCACGACGATGCCGACCAGCGTCGCGCTCGGCCCCAGCACAGGCTGCCCGACCACCACGCCGTCCGCCGCGCCGCGGTCGATCAGCAGTTGGCGGCGGCCCGGCGCCGGGTCGCGCACGACCACCGAGGCTTGCAGATGCCCGGCCGCCCCCCCGACAGCCGCCGCGAGGGCCGCGCCCTCGTCGTGCGCCGAGACGGCCTGGCGCAGCGCCGCGCCCTCCGCCTCGAGCCGTGCGACGTCCTGCTGGAGCCGCGCGTTCTCGCGGCTGAGCCGGCCCAGCTGCCCCGCGTGCAGCGCCACCTCCGCGACCGGCCGCGCCAGCTCGTGCAGGGCGCGCACCGGCGACGTAAGCAGCTCGCCCGCCGCCGCCTCCAGCCGCCCCGCCGCGGTCAGCGTCGACAGCGCGAGCAGCGCGACGCCGAGCGCCGCAAGCACACCGACCCACGCCGTGTAACGAGTGCGAACCATGGCGCGCCGATCGCGGGGAGCGACCTAGCTGGTGCCGACCGGCCTGCCGCGCGGGGAGTCACGGCCGCCGAGCGACCCCAGCTCGGCCATGGTAACGCGCACCCGCGTTGGCGAATACCCCGTTTTGAAGCCGACGGTGGACGTTTGCTCCGGATCGAACTCATCAACCACTAGCGTCGTACTCGAACGGCCTCGAACTCCACCATTCGTCCTCGGCATAGGCGAGCAGCCGGACAGAGTGCACTCCGTTACTCACGGTCGCAGCAAGATTAGCCCAGACATCTACACGCGTCGGGATGAACTGGACATCCATCGGTGTCCATGTGGTGGCGGCCCGAGCGCCAGCGATTTCGAGCACCAAATCCTCCACGCGCACATTGCGAGCGGCCTGGATCAACACATCCAGCTTTGTCCAGCGCCCAGTACTATCAGGCCGTGGCCGCGAGCCCCCCTCAAGAAGCACGGCTACGCCGCCGGTGCCGTAGAGACTCATTTGCACGTTGGCCGGTGACACCCGCAGAGCGGTCGATGTTCCGGGAACCGACACTACAGCGCTCGCGGTTTCGCGAGAGGTTCGGTATCCACCCTCTATTGCGACGGCAAGAAGCAGTAGCAGCCCCACTAACAGGACAGCGCCGAACGGTAGGCTGCCAACAACATCGCCGATATGAGGCAGCTGCTAACTCGCTGGCAGCTGACCAGCCGCCAAGTCATACAGGCCGATGACAACGACAATCTCTGGAATCAACGCCCGTCGCCGGACGAAAAACTGGCGCATGAAGCGCAAGCGGTCGCGCGCCCCAACTGACCCGACCCCCTGAAGCGAGACCACCGTTGATGAGAGTCTTTTGGCCCACGAAGGTGGGTGGCGGAGGACATCACGGTGAAGGGACGCAGGCACACGCCGGAGCAGATCGTGCGGAAGCTGCGGGAGGTGGAGCGG